>JACPKR010000038.1 GCA_016186945.1 Deltaproteobacteria bacterium | reverse complement strand
CGATGAAAGACCAAGCTACCGCAGGCTCACTTTCGTGCCGGGTAACGTTAAGACCCGTATCCTCTCGATTACAGAGAGGCATTCGCTTCTGTAGCTATCCCTGTCTTGCACCCCCATAGGTCAGCTTCACAGATGACTGTCCTTCGTGAGAAGGAGGGATACAGGGTTGCCACGTTCCGTCATAGAAAGCATGTCGGGTTAGGTGCCTGCTCTCGTGCGCGAGACTACTTGGTGCTGCCAGCCCTGTTGCTTTACAAGAGTCCATTTTTTTCAAGGAAAGTCCCAAGATGTCGCATTTTTTTGTATGATCGCAGACCGCGTGGAGGGTTGACGGGTTGGAAGGGCGCCGCGGAAAAGCGAATCATCAATTTTCTGAAGTGCAACGCTGTACAGCATCCAAGCTGCCTGTCATGTGACACCACTACAACTTCATGAGAAAATAAGAAAAACACTCCAGGACTCAAAAAAGTGAAAAGAAGACTAACCGTCGTTTTGCTGATTTCCGTTTTCTTTATTTAAGAAAGTTGCAAAAAAAGGCAGGAAACAGAACAAAAACTTCTCTCCACGGAATTTGCTACCCAAGAAACACTGCCCACACTCGAAACCTATAGCGATCCAACATTGCTCCGTTACATCAAGAGGATTGTGCTAGTCAGGAACGAAAACGTTTTTGGCCTAACAGAAACGATTCCTGATTCCCAAATATCGAGATTCGTCGGGTCGAGGAGTTGACCTTCAAACCTGAGGAGGATAGTGTTTTTGTCGTTCTCAAAAGCAGCGATCCCTTGGTAAAGAACATAGAACCTTCCGTGGGAAAAACCGTTGTGAGAGGAACGACCGAGTTTCGCATTCTCAAACAGGAAGGCGACATCACAGTACTCCATGCTTTGGATTTACGACCGAAACTTGTGACGGAGAAAGTGCAGGCGGCAATTGATAACGGTGAGATCGTCATTCCTTCGCCAACCTTTCGAAGTGATCCGCAATTTAAGTTGAAAACGGGCATCGTGGAAGCCTTTGGCAAAAAGTCAACGGCATTTTCCGACGGTAGCCGGGGCACAATTTCAATGGATGATAAAACGTACGTATACGAAGTAGATCGATTCAAAAATCTGAGCGGCGGACAGCTTGAGTTTATCGCGATTTTTTCGTTTATGAAATCTAAAGGCTGTCTAACGGAAGTGCGGAAATCGTGGCAGAAATGGGGTATTGCACCCGGGTGCGGCAAATGACCCCAGCTTGGTCAATTCGATCAGGATTCAAGATCCGAATCACGAAACGCAGGTGATCGGTATCGGAAAATTCGGGCCTTTCGTTCCATTTGGCTTCATACAAGGTAAACCGTCCTCCACGATCTGAGAGGAAATCAACCTCGCGAGATCGGTCCGCCCAGAAGTTCCATTTCCAGGTTCCCAAATGTTTTTCATGGAGTTTTCTCAACTCGGAAAAAACAAAGGTCTCCCAAATGCTGCCAATGAAAGGGGAGCTTAGCATCCTCTCTTTTGAGTCTATGTTTAGGAGAAAATTCATCAACCCCGAATCGGTCAGGTAGAGTTTCGGCGATTTGATGAGTGATTTCGTTTTGTTGCTGAACCAAGGTTCAAGCAAAGCTACCTGGCCCGAAGCTTCCAGAACGGACAGCCAGGCTCCTGCTGTTGAAGGGCTGATGCCCACGTCTTTAGCAAGCTCGTTCTTGTTGAGAACTTGCCCGGAGCGCAGAGCACACGCACGTAAAAAGCGTTCGAAATCGCGAAGATTTGAGACATTGAGAATTCCTTTAACATCGCGCTCCAGGTAACTTGCAACAAAAGCGCTAAAAAAGCGGATGACCGATATTTCTGGATTTCGATACAGTTCAGGGAAACCGCCTCTAAATACGACATCCTCCAAACCCCAATCGAGGCCACCATTGCGAACCTCTCTCAGAGACAACGGCTCCAACTCCAATAACTCAATGCGTCCAGCGAGGGAATCACCCACCGACTTCATGAGGATAAACTTCTGTGATCCTGTTAGGAAAAACATTCCCGATTGATCTCGATTCTTGTCGATGTAGATTTTTATGAAACGAAATAATGAGGGAGCATACTGAACCTCATCAATGATAACCGGCGGCGGGTATCGCTGAAGAAACAGCTCGGCATCCTTTTCAGCTTGTTCCGCCTCGCTTGGTAAATCTAACGTAACAAATCGTAAGTTGGGAAAAAGATGTAATAATAGAGATGTCTTGCCAGTCTGACGAGCACCTGTAAGAACAAGCGCAGGGCGAGTCTTGGCGGCGTCTACTATAAGCTTCTGATATGACCGGTTTATCCACATATATACAAATTATACGATGCAATCGAACAATTTGCTATAAGGGTGTCGAAAAAAGTGTAATGCGTAAGCCACTTGGGGCAAAAAGGGAGAGGGGGGTTTGGGGGGGCGAGGGAACCGTCGCTCCCCCAAGGGATTTCTTGGAGGAACCAGCTGCGCAGTTTCCTCCAAACCACCTCCTTGCCCTACGTGCCCTAAACGGCTTATTTACTCGTGGGCCATTCTCTCCGTCTCTTGTCTTCCTGTTTCTGTCCGAAGTCGGAGAGAGCCTGGAACATAACGAACTGGCTCTGCCTGACGTTTTCCGGACTTTCGTTGCAGGAGAGAAGCCGTACAAGAGCGTCGTCCTGCATAGGTAAGGTTCCCTTGAGAGTCCCTTCTGGGGGCACGGAGACACAAAGTTCGTCTTTGCTCTTATAACGGCTGACGATACGGAAGGTATCCAAGCCTACTTTATCCGCCTGTGTTGTACGATACACTGAGAACAACTGGCTCTCATCCACTTTACCAGTCTTGTCCACTTTACATGCGGACTTCTTAAGTACGTGGTCCTCTCCCGTAAGTCCCGATGTAAGACATACATTTCCCGATGCTCCTTCTTGGCCGATGAGGATGTAGTACCATTCGATGTCACGGAGCAGGGGATCGTCAACCCCCTCGCGAATGCCCTTCTGGTAGAAGCGAAGGGTCATGGTTTGATTGGGTTCTCCGAAGTTGCACGTCTTCAAGCGCCCTTGATCTGAGATTTCGAGGCACTTCTGCAGAGACGATGTGGCAGCATCTCCGTACTGTGCACGACTCGTGTAGTTGAAGACGACTGTTTTCGGTGTGTCGATACATTCGAAGCCGTTCCAGAAATAGCCTTCTTCCAGACAAATTTCCTTAGGCCCCCTCTCGTAGGCGACATTGACCCGTTGATCCTGCACCAACTTATTCAGGGTCAGGGTCACGTTACGATCACCAGGCGTGAAAGGTTTGTCAGTCTTGCCTTTGTAGAAAACGACTTCCGGTTTATTAGGCAGTTCAAATTCATAATAGATTAGAACTTCAACATCATAGGAAAATTCCCGGTTCAGCCTAAAAAGAGCAATTTGAATATCTCCGCAAGCTTCAATGCTCACGTTATCCGTTTGCACAATTTCACCTGCCTTGCGCAGTTCAACGTAAGCAAACCAATTGTCGTTGGCAAACTGCGGGCCGAAGCTATAGCAATCTACAGTGATGGAGGCGCTCAGTGAGTCTTCCCGTGGCCTGCCTTGTAATTTGCTGGTTCCAGCTGCCAGTCCGAAAGCAGTCATGCGTTGGGAAGGTGTAAGCGGCTGCTGTGAGGACGATGTCGTTGGGGTCTCCAGACCAGTAGGAATCGGCAGGACCATTCGATTGTTGTCGTCGAAGCTCCCTCGTGCGACATCAGTAGGAGCGGCAGTCTCCCTTTTTCCGGCAATCCTACATCCGCCAAAGTGCAGTGCCGCAAGGGAGAAGGCTATCAAGCAAGAAATTCTCATACATTTTCTCCGGGATGATTAAAGACCCTGACGCAATTCCAAGTTTTCCTGTTCTTATCAAATATTCTAACCTTCCCTCCCAGTGAAGGGAAGGGGGTAACTAGCGGAGCCATATTGTGCCACGCATCAAAGCTTCCGACACATCGTCGCAGAAGACCATGACGTAGGGACAGTCGTTTATCTTTGCCACGCGTTCACGTGTTAAACCCCAGCGATTACGCTCCTCTTCCGTCAGACTTGAAAGAAGGACAAAATGAGACAAACCGTCGCCGTAAATCCTTTTTTTTAAAGCAATGATGCGGCCTACGGGGTCGGTGACAATAAAGTAACGCATGAAATGATCGGGGCTTTCATCTTCATGCATAAAATAAACCTTGAGGACGAAGAAGTTATTCGCTTCAAGCTGCATCAACTGTGCCTGTATATTGTGCCGGGCCAGGTCCATGCCTCGTCTGTAATAGTATGGTGTACTAACGACTCCCTCGAAACTTTTCTCCAGATCAGCCCGAAGCTGGGGAGGAAGGTAAGAGCTAGAAAGTGGCGATCGGTTCAGCTTCGACAGAGAGAAGGTGTAGCGAAAGCGTTTCACAGACGAACTTTCCCTCACTTGAATGTAAAGAAAGTAACGGTCAGCCGTCAGGTTAAGGTTGTAAAATGTAAGATACGGCAAGAAAGACGAGGAAATCTTATCGTCCTCTGTGAAATAAGATGCGTTGACGATTGTTTTGTCATCCGTTGTCAAAACGATCTTGTCGACATAGCTTTCTTTCGTCTGTTGGTGCTTAATCAAGACGGCAAGGTAAGCGCGGGTGGAATATTCCGAGCGATCGTAGCGAAAACCGTCTACCCAGTAGTGGATCTTCTCGTCCGGCCATGCGATGGCCTTCTCGAAAACACGCAGCTCCTCGCAGCGCTCCTCCTGTGCCAGGGAGGGAAGGCTTGCCCCAACCGTCACGAGGCCTAATAGTTTTCCAAACTCTCGCCTGTCCACTAATACACTCTCACAAACGTTCGGATGTAAAACATATTCTTCACTGACCGATAGCAGATAAATTCAGGGTATTCCCAAATGTCCTTAAAAGCTTGCCCAGGCACAGAAAGTATTTTACCCATAAGGTCGGTGACATAGACATCATCAAGCCCGCTCACGCTATAGGGTGTAAGGGGATTGGCCAACTGCAGAACTTTCTCTCGAACAGCCTTCTCCGGTTCCTGGGCGAATAACGGGATCGTCTGATAATTCTTGAAAAGCTGAGGCATCGAGGACGGGTTTAACCCATAAGCAGGTTTGTCAAGAAACGTTGTGGAGTAAACAATATCCGTGGGAAATTCATACTTAAGAAACTGCACCCCACCGGCACATCCATCACACTGAACTTCGTAAATGAGTGCCGCTTTTCGATCACCCTTCATGGGAACATTTTCAATTGCCACAGGACGAAGAGTAGTATCATCCTTGATATCTGACTCTTCAAAGATCCCCCTTCTTGCAATAACGCGCTGGGAAGGTTGCAGGTAGACAATCATACTTTTGAGAAGTCCGTGCTGGTATTTAGGAAGGTCGATCACCATCAGGGTTGACGTCGAATCTCCGTAGAAGACCATTCGTGCGTCCATGTTCTCCCCGGCCGTGGGGAATTTGGCAAGGTCAACCGTAAGCTCCTCGCACTCTCTCTCGTCCTTCTCCCCAGTCGGTTTGTCCTCTCCCGGCCCTTGGGATTTTTGCTCGCTCGGTACCGGCTCTGCAAACGGGTCTTTCCTTGCCGCACCTCGAAAGGAAGTGGCTGCATCGGTCCCCCCTTTTTCTTTCGCTGTCTTGCAGCCTGAAAGGAGCAGAACGCCCGCTCCCAGCCTTAGGATCTCACGTCTATTCATGTTTATAAGTATAGCAAAGAATCTAATCCGTAAGCCAATGGACTTCTTGGAGGAACCAGCTGCGCAGTTTCCTCCAAACCACCTCCTTGCTACAAGCCCGGCTACAAACCCGGTGAGAAAAAGGAACGCACTCGCCTCGCGATGGCCTCCCCCGAATCTATCCAAAAGATATCTCTCGGGGAAATTCTTGTAAACTCTTGCTTTAAATGGGGAAAATGCGTGCAGGCTAGAACAACCGTGTCAAGTTTAGGGTTAGTAAAGAAGGGTTCGAGTTCTGTGTGAATGATGTCCATCTCGATCGGTTCGTTTTTCAGTTTCTTCTCCGCGCAAGTGACAAGCTTGGCACTTCCCACCTTCACCCACACGCAATCGGAGGCAAACTCGCTGATGAGCTTCTCTGTGTATGAGCTTCTTATTGTCGCTTCTGTTGCGAGAAGGCCGAGCACTTTACTTTTACTGCGCTCTGCTGCGGGCTTGATCGCAGGGACAGTCCCGACAATGGGGATGGAAATAAGCGTGCGGAGTCGATCCAAAGCATGGGTGGACACCGTATTGCACGCTACCACAAGAATGTCAGGCTGATGGTGTCGACAAAGGTTAGGAAGAAGCGTGCTCACGCGCTGGACAATGGCTTGTTCGGTTTTTATTCCGTAGGGAAAACACTCGGGATCTGACCAATAAAGGAAGCTTGCGTGAGGGAAACTTCTTTGCAGGTGGTCGAGAATGGAAAGTCCTCCGACCCCGGAGTCGAACACTGCGATCTTGGGGACGCTCATAATGAACGAACTGCCTCTCTCACTTCATCCGCATTCGTATAGGCCGGTCCCCCTTGAAAACCTATGCGGCGATTGAAAAACCCGCTGATTATTTCTGGTGAAAAATTTTCCTTCACCAGACCTCGGGCGATACGCCGGTAGAGAAACTCTGCTTTTTCTTCATCGAAGACGGCCTCATCTTTTTCAAACGCTCGTTTTGCGATGGCATCGAGGTGTTGAGACTGCCAGGCCAGGACGGAGGGGATATTGCCGAGGTAGATTTCCACCTGCTTCAATTTCATGATGAGGTCCTCGGCCCATTTCGGGCAAGTGTCCTGAATCTTTTCTGTTTTTTCTTGTTCAAGCATGGTGTTATCCTGAGGGGTCTTAAATTCCGATAGGTTTTACTGTATTTCGGGCAGCGCGGCAAGCGTGCGAGGAGGGGAGAATGAAAGAAAATGAATTTATTGAGAAAATTAGAACCCAAATAAAAAAGTCGTTTCCTAATCTCCTGGTGGGGATAGGTGACGATGCGGCAGTTTATAAGCACACTGTGGGATCTTTCGGCCTTTTTGCGACGGATATGCTGGTCGAAGGGATACATTTCGAGTCCAATGCGGACCCCGAACTCGTAGGCCGCAAAGCTCTGGCTGTCAACCTAAGCGATATAGCGGCGATGGGAGGAAAACCAACCTTTGCCGTCATCGCCCTAGCAATCCCTCCGAGCAAGGGAGCCGAGTATGGGTTGAAGGTCATGGAGGGCATCCGCAAACTTGCTGACGAGTTCCAGGTCTGCATCTGCGGGGGAGATACCGTCAGAAGCAATACGGAAACAAGCGTGGCTGTGAGCGTTCTCGGAGAAGCAGCGGAGCAAAGCCCCCTCCTTCGCAACGGTGCAAAGCCGGGCGACGCGATTGCCGTAACGGGAAGCTTAGGGGGAAGCCTCGCCTCAGGCAAACATCTAAGCTTCACCCCAAGGGTAAAGGAAGGACTGCTCCTCAACAAGCATTTCAAGATACATTCCATGATTGACTTAAGCGACGGCCTTGTCAGCGACCTCAAACACATCCTAGTCGAAAGCAAATGCGGGGCCTTGCTTTTCCCAGACAAGATTCCCATATCGGCTGCCATCATACACCATGCCTGGAAAGATCGACTGCGTATGGCTCTCTGCGATGGGGAAGACTTTGAACTCCTCTTCACTTTGCCAGCGGGAGAAGCCGAGAAACTAACAGCCAAGCAAGCATTCGATTGCCCTGTCACGATTATCGGTACCGTTCAAAAAGAAAGAGGTCTGTTCTGGCAACGGGAAGACGCCGAGCTCGAACCCATCCTCTGGAAAGGCTATGAACACACTTGGGATCCTTAGCCTAATCTAAGGACCCACAGGCCCTCACTACAAGTCTCATTTTCCCTTATAATGGAGAATGAAGGTGCCACTCGGAGCAAGGAGGTGGTTTGGAGGAAACTGCGCAGCTGGTTCCTCCAAGAAATCCGCATTAAACAGTCGAAGGCCCCCCATGAATGGAAAAAAGAAGCAAACGAGTGCCATAAAGAAACTCAAACTTTCCAACGCATTGAAACCAGCCTTGGACAGCAACATTTTCGAACAAATCGTCGACAATTTCCCAGACATCATTCATTCCGTCGACAAATCCGGAGTGATTGTTCAGACGAATAAGACAGCGAGCGAACTCCTCGGCTTCAGCAGGGAGGAATTGATAGGGAAAAATGTCCTCGACTTGTACGCTGACGACATTCGTGAACAAGTCATACAAGGTTTTGAAGAACTAAAACTCCGCGGAATGAAAGACCGGATCGAAAGCAGGATGAAGACGAAAGATGGACGCATGATGCCCGTGGAAATCCGATCCCTCTCCCTCTATGACGAGGATGGTCACTTTGTCCGCACATTCACCATCATTCGTGACATGCGCAAACTCAACGAGCTACGTTCTCAGCTCTTGCACCAAAACCGCCTCGCCTCCATCGGGGAACTAGCGAGCAGCATTGTCCACGAAATTCGCAATCCCCTCTCCGTTGTTTCCAGCTATGGGGACATCATCAACGAGGCATTCAAAAAAGACGACAAAGAAAAAATCCTCATGGGCATTGATCAGATTATGAAAGCCTCCGCGAGAATGGAGCGTATCACCTCGCAATTGAAAGAATTTATCCACAAATCAGATGAGACCGAACCCAAATTCTGCCAACTCAATATGCTCCTGGAAGATGCTATTCTTATTGTTGATCCCTTGGCACGCAAAAATAACGCAAAAATCACCAATAAAGTGAGGGGTAACATTCACGTCTTTGGTGACGCAAGCCAACTCGAGCAGGTATTTGTAAATTTGCTCGCCAACGCTTGTGACGCGGTTGCTGACCGACCCGTCCGCGACATAGTCATAACTGCTGAAGACAAGCCCGACACCGTGATTATTTCAGTCCACGACACAGGGTGTGGCATCAAAAAGAATGACATGGACAAAATCTTCGACGCGTTCTTTACCACAAAACCTAAAGGGTCGGGAACAGGGCTGGGACTATCCATCACGATCGACATTGTTAAACGCTACGGGGGAACCATGCAGGTGAGAAGTACCCCTGACAAGGGGAGTGATTTTACCGTCATTTTGCCCCATTTCCCAGAAGGCGGTGTCGCTACACCTCCGCCGATTTAGAAACAGTGCAGCTTACCCTTGATCTTCACCACTCGCGAGCCACCGGTCTTGTTGCATCGGATCAACTCCTGCTGATAGAGCAGGCGTTCTGACTCGTTGATTGGCTCAGAACTTCCTAGGGGGGTTGTTTCACAACCAAGAAGCACACACAGACCCAATAGAATTGTCGACAATACCCTCATCGTTCTCAAACGTCCTTCCTTCCCCAAGGCTTTTCTTGGAGGAACCAGCTGCGCAAGGTAATGCGTAAGCCACTTGGGGCAAATTGGGGGAGAGGGGGGGGTGGGGGGGTGGGGGGGCGAGGGAACCGTCGCTCCCCCAAGGCATTTCTTGGAGGAACCAGCTGCGCAGTTTCCTCCAAACCTCCTCCTTGCCCCAAGTGGCTTACCCATTACCTCCTTGCCCCTAGATTACTGGCTATGAGCGTACAGACTTTCTTCGTGCGAGTTCTTTTCTTAACATAGCAAGTTCCCTCGCCATCTGTCCAGTAATCGAAGAATTTTCCCTAGCTCTACGTGCAAGGTAGGGGAGCACTGCTTTCACAGGTCCATACGGAACATACTTCATAGCTCGAAACCCATTTCGAGCAAGATTGAACGTCAGATTGTCACTCATGCCCAAAAGCTGGGCCGAAACAAATCGAGGGTCATTCCGTTCCACCGATGGGTCGCGGTCAACCGCTTGCGTGAGCAAGCTTGTCGAAATTTCATTGTGAGTACCTGAAAAAATAGAAATACGATCCTTATGTTCCCAACAAAACATCAAAGCTGTGTTGAAATTGTTATCTGTATCCTGCTTGGTTTCGTGAACCGGGGACGGATAAGACTGAAGTCTTGCTCTTTCTCGTTCCTTGTCCAGGTAAGCCCCTCGAACGAGTTTCAAGCCGAGGTAAAAATTCCCCTTTTCCGCTGTTTTTAGTAGCTGTTTTAAATAACCCAATCGGTCTTTTCGATAAAACTGGATGGTATGATAAACGACCGGCCGAGACGTATTCCGTTCTCGCATAAGAGCTTCCACCCATCGGTCGATGGCATCCTGCAACCAAGACTCCTCGGCGTCGATCATCACCGAGATTCCAAGCTCTTCTGCTTTTTGTGCGATTCTGGCGAATCGTTGCTGCCCCCGTCTCGCAGATTCTTCCTCTGTGGCACTTAATGTTCTGCCTTCCGTTATGTTCTGCAACAAGTTCGGAGCTACAATTCCTGTCGGTTTGAAAACTCCGAAAGGCTGCTCATACGCCTTGCATGCCGCGAGCGAGCGAAGAATTTCGTCGCAGCACCTGTCAAAACTCTCTTCCGACTGGGAACCTTCTACCGCGTAGTCCAACACGACGCCAACTTGTTCCCGTTTCAGACTCTCAACAAGAGCCGCACACGCCTGCAAGCTTTCACCCCCGCAGAAATGGGCAAAGAGTGTCTTTCTGAGTAGGAAAGAAACAGGAAGCCCGAGCCTGGAAGCAAGTTCCAAAACAAGAGGGCCAACGCGTGCGAGAATGGGCTGGTCCATAAGAGAGAAGATCTGGTGTGCTCGAATGAGCGCCTTATCATCAAGATGTTTGTAGGCAACAAGTGTGTCTTCAAAATTCGGACCGTTCAACATCGCTTTTTATTCCACGCTGGGTAAAGATCGTGATGAAACCCCATGGCCTCTAAAATCTTGCCGACGACAAAATTGATGAGATCATCCATGTTCTTCGGCTGCTGATAGAAGGCAGGGGTAGGGGGTAATATCGTCACTCCCATTTTCGCCATGCTTAGCATGTTTTCAAGATGCAGGATACTCAGTGGGGTTTCGCGAGGACAAAGGATCAGGCGCCTCCCTTCCTTCATAACCACATCAGCAGAGCGCTCTATCAAAGATTGTGAGACCCCTGTACGAATACGGGCCAAGGTTCCCATCGAACACGGCACCACCACCATTTGATCCGGAGCTGATGACCCACTTGCGACCGGCGCAAATACGTCGTTGTTGGCAAACACCGCTAACTTTTTGGCGTGCTCTCCTTTGAAACTATTTTTTTTAAGCAGGGAGTGGAGGGAATACGCTGAGGATCGAAGGGGTTTCATCTCGTAGGGGATCACGGCAAGGGCGGTTTCAGAAGCGACGATGTAAAGACGGGAAACACGTGGCATTAATTCCTGTATCAGACGTTCCGCATAAATTGTGCCTGAGGCACCTGTGACCGCTACAAGAACTTTCTGCTCGGTATTTCCTTCCCTCTCCATGCGTCTGCTTCCTTGGTCTCCTGAACGGGTTAGCAAAACTGCCCTTCTATGACTTTCGAACTGGTGCTGCACTCATCTTGGGAGGCATCGTAACCGACAGCTTGACAGGTGCGCTGACAGAAGTCACAGCCACTGCGGTATTTCTTAACCCCTGTGCTGTCGTGTCCACTTGAGGAAGTGAAGTGCCCGGCACCGAAGATGATGCGCTGCCTGGTTTCTTGCCGTGGTAAAGTTCCTCATGAGCTTCGCCTTTTTTATAGAAATAGTAACGTGCAAACAAGTTAGCGAATAAGGCTCCTACAAGACCAATCAAGCCTAGATGGTAGATGAATAGGGCTACAGCTCCTGTGGCGACTAACGCAATTCCCATGCCTAAGAACCAAGAGGTGACAACCCAAAGCGCACGTCCAATCTTGACCTCAGCCTTTCCTCGGCTGAAAACACGATCTCCCCATCCCGTAGCAATCACAGCCGCAAAACTTACGTACGTTGTTGACACGGGTAAACCTAAGCCAGAAGCTAATGCAATCACACAAGCACCCACAGCGAGAATAACTGAGGCACGCAAAGGGTCGTAGTGAATCTTCTTGCCGGTATCATCCCGTCCAGGAGGGGGAGCGACTTCAGGGATGCCGTCATTGTTTTTATTTATGAAAAAGCGTGCTAACCACATGCACCAACGGGGAGCGTATAAGCTGACTCTGCTTTGCTGAGAACCAGTATTCACTTCCGCTCTTGTAACACGGTGAGCCCTTTTTGTGGTCATTCCCCAAGCCATCAGAAGGCCGCAAATCAACAGAGCAAAATCAGGAATGGGAGTTGAAGAACCAGCTTGGAGTCCTTTTTGCCAAATCATCCAGATTGCTAAACCTGGAGAAGCACAGTTCGCGAGGTCGTTTTGCCCAAACGCAAACGCCATGCAAATCATGCCCAAGATCGAGGTTACATGGAACAAGTACTTGATCCCCCAACGTCCGGTCATAGCGAGTATGATGTGGGTCAGCAGTGTAAATCCACCCCACAAGAGCAAAAGAAAGCCTCCGGTCCCTAGTTCATTGAACATTGACTTTTGAATGAACCGAACAATAGGCATCGCATTCATCCCTTTCACAACCATAAACCAGCTGAGAGATGCAAGGATGATGCCCGTGATCCACGGACCGTGAAGCAGGACAAGAGAAGGTTTGCGTGCATCCGTTCTCATGGCTCCCCGAAAAATTCTCTGAAGCAAAAAGCCGGCAAGACCGCTGAGCAGGATTGACGCCAGGATCGCTGCCGTCACCCTGCCCATCGTCGGCCAATCGACAACGGCCGAGTTTCCCGATATCCCGAGGGCACCGCCAGCCAAGGCAAAAACTAACGTTGCCGTTGTGCTGACCGGCAAGCCATATGCTGAGAATGAATAGAGCAAGACCGTGTTAACAAGATAAACCGAGACAAAGATAACAATCGCTCCGTAGGAATCCAGAAACGAAAGGTCAAAGATTCCCTTTCGCACCGTATCCATAACGGGGCTGGAGAAATTTGCACCCACAACAACGAAAAGGCCAGCGATGAGGACAGCCACATTCCGCCGCAGTACTCGTGATCCAAAGACGGCATTGACAAGGTTGGCAGCATCGTTGCTTCCCACCTCTATACAAGCCCATATAAGCATGAACAGCGACAACACACCGACCGTCGGAATGAAAGGCACAAACGCTTCCACGTTATCCTCCTAAATTGTAGGTAAATCTTAACCAACTTCTATCACAGGGTTTTTTGACGTTCAACAAGCAGTTCTGGCGCAGCCTTGGCAAGGAGGTGGTTTGGAGGAAACTGCGCAGCTGGTTCCTCCAAAAAATCCGGGGGAGGCGACGCTTCACTCGCCCCCCCAACCCCCCCTCTCCCTTTCCTGATACACTAGAGTGTTAACGAAGCCAAGTCTCGCACGACAGGCGGTTGCGTCAGTGAACTTCGAGTTTGAACGTGATATCTGTCCATCCAGGAATGGGGATGCCTAAGCGGTTTTTCCTTGGCTCAAAGTTTGCATTCCGTGCAGCCTTGAGTAGCCTTTCGTCCATCCCAAAACCTACTTTTGAGGACAAGTCAGCCTCGATCACGTTTCCCTTTTCATCCACGAAAACATCCACAACAAACAAGCCCTCAAGGTCGGCATCGACAGCTTCTCTTGTGTACTCGGGAATGGAGACGGACGAGCGAATAAGCTGGGCAGGCTTGCTTAGATCGCTTTCCAAGTTTGCCATGTCTTCGGCCCGCAATCGTGTCCCCTCGTCCGGAGCAAGGAGAGTATTCCCCAGGGGAACGTCTATCCCTTTTCCTCCCTTTGTAACTGTGTCGGGAGAAAAACCTAGGATTGGCTTCGGCCTGGGTTTTTCCAAATGTTTTTTCCTAGGCTCCGAAATTTTGTCAGGTTTAGGAGGTATCGGTCGTTTCACTTCAGGAGGGGGCATGGTTTCCACTTTGGGCATTTCGTGGATGATCTCAATTTTCTGGAAATTTTTAAGATCTTCATCTAGCCTTAACTCCAAGGGGGAAAGAAGGCTAAGAAAAAGCCCATGCAAGCACAGAGAAATGACGAACGCAAGACTTAGAAGTGCCGTTTGGGACTGAATGGGCCGAAGGTTCATAATATACCGCATCGGCCTAACAGAAAGCTTTCTTCACTCGTCGTAATCAGCCATTTCGCCCCTGATCACCTCAATCAAGGCATTCAACGCATCCGTCGAAGTGAAAATGCCGACTGGTGTGTTGGTTTCATTGACCACAATTGCCGATCCGATTTTTCGTTTTGACATGTTGAAAGCGACTTTTTCAAGAGGCTCATTCCAAAGGACAGTATAAGGGTCGCGGACCATAATTTGACCGACAGGCACATGCTCCCCTCCTTCCACATTAATGACCGCGTTGATGTTTCTTTCCGAAACAATCCCCACAACTTTTCCTGCGTCAACAATAGGGACATGACGCACCTCACATTCTTTCATCAGAGCCGACACCGCACGAATGGATTCACTAACGTCTGCAACCATGGGACTCGGTGTTGAGAACTCTTCAATAGGAATGTGTAACATGTATGATCCTCCCACTAACGAATAAAAGAAATTATGCGCCGTTTAGCAGTAATCTCCATAGGACGGCACCAATGAGTCCCCCCAACAGAGGACCAAGCACAGGAATCCAGGCATAGGACCAGTCGGACCCACCTTTTCCCGCAATGGGCAAAATGGCGTGAGCGATCCTCGGGCCCAAGTCTCTCGCAGGATTAATGGCGTATCCTGTCGGTCCGCCCAAAGAAAGGCCGATACCCCAGACTAAAACCCCTACAAGGTAAGGACCTAGCCCTGGGACAGGCGCCCCCCGGGTTGCTTGGCCGAAAATGGCTCCGACGCCAAGGATCAATACAACTGTACCAATGATTTCAGCGACAAGATTGCTCGGAAAATGACGGATGGCAGGACTTGTCATAAACACTGAACTTTTCTTCTCAGCACTCGATGTCGCCCCCCAATGAGGAAGGTATGCGAGCCAGACTATGACCGCACCCACGAAGGCACCCGTGAATTCTGCTAGAATGGTCCATGCTACTTCATTCGAACTGTAGATACCCCCCAACATGTACTTGGCCAGAGTGACAGCTGGGTTGATGTCGGCTTGAGGAGAACCAGCAGACTGAGCAACAAATACCGCTACAATCACCGCAATGGCCCACCCTGTGGTAATCGCCATCCAACCTGCATTTTCGCCCTTCGATTTACTGAGAAGAACGTTGGCCACTACACCAACACCCAAGACGACTAGAATCATGGTCCCTAGAAACTCACCAAAGTATGAAGCTAACATATGCCGCTCTCCTCATCAGGTGGAAGAATAGTAAAATGTCCCAATTGTCTTTGCGAGTGATTTCTTCATGCGATAGTATCCTCTTCTTGTGGCACCCCTTTGTAGCAAGGAGGTGGTTTGGAGGAAACTGCGCAGCTGGTTCCTCCAAGAATACCGGGCTTGTGGCAAGGAGGTGGTTTGGAGGAAACTGCGCAGCTGGTTCCTCCAAGAAATTCCTTGGGGCATTCCCCAGAGGAGGGCTTGATGGTTGCCAAACAAGTTATGAAGCAAATCAACAGCGGTAATCTGATCCGCAAAATGTTCCAGGAAAGTCGCAGGCTCATTGCCGAATACGGACGTGATAACATTTATGATTTCACCCTAGGCAATCCTACGTTCGAACCCCCACCTGCTGTGACAGCAGCGATCATCCAAGTGATGAGGTCCGGAGAAAAGGGGATTCACCGCTACATGCCCAATCAGGGCCTGGAAGAAACCCGCAGCTTCGTTGCGGAAAAACTCCAAGCCAAACACGATCTCCCCTTTTCCTCACACCTTGTCACCATGTGCGTCGGAGCAGGAGGGGGACTTAACATCATCTCGAAATCCCTCCTCAACCCGGCGGACGAAGTCATCGTCTCTGCACCTCATTTTCCTGAGTACGTTCACTACACAGCAAATCATGGGGGAACATTGGTCGTCGTCCCCTCTTCCCCTTCCTTCCACCTTGACCTGAACACAATAGAAAGAGCAATCAACCCAAAAACCTGCGCAGTCCTCATCAACTCCCCCAATAACCCAACGGGAGTGGCCTACAGAAAAGGCGAGCTGGACGAGTTGGGAGACTTACTTAGGAAAAAATCAAGAGATCGGGAACTACCTATCTATCTTATTTCTGACGAACCCTACGAGAAAATATGCTACGACGGACTCATCACCCCGTCACCTTTCCAAGCTTACGAACACACAATCCTCGTCACATCCTTCAGCAAGGATCTGGCAATCCCAGGCGAGCGGATTGGCTATGTGGCCGTCTCACCTTCCTGCTATGACGCCGGAAACATCGTCTCTGCCCTCAACTGTGCGCAACTTTCCCTCGGCTTTGTGAACGCGCCCGCTCTCATGCAGAAAATTCTTCCTCTGCTCGGAGATGCGATCGTTGATATCGCTCCCTACCAAAAAAACCGCGATCTCCTTTACACCTGCTTGAGAGACTTGGGAGTAGAATGTGTTAAGCCTCAAGGCGCCTTCTACCTTTTCCCCCGCACACCCATTCCAGACGATCTCGCTTTTGTTAAGAAAGCTGCGGAACACAAAGTCATGCTCGTCCCCGGGACTGCCTTCGGAAGTCCCGGCTTCGTGCGGATTTCATACTGTTTTGAAACCGAAATGATAGAGAGAAGCTTGCCTGCCTTACGAGACGTCTTTAGCCTTCGTTAGTTTCAAACGACGGCATCAAACCGGCCAACATATTCCATACCCACTGTCGGCAATAAAGCTCGCGAAAGGAAAATTCTCCCATTAACTCGACAATGAAGGCCGTTGTCAGCCAGGGGCTTTTATAACCCGACCTATAGGTAAGACTCGCCTGTAAGGCATGGTTGACGAAGTACCAGAGATTGAGGTTGGCTTTGTCCCGGCACTGTTTGCTGTTTGTCTTTCCCGACCAGACGCCTTCATAACCAATTGCCAGAATATCCTCAAGCAAAGCACCACCTGCCATGATACCGGCAACTTGATATTTCCCTAAGGCAATGGCTACAGTTTTCCCGACCGTGAATAGAATGGCCAGGTTAAACCCAAATTTTGCAAGGTATTTTTCGTCTGCTTCAGAAATAATGCGATCCTGCTTATCCAGATTCTTATCCAAGTCCATCAAGACTTTACTCGCAAGTTTTGTGTAAGTAGTCGGATCGAAACCTAGAAAGTCATTCTCACTTAAAGTGAGATACTCGTGGCCAGCACTCAAAATGACAAAGACAGGTTTTCGTTTCGTATCCCAATATTCTTCATGATCCTCAATCACATCGCCAGCAAGTTTCACCAGGGAACATGTCGCCGCAATTTTATAATGTCCCAGGGAACGCAGGACAATGCGACAAACTTTCGATAGGAAATTTACAGTTTTGATTCCAAACTCTGCTTTTTCCTTTAGAGCGACCTCGTTTATGGTTACTTGTGGGGAACGGTTCCCCTTAGAACCACAATCTGAATTTGACCTGACGAAATGATCGATCCGTGTGTTCGTACCCATGATAAAACCTAAAGAGTCAACCTCTGTGAAGCAGGACGACATGTTACAAATGATGGGACTCAAACACATACCACCTGGATTTTGCTCTCTTGAAAAATCATCCCTAAGCGGAACGTCAGGATGTTTAGCTGGCTCATCGTCCTGCTCTTCATGTAAATTATTCGTTGATTCTTCTACAATGATAAGGAAGCAATGCTGGAGCCTGGTCCCCTGATCGTTTAAAAGGCAGAAGATTTCCTTCCTTTCGAGAGCAAAGGCCGGAACTGACGAGACTAGTGTCAGAGCAAGAAAACATAGACGCAAGCCTGAAATCAATTGTGAAGGTTTTTTGTCCATAGGAACGCAAAGGTACAATATCATACCCGCTTGTGGCAAGGAGCAACGAGTGTGAAAAATCTTGGTCAACTTCTTATCGTCGGCTTTGAAGGGACATCCCCTCAAGACTCCTCAGTCAAAATCCTATTAAAGCAAATCAGGGAAGCTGAGGTCGGGGGGGTGATCCTCTTTGGGCACAATATCATCTCCCCGCGCCAAGTCCGCGACTTGACGCTGGCCTTGGCCCAGGCAGCACCGGCTGACCTGCCCCTTTTGATTGCCATCGACCAAGAAGGGGGAAGTGTTCAAAGGTTGCAGGCAAAAAAGGGTTTTCGAGACTACCTCACGCCCCATGAAATAGGCCAACGCCTCCGTCCAGAAGAGGCGCAGACCTATTATCTTGAACTCGCCCTCGAATTACGAAAGTTTGGTTTTAACCTAAACTTCGCCCCCTGCGTCGACCTTGACCTAGCTTGCCCTGTCATCAGCGGCTTGGGTAGAAGCTTTGGGGACGATACTGCAAAGGTCGTAGCCTTCGCGGACGCTCTTGTAAACGCACATCATGAGGCAGGAGTTTTAACATGCCTCAAACATTTTCCAGGACATGGTTCCGCCCAAAAAGATAGCCACCTTGGAATGGTAGACATCACTGATGTCTGGACAGAACGCGAATGTGAACCGTTTCGAATTCTGATCGACAAAGGATCCGCTGACATGGTTATGACCGCTCATCTCATGCACCAATCTTTCGATGACGCCCCGCTTTCCCTCTCGTCGGCCCTGATCCGGCCGATCCTGCGCGAAACATTCCACTTTGACGGGGTAGTGATCGTCGATGACTTGCATATGGGTGCAATTCAGGAACAGTATAGGGATCCCACGACCGTAATCGACAAAGCCCTGCGAGCGGGTAACGACATGGTTCTTTTCAGCAAGAACCCGCAAGCTGCTCCCCGCATCGCCAAATTTGCCGCTAACCCTGATCTTCCCTCTTTTTTCAGAGCTTCCGTGCTCGAACTCTTGGAAAAAGGAAGCCTTTCCGAGGCCGATCTGGAAGCCTCTCTCCAACGTGTAAGGAAACTGAAACAAAGGATTTTTTAAAAGTGGTTTGGAGGAAACTGCGCAGCTGGTTCCTCCAAGAAATCCCTTGGGGGAGCGACCCTTCGCTTTGCTCAGGGCAGGCTTTTCCCTCGCCCCCCCAAACCCCCCTCTCCCTATTTGCCCCAAGTGGCTTACGCATTACAAGATTCTTGCATTTGCCCTTGATTTATGACAGAACCTGCCCCATGAACTTACACAACAATAAAGTGAATTTTGGCAAACCTGCCCTTGAACTGCAAACTACCACCTTGTGGGAATACCCTTCTCAACATTACGGAACATCCGTGCAAGGGGATCAAAACTACAAGGGAGCAACCCCGTCTTTCGTTATATGGAACCTTCTGCGACGCTACACACGGGAAAATGATACGGTCGTGGATCCTATGTGTGGGAGCGGCACCACTCTCGATGTTTGCAAGGACTTAAAACGTAAGGGTCGTGGCTTCGACCTAGCTCCTTACCGCAACGACATTGTAAAAGCAGACGCAAGATCTCTTCCTTTGGAGGACGAAAGTTCTGACTTTGTTTTCATTGATCCCCCCTATTCCACTCACCTCACTTACTCAGGTAAGGAGGAATGCATTGGAACACTCGATGCCCGCAGCGATGCCTATTACGAGGCCATGACGGAAGTCATTGCGGAAATCTACCGTGTCCTGCGTGACAAACGCTACTGTGCCCTCTACGTAAGTGATTCTTTCAAGAAAGGAAAACCCTTCGTTCCCCTAGGCTTTGAACTTTTCAATATCCTGGGCCACTTCTTTCGTCCCGTTGACATCGTGTGCGTTGTTCGACACAACCAAACGCTGAAACGAAGAAACTGGCACAACTCTGCCGTGGAAGGTAATTACTTCCTTAGGGGATTCAACTACCTCTTCATCATGAAGAAAGATGTAGAAACCATTCGTCCACCTAAACATTTTCTTAAACGCAAGTAATTCAGCCTTTCTTGGAGGAACCAGCTGCGCAGTTTCCTCCAAACCACCTCCTTGCCATCCACCACAGAAATTCCTTGTCCTTTTTGATAAGTTAAGTTATTGAAATTAAAGAAGTTTTTAAATGAGGTCATCTTTGAGGCGGATCATTACACTCTCGTTGTGTGTGTTTTCCCTGGCAGCTCGTGGCAGCTCGGTGACTCAGGATGATGATCCGTCCGCTGAAATAGGAATTCTTGCTTCCTTCGCGACGTTTACAAGCGGGGCGTGGCTGGCTTCGCTCCATAATACCCAGGCCGACAACGAGACCTTCGCGCTGCATGTACGAAATTTGATGGAACTTCCGTGGACACTGGACGAAACTTCAGCGCCCTTCTGGTTCGAAGCACACCTTCAAGCGGAAAAAGGATGGCAGCACGGCGATGCACTCTTGGCTTTCGCTGCGGCCTACGACGAACTTGCTAGCGATTTTCGCATGAAATCTGAGCGCATTTTGAGCTTAGCAAGTCTCATTCAGTCCCGACTCCCTGAGATTCTCCTCCACTTCGCCAGGCAGATCTCCCGTTTTGAGGACACTAACCATAAGAATGCTATGACTTTCGCTTTACGACTACTCGAACTGGCTGCGGACAAGATGTGTGAGAGCAGAGAATTGCGAAACATCTTTGACACCATGGCTTGCAAAGTCTTGCTTGATGAAGACGAAGCCTTTACAACGCTTCTCAATCAGATTCCAGATGAGATCACCGTCCATTTGCCTCTATGGGACTACGATGCGGTTGCCACAACGAAACAATATGACTTCGAAGCGCTAGAGCCTCTGGATGACAAAACAGAATTGCTGAGGACAGGGCTTCTCATCAGTGCCGAGACAACCCAATCGTTCATCAACAAGAACATCATTTCAGTCTCAGCACGCCGTTTGATTCGCACTTATCTTCTTCCCAATCCGACACGTTTTTGGCAGGACATCAGGGAGCACCTCATGGTTTCTGTCCTCCTGGATATCACCGAGTCGGGAGTTGACAAGCTTCTCCTTCGTTCCTTTCCGAGAAAGCGACTGGACACTCCGCTTGCGAAGGCAATTCACGAAAAACGCATTTACCTCGTGTTCCCCAAGGCAAAACCCCTCAGCTGGCGCCAACTTGGGCGAAAACTTGGGAATTATCTCGCAGAGAAATCCTATACCGTTTCCGTGGCTACAGTCACCTTTCCGTTTGCATTAAAGTTCTGCCAAAATGTACTGAGATGGCCTAACGATGAGACCACTCGCATGACACTGGCGAAGGCTATTATTCTAGAAGTGATGCAGGATGCCCTTTTCAAGATCGCCGATGGCACCATACGGGCAAGCGCCTCGGCTGTTCAGACACTCCTGTCACGGAGTCAAGGTTCCGACGAAGTTCCTAAGTCATCCCGCGGCTTGACCACGGGATCCTAAGTGCTCACTTGGAAAAAACTGAGTCGACACGTTGACGAAGCTCAGTGCCGGTTCTCCAAACAGGTAGGCGTTTCGAGGGAACGGTCACCTCTTCGCCTGTCTTAGGATTTCGACCCGTGTACCCCTTGTACTCCTTTACAGAAAAGGCACCGAACCCTCGGATTTCAATGCGCCCACCTTTGCCCAAGGTTCCTGATAGGGTGTTAAAGAAGAGGTCTACGAGTTCCTCCGCCTTAAACAATGTAATCCCCGCTCGATCGGCTAACTTTTCAATCAGTTCTGACTTGACCATACGTCTAACTCCTTCACAATGGGCGTATGAAAAATTGCGGACAACCGGCCGCACAGCCCTGGCATCTATACTCACCTTTTTTTGGAGGCTTCTTAAATTATAATCTTACTATCAATTACTTAGATAGCAAGGGGCATCTTTAAAACGGTAGCGCGCCATCACAAATAAAGGAGACTTACGATGCTTCAGAATCACATGCTTGCAGGAATAGAAGACTACTGCCGACGTCATATCCACCCGGAATCAGCGCTTCTGCGAGAACTTCAAGCCGAGACCAATGCAAAAATGGCAGTCCCGCAAATGCTAAGTGGACACTTGGAAGGCAGATTCCTGAAAATGCTCGTCCAGCTTTCCGGTGCCCGCCGTGCGCTTGAAATTGGAATGTTCACTGGATATTCCGCTCTTTGCATAGCCGAAGGATTACCTCCCGATGGCCGACTGATCACCTGCGATGTCGACCCGGAATGCGCAAAAATAGCTCGGAATTTTTTTGATCGAAGTGCCTATGCCAAGAAAATTACGATAAAACTTCAGGACGCTATGAAGACAATTTCTGAATTGAAAGAAACGCTCGATTTTGTGTTCATTGATGCGGACAAAGAGAACTATAAAAATTACTATGAAGCTTGTCTGCCAAAATTGAGACAAGGCGGTCTTATTGTATTCGATAACGCCCTCTGGGGAGGAAAAGTCCTCGATCCCTCAAGCAGTGATGCGGAATCTACCGCGATCGCCCAAACCAACGAACTCGTCGCAAGAGATGAAAGGGTTGAAAATGTCTTGCTGACGGTACGGGATGGCATCAACCTTGTTCGAAAACTGTAAATGACCAAAGCTAAGTTTACACTGCTCCCTCCTTCGTTTTTCGACCGAGACGCTCGGGAAGTGGCAAAGGACTTGCTAGGGAAAATCATTTGCCGAAAGGTCGAGACTCTCTGGCTTCGCGTGCAGATCATTGAAACCGAAGCCTATCTCCTTGAAGAAAAAGCTAGCCATTCGTCCCTAGGTTTTACGGAAAAACGTAAAGCGCTCTTCATGCCCCCAGGCACCATCTACATGTACTACGCACGAGGCAAAGATTCCCTCAACGTAAGCTGCCGCGGCGCAGGAAACGCGGTTCTCATCAAATCCGGAGTCGTCTATCCTTTTCCCCCCGTCTTGGGGACCTCGGAAATCACCCTTACCCCTCCCCTTTTGCTCATGCAGAAACTCAACCCCCTCAGTGGCAAACGACGTCCGGTGGAAAAACTGTGCTCAGGCCAAACCCTACTCTGCCGCTCCCTCAATCTGAAAGTCCCCGAATGGGATCAGAAACAATTCGATCAGCAAAGTTTTTACATTAGCGATTCAGGCTGTGGACCGCGAAGGGTCATTGCAACCACTCGCCTGGGAATCCCCAAAGGCCGTGACGAGCACCTACCCCTTCGTTATCTTGACGCTGAGTTTGTCCGCTTCGCAACTGCGAAACAGTAAGCACTCACACATTGAGAGGAACTTATGAAAAATCATTGGGAAATATTGGTTGAATACCGAAGAGCAGGCCTTTGTGAAGTTGCAAAGTTAGGTGCCGTCGCTTGGGTAAGTGGAAATAAGCTGATCCATTCCCACGGGGGAGACATCACGACCTACGGTCGCTCGTCAGTCAAACCATTTCACATCAAAGTCTTTTCGAAGGAGCTGGACAAGAGTTTAACCTGGGAGCAAAAGGCCATCGGTGTGTCCTCACACAACGCAGAACCTTGCCATCTGGAACTAGCGAAAAGTATCCTCAGACCGTCTGAACAACGTTTGGTGCAAACACCTCACACTCTTCCTCTTCAACAATTTGGCAAACAGATTCGCAAACCTAGTCGTTGGTATCATACCTGCTCCGGTGAGCATTCAGCCCTCTTGCGAGGTTGTCAATTAAAGGGGTGGCCACGTGTGAGCTATAATTTGCCGACCCACCCTTTTCATAAAGGATTTATCGACGTCATACGCCAGACACTCGGTCCTCAATGGTCTCCGCAATTCATAGCAAAGGACGGATGTAATCTTCCCACTGTCTCTTTCAGGTTGAGGGAATTGGCAACACTCTTTAGTTCTCTCGCAAAAAACAAGGACAGTGATTGGGTTTGGGAAGCAATGGTGCGCAACCCTTATCTTATTGGAGGCATGAACCGGGTCGACTCAATCGTCATGAAAGCGTGCATGGGGCAGGTTGTATCCAAAGAAGGTGCAGATGGCCTTTTGTGCTTAGGTATTCGTCACGCTGATTTTCCGCAAGGCTTGGGGGTCGCCATCAAAACCGCACACGGAACGGATCATCAAGCTGTCTGGTATATAGCACGCGCCATCTTAGCATCATTAGATTTTTCTGTGCGCAACCCTTCTCCACTTCGTAGACAGATGCCCGTTGTCAATCCCGACATACTTCCTCCTTCCCTCCGACCTCGCATCGTTGGCCTTTCCATGCGCAACGAAGATGAGCCGGTTGACGATATTTGGAATGCGTAAGCCACTTGGGGCAAATAGGGAGAGGGGGATTTGGGGGGGCGAGGGAACCGTCGCCCCCCCAAGGGATTGCTTGGAGGAACCAGCTGCGCAGTTTCCTCCAAACCACCTCCTTGCCCCAAGTGGCTTACGCATTACCTGGCTTACGCATTACTCAGATTCCTGCCCCTTCCGTCCGAAAAAGAGAGAGATGTCGGACGAGGGACGAAATGACCAAGCCTCTAATATTGTTAATTTATATATCCTTTGCCCTCGTCGCAGCCGATAAGGGAGCTAGGCCGCTCGGATGGGAAGGGGAACTTATGGACCTAATAGATACCATCAGGCAGGAAGCTCGGTTGACATCCTATTCCACGGGAAGAGGGGATTTTGCCGAGTCTACCTATGCGGCACTTCGGAAGACTCCCCGGCACCTCTTCGTGCCTCCCGCCCTTCGGGCATTGGCCTATTTCGATCAGCCACTGCCGATCGGTTATGGCCAGACGATTTCTCAGCCTTACATTGTTGCCTTGATGACGGATCTCCTTGAGGTGAAGGCCTACGACCGCGTGCTTGAGATAGGAACGGGTTCTGGATACCAGGCTGCTGTTTTAAGCCATCTTGCGAAGGAAGTTTACACCATTGAAATTATCGACAAGCTAGGGGAAGCAGCGCAGAAACGATTTGAAGACGCAGGTTTGAAAAACGTTTTAGGGAAGGTCGGAGATGGGTATTACGGTTGGCCCGATAAAAGCAAAGCGCCCTTTGACGGTATCCTCGTCACAGCAGCAGCCAGTCACATTCCTCCCCCCCTGCTGAAGCAACTCAAAGTCGGGGGCAGGCTGGTCATTCCCGTCGGGCCGCCTTTCCAGACGCAATACCTGACGGTCGTCACCAAAACGGAAAAGGGTGTCGAAACGAAACGCATTCTACCTGTGCAATTTGTGCCGTTCACGGGTGCTATCAATGAATAGACTGTTCTTATTCGTATTTGGGATCTCATGCGCAGGTCTGACCTACGAAATTGTTCTTTTTCGGCTTCTTGCCATCGTGCAGGAAAGTTCCGTAATTGGTGTAATCATTTCTCTAGCCTTGCTGGGTTTTGGTTATAGCGGGTCTTTTCTGAGTTACCTGAAAAAATTCCACGACAAGGCAGATCCATTTTCGTTCCTTGCTTACAATTCATTGTTGTTTTCGATTAGCTCAGTTTTGAGTTTTCTCCTAGTCACGACCTTTGATTACAACCCGAACGAACTGCTTTGGGGTTGGCGCCCGCTCCTTTATCTTTTCCTGTATTTCTGCGCGTTATCTCTACCTTTCTTTTTCGTCTCCAACTGTATCAATCTTGCTATGGTGTTCAGACCGGAGCAACTGCATCGCGTTTATTTTTCTGATCTTGTGGGAGCCGGTTTGGGGGGCTTGTGTGCCTTTGTGTTTCTCGAAATTCTGGCACCCGGGAAAGCTCTGGCAGCGGCAAGTTTATTGGGTGTCCTGTCTTTCGTAGTCATTACACCGTTAAACTTAGGGAAACTCCTCGGTGCGTTTTCTGGATTTCTGGTTTTTCTCTTCGTTATTTCCCCCAAAGACTGGTCCCCGAGTTCAACGTCTTACAAGCCGCTAGCAAAAGCAATGTTTGTACCTGAGACACGGGTTCTTGCGGAAAGTTCATCAGCCTATGCACAGATTTCCCTTGTCGAGTCGGCTCGCATCCCTTTTCGTTACGCTCCCGGCCTCAGTTTGTACTTTGAAGGTGTGGTGCCGAAACAATGGGGACTTTTCATCAACGGAGGAACGTTCTTCGCTGTCACACAGGGATCGGGTGGGGAAGAAGACTGGCAGTACTTCGAACACACGCCCGAAAGCCTGCCGTATAAACTAAGAGAGAAGGCCAAGGTTCTCCAAGTGGGGTTAGGTGGTGGCGATCTGGTACGGCTCGCAAGGTTTCACAATGTCACCTCGCTGACGGTGGTGGAACGCAATCGCAAGCTTTTCGATTTCCTCGGAAGTTTAGAGCCTGCCTTTATGCCTCCTTTTGGGGAAGAGATGCTTCACTCGCCCCCCGATTCCCCCCTCTCCCTCATGGGGTCGGAAGCGTCCTATGATATCATCCACCTATCCGACACCCTGGGAAGCCCGTCAGCATTCCTAGGTTCTCAAAATGACAGTCAGGAAGCCTTCACTCTCGAAATGTTCCAGACCTATCGAGAAAGATTGGCACCTGGGGGCCTATTCGCGATTTCCCTTTGGAACCATTTTCCGGCGAAGGAATCCTTAAAAGCCTGGCGCATGATCCTGGATACCTTCCCTCGTGATTCAAGCTTAGTGATCGAAAGTTTGCAGACCGTTTTAATCCTTGCGGGGACAAGCCCTCTGCGGGAGGAAGAACAACGCATCGAATCATTTTGTAACCGCAACGCCTTTCGGGTGCTTTATCCCCTGGAGGGAGCGTCCAACGTTTACACACTTCTTGCTCAAGAAAATGAAGAGGCCGTCCACGAATTCGTGGAGGCTTACCCCTTCGACTTGACGGTGCCAAACTTTGACAGCCCTCATTTTCTCAATTCCAGCAAGCTTTCCTTCTTTGGAGACTGGGTACGTAAGGGCATGAACCCACGTTTTTTCCCAGTGGAAGCGGATTACTTCCACTTATGGGCCTCACTTTTTATGGCAGCGATTTGTAGCATCCTTTTTATCCTCTTGCCCTTATGGCCTTTGAGCCATGCGCGCCTGAAAGCGTCACCAGGGTCACTGCTTGCATTTGCGATTTATTTTTCAGCGATTGGTTTCTCTTTTATTGTGATTGAGATTGCCGTGATTGAAAAACTGAAGCTGCTTCTTGGACAAAGCGTTTTGGCTGTGTCCATTGGGATTTCTTCTTTCCTGGTGGGGGGAGGATTGGGAGCACTGGGAGCCAAGAAACTGGCATCAAAGGAGCCGGCAACAGTGTGGGGGCTGGGCTTATTCACCGTTCTTTGCGCGTACGGCGGCGTTCTGTGCTTTGCATTGTCTGCCTTGGCGAGAGTGGCCCCTTCATTTCCGCCCGGGGTGGACCTACTTGCGATCGTAGGTTTGATTGTCCCCTTGGCATTTCTGATGGGCTTTCCGTTTGTCTTGGGAATTCAAAGGATCGCCGAGGCATCCTCTCACTATGTCTCCTGGGCTTGGGCCATTAACGGCAGTGTTTCTGTGTTAAGCTCGATCCTGGCTCAGATCGGTACCCTGCATTTCGGCTTCACCGTGACCTTTTCCGCAGCTCTTACGGTCTATTTTATCGCCGGATGTGTTTTGCCGATCTTGAGAAAAATTTCCTCGTAATGGGGGACAAACTTTTTTGAGTCTGTCATCCCGCTTTTTTGAGTCTGTTTCCCGCTTTTTTGAGTCTGTCATCCCGCTTTTTTGAGTCTGTCATCCCGCTTTTTTGAGTCTGTCATCCCGCTTTTTTGAGTCTGTTTCCCGCTTTTTTGAGTCTGTCATCCCGCTTTTTTGAGTCTGTTTCCCGCTTTTTTGAGTCTGTTTCCCGCTTTTTTGAGTCTGTTTCCCGCTTTTTTGAGTCTGTTTCCCGCTTTTTTGAGTCTGTTTCCCGCTTTTTTGAGTCTGTCATCCCGCTTTTTTGAGTCTGTCATCCCGCTTTTTTGAGTCTGTCATCCCGCTTTTTTGAGTCTGTCATCCCGCGGCTTGACCGCGGGATCCAACGGCAGCCTCGTCTAAGCGGGAGCATCTTGTCAAATCGCGAAAAATAGGTAGTATGGCGCTTTTAATGGCAAAATTGACAAGAAAGGGATAAGAGTTGGACGAAGTTACATTAGCGATCATTAAGCCTGATGCCATGCGTAGGAATCTTATTGGTAAAATCATCGGGCGCTATGAGGAAGAAGGCTTTAGAATTGCGGCAATGAAGATGAAAAAACTTTCGCGGGAAGAGGCGGAAGGATTCTATGCTGAGCACAGAGGAAAGTCTTTTTTCGACGAACTGACAGCGTTTTTAAGCTCAACTCCTGTCGTACTGATGGCCTTGAAAGGTGAGAACGCTGTGAAGAGAAATCGTGACATTATGGGAGCCACCAACCCAGCACAAGCAGCGGACGGGACCATACGACGAACCTACGCGAAGAGTATCGGAGAAAATACGATCCATGGTTCTGATTCCGTTGTATCTGCTGAAAGGGAGCTAGGTTATTTCTTCTCCAAGACGGAAATCTATAGCTAAGTCGGGTTTCAACACCCCCATTAAAGATAGGATTTAAAATGTCAGGGTCAGTGATTGGCAAGTTGGCTGAAGAGCTGAAGGTTGAAGAAGTTCACGTGAAAAATGCGGTGGAACTTCTCTTCGAGGAAAAATGTACGATTCCATTCGTGACGCGTTATCGAAAGGAAAAAACTGGATCGATGACTGAACTTACACTGCAACAAGTTCGTGATCGTTACACTTACATGACCGAGTTGGACACGACGAAGGAACGCTACCTCAAGGTGATCGAAGAACATGCTAAGGCAAAACCAGAACTTGCTCAAAAACTGCCTCAGTTGAAGGAGAAGATCCGACAGTGCCTTACCAAGCAGGAGTTGGAAGACATCTACCTTCCGTTTAAGCCAAAACGCAAGACACGGGCCAGCGTGGCGAGGGAAAAGGGTCTCGACGCTTTGCTCAAGACCATTCTCGAAAGATGGGCTGCGGTGGGAGACTTGCGTGAACTCGCTAGGACATACGTGAAAACAGAAGGTGTGGACCCCGCACTCGCTGTTGCGGATGAGGAGGAAGCATTAAAGGGTGCCGCTGACATTTTTGCCGAGCAGATCAACGAAACAGCAGAGCTGCGAGCTTTGGCCAGAAGGATCAGTTTTGAGACTGGCATGCTCTCCGCTAAACAGAACGAGCGTGCCAACACCGAAGAACTGAAAAAGACTGCGGAAAAATACGAGAACTATTTTTCCTACCGCGAATCCATCCAGAGGGCGCCTTCTCATCGTGTCATGGCTGTGCGAAGGGGTGAGGCTGAGAAAGTTCTACAAGTCAGCATCGAGGTCGATGCCGAGCGAATCAAGGACGAAATCCTTGCTGCGATCAAAAAAGAAAAGAGAACCGAAACCCTTCCCCAAGACCTTGCCCGTTGGGTTCAGGAAGCTGTTGCGGATGCGTACAAAAGGCTTGTCGCTCCCGCGATTGAAACCGAGCTTCGCATGGATTTACGCATAAGAGCAGAGGAAGAGGCCATACGCGTTTTTGCTTCGAATCTTCAAAGTCTTCTTCTTCTACCCCCTCTTCCTGGGAAAGTGGTGTGTGGTATCGACCCAGGCTTGCGCACAGGTTCAAAACTGGCGGTTGTGTCGGCAACCGGAGCACTTTTGGAGCACCGGGTGATCTTTCCTCGCTTTTCGGAAGGGGACGATCCCAAGAATGCACAGGCGGAAAGGATTTTCAGGGAACTTTTGGAACGCCATAAAGTCGATTGTATTGCTTTGGGGAACGGGACGGGAAGTCGGGAAGTCGATCGTTTTGTCCTGGGTGTCCTTCGAAAGGAAGGCCTTGAACACATCAAGCGGTACATGGTGAACGAGTCGGGCGCGAGTGTGTATTCCACCGACCAGATTGCGCGGGAAGAATTTCCGGACCTTGACCCCACCATACGCAGTGCGGTGAGCATTGCTAGACGTCTGCAAGACCCCCTTGCTGAATTGGTTAAGATCGACCCCCGCTCACTGGGGATCGGGCAGTATCAGCACGACTGCGACGCTTCCAAGCTTGATAAAACTTTGCAGGAAACTGTCGGTAGCTGCGTGAACCGTGTCGGAGTGGACATGAATACTGCTTCGTTCAAGCTACTCAGCAACGTTTCCGGTATCGGACCGGGACTCGCAAAGAGCCTCGTTGCGTACCGAGACAAACAAGGGGGCATTCGTTCTCGCCAGGAACTTTTGCAGGTGAGTGGGCTTGGCCCCAAGATCTTCGAGCAGGCTGCTGGGTTCCTCCGCACCTCGCTTTCAGAAAACCCTCTGGAAAATTCAGCTGTGCATCCCGAACGCTATAGCATCGTCGAGCGGCTTGCACAGGACTTGCAAATTTCCCTGCGTGATTTGATCGGTAAGCAGGAGCTTATAAAAACAATCCCACTTGAGCGATATGTAAATGACGAAGTAGGGATGCCTACGCTTCTTGATATCGTAAAGGAACTTGCCAAACCAGGACGTGACCCGCGTCAGGATAACACTCGCCTCGAGTTTTCCAACACTCTGACAAGTATTCATGACTTGAAAGTTGGGATGCCCTTGAAGGGTACAGTTTCCAACGTCACGCGCTTCGGATGTTTTGTGGATATAGGAGTGCATCAGGATGGATTGGTGCACATCAGTGAACTTCCTCCTCAGACCGGTTCGGATCCTTCGACTGCTTTTTCAGTCGGTGATATACTGAGTGTCTATGTCATCGGTGTGGACAAGATACGCAACCGGATAAGCCTGAGTTGCCGAAAACCGCAAACGCAGATGCGTGCGCAAGGTACTGAAGCGCCCAACGTGAACGGAAACGTGAAGCCCCACCATCGTCAGCAGTCTGACAGTAGAAGGCCCCAGGGCAATCCTTCCCATCCGCCTCGCAGACAGGAGAGGGGCGGGTATCGAGGACCGAAGCGGGAGGAGCAGCACTTTTCCGTTGAGGACCTTCTCAATAAATTCAAAAGCCGCTCCTAGACGGAAACTTTCGAGGAGACTTGTGGAAGGTGAATTCCAGGTGCCGATTTACTATGAAGATACGGACTTCACGGGTTATGTCTATCACGCTAATTTTCTAAAATTCTTCGAACGTGCTCGGGAAGAACTTTTCGGTCGCGAGCAACTGAGGAAACTTTACCTCGAAGGCAAGCACTTCGTCGTGAAGGATGCTCAGCTTAGCTTCCACAAACCCGTCCGTCATGGCGACGTCATCACAATAAAAAGTAAGATCGTGTTCGACCATCCTGCAGTAGTCACCTGCCACCATACTGCGTGTCTAAATGAAAACGGGGTAACTAGCACGCATGTCACTGGCCTTGTCCGCCTTGTGTCTGTCAATGAACGCGGTCATCCCACCAGACTGCCCGTTGATTCCTTTGGAAGGTCGGGGGATCAGAAAGCTTAGAGGAGCCGCCTCCCCCCAGGGATTTCTTGGAGGAACCAGCTGCGCAGTTTCCTCCAAACCACCTCCTTGCCCCGAGTGGCTTACGCATTACGTTTCCTCCAAACCACCTCCTTGCCCCGCGTCGCTTACGCATTACGTTTCCTCCAAACCATCTCCTTGCCCCGCGTGGCTTACGCATTACGTTTCCTCCAAACCACCTCCTTGCCCCGCGTGGCTTACGCATTACGTTTCCTCCAAACCACCTCCTTGCCCCGCGTGGCTTATGCATAATATACTGAAACAACAACATGGATTATGCACATTGGGAACTGAAAATGAAAAACATATGCGTTGTAGTTTTCCTTTTTCTTGCTTTTGGGTGCAAAACCCCTAAGAGGCCAGTGCTGGAAGGGGAATCAACAGGCCCTAATCGAGTTTTGGTTTATGAGACCTTTGAAACTGAAGCTGCCAAAGGGACCAAGTTTCTTGGTTTAAATTTCCCAAAGAAGGACCCGCAAGACATTGTACGGGTCGAAATCTGCCCCGACAAGGCAAGTGATTCTGAATGCCAGACTGATTTCTTTACCTTTCAGAATCATACAATAGACTGGCTTGCTCCGGGACAGTACACGGTCACCCTTTTTTTTTGTCGTTGGACAAACATTGACGGTTTGGCTTGCCGAGACTCGCTTCCTCCCTTTCCTTATCAGCAGGGAGAGGTTCCGGCTGAATTGTCGACGTTCGTGGCAAATGAACGGACGAATTCTCTTCTGGTGAGATCGTCAGCGAGTGAGTTTTTTCTTTATGCGGTTGAGTGGAGAGAAAAATTACGTCAGTGTGGCATCCAGCCCGACAGCTTTGTTTCAGCAGCTATAGTAAGGGACCCTACTCCGTTCCATTTTGCTAATCGTATCGATGTTGAGACCAACCCGCAGTTCATAATTTCTGCTCTTCAAACCGAACAAACTGACAAATTTGAACTCGTTAACAAAGAGTCGGTAAAAGTAACCTTGCTTGTTTGGAAGCAGAAGGAGTTGCCCCAATTCTTTGATAGACTCTACCAGAGAATAATCAATGATCGGCATGTTGCCATCGTTGTAGGAGCATTTAACCTGGAATCGGCACTCGAAACAAGATCTCTTCCAGAAGGGGCAGATTACTACTCAGTTCCGTTTCGCAATAGCTGGAGTGAAGACGTGGATGTATTCCAGAAGACCGATCTGGAAGTGATCGAACTTCCGGAAATCACGAAAGAGAAAGCGGCTCAGTTCAAAGCGGCATACCAGAAGACGGGTGGCTATTGGGATGAAGAGTTGGACACCCAACTTCGCAAAGTTGAAGAGACAACGTTTTCCAAGTTCAAGCAAGACCTCCCTGCGGGCACTGCGCAAAAAGACGCGTATTCGTGGTTGGAAGGGAGAGAAGGGAAAAAATGGCAGGAAACCCTTCGGAAAAAACCGGACTCTGATTCTTACCAAAAGGTTCTTGAATATCAGCGAGCCTATCGTACAAGAAAACAGAAGGAAAAGAGCTATAACAAAGCAAATTGGAATTGCGCGCAAAGAGGCATGTGCGTTTTACAGGACATTTACAATACCGATGAATTCCGTCCCTACCAACATAGAACAATCCAAGCAAGTGACACCCCAGCACTAGTGCGTTCACAGGCTTTGGCTCATAAGCAGGAGGCTGTTCGGGGAGAGATGAAGGCCAGACGCACAAGCGGTGATGCCAGGGGAGTCGCTCTGTTGGGAATTGTTTTAACCGGAGCAGCGGTTGCCGGTGCTGCTGCCTCTATGCGTCTAGAAGGATCGTGTAGTGGACTGCTGGAAGAATATCAGGTTCGCTCTCAGGCTTTTTTTGAAGCCATTCTTCAAGCACAGTCTGAACGATTTGACAACATGTATCAAAAACGATGACTTGGAGTTTAAATGCTACGAGTTCGCAGAGTTGCTACTCTAGCTCTATGTTCAATTCTATTCCTCATGTCAACCTGCAAAAAAAGCCATGAGGAGGAGCAGACGCTTTCTGGGCAGCAGCTGGGGAACATTTCGTATCAGACCGTCAATAACGAGAAAATTCCTGTTCTTGAGTTTCCGCTGAACAAGGGTGAGTTTTTCCGATACAAAATTTGTGACAAGCAATCTTGTGTCGAAGACTTTTCATCTGAGTCGAAACTTAACCTGGTTGGATTTGTTCCTGGAGCCAACTCTCTGCAATTTAGACGATGTCAATTTTCCGGGCAGAGTGACGATGGGAAATGCTCCCCATGGTCAGAGGAACGGAAGATAACTTTCGATTCCTATAACGATCAGACTATGTTCGATGTTCATCGCCTAACGTTATCACTAAATATCGAAATGTCAGAGACACTGACAGAACTTTACAACTCGTTTGAAGCCCATAAGAATTCTCTGGATGTTTGTCTAGGGAATAACCAGGAGGAAGATACTTTTAAAAAGTCGGTTGAGGATTATAGGGGGTCTGTAGATGAATTAATTGAAAACGGCCCTGAATTCTTCCAGGAACAGTATCACAGACAAGGGCAGATAAACTTCAGCTCTTTTGGGCAAAAGCTGTCCCTTGGTCTTGCAACTCCAGGCCAGGTCGGCGCTATAAGAGTTAGATTGATTACATGGCATCCTGAAAAAATTGATCCAAGCATAGCTCTTCTCAAAATGTTTGGACACTCAGCTCTCCTCATTGGTGACGAAACGCCTAGTCCACGCCGTGTCTATATTTCCTGGGCTATGGGAAATAGCTATGAGGTTGATGCGGCTCGTTTTGGAACAACCAGAAGGGTGATTACGGAATTGCCTCCCATGACCGAAGAGCAGTTCGAGAGCTTTCACAAATGGTTCCAACAAACAGTTTACTTTGAAGAAAAAAATATTTACGACAGTGGGTTGAAGAGCCACCTTGCTGAGGTCAAGGAATCTTTAAAAACTAGGTTAAATTTGTCCACTAATGAAGCTCTTGAAGCCTACCTGAAACGAGCAGACTTTCTTACAGGCTTTGATGACTATGAGCGTCTGAGAACATCTGAGCCAGAAATTTTACAAAAATTGCAGGTGGACATGCGAAACTATGTCTTTCTAAGGGACAATCTTGAAAGTTACTCGACCCTGACAAGTTCCCTGAAGGCGGAAATGGGCTTGCTTGAAGGGGAGGACATATATTGGCATCACATTTTTCCATCAGAACAGCAGCGACTCAAGCCAGAGCTTGCGTACCCGAAATTTGAGCAACTCAGTGTGGCAGGCAGAGCGAAGATAGCCCATAATTTGCAGACCTATCGAACAATGAGAGAAAGAATGATGGGCGCTCAAAATTCGTACGGTAGGGAGTACAATATCCTAACCCATAATTGTGCTGCGGTGACAGGGACTTGCTTAGGGAGAATCTACAAGAAGGATTTCGGGGGGGGGATCATGTCCATCCCGAGTAGGGTTGAGGCTCAGGCGCGTACATTTGCGCAGGAATTTGCGACTGCTCAAAGATTGCAAGGTGTAGATGCAAGCACAAAATCGACGTCTCCGGACAAGGGGGTTGGAGGAAAGGGAACGAGTGTGGCTGTAGTCGCGGGCACGCTAGCTGTCCGAGCAATGCTCTTAACGGAAAGTTCGATGAACCAATCTTTCACATCTTGCGTTCAGCAGTCCTTAGACAGTTTTGGGGATGCGTTTAGCAGGCTCCTCACAGAGGTCGGGTATATTGAGCACAAGCGTGAAGTATTAGACCGTGTTCTAAAGCCGCTTTAGCATGGAGTTGTTTAGAGCCGCCTCCCCCCCGTGGATTTCTTGGAGGAACCAGCTGCGCAGTTTCCTCCAAACCACCTCCTTGCCCAGGGCTGATGCAAAGTCAAGGAAGAGAGAGGGTAAGGAATCTTACTCTCTCTCGCGGCGTAGTCCTTACGGACGTTTGTGAAAAACACTACGTCTGGAAATAACGCAAAGAACGTGCCAACTAAGACAGTTCAAGACCCCATCGTTTGTGGGAAGAGTCATCGTCAACCTACTTATGATCCCGCAGGTAGTTCATCAGGATCTGCCGAATGAATGGCTGATAACCAAGCCCTTGCTCCCTAGCCAGAACCTTGAACTGTTCCACCACATCCTTCGGCAGCCGCATGGACACCATCTGAAGGCCAAGACCTTCATCGATCCTAGATTCCGTGCCTTGGGTGGATACGCGAACGGAATTCTCGTCAGCACCCAACTCGCCGCTCTCCCAACGATCCGAGTCATCGACAAATTCAAGTGACTGTTTCTCTCTCTTAACTGTATTTGCCATAAATCTTCTCCTCGGTGGCGTTCGGTTCGTAAGTGGTCTTGATGTAGACGACGCCTTCATCAACATCCTCGACGAAAACCACCTTGAGTCGTCTCCCGGTTTCTGTCTCGGAGATAAACCACTGTGTGGGTGGAGCGGTCCGGTGCTCCTCTCTCGTATCTTCAAGAAAGCGCCCAGCCCGGTTACAAAAACACTGCTTAACTTCTTCGGGGATAACACCATGTTTCTCTTTCAGTTTCTGTCTGATTCGCCCCGTAAATACGAACTTCATCAGCGGCTCCACCAGCTGCTATTGTCAATACAATAGCAATATGTATATCGGATGTCCAGGGCCGAACTTTAGTCCCTGAGACATAACTAGCATTACGCAATGTAGAAAGTGGATCCAATGACATCGTGAGCACGCGCTGCATCCGGCGCCGTGGGGTATTTTATTCCAGCAGTCTTTTTTGTTGCTGCTTCGGGTTTAGGTGTGTCTTACAAACTTTTATCCCCCCGAAAGGAACCTCTTTCATGAGATCTGCGATTTTCAAACAAAATTAATGTAAATTATTAAATAAATACAGAATGTTAATTACTGTGGATGTAATGGGTAAGCCACTTGGGGCAAATAGGGAGAGGGGGGTTTGGGGGGGCGAGGGAAAAGCCTGCCCTGAGCAAAGCGAAGGGTCGCTCCCCCATGATTTTTCTTGGAGGAACCAGCTGCGCAGTTTCCTCCAAACCACCTCCTTGCCCCAAGTGGCTTACGCCTGGTGACAGCAAAACTCTCAAACTCGTCCTTTGTTGGCTCCAAAATTATGGGGACCTTCTCCATATTGAACGTCTGAAAGCCTTAATTCGAGTCTCTCCAATGACCACCAAAGCGTGGATCGGTGGCATAGCAAACTTTATGGGTGCAAATAAACGCTGGGCGATATTGCAGGGGTAGAGAAAAAACTACTCAATCGGGACTATGTATTGCGTCACCACTTTTGGTTGCGACTGCGGGCTTTGTTTGGCGCTAACTGGAGAGCAGATATTGTCTGGCAAATATATCTGAATCCCGATCAAACGCCTTATCAGGTTGTAAAGACAATCGGCTGCAATACTGAAACCGCATACAGAAATTGGAAAGCCCTGGAACAGGCCAATGTGCGGGAGTTTCTTCGCAAGAAATAAAGATCTCCGCCACGCTTCCTTAATTGGCTTAATCATATATAGCATTCAAGATAATCAATTTGGGGAAAAACTTTTTGAAAAAAGTTCTTTCCCCAAGCCCCTTTTCAAAAACTTCAATATAAACTTTGAGTCGTCTACCTGTATTTATAACTAATTGTAAATATTGCTTTTTTACATCTCCCCGACTACAATGAAAGTAGTCAAATAACCCACAATAAAGAAAGTGGGGGGAGTTATGACAGGTACGCCAAATAGGCTTACGATTTTTGCAAATCCTCCTCATCCGGCTCGGTTCTCGTACTACGAGTACAAGTTCATGGTGCCGCACGAGTCTCTTCACTTCGTCCGTAACGTCCTCGAGGAGTTTTGTGGAGGTTCGGATCCCTTTCCTGAGGGGATAGTTGATTCGATATACTACGATACACCCAATGAGCGTTTCTTAGACGAATGTCAGAACGGGGATTCTCAAAAAACCAAGTTTCGCATCAGGGGTTATGGGGGAGGCACCTACCTACAAGTTCATCAGAAGATGAAAGACTTGTTCGGTGTGGGCAAGTACAAGGCAAGGATTGTTACGGCAAGTTCGCCCCTTGGCATGGCACCTAACTGGGAAGACTTGTTCCCCAAAGATCCCAATGACGTCCAGTTTCAGACGATTGCCTACAATGCTCAGAGGATGGGGCCTCTTTTGCCCTCGATCCGTGTCAAGTATTACCGTTTTCGGTACCGTGCGTATGATTATCGCATTACGCTTGATACGAACATCGAGGTGTTCTCTATGGCAAACGGTTTGCCTCGTCGGATATCGAACGCAACGCTTCCCTGGCACGTGTTAGAAATCAAGACGATGCAGACACGTCCGAAGCTTCCGTTCATCGGGTTGATCGCTTTGCAGCAGGTTTCCTTTTCGAAGTTCATGTTGGGGTTGCAGATTCTGAATGAAGACTAGTTGTGGAAGGGGGTTGTGATGGATTACTTTTACCAGCTCATGGGAGTGGCGGACGTACAGGATTTGGATCTAAGTTCTCCGCAGTCGTGGACTTTCGTCATCATGCTAACGGTGGCACTGATTTACGGGGTGATGTTGCATCAGCTTTACAATGTCTACTACAGGGAAAACGAACCGGTGGATGCCAGTCTTTCCCGAAGTCTGATCCTGTTAACCCCAGCCTTGATGACGATTTTTTGGGTGATACAGTTCAGTCTGCCTCTTTCCGTCGGATTGTTAGGAACCCTCTCGTTCGTGCGCTTCCGCTCTCCCGTGAAGCGAGCGGAGGACGTTGCCTTTATTGTTATTGCCCTTGCCTGCTCGGTGTCGACGGCGATTGTAAAACCGTTGATAGGAGCGGGGCTTATCCTTATCTTCCTTATTTACTCACTCACAAGGAACTTTTTTCGACCTGCTTCTCTTAGCGGGAAAAATTTCGCCGTCCTGACCTTTAATACAAAGATGGACACGAGGTTGACCGATCTGGAGTCGGAAATTCGCAAAGCCAGGTGTCGAAGTTTCGAGTTCGTGAGTTCCCGAACTTACGACGGGATCACCTCGTTCGTATTCAATATAGCTAATTTGCGACAAGTCCATTTGAGTGATTTGACCCATCGATTGGAGGAAATGGATAAAGGCTCAAGTATTAACGTGTTCTATCCTAACGGTCGACTTGGCTCCTGAGGTGGAAAATGGTAAGTGCAGCAGCGTTAAGACGCAGACCTATAAGAATCATAATGATGGCGGGCTATTTTTCGGTCATCCTTTACCTCACGTCCTTTGTGAGTGGAACGTTTGAAAATTACGCTTCGGGGGCAAACGAGCTACAGATTGACCAGACGTTCTACCTTCCCCTGCGAGAAATATCCGGGCTGGACGCTCGTCCTCTGAAAAACGATACCTTCGAACTCTTAGCGGTAGGAGACAGATACGCCCAAGTTCTTTTCACCCACTTCAATCTTACAAGCAGACTCGTGGAAAACTCCGAGGTCATCGACTACACCGACTCGATCGTTGATTACTTTGCTATTTGTCACAGTGACCGCATTCCCGACTGTCACAAGCTCAAGAAAAGTATGACAAGTCAGTGGGAAGCTATAAAAAGCGATGCCTCCGGGAGAATATACCTCCTTCATGAGCAGTTTGCCTCAATCGTCGTCATCCGCAGGGACAGCACAGAAGTCGAAGGAGTGATCAACCTGGAACACTTCGAGCTGACAAGGAATCGGCGTGACCTCAAGGAAAATGCCTTGGGAGAAGGTATGGTTCTACTCAAAAACGGTCACATTATGGTTGCGAAGGAACGAGAGAAAGCAGCGATGATTGAATTCGGCCCGGCAGATGACCCAGCGGAAGGTTATCAGATAAGTTCGTTAATAAGGAGCAAGGACACATTTCCACTCAATACGTCCCACACGTCATACGTACCGTTGCATTACTGGAAACTTCCCGCAGACTTCCGTCCCTGTGATTTAAGCGAGGTCTCTGCAGATAGTGAAGGCAATCTGTACATCCTAAGTCAGAAATGCAGGATGATTGCTCAAATTGGTGAACTTTCCCTCGATCAGAACAAAATGACTTTTGTCAACACTTGGGGATTGCCTAAGAATATAAGCGGTGCCGAAGCGTTTGTGGTTCTCCCTGGCCACCGCTTCCTCGTTGCGCAAGATCGAAAATCCGAACACGCTCCCAACCTTCATCTACTTTCGAGTGACAGCAAGTGATTTCTTGGAGGAACCAGCTGCGCAGTTTCCTCCAAACCTCCTCCTTGCTACCAAAGATTATAACTCACCCCTGCGGAAAAGGCGTATTGAGAGACTGACGTTTTTAAGGAGTAAGGAGCCGATCCTGCTGGGCTGGTAACCGTGCCGCTTCGCTCAAGGCTAGCCTTAGGACTCATCATAAAGGCGAGATCCCAGGAAAATTGTTCGTTCACCATGTGACCAAGGCCAAGTGTGTAATGCGTCTCACTGATAGCAGGGAAGCCGACTGCGTTGAGACCACTGATCCCCGCTTTGGTGAGCGCCTTCCCACTGACATCGCTTGTTTCCAAACCGACTTCGCCCGAGACATCTTCAATAGGACCATTGGCCATGTTCACCCCAGCTCGCAGAGTGAAGGCATCGATTCTGTACTTGCCTCCGAGGGCGATGACAAGTTGACGCTTCCAGCCGATATCTCCGAAGCCTTCCGTAGCTGCCCAGTCTAAGCTTCTGAAATCCAAGGCGAGGCCAAGGTCAGTTATGGGCAACCAGCTTAGCCCAAACGCAAGTTCCGTGGGTTGGTCTAGGGAAAGGTCATCAAGCTTACCATCAGCTTCTGTAAGCGTGTAGGCATCGAGATCTACAACCCCTTTATATTTGAACTTTGCTGGACTCAAGTAGGTTAACGAGACGGTCAACTCGTCCAGGAGAAACAACGATGCCCCCACCTGAATTCCAAACGCACCTTGAGTGTCGGGTTTGCGCGAAGACTGTTCACCGCTTGCCTCTCTCGTATTGATGGCAAAATTTCCCATGTTATAGAGAGGGGCCAGACCGAAGCTGAATTTTTCTTGTCTGTAACTCGCGGCTACACCGAGGCGCGCCATTCCGTATTCGACCTTAAGCTTGCTGTGAGTCACTTCATCCTTGTAGTCCACCATAGAACCAGCAGCTCCGTAGTAAACGAAACCCCACACAAGGTGCTCATTTACCCGGTTAACGGCAGCGATCGCCGGAATGTACCCAGGCCTGTGCTTACTCTCCTTCTCCCCACTGGAAACCGTGTCGGTATAGTTGCGAACATCAGACCTGACGTTCCCGTTCAGATACGTCAGATCAAGACCGAAGTTCCACCCTCCGTCTGGGAGCATGGACTTTGAAAGCAGGGAAGGACTCATAATGGCCGCAGTTCTTTCATCATGGAAATGCGCTACGCCCGTTCCTCCCATCCCCCGACTTGCTGTGGTGGAACTGATAAGGTTTGCTCCGTTTGTAGCCAGCAAGGAAGCTGAGTAAAGGAGAACAAACGATGCAATTAATCTTGCACAATACGTCGTCATGCCAAAACCTTTCTTTGAAGTTGTTTTTAACATTATACCACCGTGACTTGCTACAAGCAGCGGGCACCGTGAGTCTAGGTGTGCCAGAGGGATTGGTATTGCATGTTACCCAGACTTTCGAAGAGGTGGAGGCCTTCCAGTTTTACGACCTTTTCGGGTAAGGGGAACGCCGCCCACTCTTCCGGAACAAACGGCGCGCGAGCAATGGTCATGTGAGGGAGAAAGGGGCGTTCCTCCCGTTCGTAACCTAAGCCTTGCAAAGTTAGGGAAAGTCGTTGCTGGTAACTCAGGATACGCGCGTCGGAGAATTGAAGTTCCCATGCGACCACACGAGGGCGATCAGGGGGAAGGAAGAGCGTACCTGTAAATCTTGCTGACGAGGTGGAGCTTGGTGGTAAGGGAATATCGTTAAGCTGCGGTTTGAGTTTTTCCCATGCTACCTCGCCCAGGAAGGCAAAGGTCACGTGTCGACAGGCTTCTGGAACTAGGCGTCCCCTCGGTAACTCAGTCGGCCAATCAGTAATTACTTTGAAACCGAAGAACACTCGTTTTTGGGAATGTGCCTTAGAAGCGTTCATCAACGGGGCGTTCGTTACTACGTTGACTCATGTTGAAATGATCGAGGATGGAAAGGTATTCCCTGTCGTTCGCCACGATCGCTTTTAGTTCGGCAAGTTTTTCTTCTGCCTGTTTTTTATTACCCATTTCCAGGTGAAGCGAGATTACATTCATGGCGCTGGTAATTCGGTGTTCTTTGTCAAATTCGTTGCCTCCCGCCTCAAATTTTTCACGCGCCAGGTCTTCTTCTCTCTGTCTGACTTCAATGGCTTTCGGGTAATTTCCCGCAGCAGTATACGCTTCCGCAAGTTCGGGTAGGGCACTGGTGTTACCGTTGCGCACGGCAGATTCGAGATACGGAGCTGCGGCTGCTGGTTGATCTTCGAGAAATAGCTGGCCGAGCGCTTGCGCAACATTTGGGTTATAGGGGTTTTGCTCCTGCAAGTTACGTAGGAACGTGAACCCCTTTCCTTGGTCGACCTCGCTATAAATCTCTACAAGCTCACCCAGAGCGATGCGATTGTCTGGATTAATGCCGGCGGCTTTCTCTAGCAAACCTTGAGCGGTCGCTGGGTCTTTCAAATCGAGCAGATGTATAAGAGCCAGCTCGGTGATGGCAGCGTCGTGGTCGGGGTGGTCTTTCACAATTTGTTCAAGGAGGCGCTTGGCTTCCAACGGCGAGCCTTTGTTGATCAGCTCCGTTGCCTGGTTCAACATCTCCTCAGCGTCAGAAAAGGAAAGGGTTGGTTGGTCCTGGGGACGAGCGCTAGCAGAGTTACTTGCATACGTTCTATTTTGCTCAGCTTGTTTTTGCCCAATGGAGAAGGTATCGGCAAGTTCGATGTTGGCAGGTTCTTCTTTCAGAGGAGCAGCTTCTTTAATCGATGGAACTTCTTTCTTTCTCTCCGGCTTTTTTTCCACTGTTTCGATGGGATCACGAAAGGAACCAGACGGTTTTTGGGAAAGCAAGGTCACAAAAATAAAGGTCAAGCTTGCAACGAGAAACCCAAACGAAGCCAAGAAGCGCAATTCAATTCTGTGTTTCATGATGACCTTCCCAAACCCACTCCTCAAGACTAAGTTATGGTTTCCTCAGTTTTTTTTGCCTGGCTTTGAAACCGTTTTATGTCGGGTTCTAGCTTCATTATAACATCCTGAATCGACTTACAAAATGAAATATTCGTAAAATCCTCCTTATTCATCAGTTTTTGTGCCAGTGACCACTTCTTCATCCAGTGCAGAAAATCGGGCCACATTTTATCGCCCCCGAGGAGCAAAATGGGTCGTGCAGGTATATGTTTTACCTGCATTAGCTGCCATGTGTAGATGAATTCGAGCAGAGTTCCGATCCCCCCAGGGGTCACGACCACAGCGTGACTGATCCTCATGAATTCATCGAGACGGGAGGAGAAGCGTCTGTGCTCGCGCTTTACATCCAAGTGGGCGTTCGTACCTACTTCGAAGGGAAGGGCGATGGGAAGGCCGATGGAGCGAGAGTGCTGCCCACCTTCTTTCGCCCCCTTATTGGCAGCATCCATAAGGCCAGGTCCGCCACCCGTCACAATGTCAACGCCGCGCATAGCAAGTTGATACGCCAACTCGTAGGCATCCTTATAAATAGGGGAATCCGGCCCTATGCGAGCAGAACCAAAGATGGCGACACGATAGAATTCCGTCTCCAGCTTGCTCAAGAGGATGTCAATATCCGCAATGATGTCGTTCAGATGAGCAATTTTCTTGTTCAGGAACTTGCGGATCTCCTTTCTTGTAATGGTCATGGATAACTTCCCTTTCTGCTGCTTTTGGAAATCTGAGGCAGCAACTTTACTTAAAAAAGAGAGTAGAAACACCGATATTCTGACAAAGGATGGGAATATGCCAACATTGAAAGCGTTTCACCAATTCAGCGTGTCGTTTCTTCTCGGATTGATCATAGTTCCTTTGCATCTCGCCTCTCAACAGATATTGGAACACCTCTCCGCGTCGTCCCTTCAACTGGAAATTCTCGGCGTCATTGTCGATCGCGCTAAACCTAACAATTCTACAGTCCTCGTCAAAAATATGAAGACGAGCAAAACGCAGGCGCTCAAAGCAGGCAATACGCTTTCTCTTGAAAAGGACTATATCTTGTTTGCCATCCATGAAAACGCCGTCGATCTTCTGCTCAATCAGGAGATCCGCAGGTATTACAAGGAAGGATTCGTTCCTGTAGCGGCCCGACCAGTCGAAAGGAAGCTAGCCCCCGTAGGATTTTCAGGCACGTATAAAGAGGAAGGGTTTGAAAGGGATAAGGGTAAGATTACCATCAGTGAGGAATTTAGAAAAAAAGTCATTAAGGATCTTCCCACGATCATGATGGAAGCCGCTCATGAAGTTGTCGTGGACGCAAACGGAAATGTCATAGGTTTCCAACTTTGGGAAATCGAGCAAAACAGCATCTTTCAAAAGTCAGGACTCGTCAATGGTGACATCATCAAGTCCATCAACGGTGAAGAACTCACTAATGTTCAGGCGACAATCCGTATTTTAAACTCCCTTAAAACTGCGGATAAAGTGGACGTCGAGATTGAACGTTCGGGCCAGCGACTTCCCATGAGTTTGGATATTAAGTGAGTCAGTTTCTTGGAGGAACCAGCTGCGCAGTTTCCTCCAAACCTCCTCCTTGCCCCAAACGATTTTTTTCCCTATAATCAATTCCAAATTTCAAAAACAATTTTTCGTGGAGTGTGATGTATGAGAACAGTGCTTCGTTGTGCCGTGCTTTATTTTTTCTTGAGTCCCAAGCTATTGATCGGCGCTGAAAAGGTTTCAGAGTTTCCTGTAGGGTGGAGCGAAGTAAAACCGGGAGGGGACACCGTCTGCGCACGAGGTGATGAATTTTCATTTTTTGTACACTCCGGGTCCGTCAACAAAGTTGTCGTCGATTTCATTGGGGGTGGTGCCTGTTGGAACAAGGATACATGTTCACCTGATTCTCCTACCTTTACTGAAACAGTGGACGAATTGAGAGATAGGGTTCAAAGAGAAGGGTTGCAGGGACTCTATGACAAGACGGATGAGCGAAACCCTACGAAAGACTGGCATCATGTCGTCATCCCTTACTGCACAGGAGATATCCATTGGGGTGCCAACGATGCGACGTACACGAAGGATGATGGTTCTACATTCACCGTGCGGCACAGAGGAGCCATCAACGCACAGGCTGTCCTGACTTGGTTGCATGAGCGTGTGCAAGATCCCGAGAGAATTCTTGTAACCGGTTGCAGTGCGGGTGCGTATGGTTCCATCTACTGGACACCCCATGTGCGCAAGATGTTTCCTCACTCGTCCCTTGTACAATTTGCCGACAGCGGTAACGGGGTCATTACTGAAGACTTTCAAAAAATGGTTGACCCGCGTTGGAATTTCAAAACTTTCATGCCACGATGGATTCCCGATGTAGACCCTGATCGTGTGGACGTGACGAAAATACATTTGGACGAATGGTATCGCATTGCGGGACATTTTTACCCCGATGTGAGCTTTTCACAATATTCTTCCATCAATGATGGAGTTCAAACTTTCTTCTACGAGCTTATGGGCGGGGACCCTGCTCTCTGGTCGGAAAAACTCAGAGCATCCGTGAGCAAATTAGCGGCGCAAAACTCGAACTATAGACATTTCGTGTCTCCCGGTGAAGAACACTGCATTTTGCCTTTTGACCGATTCTACTCGGAACAGAGCAAGGGCCAGCCCTTTCTAAGATGGTTCACAGATTACATTTCCGGAAAGGACGTGGAGAACGTCATATGTGAGAACTGCGAAGGCCTTTTGTAACATTTTCCTTATGAATTGGGGATCTCCCGCCGAAAAGTGAGTTGGCTTGGTGAAACGAGATCGTCATGAAATGTTTGCTCTATATTACACTCGTCCTGCCCCTTGCGTTCTGCGCCAAGGGTTTCGACGATCCTGAAGTGAAAGTTGCGGAGATCCAACTAGCGGATATTGATACGGAATACTCCCTTTTCGATGTCGCGTTAGACATAAAAAACATTGATGACGTACGCATCGACGTTACAGACGGAACTGCCAAGCTAAGTTTGGGTGCGGTGCAAGCAAAGCCGGTGCAGTTTAGCGGCTTCGCGCTGGGGCCTAAAAAAGCGCAGACGGTCCCTGTCGTTGTGAAAATACCAACTGATGAGATCCTTGCTTTGGTGGACAGTAAAACAATCAATTACTCCGTCGTCACTGAGTTTCATGCTAAAGACAAGTGGGATGAGCAAAAGACTGTCACTACAGAAATAAAGGGTGACTACGAGCTTGCTGGACAAGTCGAACTGCTGCTACAAGACCCTCAAAAGAGTTGGCTTAAACTCAGACTCCGAAAGGACTGAGTACTGCCTCAGCTTCCAACATTCTGGTAAGACGATCTCATGTCCAAATTGAAAATAGGAATAACAGGCTTCGGTTCGATTTCTGCCCTAGGTGGGTCACGTGAGGAAATCGAAGCTGCCTACGATACGCCCCGAAGCTTCATCTCCTACGACCCTGACCTTGAAAAATGTCTCGCTCGCCTTTCCCCACAAGCTGAATCGGCATTGTTGACCATGGGCCGGGAAATTTCGAAATTTCACAAGCTCGACCGTTCTGTTCAGATGGCGATCTTTGCGGCGCTGAACGCAAGAAAGGATGCAGGTTGGCAGGAAAAAATACGACTTGGGGTAAGTATAGGATCCGCAAGGGGTGCAAGCCGCCTGACGGAACAATACCTCGGTCAGTTCCTGGCTTCAGGCATTCCCCTGTCCCCCTCGTGCTCGCCCACGACGACCCTTGGCAATCTCAGCAGCAATGTTGCGAATGCACTGGCCGTTGATGGATTTGCTGTGGAACTTTCGGCAACGTGTTCGACCGCTCTCCATGCTTTCCTGAATGGTGTCGCTTGGCTGGAGTCTGGGCGCTTGGATGCCTTCCTGGTCGGGGGAACTGAGGCGCCTCTCACACCGTTTACCTTCGCGCAAATGTCAGCCCTACATCTATATAGCAAGCTTGACGCTCCCTTCCCTTGCCGGGCTGGTGATCCTTCGAAACGGGAGAACTCGCTAGTTCTGGGAGAAGGAGCAGCCTGCTTTTGCCTGGAAGCAGCAAGTGAGAAGAGCAAAGCTGTCGTGGAAGGCGTAGGGTACGCGAAGGAAGTTCCCCCCTCTCTCACGGGAATGAGCAAGGACGGTGTCGCACTGAAACAAAGCATGAGGATGGCTTTGGCAGAAGCTGGCTTGGATGCTGTGGACCTTGTCATCACTCACACCCCTGGAACTGTAGAAGGAGACCTTGCGGAGTTGAAGAGTTTGGAAAGTGTTTTTTCTCATCCTCCTATCCTCATCAACAATAAATGGAAGATGGGGCACTGTTTCGGCGCTTCGGGTGCTTTGAGCCTTGAGCTGGCAATGCTTATCCTTGAAAGGCAGAGTTTACCCCCCCAGGCCCCTTGGTTAGAGTCAGGCAGGTCAAAAGCCATAAGAACGGTCATGGTCAATTCAGCTGGTTTTGGCGGGCAGGCCATGAGCCTAGTCTTAAGTTCCAAGTTACCGTAAATAAAAGAATTTATATTTTCCCCTCAATTTTTATCAAGCTCTGACGATGCATGGGAAGTCTGTCGCGTGGGTAGGCTTTTCCCATTGAAGAGTCCTAGGGTCGACGGGCTTTCGATTACATTATAAAGGAGATGAGCTTATGACGGCGTCAAAGACAGTATCTGTCTGGAAAGCTCTTGTGTGTCTGGCGTTGGTGGCAGCTTTCAGTCAGAGTTGCGGTAAAAAATCGGAGGATTCAACGAGCTCCGCAGCCACAGCGGAGAGTACGACAGTCAATTTAGTGGGAGCCTTGAATTTTACATCATCGTCTTCAAGCTCCTCTCTTAGGTTGGCGCAAAGCACATCGACATCGACAAGCGTATCACCCACAGACTACTGGTTGAAATGCGTGACGCTTGACTTGACGGGCGCAACTGCCTGTATCGATCAGTTAGATGTAAACGGTGCTTTTGACCTTACTTGCGATGGGTTTAAAGAAAAAGCATTTGGTTGCTTTGTGTTGACGGGAAGCGACCCGAACAATCTCACGATTGTCGGGATATTGACGTCGAGTCAACTCGCAGTCGGGAAAAATTCCAGCAAAGTCAGCCTGGCTCTTAACTTCGATCCAAGCAGCGGTGCCGTATCGGTCTCTACCATCGAACAAACATCTGCAACAAACGAAGAGGTGGTGGTGGAAGACACGGGGACCTTCATCCCATCTGAAGTGTCTAACCTAAGCATTACAAGTGGGAGATATGGTTTCTGTATGGTCGAATTGGGACGAGAAGAGAGAAACGACTTTGTAAAGGGTGACAAAGCCGTCGAGCATAACTTTGAAGGCTGTGAAGGATTCACCGAGGAGTTCTTTGTCAATTATCTGACGACTGCCGTTACAGGTGACTTACCAGTCTTGGAAATGTGGCGATCTGAAGATGCCATGAATGCCTGCCGTCCAGGTGGCAACACAGGAGCAGTCACCTACCATCTTTCAGACGGTACCCGTTCCTACTCCTTTACCCAGGACGATGTCTCTTTCAACAGTCTCTTTAACGTGATTTACAACAACGGTACCGATTCATGGATGCCTTCTGCCGCTGTAGAAAACTACAAGGTCGCCCTTGCCGGCCAGGCCGAAGAACAGGGGGAAGACGTTGAAGAGTTGAAGGAGGGTCTGGAGCAAATTTACGGAGAAGGCGCAGGTTGTGCCGGGATTGTTGACGACCTGATCGCGGGATATAAAAAAGCTACCGTCGCGTTCAAAAACGGGGTTCGGCAATGTGAAGGATTCACCTTCAAGGTAGGCGCGGGAGCAACCGCGAACACTGCCGGTGTTCCTGCGGGAGAGTTGGCACAGTTTGAAAGCATGTTCAATCAACCCGGAGAAGGCCCTCCTGCCGAGTGGTGTAGCATCTACAAAGACGCTCTCAAAGCGGGTAATCAGGATGCTGAGCGCAAGAAATTCATAGCCGAGTGCCAGGCTCATGTCGAGGGTAAGGTTGATGAATCCTTGTGGCAAAAGCAGGGGATCGTTGAGGAGTTTCTCAACACCCTGGGCGAGGCTCGTCACCAACAAGGGGGTGAAAATCGTACCTCGGGCCTACGCGATGCATTTAACTATGCTGCAAGCGTCGGCCTCGATCTTTCCGAGACAGGAATTGCTGACCTCAGCAAAACCTGCGACAACGGTGTGAAAGACGCAGCCTTGGCTGCTCTCGCATCGGAGTGGCAAGGGTCCGACTGGAACTGGGAGCGTTCACGCTTTGTAGACCAGGCCATTGAAGATGACGGCGATCTGAATTGTAGCGCGATCAGCTTTAAACCGTTCGAAGGAGGCACTACGTTCACATGGACGAACGGTCGTGACTTGTTGAAGGATTTGCTGTCCAAGTCCTTCAGACAAGCGCTTCAAGACAAATCTGGCATCACAGGACCGTCCGCACCCGCTGGTAGCACCGAGCCAACTGGCATTGCTGACATGAACCAGCAGGTTTGTCAGGATCTTCATGAGTTTGACCTTTCACGCATTGTCACGACAGCAGCTTATTTCACGACATTTAAGAATAGCCTCGACTTTGACACGGGTGAGCCACAGTGGAAGTCCACTGTAGCTGCTTCTGCCAAGCAAGGGCTTATCCTAGATTTCTTCCGAGCGCTTACCGCAAAAACGGGAGAAACGGGAGCGGTTGCTGGCGGACCTTTTGTGTTTGGCTGTACAGCGACACAAATCAAGAGTCAGTTGAATTTCGTGCAGAACGATACTAGCGGCCGTGCGGTTGAAGATGTCGTTCGTGGTTTTGGATGGGCCATCCGCGATCATCTTTTCCGATCCGATCTCACATCCATCGACACGTCGATAACGACACTGACAGCATTGGACATTGCAAAAACGGATTCAGAGCGCGCGACGCTTGCGGCAACTCAGTTACCAAGCCTGGCTGTGAAGGTGGTAAACCTTGCTCTCAATCATCCTGATCGCTTCGGTTGGCTTCTGAACGACATGTGCCGCCTTCTCGACATTGGGACTCTCACGGGGTTAGCTGTTGCTGGCGTAGCCTGCGGGCAAGCGGTACCAGCTTCCATTGCGGAGAAACTATGTCGCTTCATCGGTGGTCCCGGTGGACCGGGCGGTGGAGGCACAAGTTGCAGCCTTCCTGCGTTTGAATCTGCGAGTGCAGGGTCGATTCCCAAGCAACACATCCTGGCCGAGCTGACACGTCGCATCGCGGAAATCAAGGGTCGTGAAGCGTTCCGCACCGACGACACTTACAAGCAAAAACTTCGTTCCATCGAAGCAAAGTCAAGTTGTCTTCCCGACTCGTCCCTCTCTCATCAGCCCATTTTGGATGCTAACGACGACTTCACGTTCGGTGTCACCATCCGCGGGCCTGTGAAGAGACGCATGGCGGGCGCATTGAACCTCGACCTCAGTGCTGCTGAAAAAGGCACAACGGCAAGCTTCATAGTCGAAGACTCTCGCCTCCAGAAAGAAGAAGGCGGTATGGGATCAGAAGGTTGTTTCTGGGGCGAAGTGCAGCGTCTGAAAAATCTTACTTACACCAACGGTGGCGACGATGCGGTGATCAAAGGCGTGTATAGCCAGTCCTTTGTCGATACTTGCCGAGGATCACGTAACGTTGACCAGGGTGAAAGTGCAGAAGGCTCGTCTGAAGAGTCAACAGAGAATGGAGGCTTCACAGCTTCATTCAGCGCTACTCTAAACCCTGACAGCGAAGTTCAATAACCCACATTAGGAGCAAGGAAGTCCCTTCCTTGCTCGATTTTGACGTAGGTAATGCATTGATGTGGTTTGGAGGAAACTGCGCAGCTGGTTCCTCCAAGAAATCCGGGGGAGGCGACGCTTCACTCGCCCCCCCAACCCCCCTCTCCCTATTTGCCCCAAGTGTCCTACGCGATTTTGACGTAGCTAATTTCCGGTTGCTTCTCGCCTGCTTATCAAGTTATTCATATAAGTAGAAATCGTTGAGTGAGGTGGTTCGGTATGGGGAACTTTTTCAAGATCTTTAGTGTAAGTTTGTCGTTTCTCCTGCTATGGGAAGCGGATGCCCGCAGCTACACGGTTGCTAAGCAGCAGCTTATAAAAGTCGGAAACGCTACCGAGCCGAAGGATCTTGATCCCGCGACTGTAACAGGGACGCCCGAGTCGCACATTCTTGACAACCTTTTCGAAGGTTTGATGGCATACCAACCGCGAACCCTTGATCCTATTCCGGGAGTGGCTGAATCCTGGTCTGTCTCAGCAGATGGAAAAGTTTATACCTTCAAACTGCGCAAAAATGCGCGCTGGTCAGACGGCGTCGAAGTTACTGCACAAGACTTCGTTTATTCGTGGATCCGTGCTTTGTCGCCGAAGACAGCGTCAGAATATGCCTATCAACTTTTTTACGTGAAGAATGGCGAGGCTTTCAACGCTGGCAAAATTAAGGATCCCACACAAGTTGGCATAAAGGCACTCGATAAATACACCTTGCAGGTAAGCTTGGAAAACCCGACCCCGTTCTTTGTACGCCTTACCTCATTTCACACGTATTACCCTGTACCTCCGCACGTTGTTGAGAAGGAAGGCAAAGAGTGGACGAAAGAAGGCAAGTTGGTTTCCAATGGCCCTTTCAAGTTGAAAGAGTGGAAGCTTAATCGTCATATACACCTGGCGCGTAACGAACATTACTGGGACAAAGAAGCTGTCATGATGAACGAAGTTATTTTCTATCCGGTGGAAAACACTGATACGGAGGAGAAGATGTTCGTAGCCGGGGACTTGCATATGACGTCCACAGTGCCTACACTAAAAGTTCCCTTCTATCAAAGCAAGATGAAACAGAACCCCAATCAATATCAGATCTACAAAAATGTTCCTAACCTTGCCGTGTACTTCTATCGTTTTAATGTCAGGAAGAAACCGATGGATGACCCACGGGTTCGCCGTGCTCTTGCGCTCACTGTCGATAGGAAGCTAATTGTCGAGCGCGTAACGCGCGGGGGGCAGTTACCAGCTGGTTCTTTCACTCCGACGGTGGCGGGTTACTTCTACCAGGGCCAGCACACACTGCCCGTGAGTGTAACGCCCGAGGCGATAGCCGAAGCGAAAAAACTTCTTAAGGATGCGGGTTACGAAGATCCCAAGACGATGCCGAAAATAGAACTGCTTTACAACACAAACGAAGCGCATAAGCAAATCGCTATTGCCATCCAGCAGATGTGGAACAAAAACCTAGGGGTGGAAGTGGAGCTATTCAATCAAGAGTGGAAAGTTTATCTTGATTCCGAAAACAAGGGAAACTTCAACGTCTCGCGAGCGGGTTGGGTGGGTGACTATCCTGATCCCAATACATTTTTGGACATGTTCGTAACAAATGGTGGCAATAACAAGACCGGTTGGTCCAATAAGGACTACGACAAGATGATTGATATGGCAGCAGAAACTCTCGATCAGGCAAAACGATTTGATTACTTCCAAAAAGCGGAAGACCTTCTCCTCACTGAACTGCCTATCCTCCCGATTTATTTCTATACCCAGCAGAAACTGATATCGGAAGATGTGCGCATGCTGGAGGAAGGGAAAATAACGGAATGGTACGACAACATCACGGACCGTCTATTATACAAATACTATGTTTTGGTGGACGTTAAGAAGTGAAACAACAAATGGGGACGTAGGTGACGAAATTTATTCTGAAGCGGCTCCTGATCATTATCCCAGTCCTCTGGATTGTTGCCACCCTCACCTTCTTCGTAATGCGCATGACTCCTGGCGGGCCGTTTGACACTGACCGGAAAGTTCCCGAAGAAATTTTGAAAAACCTGGAAGCAAAGTATCACCTCGATGAACCACTTGCTGCGCAGTACCTGCGTTACATGGGCATGTTACTCCAGGGTGACCTGGGCCCCTCGTTTCGCTACCCAAGCAGGACTGTCAATGAAATCATTGCCGAGACGTTTCCTGTTTCTGCGTTGATCGGCCTTTTGGGTTTGATTTACGCCTTGATACTCGGTGTTGGTGCGGGGATTTTCGCGGCCAGCAAACCCAACACCAAGCGGGACTTTCTTCCCATGACCTTTGCCATGCTTGGGATCAGTCTCCCATCTTTTGTGATCGGTCCCTTGTTTATGCTTGTCTTTGCGATAAACTTGGAGTGGTTTAATGTCGCCGGATGGACCGAGGCGAAAGACGCGGTTCTCCCCGCGCTGACTCTGGGTACCATGTACGCAGCTTACTTCGCTCGTCTCTCTCGTGCGGGGATTCTCGATATGGTGCATCAGGACTTCATAAGGACGGCGAAGGCAAAAGGACTTCCAGGTTGGTTGATTATGCTGCGCCATACTTTAAAAGGTGGGCTGCTGTCGACTGTAAGTTTCCTCGGTCCTGCCGTTGCGGCAATGCTGACCGGTTCCCTGGTTGTGGAGACCATCTTCAGTGTCCCTGGGCTGGGACGTTTTTTCGTTCAGTCAGCCCTGAATCGAGACTACACACTCGTGCTTGGGTGCGTCTTGTTCCTTGCGGTTTTCATTGTTCTTATGAATTTGATCGTCGATATCGCGTATGCATTCATGAACCCGAAAGTGTCTTATGACTCAAATGGTACTTGAGAAGCAGATGATAATGAAAGCAGCGGTCGTGGAGGCAGAAAAGGGGAGAAGTCTGTGGCAAGACGCTTTCCAACGTCTCTTGAAAAACAAGATGGCGGTCATAGGGTTCTGCTATTTGATCGTACAGGCGAGTCTTGCCGTTTTAGCCCCCTGGATTGCTTCCTTTCCGTTTGAGGAGACAGACTTACTGTTGGGGGCGGTTGCTCCTGACAGCGTGCATTATTTTGGCACGGATGCGCTCGGGCGTGACATGTTCACACGAGTGCTTCACGGAGCGCGGATTTCTCTCATGGTGGGGATTCTTGCGACTGCGGTAAGTTTGGCGATAGGTGTGCTTTACGGGTCCATCTCAGGGTACATGGGAGGGCGGGTCGATAACATCATGATGCGCTTGTTGGAAATTTTGTACGCCCTGCCTTTCACGTTCTTCGTGATCATTCTGATGGTGCTGTTTGGCAGAAATATTTATCTGCTCTTCATAGCTCTAGGAGCCATTCAGTGGCTGACCATGGCAAGGATCGTGCGAGGCCAGGTTGTCAGTTTAAAGAAGATGGAATATGTCGATGCAGCCCGTTCGATGGGTGTGGGGCATGTGCGGATCATCGCGTCCCACTTAATACCCAACGTGTTGGGAACCGTGATCGTCTATGTAACGTTGACAGTACCTAACGTGATCCTGGAGGAGGCTTTCCTCAGTTTTCTTGGCCTGGGGGTGCAAGAACCTATGGCCAGCTGGGGTACGCTTATCTCCGATGGAGTAGGGGCGATGCAGACTTATCCGTGGATGTTGATAATTCCATGTGCGTCGTTGATGTTAACTCTCCTGGCTTTGAATTTCCTGGGTGACGGCTTACGAGATGCTTTGGATCCTCAAGCCAGTAAAGACTGAGGCCACACATGACAGCTCTCCTGCAAGTCGATGAACTGAAAACCTACTTTTTCACTCGTGACGGTCTATTCAAGTCTGTAGACGGCATCAGTCTGACCGTGAAAAAGGGAAAAACCTTGGCTTTGGTCGGTGAGTCTGGTTCCGGGAAGTCGGTCTCTATGCTTTCGCTCTTGGGGCTAATCCCGCAGCCGCCTGGCAGAATTGTAGGAGGCAAAGCTTTTTTCCACGACCGCGACCTCTTGCACCTTCCCGATCGAGAGCTACAGGCATTGCGTGGAGAAAAGATCGCGATGATCTTCCAAGACCCCATGACTTCCCTCAATCCCTACCTGCGCGTTTCCATCCAGCTGACGGAAGGCCTCCGTGCCCATCACAACGAGATTTCAAAAAAAGAGGCACGCAGACGAGCAATTGAAGCTCTGGAACATGTCGGTATTCCTGATGCGAAACAACGAATAGACCGTTACCCGCACGAGTTTTCCGGAGGGATGCGCCAACGGGTGATGATAGCAATGGCACTTATCTCCAGGCCGGAACTTCTGATTGCCGATGAGCCTACTACTGCTTTGGACGTGACAATTCAGGCACAGATCCTCAACCTTTTAAAAAATCTTCAAAAGGAAATGAACCTTTCCATCATCCTGATCACGCATGATTTGGGCGTGGTGGCAGGGATGGCGGACGAAATCTGTGTCATGTATGCAGGTAAAATCGTGGAACGAGGTACGGCAGACGATATTTTCTATACCCCCAGCCATCCTTACACGATTGGGTTGCTTGGTTCCATGCCCCGCCTTGACTCGGGAAAAGGAGACCTGAAAGCCATCCCCGGGCTACCACCGGACCCCTCCCGTCTGCCGAAGGGTTGCCCCTTTGCAGATCGCTGCCCGAAAGTGATGCGCCAGTGCCGAGATGATCATCCTCTTCCCCTGCGAAAATATTCTTCGACACAGGAAGCTCTCTGTTACTGGGAAAAGAAGGAAGGGGAGAAAACATGACGGAACTCATGCTCGCCGCTCGCGATCTGAAAATGTACTTTCCTACATACAAGGGTGTGTTGTTTCGCAAACAGGATTCCCTCATTCAAGCTGTCAACGGGGTGACTCTCGATCTGTTCAAGGGGGAAACGCTCGGTCTGGTGGGCGAATCAGGGTGTGGAAAAACCACGCTGGGCCGAACCCTGATCCGCTTATACTCTCCCACCGATGGACACATCGAACTTTGCGGCCAAGATATCACCAGGCTCGATGGTGCCGCGCTTAGGAAGCATCGCTCGAATATACAGATGATCTTCCAGGATCCCTACGCATCACTCGACCCGCGAATGACCGTCTTTGACATCATCGCAGAACCCATCCGAGCTTGCGAGAAAGTACTGGCGCGCAAAGAGTTGGAAAAAACTGTCGCCGATCTTATGGAAACCGTCGGACTTTCCTCTCGCTATATTCGCAAATATCCCCACGAGTTCTCAGGAGGACAACGGCAAAGGATTGCCATCGCCAGAGCAGTCGCTATTCGGCCGAAAGTCATTCTCTGCGACGAACCCGTCTCAGCTTTAGACGTGTCCATTCAAGCTCAGATTTTGAATCTTTTGAAAGATTTGCAGAAAGAGTTTCACCTCTCCTATCTTTTCATCGCTCATGATATCTCGGTGGTACGCTACATCTCCGATCGCATCGCCGTCATGTATCTTGGAAAAATCGTTGAATTGGCAAACACCGAAGATCTGTTCGGAAGTCCACAGCACCCGTACACAAAAGCGCTCCTCAGTGCTGTCCCCTTGGCAGACCCTAGGAAAGAGCGAGTACGTGAGCAAATTCTTTTGCATGGAGACCTGCCGTCTCCCGCTCATCCTCCCAGCGGCTGCCCCTTCCACACGCGCTGTCCATGGAAAATGGACGTATGCACACGAGTTGTCCCCCCCAACTTCAAAGCCGGGGAAGGCCATCATGCAGCTTGTCATCTTCTCGACGAAAAGCTGATGACAAAGCAATAAGTGTAATACGCAACCCGCTTGTGGCAAGGAGGTGGTTTGGAGGAAACTGCGCAGCTGGTTCCTCTTGTGGCAAGGAGGTGGTTTGGAGGAAACTGCGCAGCTGGTTCCTCCAAGAAATCCCCTTGTTACCGCAAAACCAGATCCGTACTTTGCAAGACCGTTCCAAACACGTTTTTGATCTGAAATCGAAGTCTTGGTACCGGATCGAATTGAAACTCCATCAGACCATAGTTGGCTTCAAGAAATGACTTACCCACTCTAAAAAGATTAGGTGAAACATTATGCCAGCTCTGAGTCAGCCCACTCGAAGTGAAATCCCACAAAGGGTAAGGAAGAATTCCATCCCATTTGCTGACTTCTGCATAGTGCATGTCCCCACTGATGAACATCACCCTGGTTTCTGGATGCTTCTTGAGAACGGCTAAGAGTCGTTCCTTTTCCGGTGGGAAATTAGCCCAACTTTCCCATCCTGTGAAATCCGAGAGGAATTGAATACTGGAACCAATGATCGTGAGGGAAGCTTCACCTTCGAACTGTTTTTCCAGCCAGGTCCATTGCGTTTCGCTGAGCATCCGTGCCTCAGGAGCCTCATTGGCTACGTATGGCCCCATGTTCCGGTTATCGCGATCCTCAAGCTCTTCTTCTGGAACCTTTATCAGAGGACTGCGTGCCCAGCGAGTGTCCAGTAAAATGACGCGAATAGCCTCGCTACCTTCTCCAAACATGTAGGAGGCGTATACTCCACCGTCTTGAGTCCTTCGGGGAGAATCTCCAGGCTCTTCGAAGAAGTTCAACATGATTTGCCGTGATTCCTCCTTCTTCGGATACTCTGCTCCTCCATCGTTCACGCCATAATCGTGATCGTCCCAGGTACCGATCACTCTTGTTTGCTTGCGAAGTTCTGAAAGGCCAGGCTTGCTGTTTTGCTTGTCATATTTCTCCTGTAAAACTTTCATGTCTTCCGTATCGCCGTAAATATTGTCGCCAAGAAAGATGAATAGGTCTGGATGATCTTTTAAAACTGCCTCCCACACAGGCTGTTCCTTGTCCTGATGAACACAGGAACCAAACGCAATCCTGTATACTTTTTCTGAGGAAACTCCACGCGAGGAGACTCCTGCAACACAGTTGGGTGTCGCAAGCAGAACACAAACAAAGGTGAAACCATAAAAAATGTTCTTTAAATACATTTCACAAGCCCTCCTTTTCGAGAAAGCAATTCTATTGCATTTCTTGCCTTTAAGGAAAGCGATTCTGTTTCTTTGTTAACGTAAAGGTCGATATGAGAGCGTACGACATCCCAGTTTTTTTCCTGGCTATGTTGCAGAATGTAGGAACGAGACGCTGCCGGATTTTTCCACGCAAAGCGAAGTGAAGACTGCAGGCAGGAGACCACTTTCTCAATCGTTTTTGAACCGAGCGATCGTTTCGCAACCAGTCCCCCAAGAGGAATAGGAAGTTTGGTGTGCTCTTCCCACATAGGACCAAGGTCGCAAATTTCTACAAGCTTGTTTTGATCGAGTGTGAAGCGAGTTTCGTGGATAATCAAACCACAGTCGACAGTGCCCGAGTTTATGAGTGAGGGAATTTCATGATAGAGGCAAAAGACTTCCCGCCCGGCTCCAGGTGTTAATAGCTTATAAAGAAGGTAGGCTGTGGTCCCTTGTCCCGGGATGGCGATCGTTTTGTCCTGGAGACTTGCTAGAGGAAATGGCCTCTCCGCAACGATCTTGGGACCGTTGCCATGTCCGAGAGCTGCGCCAACGGGAAGCAAGCAATACGTGTCCAAATGCGCTAGCATCGAAAAGGAAATTTTGCAGACATCTGCCGTGCCTTGTAAAGCTAGCTCGTTGAGGTGCTGAATGTCGGCGAGTGTCACGCTCAATGTGAAAGGATGGGGGATCAGGCTTTTTACTAAAGCATGGAAGAGAAAGGTATCGTTGGGACAGGGGGAAAAAGCTAAGGAAAGTTTCATAATGAACTGATTTTCATCCCCTGCGAAGTCACTGGTCTTTTCACACTTGTCTGAGCTATAGTATTCAAGATAATCAATTTTGGGAAAAACTTTTTGAAAAAAGTTATTTCCCCAAACCCCTTTTCAAAAACTTCAATATCTAAAGTTTTTTGGGGGGAGGCGTGGAGGGGAACTTTTTTTCAAAAAAGGTACTCTCCACAAATTCTTTTTCTCAAATACTATAGCCAGCCACAGTGTGTTACAGGCGCCAGAACGATATCGGGCTTGCAATCAGGTTGAAGTTTACGACAGTGATCGGAGCAAACTTCTTTTTTTTCGGCGTTCGTAACGACTTCAATATGCCCCCACCTTCTGTGAAAGCCACATTTGCCACGCCCGTAAACGAAAACCATACCATCAAAAGTCGTGTGGTAAGGCAAATCCGTAATATTTGCCAATCCCAACTCGGTGCATAGAGAAGCCGGATTCTGAAGAGCCCAGCCCATGAAGTCGGCGGCTGATCGGCCAGGGGACAATATGTTTTTAGCGAAGGGGTGGGAATCGCGGGGAAGGGAGTGGAAACTGAACGTGCGTTTGCTTTTTCGTTTATCCTGTTCACGTTGCCATTTGTATTTCGTAAGAGCGATACGAACCCAACGAAGGCATTTGCCTTGCGGGCGGTTGCGACGAATTTGTTTTTTTGTAAGACTCGCGAGCGTTTTGCCTCCCTGATGATCTATAGCCGATAGAGGGGAAAAAGCCTGTTGAGCAGAATCAAAGGCGGGGTCGTTAGCATATTCGCCCGCAAAGGCGTGGTCCGTAAGTCGGGAGATTAAACCAAAATTGTCTGCACTAGCGTCGTCCCCGCAAGCAAGAAGGGCAAAAAATCCAAGACCAAAGAGGACTGTTTTGAGATAGTTTTTCTTTATTTCTATTGTGTCGACCAAGAAGTTTCTCCAAGGTAATGCGTAAGCCACTTGGGGCAAGGAGGTGGTTTGGAGGAAACTGCGCAGCTGGTTCCTCCAAGAAATCCCTTGGGGGAGGCGACGCTTCCCTCGCCCCCCCAAACCCCCCTCTCCCTATTTGCCCCAAGTCAGGACCAGACCGTTTATGGTAGCCTGAGTTTTTGGGAACCTCCTTAATGGCAGAGATTCCCCAGCTCAGTCAAGCTATAAATTCCCAATACATTGTAGGAGCTTGCATGCAACAAAGCGCCCAAAACGTGAAGAAAACAAGGATCATGGGCGTTCTCAACGTGACGCCGGACTCCTTTTTCGATGGTGGGAAGTACCTTGACATGAGCCGCGCCTTGGAGCGGGCGGAGCAGATGCTTCGTGAAGGCGCCGACATAATAGATGTAGGCGGGGAGTCCACCCGCCCTCCGTCGACGTTTCATGAGAAACACGGCCAGCTTGTTGAAGTTTCTGAAGAAGAAGAAAGAAAGCGTGTCCTTCCTGTCCTTTCCGCCTTGCTGAGGCAATTTCCGACGCAGACCCTATCTGTCGACACAAGAAGAGCGTCCATCGCTGCGGCAGCGTTTGCGGAGGGAGTACGGATGGTGAACTATGTGACGGAGAGTGTGAGTCCTGCCATGGCTAAAGTCATCGCTACGCACCCAGAAGGGTCTCTAGTGCTTTGCCACATGCGGGGAAAGCCTCAGAGCATGCAAGGGGGCAAGTTTCACAACGGCCCCATGATCCCCAATCTTAGGGAATGGTTTCATAAGCAAATCGCTCTTCTTAACTTATACGGAGTCAAGGACTCCCAGATTATCATCGACCCCGGTATTGGCTTTGGAAAGAAAAAGCCTGATCAAGATTTTGAAATACTCCTCGCGCTTTCGGAACTGAAATCTCTCGGTTATCCCCTCCTCATAGGGCTTTCTCGCAAGTCGTTCATGGGCCTTGTTCTCGACAAACCTGCAAACGACTTGCTCTCGGCAACCCTTGCTATGAATGCACTCTGCATGGATAAAGGAGTGGATGTGATCAGGGTGCATGATGTTGCCGAGCATCATGAGTTACGCACACTTTTGGGCGCAATGAAAAAGGAAGTTCGATGGTAATGTTTCCTCCAAACCACCTCCTTGCCCCCCAAGCATCAGGCGTACTTTGCTTCCCATTCCTGAATTTTTTTATCCATCACTCGAAACCACAGCGGAGGGATTAGAGAAACGATGATCGCGTTAAGGTATCCATAGGGCAATTGAGGAGCGTCTGGGTAGGGCTCGAGCACCCAATAGGGAAGCTCCATTTTTTCATGATGAGCAGAGTGCCTGTTCAGGGAGAATAAAATCATGGCGCTCATGCGATGGTTCGTGTTCCAGGAATGTTGCGGTTTGATTGGCTCGGACGCTTTCCTCACAATCCCGTAATGTTCGATGTAGTTGACAATTTCGAGGATGAATTTTGCAAACGCAGCCTGCGCTACAAAAAGCAGGACCCCGAACCAGGATCCAGCCAGAAAGAACATGATAAGCCAAGGTACGGTCAGAAGATACCCTCTCAACATCCAGTTGTGGTGGGAAAAGATATTCTGTTCTTTCCGACGCAGACGCTTGAGTTCATGTTTCCATGCGCTGATATGTCCGAAAATCGAAGAGCGGACTACAAAGGCATAAACGTTCTCACCCCTCCTTGCCGTTGCTGGATCGCGAGGGGTTCCCACAAAAGCATGGTGGCCATAAACATGCTCAATAGCAAAGTCGGCAATACCAGCCATCGACAGCAGGAAGCGACCACATAACATGGCAACAGTCGATTTGACTCTGTGAGTCAATTCATGGCCTACGTTGACTCCCCAACCGACCACGACGAGGCCTACACCTAAAACCCCACCGACAAAATCCCAAGCACTGTTTTCCGCACGCGCAGCAAGGAAGTCATAGGCGAAAAGTCTCTGCAAGTTTGCCCCGAGGCTAAGGAAATCGCTTTCCCCCGTCCCCGTTGCCCAAGCGAAGGAGAGCAAGAGCAAAGTGAGAACGGGTAACGCAGAGTAAAGTGGTATTTGCAGAATCCATGGATGATTAAAATGTAGTTTGGAAGCGTCTTGGCCTAAAAGAGAGTCACCTCCCATCATCACACCAAAAGCTATCACCAGCCCTAGCCACAGCCAGTGTCCACCCATCAAGACGCCGATGATTGCAAACCAAGCAAGTAGGGGAGCCAAAAAATACCTGAGATACGACATAGTCTCTTCCTCCAGGAATTTGTATCGCTTCTGCCCCAAGGGAATTCTTGGAGGAACCAGCTGCGCAGCGTTCCTCCAAACCACCTCCTTGCCAAAAGCGGGTTACGCATTACGTTCACTAAATGACGATACCCTTTTTTGGTCCGGAATGGAAATCGCATCCGATTTCTGTTCTTCTTGGCTCTCTGAACTCTTCAGGATTGTCCAACCAAGGGCAGCAAGAGCGAACGAAACCAAGGGGCTAGCAATGTTGAAAAAGCAGAACGGCAAGTACGTCAAGGTCGCCACTCCCAGAGTGGCAGCATGGTAGGCTCCGCACGAGTTCCAAGGCACGAGCACAGACGTAACCGTCCCGGCATCTTCGAGAGCGCGGGATAAATTGCGCGCATCGAGTTTATATCGTGCATAGATCGAACGAAACATGCGGCCCGGTAGGACAATGGCAAGGTACTGGTCACCGACAGTCATGTTGACAAAAAGGCAGCTGGCCAGGGTTGCTCCGATCAGGCTCACCGTTTTCCTGACACTGCTGAGCAAAGCTTGGGAAATACGCGCCAACATGCCCGATCCTTCCAGAGCTCCCCCGAACACCATCGCTGATATCAAGAGCCAAAGCGTGCTTAGCATCTTCGAAATTCCCCCCTGTGAGAGAAGGCCGTCGACCAAGCTCGATCCCGTCTTGCTGGAGAAGCCGTTGGCAGCTGTGCTTATAATCATTTTGAACACACTGGCGCCATCGTAAGATTCTCCTAAAGTTTGATGCAAAAATTGTTGCTGAAATAGAAGTGCTGACGGAACTGCGAGCACGCAGCCTACAGCCAAAGCAGGTAAAGCAGCTATCTTCCTTCTTATGAGAAACAAGACCAGGAGCGGAACAAACAAATGCTGTGGTCCGACGTTGAAATTCTGAGTGATGACGCCAAGGACTTCCGTTATGTTCCCGTCCGCCCCCCCTGCGGGAGTGACGAAGAACCCGGTGATTACAAACCCCAGAATAGCCAATGTGTAAGCAGGAACGGTTGTGTAAAGCATATGTCTGACGTGGTCAAAAAGATCGACGCCGGCCATAGCAGAAGCCATGTTGGTTGTGTCGGAAAGAGGAGACATCTTGTCCCCAAAATATGCTCCGGAAATGATGGCACCTGCGACCAGGCCTTCGGGAATTCCAAGTGCCTTGCCCACTGCAATCAAGGCGACTCCAACCGTTCCCGCGGTCGACCAACTGGAACCAGTCGCAAGCGAGACAATCGTACAAATGACACATGATACGGGAAGAAAAATCGAGGAAGAGAGAAGCTTCAAGCCATAATAAATCAGAGTCGGAACGATTCCACTCAGTATCCAAAGGCTGATCAAAGCTCCCACCACCAACAGGATGAGAATAGCCTGCAAAATATGACTTGTAGATTCAAGGATGGCAGACTCAATGTTTTTATAGGGAATGCCCAAGGCAAAAACACCAACGCATGTTGCAAACATAGCAGACAAAAGAAGGGCAACCTGGTTAGGGCCAGCGGCTGCTCCGTCACCGTAAAGTTTGAGATTGAAAGCTAACAATGTGACAAGAAACAACATAGGAGTCAGAGCGAGCCACAAACTTCGGCAACGAACATCGTCATGCATAGAGAACCTTTGTTGTATTTGATTTCTTAATCAAATTAATATCTTGTAAAAATGTGAAAGTCTAGAGATAATTTAAAAAAACCGTATTCTTGGAGGAACCAGCTGCGCAGTTTCCTCCAAACCACCTCCTTGCAAGGCTTTAAAGAGGCTTTGATGAAAGGATGACTTATGAAATGGTTTCTTCTTGCTCTGGGAATTGGACTTGGTACATATGCTTCGATTTTCCGTTTGGGAAATGATCGTGTAGACCGGGTATTCTCACAGTTTGAAGACACTCCTTTCAAATTCCCCAGTCAATTCTTCTGGGGCACTGCAAGTTCTGATCAACAAGTCGAGGGACAGCAGGCGAGTGACTGGACAGCCTTTGAAAAACGTGTAGTCAAGGAGGGATTAACGGACGAAGCCTCGGGGAGGAGTTTATTACCAAAGGCTGGTCATATTGCTCGCCTGGACAACTATTCTAATGATGTCCGAGAGAAGAAGACGAACTACGATTCGCTTGCGATGGAATATCTCAGTGATGCGAAATCCTTGGGGACGAATGCTTACCGCTTCTCGATCTCCTGGTCACGACTCTTCCCACGTGAGGGGATGACGAAGCCTGATCCGGACGGAGTTGAGTATTATAGAAACATTTTCGAGACGCTGAAAAGCTTGAAAATGGAACCATTCGTTACCCTGTTCCATTTTGCCACACCCGAGTGGTTTTGGAATGAACGCAATGGAAAGCGTGGATGGGAGAGGGAGGACGCGCTTGAATTGTTTGGTCAGTTTGTGCAAGCATGTCTCGATCATTATGGACGCTATGTTTCCTATTGGGTGACGCTCAATGAACCTATGGTCTACCTTTACGAAGGCTATCATCTTGGTTATTACCCTCCGCTCGAGAAGCGCAAGGAGCCAGACGAGTATGCTCCCGTTGTCTCACAGCTGCTGAAAGCTCATTTGAAGGCATATAAACTTATAAAAGCATTCGAGAAAGAGAACGATCATGAAACCTGGGTGGGGATTGCCAAACACTCTCGGACCTTCGAGCCTATGCGTCGATTCAATCCGCTAGACAGGATCTCGGCAAAAATAGCAGAGCAGGCTTTTCATTACGACTTTCTTGACGCTCTGGCAACGGGCAAGCTTCATGTTTCCGGCTCATCATTTAACGAGAGCATTCCCGATCTGGCAGGATCGCAAGACTATCTGGGGGTAAACTACTACGGGCGTCTTTTTTTTCAAAGCAAGCTAAACGACCCGTATAATCCGGATGTGTATGAATACGATCCCAACGATCCTACACAGGACGTTGACGAGATGAAGCACGTCATGTCCCCTCATGGCTTCTATCGTGTGTTGACGGCTCTTAACGACAAATATCACCTCCCTATTTTTGTACTTGAACATGGCATTGCGGAGGCTGCCTTCAACGACACGCTACGGCAAAAATACATCCCGGCCCATATCAAAGAAATGGGTTACGCCATGCGCCACGGTGGGGTTGATGTACGAGGATATTTCTATTGGTCGTTGATGGACAACTTCGAATGGATCCACGGTTTTGAATTGAAATTCGGACTCATGCAGGTCGATTTCGATAACGAGTTTGAGCGTAGATTTCGACCAAGCGCTGAAATCTATAGAAAGATCATCAAAGATGGTCGCTTACTGGGAAAAGAAGAATGACTGTTCCCAGTTTTACAAATGGAAACGGCAGACCCCTGGTTTTTCAAATACGATGAGGTGGTTGCGGGAAAGCCCGTCAGGGTAAGCGTAGCGCTCCAGCAGGTTGATGAGAAGAGACGTGTTGCACTTTTCAAGTCTTCCCTTTCTGACAACAGATTCGATCCACTGTTTTCCGTCGATGCCTAGCTTTTTCCGTTCTGCGGCGATCAGGCTGACGGGAATATGGTAACGCTCGGCAATTTCCTCGTCACATCCAGGACAACCGAACGATACCTTGTGTTCCGGAATTTTGAGCGTGCTTACATCGAGCAAATCTTCAATACCGTATAGTTTGGCTAAGTCAGCTCGACGTTTCGCTAGTTTATAGAGAAGGAGATCTTTATAGAAGTCAGGAAGGGGGGTCATATCAACCCCTCGTTTGATGGTGTCGAAGGGGAGGCCCACAATCTTCTTCGCCATCCAGAGGGTATCTGAGAAGCGTGCTTTCTTTGCCGAATCGGGGAAGAAAGTCATCAATCTTGGGTAGAGCAAGTGCCTCCTGTCAAGCGCAGGAACAAAAAGCCAATCTTTTTCATTGTAATGATTGATACCGATACCATTTCCAAGAACACCGGTGCCGTGACCGAGCGAGCCGCGGAAAGCACCACCGAGGTCGGTAGGTGCTTGGATGAGCTGACGAGGGCCGTACGGGGTAGGCATAAGTGCACCTTCTCCGTTGTCATCTTTAACATCGAAGTTGTCGACCCAGAAATGGAAGAGGATCATACCACGCATCGCGCGATCATCTTCGTTTCCCATCGTACTGTGAGGAGCAGGTCCCGTTCGTTTTAGGATACGTTTATCACGGAACTCCATGGAAACCTGGTGCAGTGCTATGTAGTGGCGTCCCAATAGGTCTTTCTCTTTCATGTGGGAATCTTTCATGAAAGCAGCAAGATTGGAGTCGTCGATCACACCTACGTTTCCTGGTAGGACGTATTGGCTTATTTTAATCGGCTTCTTAGATTTTTTATCAAGGCATTGTTGAAGGTCGTCAGGGGTAGCGATAGTTACGCATGCAAGTTGGGTTTTCCGATTTTGTTGCATTTGCTCAACTGGCTTTTCTTGGAGAACCACGTAGACGGGATTTGCGACGGTGTGGGAAAAATTAAGATCGTTGTATTTCCCCCCAAGGGAAAGGTAAAGAAAGTTAGCTAGTTGTTCGGAAAAAAACTCGCTCCCGAATTTCAGTTTCCATTTGAATCCGTGTACATCACGGACTCTTAATTTGGGATGAACACCTGCGGAGTCCTGGAACCGTTCGAGCCAAACGACTTGGCGCATCAGGTCCAAGTCGTACGGAGTTTCGACATCGTTTCTCTCGTCGAGATTCTGCTCTATCAAGGTCTGCATCATCTTCATGAAGTCGTCCCAGAGCCGGGGGTGTTCCTTCATATAACGTTCAGAGTGCCATATGTGGTGATCCTCCCGAACGTCAAGGGCAGCAAGTTCTTCGTGTGTTTTCCCCACCAGTTCTGAGGGTGTGAGAAAGCGATCAGGCTGGGCAGACTCTGGGTCGACGAGAAACTTTGCCTCTTTCTTGGCATCTTCAAGCGTTATGGGTTCCCGCCTGTCTTTCTCTCCCCTGTAGCGTAATTTGGAGGTCAATTTAGCAGGGAAGGTGACAATTTCTTCAAAGGTCATCTTGCGGGTTTTGAACGGGACAGAAAAAATATTGTAGAGGATATTCTTCGCAAGCATGAAGACGAATGCCTGCTCCTGCGTTTCAGAAGACTTGTGTTTTTCCAGTTGCGCAATGCCGTATTTGAGGATGGCGACGAAGTTTTTCCTGAGAGGTTTGGAAAAACCGTCGTCCTCTTCGTTTTGTAAAAGTTGGACGCACCACTCATGCGGGAATTGAAAGGTGCAGTCTACGATCTTCCCTTTCTGGCAAGTTTGCTGCTCGGCTTCACAGGATACATCTTGGATTTGGGAGAGCGTGTTTATGAGCATGTCCCGCATGCGCTGATAGGATTCTGCGGTACATTCACCCCCTAAGCCAAGATTTTCCAGGTATTCTCCCATCTGTGCGTATGAAATATCGCCCAAGGAAAAACTTTGAGTTGCCAGGTTGATCGTTAATAGAGTGATGAAAGGAAAAACGAATCTTGTCATTCTCATAGGCCGCCCCAGGTGCATAGGCCGCTTAAGGCAAGGAGGTGGTTTGGAGGAAACTGCGCAGCTGGTTCCTCCAAGGAATCCGGGGGAGGCGACGCTTCACTCGCCCCCCCAAACCCCCCTCTCCCTTTTTGCCACAAACAGCTTACGGGTTACAAGGGTGTCTATACAGAAATGACTGTGAGGAAAAACTAAGAGTCTTGCCCCTACCGAGTCTCTCTTAGTGACACCGTGCGGTTGAAAGTCAGAGGTTTATCTCGTGAATCCCGGTCTACGGTGAAGTAGCCCAGTCGTTCGAATTGGAAGTGCGTTTCGGGAGCAGCGTTTCTCAAACTCGCTTCAACGATGGCGTGGTCGCGCCTTTCCAAGGAGTGGGGGTTGAAAAAATCTGTGTAGGGAATGCCGTCCTTTTCTTTTTCCGTAGGGTCGGGGACTGTAAACAGGCGGTCGTAGAGGCGGACAACAGCGGGCACAGCGTCGGCAGCGCTTACCCAGTGGATGACGCCTTTGACTTTGCGTCCGACGGGGTTTTTCCCCAAGGTGTCGGGGTCGTAGCTACAGCGCAGTTCGGTGACTTTACCTGAGGCGTCTTTCACCACTTTCTCACATCGGATGATGTAGGCGTAACGGAGACGGACTTCCTGACCAGGGGAAAGGCGGAAATAGCCCTTCGGGGGGACTTCTGCGAAGTCATCTCGCTCGATGTAGATGTCTCGAGAGAACGGCAGGGGTCTGGATCCCATGTCTGGATTCTGCGGATGATTGGGGGCGGAAACTTGCTCTTTTTTTCCTTGAGGATAATTTTCAATCACAAGTTTCAAGGGATCGAGAACACAGAAAGCGCGTAGGGCATTTTTGTTGAGATCTTCCCGGACGCACTCTTCAAGAAGGCTTATGTCGATCGTCGTTTCTTTTTTGGTCACACCGACGCGCTCACAGAAATCTTTAATAGCAGATGGGGTGTAACCTCGTCGGCGCATTCCTTTCAGCGTTGGCATTCGGGGATCATCCCAAGCATCGACGAGTTTATTTTCTACGAGAGCACGTAGCTTTCGTTTGCTGGTGACCGTATAGTTGACGTTCAAGCGAGCAAATTCGATCTGCTGTGGATGACTCTCGCAACGAAGTGTGTCAATAAACCAGTCGTAAAGCGGCCGATGATCTTGAAATTCAAGAGTGCAAAGGCTGTGGGTGATATATTCGAGCGAGTCGGACAGGCAGTGGGTGTAGTCGTACATGGGGTAGATGACCCACTTATTTCCAAGCATCGGGTGGGTAGCCTTGAGGATTCTATAGATCACAGGGTCACGCATGTTGACGTTACCGGAATTCATGTCGATTTTAGCGCGTAGAGTGTAGGAACCTTCGTCGTAAACGCCATCCCGCATTTTCTCGAACATGGCAAGGTTTTCTTCGATAGAACGATTTCTGTCGGGACTTTCTTTTCCAGGTTCTGTAAGTGTTCCTCTATAGGTCTTCATCTCGTCCGTGCTTAAACGGCAGACGTAAGCTTTGCCCATTTTTATCAATTGTACAGCATAGTCGTGAAGTTTATCAAAATAGGCTGACGCATATTTGATATCCCCGTGCCACTGGAAGCCCATCCAGCTAATGTCGTCTTGGATCGCTTCGATGAAGTGTAAGTCTTCCTTAAGGGGGTTGGTGTCGTCGAAGCGCAGGTTGCAGTATGCCCCTGGGTAGTCTTCCGCAATGCCGAAATTCACGCATAGGGCCTTCGCATGTCCGACATGAAGATAACCGTTTGGCTCGGGAGGAAAGCGCGTGATGATTTGTTTATGTTTTCCTGTTCGTAAGTCTTCGTCGATGATTTGACGAATGAAGTTGCTAGATCGTTTCGTTTCCATGGGTTTCCTATTTTATAGTATTTGAGAAAAAGAATTTGTGGAGAGTACCTTTTTTGAAAAAAAGTTCCCCTCCACACCTCCCCCCAAAAAACTTTAAATACTGAAGTTTTTGAAAAGGGGCTTGGGGAAATAACTTTTTTCAAAAAGTTTTTCCCCAAATTGATTATCTTAAATACTATAGGTCGTTTGAACGGCTTCCGAAACTTGCAAAAACTTGATAGCAGGGTGCCGTTCCTGATAAAATTTCAAACGCCAGTCATGATCAAGCAGCAGCGTTGGATGTTCATGTGAGTCCAGCACGATATGGGTTGCCTGGTCGATTTTGAACGTTTCGAGTGCTTTCTTGTCGTCCGAGGAAATCCAACGAGCGGCAGTATAGGGCAGCGCTTTCATATTCACGTCAACGCCGTATTCTGCTTTGATCCTGTATTTTACAACATCAATTTGAAGAAGGCCCACAACACCCAAGTACTGATCGTTAGAGTGAAGGGGGCGGAAAACTTGAACAGCTCCTTCCTCTGAAAGTTGATCCAGGCCCTTTCTCAGTTGCTTGGATTTGAGTGGGTCAGCGAGTTCAACACGCACGAAGTGTTCCGGAGCAAACACGGGGATATCTGTGAAGTTAAGGGTTTCTCCGCATGACAGGGAATCTCCGATGCGAAACAAGCCGGGGTCGTGGATACCGACGATATCACCTGCGAAAGCTTCATCGACTAGGGAACGATCCTGCGCCATGAAATGTGTGGGGCGTCCCAGGCGCATCAAGCGGCCCAGGCGCACATGATGGGCTTTCATGCCACGTTCAAATTTGCCAGAACAAATGCGGAGGAAGGCCACACGGTCTCTATGCGCGGGGTCCATGTTAGCTTGGATTTTGAAGACAAAGGCGGTGAAATTCTTCTCATCTGCCATAACCGTTCGTTGCGCTGTATCCCTCGCCTGGGGTCCAGGAGCAAGATGGACAATATTCTCCAACAGCAGCTCCACCCCAAAGTTGTTTAGCGCGCTTCCAAAAAAAACGGGTGCGAGTGTTCCTTCCAGGTAAGCCTGGAGCTTAAAGCTGTCGCCTGCAGCATCAAGTAGCTCGATGTCCTCACGCAACGCTCTTGCATGTTCGTCTCCGAGTTCTTGATCCACGAGAGGATCGGCAAGGGAAAGGCCCCTGAGAGGCACCTTACGCGATCGGTCCGAATTTCTGTCGTAGATCAGAAATTCCCGAGTCTTGCGGTTGTAGACCCCACGAAATTCATCTCCCATGCCAATGGGCCAGGTGACGGGATACGTGGCAATACCCAGGACATTTTCAATCTCTTCCAATAGGGAGAACGGATCACGTCCAGGTCGATCGAGTTTGTTAACAAATGTGATGATAGGGGTTTTACGCAGGGCGCAGACTTCGAAAAGCTTCTTGGTCTGGGTCTCCACACCGTTAGCGCAGTCAATCAACATGAGGGCGCTATCCACTGCTGTCAGGGTGCGGTACGTGTCTTCGGAAAAATCCTGGTGACCGGGGGTGTCGATCAAGTTGATGGCATGGTCTGCGTAAGGAAAACTCATGACAGAACTTGTTACGGAAATGCCCCTCTGCTTTTCCAATTCCATCCAATCCGAAGTGGCGAATTTTTTTGAGCGTTTGGCTTTCACTGTCCCAGCCATCTGGATCGCTCCCCCGTAAAGGAGCAATTTTTCCGTAATGGTCGTTTTGCCGGCGTCAGGGTGGGAGATGATCGCAAACGTACGGCGTCGTTGTATTTCGTGTTCGAGATTCACGGTATTCCTCATCGGGGGCGTTATCCTGGGCAAGTTGTACTGAAATCTGGGACCTTCGTCAATGGCGGTGCTTTGCGGCGGCTCACGAGTTTGCGCAAAGCTGGGTGCGATCCAGATCCTGCAGACTCTGGAGTACATATTCAGCTGAGGGCCTGTCATGGGCATGAGGGTCTAACATTTTCCAAGTCAGTGCGTTTAGAATGAAAAGGCATTTGGTCCTGGGCCTCACGTCTCCAACTTGAGGGTAGGATGCTCCATAGGCTGTGACGAAACTCTCGAAGCGACTTTCAACTTCCTTAGGGTCAAGCGTTTTCCCACTTGTTTTCGGGGGCAGGGCTGCGTAGTTGAGTTGGGTGAGAGCTTTGCTGTCGGGGCTTGCCTGATCACCCCAGATGAGTTCCCGGAACACCATTCCCAGGGAAAAGACGTCCGCAGCTTTCCCCTCGGCTAGAGTTCTGAAGGCGGATCGGTCCGAAGCCCAGCGATGACATGATTCTGGTGCCATGAACCCACGGGTACCGCACAGATTAAGGCCAAAGCGAGGATCGTCAGCGCTCTGACTCAAGCCGAAGTCGGCGATGACAATTTCCCTAGTCCCGGCTCGTTCCCTAAAAAAGTAGTTAGCAGCTTTTAAGTCACGATGAACGACGGAGTGTTGATGCATGGCATGAAGACCTTTTGTTGCTCCTTTCAGAAGCGTGAGAAGCTGCTCGGTATCCTCCCTCTGCCCTTTGAAAGAGCGAAGATCGGTGTCATATACCTCTGTATGAATGGACAGGATATGTTTCGCTTCATCGAATTCTTTGACTACGTAAATATCGGTGTCTCGGTAGTTCAAAGCTTCGGGGCTGTCACGAAGGAGATCCATGATTTCCAGTTCACGGATTTGTTTTTTAAGATTGTAAAAGTCTTTCACCTCGGTACGTAGTTGGGCGTAGAAGGTTTCGTTATCGTAGTCGAGGGCCCGGGCAAACGATTTATAGCCTCCTTTTTTCTTCTCGGGATCAGCCTCTTCAAGGTTGATGTAGGTGTGTCCATTGTCATAAACTTGAATTGAAAAAGGAAGCTCGTGATTTTTGGGAATGTAGAGGGAACCAAGTCCTATGACATCAGGGTGCTCTTGCCTATTTTTTTCAATAAACGCGACCATGTATTGAATTTTAGAGCGGCGGACCGGGAGCTTGGTGCTAAGAATATTCGCAAGGCGATTTGCTTTCTGAAGAATGTCGGACCTTTCTTCCAGAGTCGCTTTCAGACTTGCGGAATCGTAAAGGGTGTAGGCCACCTCCTGTGAAAGGCGAGGGGGAAAATGGACCCGCTTGATAAGATGGGCCGGTGTTACAGCAAGCAGCGAGGTGGACAAGAGATTGAGGATCAAGAATTTCAGACAAACTTTTTGAAAAAAGTTATTTCCCCAACCCCCTTTTCAAAAACTTCAGTATTTGAAGTTTTTTGGGGGGAGGTGTGGAGGGGAACTTTTTTTCAAAAAAGGTCCTCTCCACAAATTCGTTTTCCCAAATACTATATTGATTCAACAACAACTCGGGCAAACAGCTAACGACTACGCTTCCAGCGGATCAGAAGGATAAAGCCGAAAATCAGCACCGAAAGGCTGACAAGAAAAACAGCAGTCGCCGTCCATTGGATCCAGGTCGCGTTTTTATAGAGATCCTGCGGATCGAGGCTTGTTCTCTTGATCATCGGCGTGTGGGCTGCTGCACCCGATGTAGGAATAAAGGCGAGGTGCGTCTTTTCATCAGGGACAAGTTTACGAATATGGTCGAGCAAGGCTCGCCATGCTTTGTATTCCTGAATTGCCTTGATGTCCGGTTGGGCGTCGAAGAGCGCATCGCCAATGTCATGCACGGGTGTCCCGTCTTCGAATTTGGGAGTTACCGAGAGCAGCCCCATGCTGACTTCAGGGATCACCCAAAAAAACTTCCCTTCATAGGACGTTGCGGCAATACTGTAGAGCGAGTTTTCGTCGTTCAAATCGACGACAAGGTAGCTGCCGTCGCCTTGTTGCAGGCGAACTTCCATAACACGGTCGAAGGGGACACGTAGGGGGTTGTAATCAAATTCGATCCCGGCAAAGCGGGGGTAGTAACTCTCGTTCTTGACCTTGTAAGCCAGGAGAAGAACCTCCAGGATGCTTTTTAATTCTTTTCCGTTTACCCATACCTTGACAAGGGGATAACCGGGAGTGTCTTCGATTTCCCCTACACCGAGGGGAAGGATGCGGAAGATATCGGAGTAGTTTTGAATGCCATCGCGTCCATAGTGCAGATCGTCTCTTAGGACTCCGTTGGGAGTGAAGCCGATATCAGCGCCAGTGGCTCTCTTGTAGGAGCTGGCAACGAGGTTTCCGATGACGTCATCTTCGAAGTCTCTCGTGGCACCACTTTCAATCTTAGCGATAGGTTCGTCGAAACGAATCCCCATTGGTTTGAGAATGAGTTCGGACACGAGATCAGCTAAATGCTCTATTTTTTGTGTTATGAAGTTATCCCCAAGGATTTGATCATTGATCGCATTCAGCACATAATTCTGCATCGAGACGACGGATGAATTTATCCTCATCTCTAGCTCCCCTAAAAACTGAACCTCAGAACCTACCTGAACGATAGACGTTTTCCCTTCAAGGATCGGTTTGTCGAGGGTCGTGTGGGAATGCCCACCGATTACGATGTCAATACCTGGCACTTTCTTGACGAGTTCAACGTCTTCTCCTCCCCAAGAGCCGTCTTCCTTTCTTGTTACCCCACTATGGGACAGCACAATGATGACGTCGGCCTTTTTTTCTTTCAGCAACGCGACCATTTTTCGAGACGTTTCGATGGGATCAGAAAACGTGACAGCTCCCATGCTGACGGTGACTTCCGACGCGTCGTAGCCCATGATTCCAAAAAGGCCGAATCGGATCTCGCCCCGTTCGATGATGGCATGGTCGGTAATAATGCCTTGCTTGACGAATTTTCGAAGCTTTGCATCGCTTGGATCGTTTTCCGAGAGGACCATGTTGGAAGCAAGAAGTCGGGGAAGTGAGCCTGCCTCTCTCAGTGCCGACTCGATCATGTCCCCCAGCCCCTGCGGGCCGAAGTCAAATTCATGGTTGCCTAAAGCTACGGCGTCGTAACCAAGAAGGTTTAGAAGTTGAAGCTCGCCACCTGTCTCTCGTGTGATCGTATGAAAGAGGGTCCCCATTGTGAAATCGCCAGCGTCCAAGACAAGCACAGCTCCCTTTTGTCCCGCAGCCTCCCGCTTTGCTTTTAGGAGCGTGGCCAGGCGAGCAATCCCCCCGACCGTTCCGTCCCCGATCCGAGAGGGTTCGTAGTTTGAGTTAGGCCCAAAACCAAGCAGTCGCGATTGCCAGTCATTTGTGTGAAGGATCGTAAACGTTTTGGCAATCAAGAAGGGAGACGCAGTCAACAGGTACGCCAAGATTGCATGCACTAAGAAGCGATTCATAAAATCCCTCTTCACCGAACGATTTGGAAACATTGATCTTGCTGTGATCCTAGAGAAAATTGTCTACTTGAGCAAGCGAAAAAATTTTACAACTAATTGAAATTACTTATGATTTTAGCGAGGTCAAGAGGGTCAGATATAGTCTTTGAGAAATAGAATTTGTGGAGAGGACCTTTTTTGAAAAAAAGTTCCCCTCCACACCTCCCCCCAAAAAACTTTAACTATTGAAGTTTTTAAAAAGGGGTTTGGGGAAAGAACTTTTTTCAAAAAGTTTTTCCCCAAATTGATTATCTTGAAATTATAGCATTTTTTGGCTATTGGCATTCATCGCGTTGCAGGAGAGCAGCGAAGGCTTGGTTAAGTTGCGCGTTGTTTTCTTTCCAGGTCAAGCCCTCTGATCGGGCATCTTCAGGGCCCCCCGGATTAAGGGAAAAACCGTGATTGATACCGTCTTGTGAGTAGAGAACAAGGCCGTTCACTTTTATCGTCAGATTGTTCAGCATATAGCGCTCGACTTCTTCCACTTTTGGAACGCCTCCGATATCGAGTTTCCGATAGACGGGGATACGTTTTTTGATGCGAATAAAGTCGATATTACCGATCTTGAAATTCTTGTCCGCGGGAACACTGTAAGTCAAGCTGCTAGCGATGTTGAACATTTGTTTCTGGTATTCATTGTTGGGAATACTGATGACGTTGGTTTCGCTGATGTCTCCGAAGGAGAATTCAAACATGGTTTTACCTTGTTCGGGTTCGGGAAGGAACTGAGCGTTTGCCTTGTCGTGAGTGACATCGAGGTCGTCTAGTTTGTCACCGTCGATCTTGATTTCGAGGTTGTTCACCCGTACGTCGTGCATGCAGCCTGCTCCGATATTTGCCATCAGTTCGAGCATGAGTTTGCCACGCCTGTCCTTTTCTCTCTCCAGAGCGGGACGACGACGTCCTATGGCATCGACGAGAGAAAGAAATTCGTCGACGATAGGGTTTGCCGTTTCCAGTTTGGTGAGCTGACCTGTCTGGCCTACATCATCTGTCGTTTGTCGTGCTGCACCTTTCGAGACGGGCTGAGGCTTTGACTCACAGTTCCAGAGAAGTATGCAGAGTAAGACCAGCAGGAAATTCTTGCAATGATAGGCTGATGTTCCCCATCGTCTCATGTTAGGGACTCCCTTTTTCTGCTTGTCTACGGATTTCATTTATTTCCTCAAGGGTGATCATGCAGGATTCCGTACGTCCCATCTTTAAGATATCTTCCGGAGCGACGAGCAGCTCGGATTTCGTTTTCGTATTGGGTGCGAGTCGAAGCCATCCTGCTCCTTTCTCGGAGCTTTCGACGAGAAGTGTCCCGTTTACATAGATGCGAAGCTTCATGGTACTGGAAAGCTGGTCCTGGTTTTTGATATCCGTAGGATGTTGAATCCTCCCCAGCTCGATTTTTGAGTTTGGTGTTACTGACACAAGAGTCAGAGACGTTACTTCACGAAAGCGAGGGGCCTTTACAAGGCGGTTGTCAGTGCGGGAGAAACGGATAATCGTGCGTCCGCTTCCGAATTCGTCGCTGATATAGTCCTTGTTTGCTTTAAGACGAAAGGTATAAGCCCCCGCATTCTGCACTTCCGCTTCGATCTCGGATTCAGCCTCTTCTTCGCCCGGAGTGCAGGTGAGGTCAGATGCACCCGTTGCAGGGACGAGAAGGTGCTGAGCAACGCACTGCTTCTTGAGTGTCTCCATTCGCTGACACATGGCTGCGTTAAAGGCCTGGATTTTGCGCAATTGATCTTCTTCTAGTTTGTTTTGCTCCCGAAGCTTAATAAGTTCCGGTTCGAGAGTGATCGCGGGGACCTTTCTAAGCTGAGCCGGTGTCATGGAATAGAGGTCACTCGCATTGGCTCCGACTGCCCCTCCGCCTGTCATTTGTGTTTTCTGTGTTTCCCCCGCAGGTGTGCTGTCCGCCTGGGCGATCGTGGTCGTAAGTCGTCCCGTCAAAGGGTCGGTTGCTTTTTCCGTTGCTGGCAGTTCAGGTGAGCTGCTTTGTCCAGCATAGGGAACCGGGGGAGAAACGTCTGCACCAGTAGGGGTAGCCTGGGGTTTCCCTCCTTTTTGTTCGCTTTTGCATTGGCTGGTGTAGGAAAGGAGAAAGCCGATTAGGATTGTTTTAAGCAGCTGCCTTAGCAAAGTTTTTCCCCTAAGCCGTCCTTAAAATCGAAACCATGCTGTCTATCGGCAATTAGGCGAAAAACATGAGCGGAGGCACACGCGCGTAAGCCACTTGGGGCAACTAGGGAGAGGGGGGGTTGGGGGGGCGAGGGAAGCGTCGCCTCCCCCGGATTTCTTGGAGGAACCAGCTGCGCAGTTTCCTCCAAACCACCTCCTTGCCCCATTCCCTTTAAACCGGGCAAAACAAAACAAAACTAGCCTGTTAGGGAATTTTGTCTATTCGGCAACCTCGCTTTATCCTTCCAAGCGAGTTTTGCAGAGGCCCGAGAAAACAAGCCGGATATAAGTGAACTTATTATCTTTGATTCCGAGACGGGTAAGATCTATCAAGGGCTGACCGATCTCGGTTTGGAATATTTGAAACAGCAACGAGACGCCTTACGACAAAGGGAAAGGCTATTCGTCAGTAAATTCAAAAACATGGGTAACGTTTTTCATGTCATGACTCTGGCCCGCCTTTCTAAAGGTAACATGCTTCTCTACGAGTAATGCAATCCTTCCTGAGATTATCCAACAGTTTATTGAAAGAGGGCATAAAGCGCTTACTCTGCAATCTGCATGGATTTTGTTAATCCAAGATTGCGCAGTGTTTCTACTATAGTATTCAAGATAATCAATTTGGGGAAAAACTTTTTGAAAAAAGTTCTTTCCCCAAGCCCCTTTTTAAAAACTTCAATATCTAAAGTTTTTTGGGGGAGGTGTGGAGGGGAACTTTTTTTCAAAAAAGGTCCTCTCCACAAATTCTTTTTCCCAAATACTATAATTAACAAAGTTAATCCAAAGCTCCTCCTTGCCACAAGTTAGGCGTCCTTAGGGTTGAGCACCTTCATAAGAAAGTCGACGGGAAGGGGAAAGAAGGTCGTCGACTTACCTTCGCCTATGGAAATTTCTCGCATCGTTTCGAGGTAGCGGAGGGTGATGGCGTTCTTCTGTGTTGCTAGAATTTCCGCGGCTTCGGCTAGCTTCTTAGACGCGGCAAGTTCTCCTTCTGCGGAAATCACTTTCGCACGCTTGTCTCGCTCAGCCTGTGCTTGCTTGGCCATGGCTCTTTGCATTTCGATGGGAAGGTCAATCGCTTTGACTTCCACCACCGTCACTTTGATCCCCCATGGCTCTGTTTGTTCGTCTAGGATGGTCTGCAACTTGCTGTTGATCAATTCACGGTTCGACAAGATTTCATCCAGCTCAAATTGGCCAATGACGGAGCGAAGAGTCGTCTGAGAAATTTGCGCGGTAGCTTGCAGGTAGTCTTCCACCGCAATGACAGACTTGTCAGGCACATCGACGCGGAAGTAAACGACACCGTTGACCTTGAGCGTTACGTTGTCTCGACTGATGATATCCTGAGAGGGAATGTCCATTGTGATTGTGCGCAGGTCGACCCGTCGCATCTTCTCGATACCCGGAATAAGGATGATAAGTCCAGGCCCTCGGATTCCCGTATAGCGGCCTAATCGGAACACAACCGCTCGCTCATATTCGTTGAGAATCTTAATCGTGTTGAAAAGTAAGACGACGAGAAGGAGAATGCCAAAAATAATCGAAATCATGATTTAACTCCAATATTCACAAGGTGTCAGATGAACAAAGTCATCCCGTTCTGTTCTTCTTTGACGGTGCAATGATCTCCAACGTGATATTCTTGCTCCGAGCGAGCTTTCCAAATTTCACCCGCAATGCGCATCTGGTAGAAATGCTGCCCGTCTTCAGTCGGCAGAATGGTGACTATCGTACCCTTTTTTCCTATCAAGGAATAATAGTTTTTCGGAAGTTTGTGTCTGCGAAGATCGCGCAAAAAGTATATACCTAACCCAGCTAAGAATAGAGCAACAACTCCAACACTTGAAAAGACGAGAGAGCGACTGACACTCATATAAGCTTCGTCAGTACGGAAAAGAAAGAGAGAACCTGCCAGAAGCGCGGCGAGGCCTGCAATGGATAGAAGCCCGTAACTTGTAATGTAAGCTTCCAGAATAAACATAATGAAAGAAAGAACAATCAGGCCAAGAGCGCCGAAATTGAGGGGTAAGACTTGAAACCCAATACCTGCAAGAAGAAGACATAGCGCACCTATGGAACCTGCTATAAAGCCACCGGGCGCCTGAAATTCCAGATAAAGCAGAGCGGCCCCCAAGAGGAAGAGAACATAAGCAAGCCCCGGGCTAGCGAGCGTGTTCAGAAGCTGCTGCCCGAGGTCCATCTCGTGACTTACCGAAATCGTCGCAGAGTGAGTGGCAAGTTTGTATTCCTGACCGAGTATGGTCACCTTGCGGTCATTCATCTTCTCCAGGAGTTCCTGCTCTGTGCTTACAAGATAATCAATCAGGTTGTTTTCCAATGCTTCCTTTGATTTGTAGGACGCCGCCTCTTCAATCATTTTGCCAAAGAGTTCTGCATTCCGACCCCGTGATTCCGACAAACTCTGAACGAGAGCCACAAGGTCGTTGATGGCCTTCTTACGCATGTCTCCCTGCTCAATGTCCTGCGACATTTGTATGGGTGTCGCTGCACCAAAATTCGTCCCTGGTGACATCGCAAGCACATGCGCGCCACTCGCGATAATAGCCCCCGCGCTCGAGGCTGACGCTCCTTCCGGTGTGATCCAGACTATGGTTAAAATGTTGCTATCGCCTATGAGGGTTAAAATGTCCTTCGTTGTGGAAACGAGGCCACCAGGCGTGTCAAGCCGGATAAGGATGGCTTGGTAACCCTCCAGCTTGGCTTTTTCAAAACCGGACATGAGATAGTTGTAAGTCCCAGGATTTATGGAAGAATCTATTGTAAGACCCAGGATTTTATTTATAGTCAGAGTGGCAGACGCATCCTTCGGAGCTGGGGAAACTTCCTTGGGACGATCGGCTAAGACACATTGTCCCCAAATAAGTATGGGGAGAAGCCAGGCGTAGAACGATGTAGGCATGATTTTGCTGATCCCTTTCTAAAGAGCCTCTTTCAACGAGGCAGAGTAAGAATAAGGTAAATGATATGGGGGGGAAAAGACATTGAAAATTAACGTTTCTCGAACCACTCACGCAGGCGCCTTTCGAACATTAAAAGTGGATTGTTATCGTCACACCCCACCTTCGACAGGGGCCGTTATCATGGCAACGGCTTTCATCGAAAACGGTTACTGGTACCAGATTGAAAAAAAGGGGTATTCCCTAGCACGGAACGTTGCGCAGGAAGGATTTGATGTTTATGTTCTAAGCTTTGAGCCAAACTTAGCGAGACTCAAAAAAAAACACCTACCGCCAGATACATCCTTTCGAGACATTGTTTGTGACCTTCTACCTCATTTCCATAAGAGCGTTGCAGAGACATATCAAACGATTCACTACGTGGGCCATAGCTACGGAGTGACCTTGCTGCTTGCCTTTCTTCTTGGTTATGAAAAACAGGACGCTGGATTTAGACCCATTGAAAAAAAAGCACACGAAAATCAGGACAAGGTTCGTTCTTTTACGAGTGTTGCGGGGCTATTTAAGCTCGCGTGGCCAGACACCATGCCCCTCTTGTATGAGGAAGGTTTGCGAGCTTTAAGTTACCCCACTATGAGAGGTTTGTTAAAGGTCATTCCCTTTGCAGGATTGAAACGTTGGACCCCCATTGTGCCTACAAGTCAGTTCGCCTGGCTCCGTTTCGCTCCCTCGGCTTGGCCCATGCAACGCCTTCTAAGAATCGTTGAAAAAGCGGGAATGACTCCGAGCTTTCATTTCAGCAACGTCGACTTTGAAGCGCTGCAATTGGGACTTTCGAAGGGAAGCAGCGATGAAACATGGGAGTCCTTTCTTACGATTCTTGGCCTCGTGCCGGAAGGCGAACGTATCCGAAGTGTGCGAAGCAACGCGCTAAAGACATTCACCGAAGACTTGCGGGCTTTCTCCCTTCCCATTTTGTTTCTACAAGGGGAATATGATCAGATCACTCATCTGGACACGATCCGCAAGTACGGATTCGAAGCTGTAGGTTCTAGCGTTAAAAACTTCGTGAACCTAAAAAATACAGGACACCAGGACATCATGGCTTCCCGACATCCTCACGTTCTTTTTCGTGAAGTCAGAAACTGGCTCTTGGCGGAAAGCCAGTAAACCTACTTTTTCAATCTTAATCCTCGGGAGAGGTAAACTGGTAGGTGCCGTAAGTCTTCTCCACGGTGTTTGCGGCAAAACTGACCTGGTAAGCTTCCCCTTCTCCGATCGAGTAAGCGTTAGGGTCCGTGTCGTTCAGCTCGTGGGTTTCCAGCAGGCGCTCGTCCCCCGTTTCTTTATCAACAACGCGGGCGTACTGGAGAAATTCGTGGTCACCAAGCCTGACGGGAAATAGTCCACTTATGGTATACATCCTCGCTCCTTTTTAGCTTGGCTATGTTTCGACGACCCTCCCTACTTCTTTAGTTTTTTCCCATAACTTGCTAAAAAAACAAGCCTAGCGAAATAGGAGACGTAAATCAAAAGCGTAACCCCTTATTGAGGGGCGCGAGTGAGGCCGCGATTGACTCCATTTTTGATCGGTTTGGGCCCCAGGGCGGTTTCGTTAGGGAATTAAGAATTGACCACCATATGGGTTTCCAGTAATTGGAGTCCAACCTCAATCGTAGGTTCGTTTCTCGTCTTTAGAAACACCCTTTTTAAAAGTCGCCATTCACAAAAAGTGAGGATAAGAAATTGAACAGCATTAAGGCACTTAACTACCTTCGATTATTCACCTATTTTCTAGCCATAAACATCACTATAATTTCGGGCGCGCAAGCCAGGGGCGCAAACGAAAGACTTTCTGTTGCCCAAAAACGCCTGCTTTCGGCTTACAACAAAAAAAAATGTCTCATAACGCTTAGTTTGGACGAGAACGTCCCCAAAATTTGCATTTATGGGACATTAGAGAGCGAGGTTTTGGGCCTTCTTCAGACTAAATACCTCTCCAATTTCGCGTCTCTGCATATTGACGAACTTTTTATTGAAAAAGATGAGGACTTGAATGCTCTCGAGGCGTTGAGTGTCCTTAGCTCCATCCAAACCGTGACGATTGAAACGCTAAGGTCTTCCCCCAACCGCGATGTCCTTTCCGACGCTGAGCATCTTTTCAAAATCTTCGGTGCAAAACTTGCAATCGAAGCCAGAGTCGGAAATTACCAGATTCGCACCCTTCAGGATTTCAGGCATATTAACGACAAATTTGAACTAATGTGGAAATTCGATAAACCTTCACAAAAAGGTATCGTCCAACTTCTTGATTTTGATCGCAACCTTGTTTCAGCTATACAGGTTTCCAACAAGGCTATTAGAAAACTCGCATTTTCTAACGACGGCAATTATTTGGCAGCTGAAGATGCTGATCATGTTGTCAGAGTCTACGAAGTTGCTGACTGGAACCTGCTTTTTGAACTCCACTCGGATCGGAAAAGCCAACCGATTTATTTCATGAGTTTTGATGTCAAAAGTCAAAATCTCATCATGGTTGAAGAGAATGGCATCGTTCGTGCTTTTGATGTGTGCAAAGGCAAGAGGTCCTTAGAAGCTGATTTTTACTCCAAAGCCATCAATGCGGCTGCTGTCGATTTCGATTCTAACCGCATAGTCTTGGGTTTTACAAACGGATTGAAACTTGTCGACTTAGAAACCAAAAAAGTCATCCGTTCCTGGCCAACTGGAAGTGTTCACGAAGTGGAGCTTTCTGAAAATGGCAAAGAAATCTGCTTTATTTCGAGGGGCCGAGAAGATATTGGCTCTTGCGTTCGCGTAGATCAGGAGGAATCTGAAAATGAAGTCGACAATAGCGCGATCGAATCACAAAAGGACAGTGTAACGCCAAGAGGACCTAGTCCTGATCTTGTTGCTAGACTTCGCGTTCCAGATTTTTGGGATTTCACGCCACCCGACTACCAACTCGACGGGTCGGAATTGACACGCCATAAACTTCTAACAAATTTCTCTCAAGCTGTTCGGGATGACATCGAGCAGGTTCAGATTGGATTTTTCCGACTCCTTGATGAAATTTATCATAATAGTATCAAACGCAGGGAAGACACTACTTACCTGAGAAGTCTTGTTGATGAACAATTTCCTTTTGATCAAATCCAAAAAGCAAAGAAAGCCTTACGTCGAGATCAGAGACTAACCTTCAACTATATCATCATCGACACCATCAAAATAATAATGAAACGACAGTTCCCTGACAAGAGGGACAGTGATTTTGTCAACGGAGTAGAGGATATCCTCACTAGGGCGATTATAAAAAATGAGGACCCTGTAGCAACGCTTAATCTTTACCATAAGTTATCTGTCCCATTTGAATCAAGAATGAGTGCATACACATTCGTTGTCGACAGAATGCTGACAAGGATTTATGACACTATGTCTGTCACATCAGCGACAGACCAACAGCAAGTTGAGGAGCACCACCACCGACATCATCCACATTCTCGTAATCACGCGCTCCTTGGTTCTTTCGGGCAAAATGATAACGGACACCAAGGAGAAGACCCGGATTTCCTGAAATACAATAAGAATGAAACAACCTACGCCAAATAGGGTGAAAAGACAGCCTAGGAAAGGAATAAAAATGAAACGACGTACAATTATTGGAACCTTGCTCTTAAGTTTTTTCTTCATATACCCAACACTCCAGGCGAATGGAAAGAAAACGCCTGTTCACCTACTTTTCATTGGAAAAACAGGAGCAGGAAAATCAACTGCCATCAATGCTATATATAACTACATTAAAGGTCATTCATTTAAGGATGATAGAGAAATAATCATCCCTATGAAGGGTGCTCCTTGCAACGTCGATGAATACATGGGTCATAGCGATGAAAACTTAGAACACTCCTTTCAAAGCGCCACTCAGGACTGTTTCACATATCGTGTTGAGAATGACCGTTATGAAGTTACTATCGTTGATACCCCTGGCTTTGCAGACTCTAGAGGTCCCGAACAAGACAAAATAAATATTGAAAAGATAGTGGCCCACCTTCAAAAAGTCCCGGTTCAAGGGATCATTATTACGGTTAGTTCCGGAGATACGCGTCTTAGTGCGGATGTTGGTTACTACTTGAGTGAATTGAAACGCCTTTTGACCAAAGATGCTGTTAAGCACTTTGTTTTTCTAATCACTCACAGCTCCGGAGATGTCGAAGCTCTCGAAGCTCTCGATGAACTTGATATTCCTCACAATGTTGATCTCAATGTCTTTTGTTTTCAAAATGAGGGGCTTCTTAAATACAATCCATCAGGAAACAAAAATCAGCAACGTAGCTATAGCAACAATTGGTTGAATGGTCTGGAAACGACTGAGGACCTTTTGAAGTATGTCTCTTCACTCCCACTTTATCAAACTGAACAGGTCAAGCGTTTAAGTGATGACCGCAGGGCTTTAGAAGGTTTCATGGAGGAGCAAGTTGATCTCGTTCGACAGCTTCAAAAGGAAAAAGCAACTCTCGATCAATTACTTCTTGATATCGCTTGCGCGACAAAACAAATTGATGACAATAAGGATTTCTCTATAAAAACACCGAAAGAAGTGGAAAAAAAAGTTCCTCTTGCTAACGGGAAGAAAAACACAGTTTGTAGATCATGTGGAAAAATCTGCCATCATAACTGTCAATTGAATGGCATATACGAGGACGCTGGCAACGAAAAATTAATTGATTGTTGGGCATTTAATCAATACCGCAATACCGACAAACATGGAGTTTGTGGTGTTTGTGAGCACACTCTGAAGGCTCACGCTCACTCGACTTTCACAGTCATTATGGAGACCATATACGAAACACAAATTTTTCAAGGCAAGAAAGATGCAAAAGACAAAGCTGAAGCCGAAAAATCGCGTTTGGAAAATCTTAAACTAAATTCAGAAAAACGGATAAAAAATCTCGAGGAGCAAGAAATTCCAGATGCTTACAAAAAGATAGCTTGTCTCTATTACCGCATCAACGAACTCAACCTTGGTTTTGAACGCGACTACTTTGTTGAATACGTCGAGAATCTTAAAAAATCAGAGCAAGAAAGCCCTCGAATGGGCACAAAAGAGCGACAAGTCTATTTTGAAAAACTGGATCAGGAATTAAAAAAATACCAGATTTTCAGAGATGAGATCGAAAAGGCAAGGGATAAGTACCCGTCTTGTAAGTAGACGTGCATTTTTAAGAGCAATTTGGGGGTCGCTGGGATGAAAAAGAGAGTTTTGTTAATAGTAGTCGGGTCTTTCCTGACTGTTGTCGCTTGTGGCGATGAGAAATCTGACATCAAAATCACAACCCGAGAGCAGCCCCCTGTCTCACGGAATGAATCACCCGATCCAATCGGTTCAGGTTCGACGCCCGAGAATTCAAACCCAGTTAACCCAAGTACCGAACCTGGAAATCCTCAAGAGAACGAGGAAGCACCTAAACACGAGGAAACTCCTAAACACGAGGAAGCACCTAAACACGAGGAAACTCCTAAACACGAGGAAACTCCTACCTCACTTTATCGTGAAGAGCTTTTTATCGAAAGTGATGCGGACCTTGCTGCTTTTGAACGACTTGTAACAAGTGGCTCCATCTCAAAGGTGACGATCGAAACACTGAGGTCGTCTCCCGATCGCGATGTCTTGTCCGACGCTGAGCATCTTTTCAAAATCTTTGGTGCAAAACTTGTAATTGAAGCCAGAGTCGGAAATTACCAGATTCGCACCCTTCAGGATTTCAGGCATATTAACGACAAATTTGAACTAATGTGGAAATTCGATAAACCTTCACAAGAAGGTATTGTCCAACTTCGTGATTTTGATCGCAACGTCGTTTCGACTATGCAAGTTTCTAACAAGGCTATTAGAAAACTCGCATTTTCTAACAACGGCAATTATTTGGCAGCTGAAGATGCTGATCATGTTGTCAGAGTCTACAACGTTGAGGACAGGAGGCTGCTCTTTGAACTCAACACGGACCAGAAAGGCCAACCGATTTATTTCATGAGTTTTGATGTCAAAAGTCAAAATCTCATCATGGTTGAAGAGAATGGCATCGTTCGTGCTTTTGACGTGTGCAAGGGCACGTGGTCCTTAGAAGCTGATTTTTCCCCCGAAACAATCAATGTTGCTACGGTCGATTTCGATTCTAACCACATGGTCTTGGGTTTTACAAACAGATTGAAACTTGTCGATTTAGAAACCAAAAAAATCATCCGTTCTTGGCCAACTGGAAATGTTCACGAAGTGGAGCTTTCTGAAAATGGCAAAGAAATCTGCTTTATTTCGAGGGGCCGAGAAGATATTGGCACTTGCGTTCGCGTAGATCAGGAGGAATCTAAAATTGAAGTCGACAATAGCGCGACCGAATCACCAAAGGACAGTGTAACGCCAAGCGGACCTAGTCCTGATCTTGTTGCTAGACTTCGCGTTCCTGATTTTTGGGATTTCACGCCTCCCGACTACCAACTCGACCATTCAGAATTGACACGCCATAAACTTCTAACAAATTTCTCTCAAGCTGTTCGGGATGACATCGAGCAGGTTCAGATTGGATTTTTCCGCCTCCTTGATGAAATTTATCATAATAGTATCAAACGCAGGGAAGACACTACTTACCTGAGAAGTCTTGTTGATGAACAATTTCCGTTCGAACAAATCCAAAAAGCAAAGAAAGCCTTACGTCGAGATCAGAGACCAACCTTCAACTATATCATCATCGACACCATCAAAATAATAATGAATCGACAGTTCCCTGACAAGAGGGACAGTGATTTTGTCAACGGAGTAGAGGATATCCTCACTAGGGCGATTATAAAAAATGAGGACCCTGTAGCAACGCTTAATCTTTACCATAAGTTATCTGTCCCATTTGAATCAAAAATGAGTGCATACACATTCGTTGTCGACAGAATGCTGACAAGGATTTATGACACTATGTCATTACCAAATTGAAGAGAAGCCTACGTGAGAAGAACACTCGGTTGCAAAAAATATCAACGTTTTTTTATTGACATTTTTTCACTGCTTTTCCTTTTATCCATTTTTCCACTTAAATCCAATGCAGAAACGCGACTTAGTCTTTACTTTGTGAGAGATGGAAAGGAACCTTACTTTCTCGTATCCAATCAAGAGGGAACTTACATGATCCCTCATCGGGGACAGCTCGGTGTCGATGACCCTTTGGTCAGTTATGGGTATGCATGGGAGATAGTCGCTGGCTTTGGTTTTAGCGACAGGGAGATCAGCCTCCTTCATAATCTTGAGCTTCAAACACGCCCTGACGATATCCATGTGCGAGAGGCTCTTAAAAACCTTAAAAGAGAGTTGTTCCGTCAGAAGAGCGAGCAATCACAGATTCGCGTTCTCATCCATAAACAGGACGACCGATTGGTCGACTACTATCTTGAGTTTCCCGATCAGCTCAATCGTTTGTATAAAGTCCGAAGCGCCCCACTTCTCACGGCTCTAGGCTTGGACTGGAAGGACCAGGATCGTTGCGCTGTTATCGACGACAATGGGCTAGCCGCAAAAGAAATTTGCGACCTTCCGGTCAAGGACGCTGTCGAGCATCCGGTCGACATTTTTTTCAGAGATTTTGCTCGCCACGGTGAATCTGTGGACTTTCTTGTCCATGGTAGCGCCTCGGATCGCTTGATTGTTGCTGTTACCGGCAAAGTTAATGTCAAGCTATGGGATACCAAAACTATGGCGTTGACTCATTACATTGCAGGTGACGGCTACAAAGATATTTTAGATTTCAGTATTTCGCCAAACGGACGACTTATGGCCCTTGCTTTTTCTGATAAGGTTGAAGTCCGAAGCACTTCGGATCCTCAAAAACTTATCAAAAGCTTTGCCAATAACTCCAATCACTTCTCACCAAAGGTTCGGTTCTCTCCCCATGGTGACCTTCTCGCTATCGGGGAAAAAAAATTGCAGGTTAAACACACCGGTTCTTGGCACAATGTGCTTGATAAAGCCATTCACTTTAGTCATGTGACAGCAATCGCCTTCAGCCCGCTCGAAAAATACATCGCTGTCAGTCTAGCCAATAACGGCATTAATTATTGGCAAATAGATAATCCCACGACGGCACATGAACTGGCTACCGGTTCTATGTTTCATGGTATAGCGTTTCAAGATCAAAATCAGCTCATCTCCCTGGGGTTTGACAAAGTTGAGAGATGGAATCTGGAAAATGGATCCTCGGAGCTACTTTTTGGGCATGACGAAATAATCAACGCTCTATTTTTAGACGAAAAAGCTCTTTATTTACTGAGCGGAAGTGATGATAACAGCGGCGTTTTGTGGAACATAGGGCGCCGAGAACAGATCGCAACTTTTTTTCACAACGCTCCTGTTACGGCCACATTGATTCACGGGGGAATGCTCTACACTGCGGATTTAGATGGTGTTATCAAACGTTGGTCTCTTGAAAAAGTCTTGGAAACCCATGCGAAAACTACCGCCACGACGGAGGAGCACTAATGAAACTCTCTTCTTTTTTTCCCTGCTTGACCCCGGTGAGCTTGGCGTCTGCACTTACTTCAGTGGTAGCTTTAGCTCATAACCCAATCTGTTCTCCGGAAAGTCTGAGCTGTTACGAGCACATCGATTCCGAAGTGGTGTTTTCTGTCGGAGAGTCACTCGATGACAAGATTGAAAAGCAATGCTTTAAAATGGAATGCTACGAGAGGCTTTTGGCCTGTGGCGACTTTAAACATCTCAAAGAACTCATTATGGTTCAAACAACGGATGGCTATCTTTCCTTAGATGAACACTATTTTCTGGGAGTCGCGGCTTACTCACTTGATATCGAGGGTTCTTCCTCTGAGTCTTTCTGCCAGAATGGTGAGGTCGCAAGAACTCATCTTAAAAGCTACTTGACGTCCCAAAGTGAGAGTTTCTCAAAAGGAGAAATTCGTTCCGGAAAAACTCAAGTTTATATTCAAGACGCCTTGTTAAAACTAAAAGAACTCAATAGACGCACCGACTGCCCGTGTGTTGAACATTCGCAAAATTATCAAACTCTGCTGCTGGAAAAGATAATTGGGCAAAAAATAGAAGAGATCAACTTCTCCCAGGCCACGAGCCCCCTTATGCAAGAGGCCAAAAACAACATCAAAAGTTTCGTTAGAGATACTTTGGGAAGTCTTATGGCGAAACTTTCCGATCTTACTTCCTTTGTCACCTTAAGCGAGGTTGAAGCTTCCAGCGCAAGACGGATATTAAAAAATATAAAACAGAAACTTGACTCGATTGGAGAAGTTGCAACGTTTGCCGATTCGATCCGCGAAGAACTCATCTCCCCTTTAAAGAGTCTTATCGAAGAGAAAGAAGCCGAGATCAAAGCTAAAATCGGTGCCGAGAACGGTTCGTCTCAAGAAGCCTTTGAATTTCTAAACAATTACAAAAAAAAGGGGCAAGCGGAAGCTTTACAGCTCTTGGGCGAAAGCGATCAGATTTTATGCGAACTTTTACGAATCGAAAAATCCTTTCTTGCGAACAAGACAAAACCAAGAACATCTAAACCCACGCCGGCACTGGATCTATGGCTACAAAAAAGAGGAATTTGAAATGAAAATATATCTCCCATGTTTCCTTCTTTTTTCTTTGTCCGCTTTGGAAGTACCAGCTCAAGATAACCTTCTTGAACAGAAGCTTGAACAGTTTGTGGAGGAGGGGATTTCCGAAAACGTGGCGTCTACCCTTGAAAAGAACCGGCTGGCGATCAAAACCGCTCAAGAACAATTGCAAGACACTCTCAGAGACTCGAAAAATCAGGTTAATGTGCCGATGCATGCGATTAAAATAATCGAAGTTGCCCTATTGAAAATTCTTCCCAACATAGAATTGCTCACAAACGACCTCATGCGTGCGAAAGAACTAGCCAAACAACTTGAGCATGTCTCGCTCATTCCGGTGGACGATCAAGGTGATCTGCATATTGCCTCCCTTGAAGAATTTAAAGAGATCAAAAATTTACTGAGTGAGTCGCTTTCTCAACTTAAATCCGTGATGGGAGCAATCCCTTTACCGGGATGTCAGACTCAAGACGTAGATGTCGGTTTATGTTTAACGTCACTTACGACAGACCTGAATCAACCCAAGATTATGGATCAGGCCTGTGAAGAATTTGCATCTGAACTTAACGATATTGCTCAATTCTATATGCCTGCAAAGGACTAGACCGATGCTTAACCTCAATAGAATACTATATGTTTTACCTTTGTGTCTCTTTTCTGCTTTGCCACACGCTGTCGCAACGAGCACTGTCTCGGGTGATCCCATACCTATGCACTGTGAGCATGTCAGTAAAAAAGAAGCTCAGCATAACATTGGACTGCTTACCAGTCATTTGAGGGTGGCTAGTTCAGTAGGTCATATCAAGGACATGAAAACGTTCAAAGGGGAACTAGATGAATTTCTAGAAACGTGCTCAAGCGATCAAAAACGGCATATGCTGTGTAACCACAGGTGCTACATGGAAAGGGCCCGTGTCAATCTTTTCAATGCGTCCTATTTACCCATTATCAACGTAGAACTTCTCCTAAACCAAGGTGTTCAGGCAAAAACCCTTGCAAAGGAAGCCGAGCGTGGTTTAGCCCTTCTCGACGAAGCCAAGGAAGCTATTCGGTTAAGAGAATCCGACGAGGATTTCGATCTTGAAGGCTACCTTCAGGAACACATTGAACTTGCGCTTCTTGAAATACGCCTTCTTCTAACTGCTGGTGATATATGGTATCAAGAGCATACCCAGGGGGCGATCAAGGCTCTATTTCGTGATCTTACGGAGACTCTTCAGCCTCTGCAGGGACGAGACGAGGCCGATTTTTTAGCGAAGGCACGCAACTATTATGATCATGCGTTCACGGTTTGGTTTGAAAACGATGCCCTCGTTACAGACAAGGCCAATCACATTCATTTGCGTAACGAACTAGCGCAGATCCGTAGGGAAATGAACCAACGGAGAAATTCCATCCAAAATGGTCTTCTTTACTTGAACCTCGACCCGAAAAAGAGAGTTGAATTAAGCACGCTCGGTCTGATGTCTCACTTATCTGATCTCAATGGCAAACTTAAAAATTTAGAGAACGAAATCCAGAACAAAATCGTTCGTGGGGTTCAAAGTTCGCAAGTCGAGAAGAAGGAAAACGACGAGCGTATGCGTCGCTATTGGAATGATAACGTCGCGGAAAGGAGCTATCGTATCGGTCTTCTTGAGGCGGAAGGGTACGCATTTCGAAATCAAGTCGAGACATCCCTCGCTCAACTTGACCGACAATCTGATACCACCCAGCTTCTCACATCAAAAGCTCAAGTCGAATTCGATCTGCGACAAAAACTTCTTATGTCGCAATTTAGACAACGAGATTACGATAAGCATCTCGATGAACTAGACCTACTTGAGGGGCAAAGAAAATTATCAAAAAATTTGGGTGATCTCCGCTGGCTCATTCAACAAGAGACCTCTAAACACGGGTTCGCTTTGCAAAAGGACTCTTTCAACGAGCAGTACGATGAATATTCCCGGCAGGACAAAGCTAACACGACAAGGTTCAATAAGATCGGAATCGATCTTCAAACACTAGACCTAAAACTTAAAATTTCAGAACAAGAGGTCGAACGTTTAAATTTTCAAAAAGAAGAATATGCCTGGAAACAAACCATGCTGACTGGTTTTCGGCAAACCGGACTTGAAAGTGCAGTATGTCAGATCGAGATGCAACTTGCTTTTTTGGGGTACGAAATAAAGGGGGGGCAATGTCGCGAACAATATGAAGGGCCCCAGTTGTCCTTGGCCGAGTATCACAAAGAAGTTGCCGAAATAAGAGACGATCTTCTCGATAGGGAAATAACTCTGGAAGACTTCATGACTCGCTGTGTTTTAGACTCGCCGTTAGAAGGCTACGAAGGGGCCCCGGCAAACTGCAATGATATCCCAAGATCCCGGGTTGCCCTTGCAAAGTCCATCTTTGAGCGCCATCTGGCTATTGTCAAATCATCGCAACAGACGATCAATCAGTCCATCGCTAAAATCAAAGAAATGCAAGAATTTTCAAAAAATAGTTTTGCGTCTCACGCAAAACGCACACGCGATTTTATCAGTGAAGACTGGCAATCAAAGTTTGCAGTCAGTGCGGCGCAAGTTCTTGTGAACGAAGCCTTGGCCACATCGACCAATTTTGTACCGGCTGGCTACACGACCGTTGGAATCATCGGCGAAAATGCTGCGGCCAAAACCACATCTCGCTTGATCCAATCCAACATTGCAAATACCATCGTACAGCTCCGTTCGATGGCGCGCTCCCAAGAAATTCAACTCGAACGAGAGGATGACCAAAACGTATCACAAAATAAACACTACGAGCTTCAGATTCTTTACGCGCTCGGGAGTCTTGATGAATTGGAGGGACAAAAGAACTTGAAGGAGCTTGCTCTCCTTCAGACTGAGCTTGAAATCGGTGAAAGTCGTTATGCTCACACCAAACATTACCAAGATCTTAAAAGCCAATTTAGGCTCTTGCATTTGGAAAAGGATTTCAATGAATCAGACCTAAAAAAACAGATTCAGAATTTGCAACTCGAAAGAGACAAACTTTTAGGGCAAATCTCCGTCAACGAAATAGAAGTCGAAAAAGTCATCAAGGCTCAGATAGATCAACTTGACACAAGGGTCATGCAAGAGCAGTACCAACAAAAGATTTATGGCCTCGAAAGGGAATCTCTCGACCTGCAAAAACGCGCGATCGATGACGACAAAGACGATCTTCGAAAACTAAAAGCTAGTGTTATGGGCAAAATTGCAAAAATCGATGAGTTTATTTCTCAGCTGGACAAACATGAAGACGAACTTGGAGAAAAGGACCAGAGACTCCAAGAAATCGAAGACCAAATCAACGCAACCAAACGATGGTTTCTTAAAAACACTTTCGACTACAATGACGAACTCGGGTCCTCCGAGCAAAAACTTGATGAGGACAAATTTAAGGCTTTAAAAATTCTTCTTGAACAAAATGGCATCCGAAAAGAGCTTCAGGACGCTCTCTACGACAATCAGAAGACTGTTTTGCAAAAAGTGAAGGATGAACGCCAGGCCATAATCAAAAACGTTGAACGCCAGAGGGAGGATGAAAAGAAAAAAGAGGAGGAAGGGTACGTTGTTCTTACTGAGGAAATGCTCAGCCTATTGACTACCTCCATGCCAGCTTACCTCCGTCAAAAGAAAAACTTGCTTGTCGAGATCAATCAGGCTCTCGTCATTCTAGCCAATCGGCACAATGAAAAGCTAAAGGGGGCCAGCATTGTTCCCGAACTTTTGGAGATAACTCCGGTTCTTTCCTCGCAACAGCTGGAAGAGCAATTGGCTTTGATCAAGCCGTATCAGGGGTTTGAGAGTTTTACAGCCTCCATCCATCTTACCAGAGACACACCTTTTGTTCAGGAGCTACTTGAAAAAGGCCATATTGCCTTTAACCTTTCCCCCTCAGGACGAGAGGCTAACCCTCCAGGTTATAAAACGATATGGTTTACTCCGGACCAGAACAACCAGGACCCTATTAGCGTTTCCCGCAATGCGAGACTTTTGAAGGCAGACCTGATTTTTACAGGATGCTCGAGTCTTCATACGGCTAAAGCTCGTCTGATCCACAAGGGTTCCGGTTGGACGTTTCTTCCCAACCGAGACGGGACTTATGTGCCGCAACTTGAAGTTGTCGGCGAACGCTCCGAGGTCATCAAACCTCGGCTTATTCTAGATCCGACAGATGCTCGCGTCGATGATGCCAAGACGAGTGCTGTAGCCAATGAACGTTTTAACTTGGAAAATGAACATTATCATGGAGACTTGTTTGGAGTCCCTCTTGTCGCAAGCTATGAACTTATACTCGACTATGTGCCGTGCGATAGCAGCGATCTTCAAATTAGGTTCTACTACAGTGGCCAATAACGTTAAACATGGATGACATCATGAAAAATTGTATCATTTTAGGACTAGGTTTTGTTCTATCCTTTGCTCCGTCTCTCGTCTTGGCTAACCATTTTAACGAAACACTCAAAGTCACTTTGGATTCTCATTTGAAGCAAGAATTTGACAGCAGCCAATCGCCTCTGACTTCTGTTTTTTCTAAACAAATGGCACTTGCCGAAAAAGCAAAAAGCGCAAACCAAGAAAAAATTAGGGAACTTGCCGCTAGTATTGAAAATGGGATACAGCCCGAGCTAAAGAGGCTGACCGCAGTCCTTAACACGCTGGTGCAAGTGATCGATCCGCTTTTGGCCGAATATCGCGACACTATAGCCCGAGCCAACCAGCTTAAAGAAGAAAAGGAACAGTTCGAAAACGGTCTGCTCGCCGATGAGTCGGGAGATCTTACCCAACAGCTTAAAGACCAACAGAAAGTGTTTGACGAATTTGCACAGCCCCTTGCGAGTTGGTTGAAAGAAACAGAAAGACTTATTGAAACTTGGAAAGCGAAAGACAAAGAACGCGATATGCTCCGCATGTGCAAATTGTATTATTGCGATTTTTTAAGGGGCAACGGTGATGCCCAAGCTGTTGCGCATGGAGAGGAAATCTGTGCGAACGCCTTCCTGCCGTCGTCAAAGAAAACCCTCTCCGAAAGTCCTCTTTGTGCCAAAAAGGGCGAGTGGACGTTAAGCGGAGGTAAAACTCTGCAAGAATTTTGCGGTTCTCTCAATTCTTACTTCTTCTCAGCAATATGGGAATTTGAACCGTTCTCGAGTGCCGATGAAGCCAAGCAGTGCTGGCTCTTGGAACTGAAAACTGCGAATGATTCGAGTATGGAAAAATGAACATTAGACTCGTATCGTTGCTGACGTTTTGCTTAGCTTTATTGAGTGCTGGTCAGTCCATGGCGACGACGAATCTGGCTGCCCAAACAGATCAAAATGGCAAGCGAATTTGGTTTGTCTTTGATGAATCCAAGACAGAGGGCCAGAACTTTGGGGTCGTTTTTTACGACTGCGAATCTGAAAAGCAGATTGCACAGTTTTTGGGGATCGAAGCGAGTCGTTTCACTAAAACTCAGCTCGATCACGAACAGCACCTCGCACTGAAAGAGTGGCCACGTCTTTCTTGTGATCCCGCAAAGCTAAGTGCTGAATTCTTAACGTCATCGGTGTTTTTTCTCAACGAACACGCGCTCGTTAGCTCTTCTTTAGAGGAGAAAAATTTCTATCTCAGTTTCTCAAAAGAAAAAAGTCCGACGCTATCGGAAAGGTTTTCGGAAGTCTTTCAAAAATCAATTTTTCAAAATCGTTTTTTTCTAATCAATGACCTTGGTGATCTCGATCCCGGCACACAGATACTTGATCTCGATAGATTAACAGAGGCAAAAAAGTCAGCTCATTCACAGAATTTTCAACAAATAACCGGACCTTTTTCAATCAATGTCGAAGGCCAAAATCACTATGTTTTTTCTGTCGAATATAAAAATGCTCTCGGCCAGAGTTCAACCCTCTATGTAAAAAGCGTCAACGGGGTCGCTTTCACCTACCGGAACGGGCCCGCGTTGCTGAAAGGTATTTGGCCGACTGCCCATTTTTTCAAGTCCGGAAGTCTCGACAAACTACCCCATAACAAACTTGTCCTTTTTAATATACGAAACCAAGAGGTCCCGGCATCGCCCGCACCTCAACTTTACGATCCCGACGCTGGCTCGCTGCAAGATCTAACTCCTGTCGTACAGGCTGCACGTCTTGCAAAAAATACGGATAAAATTCTTCTCTGGAACCCAAAAGCGAGCGCTGTGGTTTTTGTTTTTAAAAACATCGAGCCAGAATTTCTTGGTTTGCAAACGGCCAAGGGCGAATCAAATATAAATACCTTGTGGCAAGAGATCGAACGGGAGGGATCACTTTCAAAAAAAGGGGTTCATTATTTTCCAGAACTTTTTCCCGTATTTTCTCATGAAATCCTCGTGGACAGTGAAACCGCTCTTCTGGAAGCTTTGCATTCCGATTGCTCACCGGATCATCTCAAACATATTGTTGTGACTGAAAACCTACCCATTGTAGATCAAATCAAGTGGCCCTCTCAAGACTGTCCAGTCATAATAGAAGGAGGGGGCAATGGGCGGGAGCAATTGCGGCTCACGTTTTCTCCCAAACCTGTCCTATATGGAAAATCACAAGCCTTTCTTTTCGACGTTAACGTTCCGGGACGCTTTCCGGTCGTTATTAAGAATCTGAATGTGGCTCTTGATTCCGGCTTGGATGAAAAAAGAGTGCTTGGATTCTTGCGTCTCCGGTCACAGTATTGGAAACTTGAGAATTTGGAGATACGCCCCGTTCACGCAACAATCGTGGATGCCATTACCGCACTTGGTTTAGCCGATCTTTCTACGCATGACGTGAGGATCGGAATTCGGGAACAACCTGTCAGGGAAGCTGTTTTTTCGGAAAATAGCCGACTGACTTTTCTGAAAACAACCGGATTTGCGACCGAAACGGCTCTTCATCTTTACGAAGGATCCGATGTAACCTTGTCAGGTTCCTACCTTCAAGGGGATACGTTTGCGATAAGAGCCAGGACAATCGATGACTCCTACGCTCCGATTCGTGTCAATTCTTATAAAAGTTATCTAAGCGCTCCCGCGGGAAGTCTTTTATCGTTTCAGCCCTTTTTAATGACCAAGGCATCTTTCCAGTTTGGGGCCACTTTTTTTTACAAGTTTCTCAATTGGGGTGAAATGAACGAGTTCGTCGATCCAACTCAAAATCAGATCAACTTGTGTTTGACTGACTCGCCACCCCACACCGACGATAGCGGCATTCGGCATGGCATGAGTGTTTTACACTGCGAGACCAATCTTAGTTTTGAGGATGCCCTGGGGCTTTGGGAAAGCTGGACGGAATCACCGTTTTTAAATGGTTTGTTATGATAAGAAACCTTGCTCCGAAAGTCTTGTTTATACTTTGGGCTTTAAACCTTTCCGGTTTTCTTTGTGCAGAAGACAAGTCACCAACCCGAGAGGGGCTGGTCAAACTGCCTGACTTCCGCAGTAATGGAGTGGAAAAAGCTTCCGAGCAGCAAGCTCGGGCGCATGTGCAAAGCAACATGGGCACGTTTGAATTCACGATTCCGCTTCCTGAGCTGGCTACGCGCGGGAATATGCAGTATGAACTTTCCCTGCGCTACAATCAACAAAACGGCCAGGAAACTTCAGGTTTTGGTGTCGGTTGGGAATTGAATCATCCCTTTATTCAGTATGATCTGAGTCGGGGGAAAACCGTTCGTGATCGGTTTCCGTATCCCTTCCTTCTGGTTAACGGCGGCGATTATCGCTACATATCCACTACAAACGGTGTCCACCACTATTTGCCTTATGTCAGTTCCGAGGCGATCAAGTTAGATTTGTATGACGAACAACATCGTGTCGAGTTCTGAGGTGGACCCCGTTGTCTAGACAAATTTTGACCTAAAATAAGTAAAACCCAAGACACTAAATAATGGCAGAGTCCCTGGTCTAGGGAGTCGCCAAGTCAAACTTCCCTCACTAAGCTGCATAATGCATCTCCTCTGGG
>JACPKR010000042.1 GCA_016186945.1 Deltaproteobacteria bacterium | reverse complement strand
CCCAGAGGAGATGCATTATGCAGCTTAGTGAGGGAAGTTTGACTTGGCGACTCCCTAGACCAGGGACTCTGCCATTATTTAGTGTCTTGGGTTTTACTTATTTTAGGTCAAAATTTGTCTAGACAACGGGGTCCACCTCAGGTGGCCATATGAATGTTTCATGGAGATGTTTACATAATTTCGGTAGCGTAAAGTAATCCGTGTCCAACCCTGAATGCGGTGCCAACCTCAAGAAGATGGCAGAGGCCACACTCAATCAGTTGATGGAGCATTATGTTGGCAATAATCACACGCTGGCTGGTCGTTAGTTGGATAACTTGTTTAGTTCCACGTTTGGCAGTGGTGTTTGTTACCTCTGCTGCCACGGACTACACCTATTTTCAAAATCCTGCCATATCACTAAATTCCTATTGGTACCCCCTCTATAAGATTATTGCGGCTACGCTATGGATGGTGAGTTGTCATATACTCCCGCTCTATATTTTTTTTCATGTCTGCTTGCATGCCTTGATCGGACCCTTGGTTTATTTTCTCACACAGCAATTAAAATTGTCTAACAAAATCGCATGGTTGAGTGTAGCTGGTGTAGCCTTCCTTCCTTACTATGTGTCCATGGCATCACAGCAACCCCAAGCAGGAATCGTGGTAACACTGTTTGCCGGCATGATTGTGAGTTTTATGCATTGGCACACCCATGGCTACAAATTAAAATCAGGGCTTATATTTGCGTTATTATCCTTTTTAATCATTGGCATCCGTTCCAATACTCTTATTTTGGTATGTTTTTTTTATGGATTCGGGATTTGGCATTTCCTTAAATCCCCCCTCTCTCGCCAAACATGGTTAAAAAAAATGATCCCCCTTTTCTTGTCGGGTTTCTGCTTAGCGGGATTGTTGGGACTATTATCGTTGAAGATGTATCGTGATACGGGACACTTCAAACCTTTCCCACCCTTAAGCGGTTACAATTTATACCTAAGCAATAATGCGCTGGTTCCTTATTACGCAAAACGCTATTACGTTTCCGGCTATCTGGAAGAACTTGAGCACGATCATGGTCTTCCGGCAAATATAAGACGTGAAACCGACCCTTATATTCGAGACCGACTTCTCGCAAAAATCGCTTTTACCTATATGTACACTCATCCAATTCAGACCCTCGCCAACTTCGGATGGAAAACCATCCGGTATTGGGATATTCGACTGGATGATGCGAATAACACCTCGTTTCTTAAGAATTTGCTGTATACGCTGCCTTACACGATTTATGTGCTGCTTGCTTTGGTAGGCAGCGCTATTTTATACAAACAAAATCGTTTTGCATTTCTCATTGTGCAATCATCGATTATTCTATTTTGGCTTCCCCATGTTCTGTATCAAGGGGTTATCCGAAATCGCATGACAACAGAATTTTTACTTCTCATTTTGGCATCTGTTGCAGTCTGCTTTTTTTTAAAACCCATCAAAAATACCTGGCTAGAAAAAATAAAATGAGAGGTCCGGTAAAATCCATCATCACCGTTGTATTTAACAACAAAGCGTTTATCGCTGGGGCCATTGAGTCTGTTTTGTCCCAGTCTTACCCCCATATCGAACACATTGTCATGGACGGTGGCAACAGACGGCACTCTAGACATCATTCAATCGTACAAAATCCGTCACGTTGTTTCGGAGCAGGACCGCGGGATGTATGACGCCATGAACAGAGGCATCCGCCTGGCCGCAGGTGACATCGTGGGAATCTTGAATTCGGATGATATGTTTTACGACAGGACTGTGGTTGCCAACGTGGTATCGGCGTTTCAGTCCAACTCCATTGATTGCTGCTATGGCGATTTGATTTATGTAGACCGCGCCACCGCCACGCACACCACGTGCAGATGGATTTCCCGGCCGTTTCAAGATGGCTTGTTTGAGAAAAGTTGGACCCCGGCGCATCCACATTCTATTGCAAACGTGAGCTATTCGAAAAATATGAGTATTACCGGTTAGACTTCAAAATCGCGGCGGATGTGGAACTTATGTATCGGTTTTTGCAGGGGCCTCCTCCTAGCAAGTAGCATGCGAAGCTGCTTCCTTAATTGGCTATCGCCTTCTCGGTGAGAACGATCAGGTTTTTGTTTTCGCCAACGTTTCCCAGACTCTGTGATCTTTAGTACAGACAGCCGAAGCAAATGGCAGAAGAGCTGAAAACTTAGCTACTTCGTCGATTGGCCGCTGCTGAAGCTCCGGGGAAACAATGCAAAGCTTAAAATCGTTGCTGATATTTCTAAGGATGTCGGCGGTAAGGGGGACTCCATCAAAACAATCAACCCATACCCATTTTGCTCGGCCCTTGAAGCTATCGAGCGGCGCCGCTGGTTCGTGTTGAGATAGGCGCAGCGCAAAGCAATCCCGCCTCATTTTCAGGCTCCATTTGACTAAGGTCGGCAAAGCTGTGTCGAGGAAGAAGAAATTCCTGATGGTTGCAAGTTCCATTCGATCCAACACGGCCTGTTCCAAGCCGTCTTCCTTGGTGTTGAGAATAAGCGGCCCTTTGATGCCTAGCCCGACATACTCTCGCAGCCAATCATCGAAGTCGTCACCTCGAATCCATGGATCGTGGGAAAGATGAAGTTTTCCGATGTTACCTACATCTGAGCGCAGATCAATTTCAACTCCATGATCTTTGTGAACGCCCGCCAGTGCCGCAATTGAATTGATTCGATGTTCAATAAAGATTGGACTAGGCATTGCGTTCAACTCCCGACGCTGCTTTTCGATCTAGACGTTGCTCAGTGAGTGCCAACGCGAAAAGTTGGTTGATCCCGGCGAGCCCGCCTTCCCAAATCGGCGGTTTGTGTGACCGGGTGATTCGCCTAGGATTGGGAAAAGTGCTCTCGGCAAGTGTGGCGATCTGTTGTGGTGTAATTGCATCACCAATAATCGTGACTGAAACCCGGTCAAAGTCGCCTTCAATATTTTTGATATCAACATGAACTTGATAGCGATCCCGCAGCTCGGCAAGAAGCGGCATAACCGGGGTGTCGTTCCAAAAGATATGACGAACCCCAAGTTTAAATTCCTTGCCCTCGATGAGGTTTTCCTGGGTAATTGTCTCGGTGGAAAAATACTCGATGATCCAATCGGCTAGTTTACGTTGCGGATCTATGTGCAGGCGGGAATCGGCCTCTCTAGCCTTGATTGTGCTCATGACCTTGTCAAGTGAGTGACCGCGGAGATGAACGTCGCGGTGAATCTTCCACGCTAGGCGAATCATCGGATCGGGGGCCAGAAATACCTTGATGGCGAAATGCCGGCGCATGCTTTTCAGGAAAAATGTATGGAGTCCTTGAACCACTAAGGTTCGGTTTGGCCGAAGTTCGCGCGGCGAGGTAAATGTCCCTTGGCTGTGATCGTAGTGAGGCTGGTAGACCGAGCGCCCCAAGATCAGATTGTCAACGTGAGATGCCCAGTCGGCTAGGTTATTCGCCTTCGGATCAAGATGAGTATAGTCTCCCCATTTTTCATGGTGTCTCTCCCATTTATGGTAGTCGTCGCCTTCAATGAGACTCATTCCCGAATCGCCAAAGACTTTGATTAGACCCTCGCTCAGGGTGTTTTTTCCGGTGCCTGAATCACCAGCTATGCCGATCAACACCGGTCGAGTCCGTGAAAGAATCGGCATATGCTCTGCCCACACAATCTTGATGATGACGATCATGAGACCCATGTGGCACGTCTGTATAAGAGTGAAGGTCAAGCTTTCATGGGATGCCGGGAAACGTGAAGCCAATCCGAGGAGGTCGACTCCAGCGAAATGTAGAAAATAGAGAGCGACGCTGAGCCAGTAGAGGGAGCGTGGCACGTTAAATTGATGGACCATGAGAATGGCGAGAAAGGGATAAAACCAAAAGTACCACCCAGGGCCTGGGTCGGTTACCAGAATAATCGCGCCGAACACCACCGCAAAACCGTAGGCAAGCCCAAGGGGCTTGACAGGGGAGACAATGATTTGCCGCCCGAGGATCATTGCGACGACCGAAACACCGAGGTACAGGACAGTCTCATGGCCGTAGTGAATCCAAGCACCAAAGATGGACGCCGCCTGCGGCGATGCTATCGTTACATAGTCGAGTTTATTAGCCATAATGATCGGCAAGAACCCAAGAAACGACAGGGCGCCAAGGATCGGTAGCAGTTTGGCAAGACTGGCCAGGGCGGCGCCGGGGTACTTTTGGCGCCAGATGAATGCCATATAAATCGGCAGCGCCAACGCCACCTGAAATTTGCACAATGTTGCCGCAGCCAATGCAACCGCGGTTCCAACTGGACGGTCTTTGCCGAGCATGACTAGCGACAGTGCTAGGAATGCTATGGAAGCTACGTCGATCTGGCCGTGTATGTAGCTTATGTAAATCAAAACAGGGTTGAGCCAGTAGAAAATTAGCAGCATGCGGGAGCGGTATTCGCACAATCGCGTCAGAACAAGAAAAAGAAACAAGTCCAAGCCAAGAAGCGGCAATTTATACAAACACAACCCTAGCGCGGAAGTGCCGAGAGCGCTGGCTCCCACTAGCAGGAACCCCAACCAGCGGGGAAATGCCATCAGCAACAAAGACACGATCCCGTAGGGAAATGATTCCGCCGGCAGTTGCCCCCAAGGATTGGTACCAAGATTTTGGACGGTAAAATCCAAAAAGGGAATGATAGAGGTCTCGGGGATTTTACCCACAAAGAACGGCATAAGAGCGGTTCTGATCAGAAGACCTGCCCAAAATAGCGGCGACCGCAGCAGTTCTTTCACAGGCGACCTTCTGTCCGAGCTAAGACTTGCATGTAACGGATCATGCCTAGGATAGTCTTATAGCGCCCAAAAAAGGTTGCGGCCCATTTGGAAACCCCGTGGATGCGCGGAGGAAAAGCTACCTCGAAGGATTGAATCTGGTACTTCGCTTTTACCGAGTGATAGAGAACGTATAGGTCGAAGGCAAACGTTTTTGGCGGATTTTTCAAGCTAGTGAGCAATTCCCGGCGAAACACTTTTGGCTGGGCGTTTACTTCGAAGACGCGAAACCCTAAAAAGAACTTGATGAAAAACTCAAAAACTCGGCTCACACACCAGTCCTTCCAATTTCGCTTGGTGCGAACCCCTTTCACGACTAGGTTTTGACCTGTCGCTGCGGTGCACATCTGATAGGCTTTCATCGCATCCGTTGGGTCGCACTGCATATCGGCATGGGTCCAACCGACGTAGTCGGCGCTGGTTGACTGGAGGCCGGTCCAAATGCCGTTGCCATAGCCTTGATTAGTAACAATGTTGACGACACGGAACCACTCACCTAGGGGGCCGCTTTTGAGTTTTTCCAAGGTAGCTGGAGAATCGTCCATACTGCCATTTTGAACAACAACCAGCTGGAACTGCGAGGAAGTAAATCCATGTGTCCGCGCTGCATTGACGCAGCGTTCAAAAAGTGAACCCAGCGATTTTGACTCGTTGTATGCAGGAATGACTAGTTCGAATTTTAACGTCATCAGAATTTAACTCCAGGAAAGCGCGGGCGTCGATCGAGTCGGTGGCAGGAGAAAACCTCTTGCCAATAGAGGGCCTCCGCAAGGGCGTCTGGATCCCCCCAGTTCACGTAGCCGTCGAGTTCTATGACCCGAACTATGCTACCACCCGCAAGCATGAGCGGAAAGATTGAGTCTAAATAGAGTTCGCCATTCACTCGAATGTTTTCGGACTTAAGGCGAGCAATGGCTGACTGTAATAGTCCGCCACGGGCAAACCAGAATGTTCCTACCAAGATATAGTCCCGCTCCGGTGCATCGGAAAGTGGCTTTTTTACGCTTACACCGCTCACTTTTGGGTAAGAATCTTGATCGTTAACCGTCTCGACGTACGCGTAAGCGGTGGGTCGACGCCGAGCGCCCGGGTAGCCGCGCACGACAAAAATGGCGGCATCACACCGGGGGTTCTTGATGAATTTTCCCCATGCTTCCGGATCAAGGACTAAGCCGTGATCACAGGAAGAAACGAGGACGTCGCGTGAATGGTCGATATTTCCCAAACCCGCTTCGGTCGATAGGGCTTGGCCGTCCGGGGTTTGGGACAGGAAAGTGAAACTATCGGCTTTCGCAGCGTCGATGTGCGGCCGATGTTCTTCGAGCGCTACGAAAACTTCCGATTTTGCCGGAGGAAGCGTTGCAAGTGCATAGGCGTACATGGGTCGGTATTCGTTAATCTGCAAAAAGGGTTTTGGAATACTAGTCATCGACCGAAAGCGAGATCCTTTTCCGGCCATAGGCATCAGGAGCTGTGACACTCCGGCAAGTGGTCGAGAGGCATTTCGGCTGGCACTAGACATGCCTTTTTCCCAATATTCAAAGTTGCGTAAATCTTCGGGGGTTCCCCACTGGAAAAAGGCGGGAATCTCGAAGACCCTGACGTGGGCATTTGGATCAGCAGCTAAAAGCGCCTGGACCGTTAGGCTGACGTAGAATTCACCGTTGAGAGATAGATTTTGTTCAATCTGAGATTTCAATGCGCGCTCTAGGATCTTCACCGTCCGGAAATAGTAAGCACCACAGGACGCAAATTCCTGTTCGCGATCGTTGGTAAAATTGCCTTTTTCTCTGACCTCAACGACTCGTTCATTGTCTAAGCGGGAAAATGCGTAGTTGGTCTGTCTGAGGTAGTGAGCGTGGAAGCCACGGTACGATACTACGCAGGCGTCGCATTCCGACTCTCTGACAAAATCTTCAAATTGGCGACTGCTCCAGACCATTCCGTAGTCACAATAGCTTACGAGGACCGGTCCGTTGGGATCCATGTGTGCCAGGGCACTCGAGATTGCGTGGCCAGGGCCCAGGGCGTGCTTGGGGATGAAAATTTGTTGGCCCTGGGGGCGTAGCCCAGACAGAACAGCGGGTAGCGGCGTTTTTTTGTGGTTAATAGCCAAAACGAACGTGGTCGGCCAACGCTCGGGAAAGCACCCGAGCAGTCGCTCTATCATCGGTATCCCGGATACGGGAATGAGCGGTTTTGGTTGAGTGTATCCCGCCTTTTGATAGCGGTTGCCTTGGCCGGACATAGGAATAAGAAGTTGAATTGGAGTCATGTTGACTTTCTAAACTGTTCGGTTGGCAGCCCAGCAATTTTTGCCGCGAGGTCTCGGGGAATCTCAGGCAAGTCGGGGCAGCTTTCATACAAAAGTGTGGTCGCAAGCCAGATTTCCAAGGCGTTGCGATCGGTAATTTCGGAAGATGGGTGGGCTTGCCACTGGATCTCGCCCTGCTTACCTTGGAATTTTGCTTGCAGCAACGCTTTTATACGCGGCAAAAATACTGCTGTGTCGGGGAAATACAGGCGCAACGGCGCCGTTCCGCCAACGTAAGTCTTTCCAGCCGGAACCAAAGCCGGGTGGCCCCATTCGATGCAAAACTTCCTTTCGAAATCCTTCCATTTCTCAACCATTGACCAATCGTCTCCTTGTAAGACGACTCCGTGATTTTCGAGCAGCAATACTTGGCAATCGGCCTTTGCTCCTAAGGTCAATCCAAGCTGAAGACCGGGACTCATCCTTGAGACGATAGCTACGCGATCGAAAGCCGTAGCGGCAAGCCATGAGGACCAGCGAACTGGCGTCTTTGCAGCGATGTGCGCCATCGTGAGGGCTGCCACAGAATGAAAGTGAATAACGCAGGGCGAAGGCAGAAGGACGTGAAAGATCGTCTCCATTGATGGCTGGGCCTCGTGAAAAGCCAGCCGAAAGGTCTGGTCGCTCAAGAGATCCGCATAGGCCTTTTCACCCAAGACTTGGGCAAGGGCAGCCCTAAACTTTGACAGATTGAGACAGGCGAGGCCTTTCTCTGCTGTGACTTCACCAAGGCGGTAGCCAGAAGCCTTTATGTAGAGGGACTCGACGTTATTGACGGTTACCTTAAGAGAGACATTGCCCCCTTGACCTTGATTCCAATAGGGAATGCAGGACCCGACTTGGCGGCAAACTTCAGCTAGACGAACTACGCTGCTATCGCTACCCATGCAATGCATCTTCAATTTGATCCAACGCGTCGAGAATGGTCACGTCCTTGCAAACCGGCGGTCGACCAATTTTTGTGGGTGTATTTTTTGCGAATTCGATCGAGAGGAAGGCTATCATCCCTAATCGAAGTGCCGGTTCAATATCGTTTTCAAAGTGATTTCCTACCACGGCGCATTCGCTTGGCTTGAGGGCAAGGCGTGACAACGCCGCTTCATAAAGCCGGCGATCTGGCTTTTCTGCGCCGTACTCTTCAGAGCAGACAACCTTCGAAAAATATAAGCCATCGGGATCCATGGCGCGGATTTTGATAGCTTGTGTTCGCAAGTTCTCATTCGTAACAACAATTAGCGCAGCCCTGGATGTTAGGTTTGCAAATAGTGACTCTCGACACAGTTGTCGCCATTGACGTTCTATAGAAGTCGCCAATGATTTCTCGTACGAGGTCATGATACTTAGTAAGTTGGTCGCGTTGAAGTCGCCGCGAGTTTCCAAAAGGCACTTGAAATAGAGAATGCGGTTGCGAGCACTTACATGCTCGGCTGGCAGGCGATTTTTTACGGTCTCGCGCGCGGTCACGAAGTCGGTACTACTGGCCGACAAATTCAGCGCTTCAAGAGCCTCGCCATAGGCTCGTTCTGAGTCGATAAGCGTATCATCGAGGTCAAGGATGATGCCTTTTATCGACAACTTTCCCCCGCGTCCGAAAGAATATAAGCAACCCCGCCACATCCGTAGCTATATAGAAAACGGAAGGAGAGATTGGGATTTTCCCGGCAGAAATCGTTAAAAGCACCAGGAAGACCCTTCGAATTGCTGCCATTGTACGAGAAAACTCGTCCATGATCAAGATCATCCGTCCTGCATTACTGGGCGCAACCAATCTAGGACGAGTTTAGTTGGTTCTTTAAGGTCGCAGTCTATAAAGGCAATCCTTGCTTTTTTGATCAGCTGCTCGACTAAAAATTCGTGGAGAATTTTCCTAGACCTCCTCAGTGGTACAGACCTCGGCCTTTAGGCCCAAAAAGCGCGTCAGCCATTGCGAAGCTATGGCTCGATACGCGCGTTAGCTAGGGGGAGGTCCAAGCCTCCTCCTAGCAAGTAGCATGCGAAGCATGCTTCCTTAATTGGCTGAAGGGTAGAAGCGATAGGAGATTCTTTGAAAAAATTGATATCGATCTCTCAAAATCACAAATAGTGCCTTTATTCCATCTTGAAGCGCTCGAATCTTTTTTCCCTCTTTGAAGGTCCGTGGGAAGTACTCAATTGCAATTTCTCCTATTGATCCTTTTGCTAGTCTTGTTTTCGTAATAAGTTCAAAATCAAGATCGAAGCCACTGGAAGCGAGTTGAAGATTCTTCAAGGTCGAAGCGTGAAACATCTTCATCGCCGTTGCCCCATCTGATATTTCGCAATTGTATAGCCAACTTATCAGTTTCGACAAAAAGATGACTCCGAGAAGGTTGGTTAGATAAATAAATCGAATCTTTGATCCTTTTAGACGGCTGCCGAGGATGCATTCGACCGGTTGGGAAGTAATAGAGTCGTAACACCTCCATAGATCGCTTGCTCGATATTCAAAGTCGGGGTCATGAATCACAATATATTTGCCGGTAGAGTTCTGAATTCCTTTTTTAATCGAACCTCCTTTTCCTATGTTTTTGTCATTGAAAAATATTCGATAACGGGGGTCTTTAATTTTTTTAATAACATCTCTAGTTCCATCATTCGATCCATTGTCGATCAAAAGAATCTCCACAGACTCAGATCTTGAATCGATTGATTGATGCAAATCGTTTAGTGATTTTTGGATCCAGGCTTCTTCATTGAAGCTGCACATGATGATAGATAAGTCAATCTTCACGACAGGTTCCGTTATGGCACGTTAGAGGACGTAAAATCACTGCTGAAAGATAGGTCGCCGTTAATACTGCTTGATACTCCCAAAGCTTCGTGAAAAACAGCTAGTTCCTTAAATATACACTTTACGGAATTGCTTGGACAAACGCCATTCTCCACCATTGCAATGGCGTAGTCGTAATCGAGGGCGGATAGGGCAGTCACTGAGGTTTTCAATGGACCTTCCGCCAAATGGACCGTCACAGAGCGAAGGTTCCAATTATCTTTGCTAAGTGAGTTTAAGTTTGCATAAAATGACCATGAATCCTCATTAGGAAGCAAGGCGGTGACATGGACCTTCGTAGTTTCACCACCGTGTTCAAGGTAGGAGTTCAAAAAGAGTCCTTCCCGCGGGTAGCTATCATCAATAGGCTTAATTCCTTCGAAGTATTTTTGATAGATGACCATTAGCTCTTGTCCAGCCTGTGGCCACGTCCCCACACCGGCGAAAATTGAGCGGCCGGTTTCTATGTACGGCTGATGAGTTCCCTTTTTCACAGAAAAACTAAATTCGCCGTCAACGGAGACAAGATCATTGTCATGCGGGATTCGTGGTAACCGTTGAGCAAATTGCGCCCACCCATTGTGGTCCGAATGAGTGATTTTCGTTTTTCCCGCTAGATGAATCTCTGGAATTAAATCATCAGAACCTGGACGTTCTACGTCAAATGTCATTTCGATGATTTTGCCTTTAAATCCGGGGACTACATCTGCTCTAAAATAGGAGTTCCGGCAAGCAAATTTTGTTTTCATTTTGATGACAAATGTTCCCTCACTTGTGTTGAGAAGCTCATATAGGCAGTCTTGTTGACCAATCTCCAACAAATCGTCGATATCTTTCGGAGCAGGAATATCCCCTGTAGATTGCTTCTGAATACCTATTTCCTTGAAACTCCTTATATCTCCGAAGTTCTGATTTAGGTTTCTTAGGAGGAGAGAGTTCATTGCCGGAAAAGAGTCATTCACACATAGTGGAACAGAATCATTTTTCAAAGGCACACACTCTTTTTGATCGCTATTAGTTATAATACTTTTAAAAAACGGAAAAAAGTATGACGACCCATCTCTAATTCTAATTATGTTACCGTAGGTATAAAATATGAAAGCAAGGCAACTGATGAGCATTAGAATTGTTTTTAACGTCTTAAAAAAAAATCCAGTTGTCAACATAGTCATCCCTCCCTCCAATAGAATACGAAAGGCCGGATCTCTATGAAGTTCTTACTAGCCCGAACTTCAGGAGCGAGAGAATCAGCTATGATGGCGAATTTTACTCCATTTTTGGAAAGGCAGTTTTTTAGTTCTTGAAGGTTATTTGCTTCATGGCAGTGATGGACCTGTCTGGAAAACCATGTCCCATAAAGAGGATAGACGAACCAATCAGCACCATTAGCTCCCCTATATCCGATCGGAAATTTGGTGGGAACAAAATAGCCTACGTATCGATGAGGGTCCGGCATAAATCGAGCACTCATTGCGCTTGACCGTTCGAACATAGCTTTACTTTTCATATGGGAAACAACTCCATCAGACGTATCGCCGGACGTATATGAAGTCATAAATCCATATATTGAGGAAAAAACAAGAAAGGGAATACAATTAAGCTTCGATATTTGGTTTTTAGAGACTAGAAATCCCATAAGAAGAAAGGGGACAATTGATATCCAGCTAAAATATCTAAAGTTCCATGGATTGTCATGACTTAAATACTGGATGATTATGAATATTCCTAAAAACGCGGTAGCCGTAATCCACAATGGAGCAAGTAAGTCACCTTTTTTACCTTTCTCTTTTCCTTCGCCAATAAAACGGTAGCATAAAAGAAGGCATCCCATAGTAAAGAAAAAACCAAAAAATATAGGCCCGAACCCGGAACTTCCAGTTAGGTCACTTGAAAATGGCGTACCTCGATCCAAGAGTTTATACCAAACACTCCAGAAATGGGTCGAGAAGTCGCTAAAATTGAAAAGGGATACCATATGTCGGGAGCCGGCGTTTTGAATTGCTTCAATAGGATGGCCGTATATGATCCAGTTTTTTAAATACCACGGCGAGCCGATAAAGAGGCAAGCGATTCCAGACAGCGCTACACGGATTAAGGCGGTTCTAAAACCCCACTGAATGAGCATTGCAATGGCAAAAGTAGTATAGAAAAGCGTAAGAAAAACAAGAGCTATCGGTTTAAAATTTAGAGCCAAACCTGCGCTTAAGGTCGCGATCGCTAGATACCTTGAATCTTTGCTTACAATCGTCCGAGCCATAAAGAGAAGGGTTGTAAGATACAATATATTCGTACTTAAATCGTTTCTAGTGGCCAAAATTTGGATTAAAATCGCCGGTGTTAAGAAAAACGTTATCGCCAAAAAGAACGCGAAATTTCGATGTTTGCCATCCATGAGAAGCCTGCAGAAGTCGTAGCAGACAACCGAGCCAATCAGTCCAAATGTGTATTCAACGAATCGTAGTTGCAAATCGTGGTGAAAAAAAACACCCACCCAAGTTAGAATAGTTTCGAAGCCCATCGGCATATAATGACTGCGATCCACCCACGTGTGGATTTCAAAAATCCTGCTATGTGTAACCCATTCCGCCACGTTTGGCATGTGATAAACCAAAACATCCCAAACATGAATTGGCAAAAGTGTGTTAAGGTAAGCATGCCAAGCAAGGACCGCGACAAAAAATACCGTTAAGATATTCAAGACTAAAGGCAGGGAACTAAAAAAAAACGAAATGGTGCGAAAATTGTATAGTACTGTAACTTTAGAATATTTTAAGGAAACAGCAATGGCAATGATCATGGTTCCAAGACTAATCATATTTTTATTTAGATAGCCGAACAAACCAAGTATCAAAGTTTCAATGGAAATAAAAAGAACCATGAGAAGAAAGCACAGGATTCCTTTTGCAGCGAAAGAGCTGCTCGGTATGAATTTTTCCGTCAATAGTAAAGAACTACTTAAAAGTAAAAAAAGATTTCCAATAAACAGAAGTGAATCCATAAAAAGCCTAAATTGATGAGATTTTCTATTATTGTCTGTAATTCCTCCAAAATCAATCAAATATATCGAGTTTCTTGCCGTGATGGCAACGAGAGTGAGACCACACTGCAGAAATTGAAGAACCGTTCGCGTCTATGGATCGGAGTTGGTTATGTCAAACGCAAATATCCTCGTCACGGGTGGTACTGGAAGACTTGGTTCAGTTGTTTGCCAACATTTAGGAAAGAAAAACATCAATTTTCATAACCTCGAAAAAGGAGAAAATTGCCGAGGAGGTCATTGGACTTGCTTTGTACATTTAGCTACGAATTATGGGGAGGGCACCTCTCGAAATGATGTATACGAGGCAAACTACTTTTTTCCAAAGAGAATTCTTGAAAAACTCAGCGAAGCCCCCCTTCGCAGAGTCATTAATATAGATACTATATTGCCACAAGAAACGAACCTCTACAGTAAGACCAAATGCATGTTTCGAGAATACCTTGCTGGATTTTCCGACCGATATCAAGTTGTGAACTTAAGGCCACACATTATCTATGGTCCTCCCATGGATTCCGTCGTGGATAAGATCGTTCACGCAGCAGCAAAAAACCAGCAGATGGATTTGTCATATGGATTTCAAATTCGAGACTTCGTCTATATCGAGGATCTTGTTGCCATAATCATGCATTTTGCTACTGAAGTTTCAAACTTCGAGCCGGGACTGGAGGATATCGAAATCGGTGAAGGAAAAGGATATTCTATCCGTCAGCTTGTAAGCTTAGCGCAGGAACATTTTGTTCGGAACTCGGCTCGGTTTAATTTCGGAACCTACCAGGGAAGGCCAAGCGACCCAAAAACACTCGTTTCTAGGGTTCCGCTTACGGAACTCTTCAAGCAACTTCGAATTCGACGAGAACCTCATTGTCTTAGCAGGAATATTGGAAACCTTGCTATGAGTTGGCTTCCATAGAATTATAATGGGGGCTTTTACTCCAGAATTTTTCTAGAGCTTCGAAGCAATTTGCTCGGCCGCTCTGGTAGTAATTTTTATACCACAGAATAGACTCTTCGATGGCTTCCTCGGACGTGTAATGCGGATGCCAATGAAGTTCGTTTCTTGCCATTGAACTATCGAGAGCTAAAAACTGATTTTCTGGGTATGCCGAGGAAGAGATCTCAATCTTGAGACCGTCGAAATGATTGCGCACGCGATCAACGACCTCGCGTACCGTAATCAACCTATCTCGATCAGGACCGAAATTCCAAGCCTTAGCGACATCGGATTTGTTTTGTAAGAGATGCGCACCGATGATTAAATACCCATGAATGCAATCGAGAACATGCTGCCACGGCCGAATTGCCTCTGGATGCCGAATCTTGACAACCCTTCCATTGATAAAGCTCCTAATTAAGTCTGGCAAGATTCTATTTGCTGACCAATCTCCTCCACCAAGTACATTTCCGGCGCGCGCAACAGAAAGAAGAACATTCTTTTCCATAAATAGATGTCGAAATTGTTCACATATATATTCCACACATACCTTGGAACCACTGTATGGATCCTTCCCTCCAAGAAGGTCATCTTCCCGGTAGTGTCTTCGTCCCTGACTCTGACGATAGACTTTATCCGTCGTAATGCAAACAATTGCCCTTACCAACTTTTGTGTTTTTAAGGCCTCAAATAGGTGCACCGTCCCCATGACGTTTGTTTCGTAGGTCGCGATTGGGTCTTTATAAGAACGTATTACAAGTGGTTGTGCGGCAAGGTGAAAAGCAATTTCAGGGTTTGCATTCTCAACCGATCTTGATATCTCTTTGAAATTTCGAATGTCTACAAAATTGGAGTGAATTTTCAAGGGGGCAATAGAAAACAAGTTTGGTTCGGTATCTGCCGGCAAAGCAATCCCAAAAACCTCCGCCCCTAGCTCCTGCAACATCAGAGACAGCCAAACCCCCTTAAAGCCGGTGTGGCCGGTCACAAGGACTCTCTTCCCTCGATAAATTCTCTCAAATGCATTTCGGTAGTCAGGGTTCACTCCAAACTCTCCATGGTGGATGACCTGTATTCCATATTTCGTTGAGTTTCATTTTATCAGATAAAGTATCCATACATTTCCAATATCCATTGTGCTTGTAAGAGTTTAGCTGTCCGTCTCTAGCAAGTTTCTCCAAAGGTTCTCTCTCAAAGGTAACTCTACTGCCCTCGCCTATATAGCCAAAAACTTCAGGCTCGCAGACAAAGAAGCCGGCGTTTATCCAACTACCATCACCAGCAATTTTTTCATTGAACGAAATGACTTCACCATTGGATCCGAATCCTAGACTTCCAAAGCGTCCTTCTGGCTGAACTGAAGATAGTGTAGCCAATTTTCTTGACTTTTGATGGCATTCTATCAAAGCAGGAATATTGATGTCAGAGACACCGTCTCCATACGTTAACATAAAAGGTTGATTGTTAATGACCTTCTCGGCTAATTTAATTCGGCTGCCAGTCAGTGAATCCGGCCCCGTTTCCAGCAACGTAATACTCCACGGATCTGAGCGCGATTCCAAAAAATCTACTGAATTTGTATTCAGGTCAATGCAAATATCGCTTTGAGAGGTATAATAGTTCAAAAAGAAATTCTTTATAGAATCTCCCTTGTAGCCTAAAAGCACGACAAAGTCGTTAAATCCATAGTGACTGTAGGTTTTCATGATGTGCCACAATATCGGCTTATTTCCGATCGGAACCATTGGTTTTGGAATAACTGAGGTCTCTTCGGACATTCTAGTTCCAAATCCACCAGCCAAAATTATTACCTTCATAAGCTCATCTTTCACTCAGATGTTTTGGCAAGTTCAACACCCTCATAGATTTTTTCACTTATATATTGTATATGTCTATCTTCAAGTCCCGGATAGACACCAACCCAAAAAGAATCAACCATGACTCGATCGCAATTTGTCAAGCAGCCGATCACTCGAAATTTGACATCGCGATAGGCTGGTTGCCTTGTTAAATTGCCAGCAAAAATATTTCGAGTGCCTATCCCGTTCTCCTCAAGGAAGCGCACAAGTTGCGTCCTCTTTCCCGAAATGGGCATTTTAAGTGTGATCGGAAAGCCGAACCAACTCGCCTTTGCTAAAGGTGTTTCTTCGGGCAAGACGATGAATTCTTCTAATCCTCTCAAGTGGCTATTCAGGAGATTGAAGTTATATCTGCGCTTTTTGACAAAAGTCTCAAGTTTATTGAGCTGGGACAACCCTAGCGCAGCTTGCATATCAGTTAGTTTAAGGTTGTACCCAACATGCGAATAGATGTACTTGTGATCATAGCCCTTTGGCATATCTCCAAGGTCCCATTCGAAGCGCTTGCCGCATGTGTTGTCTTTCCCAGGCTCGCACCAGCAATCTCGACCCCAGTCTCGAAAGGATTCAATGATGCGTTTAAGCCTTGCACTTTTGGTCAGTACAGCCCCACCTTCCCCCATTGTGATCTGGTGGGCAGGGTAAAAGCTGACGGTAGCTATATCTCCGAACGTGCCAACTTTTTGCCCTTGATACTCAGCTCCTAAGGAGTCGCAACAGTCTTCTATAAGCCATAGATTGTGGCGTTCGCAAAAATGCTTTGTTTTTTTGAGATCGAAAGTGTTGCCAAGCGTGTGGGCAAAAATCACAGCCTTGGTTCGATTCGAAAGGGCCTCGTCCAATAGCGAGCAGTCGGCTTGATAGGTTCCCAACTTCACATCGATGAAAACCGGTACCCACTGATTTTGGATGATTGGATTCACCGTTGTGGGAAATCCCGCTCCTACAGTAATGATTTCATCCCCTGGAGTAATCCTCCGTTCACGAAGGATTGGAGAGGACAGGGAAGAAAGAGCGACCAGGTTTGCTGATGAACCTGAGTTGACGAGACAGCAAAAGCGAACGTCGGAACAACGATAAAAGTCTTTTTCAAACTGATGAGCAAAGCGTCCTGAGGTAAAATGCATGTCCAGACAGGAATCAACCAACATCGCCAAATCTTCTTCATCAATAACCTTGCCGGCTACAGGTAGATACCCTTCCCGAGGTTCGGGAACGCTATGAACTTGAGTTCTGAAGTATTCTCTTACTAACGAGGCGATTTTATCTCGCATGGTTCATCCCAATCATTTACGATCTTCCGTCCGATTGAATTAACTTTAGAGCCTACGAATTTTATAAACGGATAAGTAAATGGAAGCCTTGAAACCAATTGAAAGGCCAAAAACTTCCAGGGAGGAGGATACGTTCGATAATAGCATCCGGGCGGAGGCCCGCTCTTAGCTGCAAGATCCAAAATAAAGCGAATAGAGGAAACTGTACGAATGTATTTCTCTTTCGCTTTTGTCGAACCTTCTCCGAACATGGATTCCATTCTATCAAACGATTTTGGTATTTGATTGAGCATGATATCTGATCGATGGCATGTCCATGATTTTTGAGTATAATAGGAATAACGGCACTGGGCCAGCCTAGTTGATGATGGTCTGGATCATCAGAAGTTCTTCAATTTTGAAGGCTCTGTCAGTAATTGCTAGTGCCACTGCAGGTACTACTCCGGTGGTAAAATGTTTGACAACAAAGTTCCTAAGAGCTTGTTTAAAAAAGCTTAGCACAAGGGAATCAGAGGAAATAGTGGCTTAAAATCGTTAGGTTAAGTAGAATCCCGCCCATGTTCAACAGCAAGAAGATCGGAGCGGGACTATGGAAAGAAGACAATATCAGACGGACGTCTCAGATGACGAGTGGGGAGTATTGCGCGTTTTCATGCCACTAGAAAAATCAGAAGGTCGGCCTCGTCAATACGGATGGCGTGAAATCTTAAACGCAATTTTTTTTGTTGCCAGGTCAGGTTGTCAGTGGAGGATCATTCCTCATGACCTTCCTCCTTGGTGGACAGCATATTTTTACTTTCGAGTTTGGCACTTGCGTGGAATTTGGGAAAAAATGAACGGGGAACTGCGAAAAGCTACACGAGTTCTTTGTGAAGAAAAAGACCCTGAACCAAGTGCGGCCATTATCGACAGCCAATCGGTAAAAAACACCGAAACCGGTGGAGAGCATGGGTTTGATGCTGGAAAAAAGATTAACGGAGTCAAACGACATATCGTTGTCGATACTTGCGGGCTACTAATGAAGGTAGTTGTTCATCCAGCTGACATTCAAGATAGGAGTGGTGCAGTGCAGCTGTTGAATAAGTTGAAGAACTTGTTCCCTCGACTCGAACTTATTTGG
>JACPKR010000044.1 GCA_016186945.1 Deltaproteobacteria bacterium | reverse complement strand
CACCATCTACCATCGAAGACAAGCCTGTTGCCGTGGTGGGGCCAAAACTGCTAATCAAATAATCAGTGTAAAGCTCAACATCCTGTTTTTTCATCCCTATTGTTTAGCAGAAATATACGGAGTGCGTAACATCAGTTACTTACAAGAAGACTTAGTCAACTTGAAGGGGGACTTCCTAAACCAGAGGCAAGAGGAGGACCTGTTCTTGCTGTTGGGGGTCCCCCGCCCCCACCGCCCCCGGGAGGAGCTGCCGGTGCCCCCCCGCTCCCACCACCCCCGGGAGGAGCTGGCCCCACCTCCGTGTTGCAGGAAGTTAAAGTCGACGACTTGGGCCGTTTGGAAAAATTCAAAGTCATGGACGGAAAATTGACATCCGTTTTTGCCGAGCGTTCTTACACCTTTAAAGTCTCGTCTTTGGGCAATCGCTATTCCATCGAAGTGGAAAGAGCCGATGGCGTTAAAATGAAATTCGAATCGACAGTGAGCGATGGAAAATTGAAATGCTTTCTGTGGCATGACCAAACGTGGAAACAGGCTGTCCCGGGATTTTGGGCAAAAAATAGAGCTCCTGACAAAACAACCATAACTGTGGGCAAAACTACCGATCCAGCCAGGCTAAAGTCACTCGTGTCCGGAACTGCGGAAGCTGCCGATTATCTGAGACCATTGGCGTTTTCGCGTCTCGATGACGCGATGAATCGATTTTTTGCTGTCGATTTTAGCACTTCCGCTAGATTGGAGAATGCGAAACAACTTCTAGACAGATGGTCAGAGATCGCCTTAGATTTCAGAGGGAACAAAATTGCGAATAATTATGCCAAAGAGATGGAGAATGCAGGTAGGTCCGACACAGACGCTTATAAAGCAGGACTGGGGAAGACGTTCGACGATCTCCTGAAACCTTTAGAGAAGCATGTTGCCGCACTATCTTTGAGAGAACTTCTAAAAACCGATCCAAGCAGCTTGGATAACGATCAACTGATCAGGTATGCGAAGCAATTACAGAAAGAAATGGGACTTCTCGACACGCTCGAGGTCAGTGGTGCGGTGAAAACAAGCGTTATAGAGGATCTTGAAAATGTAAGAAACATAGTGGATGATCCCGTGACTTCCCTAGAAGAACGCATTAAGGCTGTTGAAGAGTTTCTGCCGGGGGTAAAACAAAAGTTGGCACTTGATCAGTTTATTATCCGGCAAGACAGTCTCGACAAACTGAGGAGTGAGCTTGCAGGTTGGCAAACGAATATTAGGGACACATGGAGCAGCATAAGGGCGAAAGCAAACACTGAGGGGATGTTCCAGCTGCGTGTTCGCCGCCAAGTCACTCCTTCGTCGACACTGGCCGTGGCTATGGAAGCAGCACCTCTTCGAGCAGGTGCGCCTGAGGTGAGGCGAGTTACAACACCTAGAGCGGTCGAAGTACGCCCCGATGCTGGGCCAGTAGCAGATGCTCGGACCATCGAGGCAAGTGCTGGCCCAAGAGGAGCTTGGCAAGCAAACCCACCTGTGCTGCGTGCCAAGTCTGGCTCGTGTGCGCAGGAGGAAAGCAGTTGGAAGCAAGGAGCTAGGGCAGCAGCGGTAGTCTTACTATGGGGAGGGGTGGCAGTAGCATCCTGCTACCTTGCTAGGGTTGCTGGGTTTGCCTTGGCAGAAGAAGGAGCACCACAAACAAACTGTAGAACTGAGGCATTGGGCACTTTCACGACGGAGTGGACAACTTTGAGGGAAAAAGAAAAGCAGTTTGCTCCCTATCGAAGCGAATATAACAGCATATTTTTCCCTTGATGAGAGGTAATTTCATGAGAATCAAAGCTTCCGTCTAACAAGTTGGGAAGCTGTCGCTAACTCGGCATTTTTTGCCAGGCGCCTTAAATCTTCCACTGAAAGGCCCATTTTTTCGCTACAAAGCTGTTCTTCCTTTTGCATGGACGTGTTGAAAAGTCCGGGGTCGTCTGTCGAAATGGAAACGTTCAGTCCCTTGGCAAGAAAACGACGTAAGGGATGAAATTCAGGGCTGGGAATATTTCCTATAAGAAGGTTTGATGACGGATTGCACTCGATCATTGCTTTCTTTTCTCTTAAGTCGTCCATGAGCGCGTCTTGGAAAGCGCGGATACGAGGAACATCGTCTTCAGTGTAAGTACGATCCAGGCGTTCGTCAGGTGAACGCCTGCGCAAGGCTTCTCGCTCCTTAAGAATTTCAGTTTCATCAACAATGTAGCCGTTTTTTCTTAACCACGACTTGTTCTCCAGAAGAAAAGAGATGTGATCCAGTCGTTCTTCCACACGCTCGCGAACGCTTTTCCCCACCATGAGCTGAGGGGGTACACCGAGAGAGATACAGTGCCCGAGCCGATGCGCTCCCCACGTATGAGTTTGCCAGACCCAACGTGCAGAGCTTTCAATACTGATCGTCTGAAAGGATTCCCCTACATGATAAAGGATCGCTAACGCTGTCCGAGGTGATTTTGCATTGTCCTCCTGAACTCGTTTGAAAAACTCCTTCTTATGTTTGGGAGGAAACCCCTCCTCCGCATGGCAGAAATCTATAGCAGGAATGGCGGCGGCAAGTTCCGGATTTCCATCCAGCCAACGCCTGAGATATCCATATAGTCTGTATAAATCTTCATCCTCCCTGCTTAGGGAGATCGGAATTCGGGGAATAAAGCTTGCCCCATGCTTCATCTCAAAAGTAAGGACACTCTTTGCAAAGGTGCTAAGGTAACGCCTTGTTTCGTCTTCACCAAAGCGCGTTGGCAACGGATTCCGCAATTCAGCATAACGAAGGCCGGAGTGTTTCATTCTGTGCAGGATATGATCGAGGACTTCCACATTATCCGGGGTTATGGGAAACATGGCGATGCTAAGATTGATGCAAGCCAGGAAATGATCGAGCGTCGATGGCGTCTGAAAAAGGTAGTCACGACGCAAGCGTTCACGCCCGTCTTCTTTCTCCCAGTAAGATTTCCAGTCGGGTCGACGACCCCAGACTTTCTCGTACTCGTCGGCGTACCACTCGAGACCATCTGTTCGTTCCCGCCATGCCTTCCTGCCCAACTGCCAGACATCGTCAGCATCCAGACAACCGTATAAATGAAGGTGAAGCTCATGTTTGGTATAGAGTTCCTGCTCCTTCAAAGCAAAGCTCCTTCTATAGTGTTCAAGATAATCAATTTGGGGACAAACTTTTTGAAAAAAGTTATTTCCCCAAGCCCCTTTTCAAAAACTTCAGTATTTAAAGTTTTTTGGGGGGAGGCGTGGAGGGGAACTTTTTTTCAAAAAAGGTCCTCTCCACAAATTCTTTTTCCCAAAATACTACATAAAGTTTTTCATCAGCCGATCCCCTTCCTGGCTCATAAACGACTCGGGATGAAACTGCACACCTTCCCAACGAGGGACAGAGCGGTGTCGGATGCCCATAATAAGCCCCTCACAACGGGCTGTAACGATAAGATCGTTTGGAAAATGATCGGCGGATAAAACGAGCGAGTGGTAACGAGCAAACGTGGGGCGCAAAGAAAGTCCAGCAAACACTCCCCGTCCATCATGCTCGATCACACTTGTTTTCCCATGCACGGGCACAGGAGCGCGGACGAGCTTCGCCCCCCGCATCGTTCCCATGACTTGCATACCTAAACAAACTCCCAACACGGGAATCTTTCCTGCAAAATACTCCATAGCGGACGACGACACCCCCGCGTTAGAAGAATCCCCCGGCCCCGGGGAGATGACAAGATGACTGGGAGATAAAGCTTGCAGTTGAGAGAGAGATGCATCATTGCGCACAACAAGCGGTTGACCCCCCAATCCACCAATTTGCTGAACAAGGTTGTAGGTGAAGGAGTCGTAGTTGTCGATGATGAGAATTTTGGCCTTTTTTCTCCCTCTCAGGTCCATGCTCCTTTTTCCCGCCAAACGTCACCTTTCAAATCTTCCAGAAGCAGGTCGTCACCGTCTGTTCCCAGGATATGGTTGTGCGCAACGGGAACTTTCCCCGACGGGGTGTCAACGATATACGTAGGGATCGCAAAACCGGAGATTTGCCCGCGGAGCGATTTCATTATCGCCAGACCTTCTTTCACGGAGGTGCGCAGGTGGGCGGTGCCCTTCACAAGGTGGGGATGAAAAACATAGTAGGGTCGGACGCGGAGGCGGATTAGCTTTTGGCAGAGGGTTTTCATTCGCCCCGCGTCATCATTCACTCCCCGCAGGAGCACAGCCTGATTCCCCACCGGGATACCCGCATCGACCAGGTAGGTGAGCGCCTGGGCGGCGTCAGGCGTCAGCTCTTCCTCGCAATTGAAGTGAGTGTTGAGCCACACGGGGTGATATTTCGCCAGCATCTGGGAAAGTTCTTTTGTAATCCGAAAGGGAAGAGTGACAGGCGTGCGGGTTCCAAACCGTATAATCTCGACGTGTGGGATGGATCGCAGCTGAGCCAGCAAGCTTTCTAAACTTTCGTCGGAGGCAATGAATGGATCACCGCCGGTTATCAGAACGTCCCTGATCGAAGGTGTCTGTCGGATATACTCTAAGCCGCGCTCTACAATCTTACGATTGAAATGCAGGCCCTCTTCCTCATCACGACGCTTGCGATAACAATAACGACAATAAACAGGACAGAGCATGGCGACACAGAAAGCCACTCGGTCTGGGTAAAGATGCACGACTTCCCGAACGGGCGAATGCAGGCGCTCGTCCAATGGATCGGCCACGCCCAGGGGATCTTCCTTTTCTTCGATCCGGGGGATCGCCTGAAGGCGGAGGGGGCAAGAGGGCTTCGTGAAGTCCATAAGCGACGCATAATAAGGAGTAACGCCTGTGCGGAACACACCGCCCAACTGCTCAAGACCCTGAATTTCCTCAGGAGCTAAACTGAATGCCTCGGGAAAATCCTCCCGAGTCCGCAATTGGTGGGCCATCTGCCAACGCCAATTTCTAAAAGTCTCGTCACTTACCTGAAAAAGTTGCGCGCCTGAGACCATTGCTGTAATGCGTAAGCCACTTGGGGCAAGGAGGTGGTTTGGAGGAAACTGCGCAGCTGGTTCCTCCAAGAAATCCGGGGGAGGCGACGCTTCACTCGCCCCCCAAACCCCCCTCTCCCTATTTGCCCCAAGTGGCTTACCCATTACCCATCGCTGCTCTTTACCCTTTATTAACATTGCATCCCTATAATGTGTTGGGCGGTATAAGTCAAAATCAACAAGGAGTCTACAATGAAGATGCGACTAAAGATCCCTCTGTCGGGAGTTTTTGCCCTTTCCCTTCTTGCAATCCCCTCCCTCCATGCAGAAGGGGAAGATGAGCGCGGAGAGGCGCTTCAACGTGCTCACTTCACCGATCCTCTCCAAAACGGGGCCATGCCCGGGATTGCGGAAATGAAAGAAGGTCCCGCGTCTGGGCTGAATGTGAAACTTGAAGGCCAAAAAGTTTACTGTCGTTACAAGAAGCGGCCCAACGGAGGACACAACCCGAAATTTCGCTGCTACTTAAGCAACGCACAGGGATACTACCTTGACAAGCGCGGAAAGGTTATCTCATCAGACTCACCTGACAAGGTTGAGTTGAAAGTAAAATACAAGCAGAAGGACAACCCCAACGAAGGGCAAGAAAAAGATATCTACACGCAAGTCTTTGCAAGTCGTCTCATGTGGACGTTAGGTTTCCCTAGCGATCGCGTGTATTCAACAGAACAAGTGACCTGCTTCGACTGTTCCGACAATCCCTTCTATAAAACAGAGGTCGAAGAAGGGCATGTCGCACACTTCCCCGACGCCGCGATTCAAATCAAATACCCAGGGAAAAATCTATTCGGGGAGGAGGCGTGGTCATTCCTGGAACTCAAAACCCTTCGCAACAGCAACCGCTGGACCAACGAGCAGAAAACCGAGTTCGATGCCCTTGCACTCCTCATGTCCTTTCTGGTCCATTCAAGTAACCTTGCCCACCAACAAGCTCTGAAATGTGTTCAAGGGAAAAAAGAAAAGTGCCCCCGACCTCTTGCTTATGTGCGAGACAACGGTTCTGTCCTCGGTGCGCAGCTGCCTCTTGCCATTTTTAGTTTTAGCAAAGGAGATTTGAAAGATTGGTCAGACTTTCCGGTTTTCAAGGATCAGGTAACTTGCCATCTGAAACTCCACTTCGGCCACCGATTCCATGCGCACTACACAAGCCTTAATGTTTCTGAAGAAGGCCGCTTGTTCTTGCTCGATAAATTCAAGGGAATCATAGACGACCCGGCACTGGGGGATCTTCGTCTGCGCACGCTTTTTGAGCTTGCCAAGTTTGCAAAAGCCGATACAAAACTTGCGAAACGTTATGGTTTCCTGACAGACGAGCAAATCATCGACATGTGGGTTTCTGCTTTCAAACAAAAAGTGAGAGAAATCGAAAGCGCGCGGTGTCCACACCTGAAATAACTTGAAAGACTGACCGTCTTAATGCAATAATGAAACAATTTGCGCGCAAATTTGTTGCGGTTGTCTGTGATCAGACTAGCCGAGATGTTACGTTTTCTTTCCAAAAATTTTTGACATTTAGGAGCAACAAGATATGCGCGATATTCAAACCTATAATCAAGTTATCCGAAAATTGCGTGACTTTTTTCAAGATGAACTTGGGTTTGTTGAAGTTCCCGCCCAATCAAGGCTTTCCATTTTAGCAGCATGCGAAGATCCAGCGACCATCACTCAGTTTCAAATGGATAAAATTCCCTTCCCTCTCCCGCAGACGGGACAGATGTGGCTTGAAGTGGAACTTTTGAAAAACCCCGGTCTTCCCGGGGTTTTTTGCAGCACAACAAGCTACCGCAACGAGCCAAACCCTATACCGGGGAGGCATGAGAAAGTATTCCCGATGTTTGAGTTCGAAGCTCCAGGGAACTTGGACGACCTAAGGAAGATAGAAAAGCGTCTTTTGCGATGCCTTGGTTTTGATGCTCCCCTATCCCTACAGTACGAAGACATGTGCCAAAAATACGATGTGAAGGAACTAAAGGCTGAACAAGAACTTCAAATGCAGGGAGACTTCGGCAATGTGCTGCTTCTGGAAAATTTCCCGCACCGCACCGATCCTTTCTGGAACATGAAACATAAGGGGAACGGACTTTACAATAAGATCGACGTCATCCTTCACGGTTTTGAAAGCATCGGTTCTGCGGAAAGATCTAGCAACGTGGATGAAATGAGGGAGAATTTCTATACGGTCTCCGACGGGAAATACGCATCCCTTCTCTTTTCAGCTTTTGGAAGGGAACGGGTTGAAGCCGAGTTGGAAAGCTACTTTGCCCTCAAATTCTTCCCCCGCTTCGGCGCAGGCATCGGTGTCACACGCCTGGCAAGAGCCATGCACCTATCCAAGCTTCTGAAAGACTACTCAAAGGCCGCGTAAACCGTCGGGGGGGGGGTTCCGGTTCCGCCCCCCTTTTGTTAGACTACGTGGATGCTTTTCCAACGCCCCTGCAAGAAGCGGAGGAAATACAGTGCCCCAGCTACAAAGATGGCCGCTACGAAAATCCCCCACGTTGTAAGCGGTGAATATTCGTAAACACGGATAGACAGGTAAGACAACACCAACATGGTCCAGTCACAACAAATGGTCGTGTACATGCACCAACGTGTGTCACCGGCCGCTCGCAACGTGGCACTGAACACGAGCACCGACGCATTCGCTAGGAGGTAAATGGCAACCGCCTTCAACATCGGGACTGCCACACTTAGGAGCGCCAACTCATCGTCGAGGTTGGGAGGTAGAAAGGTTCTAACAAACACCTCGGTGAAGAGAAAGAAGATCACCGCAAATCCCAAGGCTAACGAGTATGCCAGCTTTGCCCCGGAAAAGGTCGTGCGTAAAGCAAGGTCAACCTCTCGCGCACCCATGTACTTGCCCACCAGGCTCATCATGCCGATGTTCAAGCCCCAAAGAGGTAGGAATGCGACAATATCCCAGTTGAACGCAATCGTCATCGCCAAGCCTTCGTTAGGCCCATAGGAATGAAAGAGCGTTACAAAGGTATTGAAAGCAAAAAACGACAAGAAAAACTCAACACCCGTCGGACCACCAAAGACGACCAACTTCGTAATGATCTCACGGTCCAACCTCAAAAAGTTCAACCCCAGCGGATGCTTCTTTTCCAGCCTATAAAGCTCGATTGCAAATAGAATGAGCATAACGACGGCACTCAGAACTGTCGCAAAAGGCGCTCCCCTTATTCCCGAAAGTGCAGGAAACTGAGTTTGGTGAATAAACCAGTAAGTCAGCGGAATATTCAGAAGCATTCCGACCAAGTTTATCAACATCACTGCCGTCGTTTTCCCTAAACCTGTGAAATAGGCTGAAAGCGCCGTGTTACCCAGGAACGCAAATCCACCCCAGAGGATCATTTCAAGGTAGGCGATCGCCAACTCGATCTCCTTCTCAGGCATCTGCGCCCAACCCATATAGTAAGGAGCAGTCAAGGCCCCCCCTATCAGGATGACCGGATAAAACAGCAGAGTAAGGAGAAGCCCTTGGCCCAAGACCTTCAGACACCTATCTTTCTTCTCAGCTCCCAAGTATTGGGCAACCAAGGGGTTGATGTAGTTGAGCATTCCGACAAAGAAGACCTGCCAAATAAAGCAGAAGAACCCGGCTACCATCGAAGCGGACGGATATTCTTTTCCTAACGGTGTCAGGAGCAAACGGTCAGTGAACATCATAAGACTGATGGATGCCTGAGAAATGATGATCGGATACGAAATCTTGAGAAGCTCCTGTATCCCACCGGGACCGCTACCGTGGTTTTGCCAAAATTTTTGAATCAAACGCATTTAGGACTCCATTTGGCCTATCGGCCAAAGTCAAAAGACTAATAAATTGTGACGCTAATAGACGTGAAAAGTTGTTAAACTTGGGAAACTAAGTCATATTTGGACAGGTGAAAAACACGGTAAATGCTCCCAATTCGAGGAAAGAGTGAATGTCGCAAAAAAGAAGAATGCTGGCAAGGGAAAATTCCAACGTTTGAGAGAAGAGCAACCCGCTTGTGGCAAGGATGTGGTTTGGAGGAAACTGGAGGCTTGAGCCGACGACGCATTGTTCAAGAACAACCATCTGTCGGGCTTCTCTGGGGAATCTCTATTTTTATTGCATGTAACTTTCAAAACCTTGGGCTGTTATTTTCTCAGCGAGAGGAAATGTTTCACGGTGTGGATAAAGAACATACAAGTGATCCAATGCAAGATCTTGCAACGCCGAACGCATAGATTTGGTTACCTTTGGTGCATCGGTATACTTAATTTCAAAGCCAATACGTTTTCCATCTTTAACAATCAAAAGGTCAAGTTCAGCCCCACTTTGTGTCGCCCAAAAAAAACACTCTTCCGGTTGCGCTTGATATTTTTTAATGATCTCTTCTAAAACAAATCCTTCCCATGATGCACCAAGGCGAGGATAGACCTGAAGATCATCTTGTGTCTGTACACCAAGCAAAGTGTGCAGCAACCCACTGTTGCGAATATACACTTTTGGCGTTCGCACTTGCCGCTTGCTGATATTTTCAAACCACGGTTCAAGAATACGAATCATAAAGGTTCCTGCAAGAATTTCGGTATAATTACGCACCACGTGATTGGTTATACTCAAAGATTTACCAATTTCAGACATGTTGAGAATATTACCGTGGGTTTGAGCAAGCATCATCCACAGTCGTCTCATTTGCAATGCGGGAACATTAAATCCAAGACTCGGAATATCTCGCTCCATAAAGGTTGAAATGTAGGCTTGCCGCCATGCATAACTTTCTTGATCTGACTGGGCTAGATAAGAAAGGGGCAATCCACCGCGAAGCCAAAGTTTTTTGTATTCTTTTGTTTCAGCAACTGAAAATGGTGTCAACTCAATGTACCCAATGCGTCCAGCCAATGTCTCTGAAGACTGTCGCAATAAGTCACGTGACGCACTCCCCAATATCAAAAATTTTCGAGGCTTTTCATCAACAAGGACACGTAATACAGGAAAAAGCTCTGGCCGCCGCTGAATCTCATCGATAATAATCAAATCACTTTCGATATTGGAAAGCGTTAACATGGGATTCTCGAGGCGAGACAAATCAAACGGATTCTCTAAATCCAAAAAATGCACTTTTTTAATTCTTTTTGCATATTCCTTGGCAAGCGTTGTTTTACCTATTTGCCGCGGCCCCAATAATCCACAAACTTTATGAATTTTATATTGAAAATCGATTTTTTCTAAAAATTCAGATCTTTTCACAACAAGCATCCCTGTAGTTTTGATTTGATATTTAAAAATTACAGGGATTTTTTTGGTTTATCAACAGCAATCTCATTCCACCCGTAATGCGTAAGCCACTTGGGGCAATGAGGTGGTTTGGAGGAAACTGCGCAGCTGGTTCCTCCAAGAAATGCCTTGGGGGAGCGACGGTTCCCTGTTATGTGAATATCCCACAAGCAAAGAAACGTCCTCCTTCGATTTTTTTCTTCAAAGAGATAAGATCCGCAACAACAACCTGTTATTCGGGGTCGAAGTCTAGCTTCGCCTCAAGCT
>JACPKR010000037.1 GCA_016186945.1 Deltaproteobacteria bacterium | reverse complement strand
CTATATCTAGTCGCCTCCCCTCTGTCATCCCGCGGCTTGACCGCGGGATCCAACTTGTTCGAGGAAGGCTGCCCCGTTGGATCCCGCGGTCAAGCCGCGGGATGACAGAGCAAAAGGTCCTCTCCACAAATTCTTTTTCCCAAATAATACTATATCTAGCCGAGTTTCCTCCAAACCCCCTCCTTGCCCCTCGTGCCCCTTGACGGACTCCGAGGTTTAGGCGGTCTACCGCTGTACGAGGGGGCTCCTTCTTCAACTTTTGCCTTTTGCCCACCTATAACCCTTTTTCGGTACTTCTTAGAAACGTTTCGACAAGCCCCCGCATGTTGACGAGCGTCAAGCATAAGGCGCATTTCCTGCATCTCACTTGCCAAGACCCGCACTTCCCCCCGCAATTCACTTTGCCCCTTTTGCAAGGCGAGCAGCGCTTTATCGCCAGACCTTGCCAACTCGTTCAAGGTAGTCAGTGCAACCTTGAAAAATTGCGCGGCGGAGAGAAGTTCCTTCAGTGATTCCAGGCTCTTGAGCACCTCCTCCATCGTTCCGCGGCTAAGGTTTTGAAACAAAGTCTGACGCCGGAAAATTTGCCGCAAGGGGGAACTTAAGACGTTCTGCAAATGCAAAAATTGCCGCTTTTGAGTCAGGAACTGGTCGTTAAGTTTCTTCTCTAAACTCGATCGCAAAGCCTTTGCAAATGCCTCGCTTTGCGAGGCGAACTGTTCAAGAACCTCTTCGCTTCGGCTCTCTAGTTTCTCTCGCGCCTCATCGAGGACCGTGGAAGATTTCTTGTGACTTGCCGTAGGCCGTGTCCATTTCAGGTATTCGTCTACATCGGTAGGACGAAAAACCGGACGTATGTAACTGTTGATCCGTGTCCTTCCCACGCGGAGTTCTTTTCCGGATATTTGATTGAGACGCGAGCGTTTTATACCCAGGGTCTCCATCACTTTTTCGGCATCCCATTTGAACTCGCTGAAGTAGGGTTCATCCCCTTTCAACCAGACGAGCATAGGGAGATCGCCTTCCATGCGCTCCATGATTCTCCCTTCGATTTTTTGGTAATCTTAGTATGCCTTGGAACGCAAACGCAAAGCTAGAAATTTCCACTCTTCCGCGGTCTTAAACTCTTCTAAGTACTCAGGCCGCTTATAACTTTCAACAAACAGCCTGAACTTCACCTCATGCAACCCTTTTTGAAGGTTGTCCAGATCGAAGGCGACGGCAACGTTGACCGGACTTTTTCCAAGAGGTTCGGCCGAACCCTTTTCACGAGGCACAACGTCCTTTGCAGGTACCTTCTCAACATAGAGAAACGGAACGTTCCCATCCTTCTGCATTTGTACAGACGGACGAAATTCAAGGTAAACCATATAATCAGGGGAAATCGTTGTTACCCAATATTGATCAAAAGCTGTCGATTTCCCTTTAAACAGAGAGAGAAAATCCTCCTTCTTGTTGAAGTCGGGCATGTTCGACTCCAAAGTCAGTGCGGCGGGACTGTCTTCAACAGCTAGGCCATAATAGAAATAGCTGCCCTTGTTGAGGGCTTTCTTGCCTTCCAATGGGTTGTCTATGACGGCCGGTAGATAGACGGCGTTAGAGAAAAAGGAGACTTCCGTATACATGCCAATGTCAAATTTCATCTTGGCAATCTTGTAGTCGAAATTGACCCTGGCCGTCGCTCGGACTGGTCCGACACGATAAGCATCGAGGGCGCTTTCAATACTGCTATGCCCAACATGAAAGGTCAGGAAGTATTTAAGATCAATCTTCATGTACAGGCTTGATGAGGCGATGAGATCCTTTTTCACATCCAGCGGCTTGCGAATATCGACATCGCGCACCACAAGATAGTTTTTCTTGTTGAAGAGGTACAAATAGCGCGAGGAATAGATCGCATCATTCTTCGTATCGAAAATTACGTATGGGGCTGTCTGAGCCAGTGGCGGAGGGTCTTTGTAGTAAGTCCCGATGTAAACCGCACCTACATCGTTTTTGCGCTCAAACACCAGCTCATAGAGGACAGCAGGCCGTGCAAAGGGCCATTTGGTGGGAGTGTTTCGCGGCCCCACATCGTTCCCCATGATAGACAGTTCGTCTTGATAATCAAATATGCCGTTACTGTACTGTATATTGGGATGCGGCCCTTTATCTAAAATGTAATCGCCAAATTTGTCCTTCTCATCAATTTGGAAAGGTATAGGGACAGCCGTGCCATCAGGAGCAGTACGAAACACCCGGTAACGATCCAAAACATGGTACTGTACAGCACCAATATCCCTCGCTTCAATTACAATGGGAACGTTATGAATGCCAGCGAAGGTCGCTGTCGGAACGGGTTCGTTAGCGGTACAGAAAGCGGGTTTCGTACCCAGGAAGAAGGCAAACAAAAAAATCGCTGCTCCTAGAATGCGCATCCCGTTGGCCACTCCTTTCTTCTTATGCTAAGTTCTGCTTCTTATTATACGGCCAATTTCTGTCGCTAAACAACTTTTCTGGAGTTCGCTACTATGTCAGAATACATGATCGTCTACATAACCACTCCGAATATGAAAAGAGCACGTAAAATTGCCAAACTTTTGGTGGAAGAAAAACTAGCCGCCTGCGTAAACTTGATAAAGGGGATGGAGTCCCTCTACGAATGGAAGGGCAAGCTACGACAAGAAGAAGAAGTCCTCATGTTGGTCAAAACCAGGCAGAAACTTTTCGCCACTCTGCAAGAGAAAGTCCTGAGCATTCATAGTTATGACGTCCCCTGCATCGTAGGCTTCCCCCTCACCGAAGGAAACGAGTCCTACTTGAACTGGCTCAAGGAGCAAACTTCTGATGCCTAGACAAATAGGAGGAGGGAGGTCCTCGCAAGGGAGAGGGAGGTTTGGAGGGGCGAGGGAACCGTCGATCCTCCAACTGATAGAAAGTGTTGTCCACCAGACCTACTCAAAAATTTCAATATCTAAAGTTTTTTGGGGGGAGGCGTGGAGGGGAACTTTTTTTCAAAAAAGGTCCCCTCCACAAATTCTTTTTCTCAAATACTATAGGTGTTTCATTCTGGCTTGCGCATTCGCCCTAGGAAACCCAAGCACACTGGCCATTTCCCTTGATGAAGCCCTCTCCGCAGCACGCAAGAACGCCGCAGAATTGAAAACCTACGCCCATGAACTCAAGGCGGCCAAGGCTCGCAGAGCTTCCCTCGACGGAGTCTTCGACATCCAATTATCGGACCAGGCCTCGTACACCCGCGACAAAACTGAAGACCAACTGTTCAACAGAGATCAGACGCGGATAACACGCAATGAGCTTGCCGTCGAAAAAATGTTCGGCACGGGAACCGTACTCAAAGGCTCCCTAACAAACACCCGTACGCAGGTTGATTTTCCTCCACCGACCGTGGTGCAGATATCCCCTGCTATTCAGATCCCGTTCGATATCAACTTCAATTACCAGCTCAACCCCGAGTATGCGACCAAGTTGCAGGTGGAACTCCGCCAGCCCCTCTGGCGTAACTGGATGGCCGAAGAAATTCGCCTACAAAAGAAAATTGCCGAAGGTGCGCAGATTGGTCCACAATCTAACTTCCTCATCCAACAACAGAACATTCAGGCCGAGGTTGAAGCGCTCTTCCTTCGCTTAACGCTTATCAACAAACAGGTCGAGCTAACGAGCCAACTGGTGGAGAAAAGCAAGCTCTTCTACACTCACATGAAGCGCAATGTCGAATATGGACGTGCTGACCTCATCAACGCTACCTCTGCAAAAGCGAGAGTCGTAGAGATAGAAGGGACGCTCCTTGATTTGCAGATTGGCAGGGATGCCCTATCTCGCCAGCTGAGCTATCGCATTTTTCCCGAAAGACAAGAGACGGTGACTTGGACACTTCCTACACTTGAGCAGCCTTTTCTTGCTCCTGCAGGAAATGATCGCAGGGACTTGACCCGTAAAGCGCTAGCCCAGCGCTTCGACTTGCGACAACTTCACGAGTCCGCTCAGCCCTTGCAAGATAAACTGGCTCTGCTTGATGAGAGGGATAAATTTGGACTCGACGCATTCCTTTCTACGGGGGCCAACAAGATCGAAGGTAGTCTGGGGAACTCGCTGGGTGAATTGCGATCGTGGGAGCATCCCAACTTAACGGTAGGTGTCAAGTTTTCCACCACCCTCGGTAAAAATGGGAACCGCATGGAGCGTGAGGCCTTGCTCAGCGAACTCGCCCAACTCGACTCTCGTCGCGTCTATATCGAGCAAATGATCACCAACCAGATCGACCTTGCATTTGAAGACAGGTCGGCTGCTCATAAACTTCGTTCGCAAGCCGACGCTCATCAGAAAATCCTTGAACAGCAGATCGAACAGGAGAGAATGCGTATCACGCAAGCCCGTAGCGATCAGACAGCGGTCATCCAGTATCAAATGGAAATTTTGCGGGTCGCTGCACTCAGAGCGCAAGCATATACAAAGGAACGCGAGGCAGAGTCGCGACTGCGCTTACTCTCCCACAGCTACCCACAGGAGCCGATGGGTTTATGAAAATTTTCGAAATCCCTCTTAAATATTCCTTCATGCTCAATCTGGCGACATTTTTCCTCGTCCTGATTGGAATTTTCTATTCCCTCAATATTAAACGAGAAGCCTTCCCCTCAATCGACTTTGGTAACATCGCTATTACAACAGTTTATCCAGGGGCGAGTCCTAGAGAAGTTGAGCAATACGTCACCAACCGCATTGAAGAGGAAATCGACAACATTGAAGGAATCGACGAGTTCACGTCATCTTCCCGACAAGGTCTTAGCTTTATCTTCATTAAGCTGCTGCCTGAACTCAACGCGCTAGAAACTCAGACGGCAGTCAATGACATTCAGAGGGCTGTGGATCGCGTCCGCGACTTACCCAAGGAAGTGATCAATCTGCCTCTCGTCAAAGAATTTTCCTCCGCAGAACTTCCTGTAATGGAAGTGGCTCTTAGTGGGGAAATGCCTTACACCGAGCTGCATGAGCATGTGGACAAACTTTACGACATCCTCCGCAGAATTCCTGAAGCGGGGCAGCCGTCCCTGGTAGGCTTTCGGGAAAAAGAACTGTGGGTGGAAGTCGACCCCGACAAACTTCGCGCGCACCACGTCGGCCTTACCGAAGTTGTTTCCACATTGGGTGCGAAGAACATCAACCTTCCAGGCGGTGTGCTGAAATCAAAGGCCGGTGACTACATCGTTCGCACCCTTGGTGAAGTTGTAACGCCGGAAGAAATTGACCAGATTGTCCTGCGAACAAATTTGTCAGGCAACACCCTCCGCATTCAGGACATTGGGAAAACAGTATCAAGCTTCGCAGAGGATGAACGCTACTACCGAACAAATGGTAGGCCCTCCATAAACCTTGTTATCAAGAAAAAGAAAAGCGGGGATGTCCTCGCCCTGACGTCCAAAGTGAAAGATGCTGTCAAGGAATATCAAAGCCTGCCAGGAAATGAAACGTTGCAGGCGTCTTTCGTCAACGACATAAGCCGCTTCGTTAGCAACAGGTTAGGAATCCTTCTCAACAACGGGATGGTGGGTCTGATTCTTGTCATTATCACCCTACTGATCTTCCTGTCACGAGGCATTGCTCTCGTGACGGCAATGGGTATGCCTGTCGCCGTGATCGGCGCCCTCCTCGTCATGAACGCATTCGGTATGACGATCAACCTCCTCACCATGTTCGCACTCGTGATTGTCCTGGGGATGTTGGTGGATGATTCGATCATCGTGGCAGAAAACATCTGGCAACACTACGAAGACGGCAAAGGGCCATGGGAAGCGGCCGTAGCGGGAACCAAAGAGGTCTTTCTCCCGGTAACCGCTACGATTTTGACAACTATTGCCGCTTTCACCCCGCTTCTCATGATGTCGGGGATTATGGGAAAGTTTATCGTCAACCTTCCGCAAGTCATCATTATAGCCTTAACTATAAGCTTGCTAGAGGCTATTTTCATATTGCCGGCCCATGCCTACGACGTCCTGCGTTTCAACAAATGGCGCAGGCAAAATACGAAGTCCGGCGTCGTCAAGCCGCTGAAAAAAGAAAGCGGACCGATGTTCCATGTTTTGAACGTGTACGAACGCATCCTCGAGCTAAGCATCCGCTGGCGCTACTTGTGCGTGTCCTTGGCTGTTGCTGTCCTTTTCTTTTTTCTCTACGTCGCTTTTTTCCACATGAAAATCATTCTTTTTCCGGAAGAAGGGACGGAGGCTTTCTTCGTGCGGGGGAATTTGACAGCGGGAACCTCAGAAATAGTGACCTCCGAAAAAATGAAAGTCTTTGAGAGAATCATCGCAGAAAAAATCCCCCGTGACGAAATCAAGGACTACGTCACCTATATTGGACGGCAGCAAATGGATGCCATGGACCCCTTGGGAGCGAACGGCAGCCACCTCGGCCAAGTGGGTGTTTACCTTACCCCCGAATCGGAACGTGACCGCACGGCACCCGTTATCATGGAAAGCATCCGCGACGACATCCTCCAAGCAGGGGAGGAAGCTGGGTTTGAGAAAATCACCTTCGTGAAGTTGCGAGGCGGACCACCCGTTGGCAAACCTGTTGCCATCCGTGTGTTCGGAGAAGACTTGGAGGAGATGAGAGACGTCTCAAAGACAATTCAAAAGAATCTTGCTGAGAAGGACGGTGTCAGCGACATCCAAGATTCCTATATAGAGGGCAAGCGCGAAATCCAGGTAGACGTCCTGGATGGGAAAGCGTCCCAACACCTCACCTCGACCCAAGAGATCGCCCTGCACGTACGTGCTACACTGGAAGGACAAATTGCCTCGTATGTTAACGACAAGAGCGAACGCATCCCTGTCCGTGTCCGTTATAACGAGCCAGCTCGTGGTGAAGTCGAAGCCATCAAAAACACGCGCTTCATCAATCACTCAGGCCAACTTGTACCCCTCAGTGACGTTGCGGAATTCCGCGAAAGTCAAGGAGTGAACGCCATCAACCACTACCAGGGCAAGCGCGTGATCACTGTAACCGCCGATCTGAACGAGAAGAAAGTTTCGAGCACCGAACTTGCTGACTGGATCCGTCCCCATCTCGACGGTCTTATGGGTCAGCATCCCGACATACGACTGGAAGCAGGGGGGGAGTACGAGGACACGACAGAAAGTATGCGCTCACTGCGAGACTCGTTCTACGTTGCTCTCTGCTTGATCTTTCTTATCCTGGCAACTCAATTCCGAAGTTTAACCCAACCCATCGTTGTCATGACTGCCATTCCCTTTGGCATCATTGGTGTCATCATTGCGTTCTACTTGCACAGCAGCCCTCTTAATTTCCTCGGCCTCATAGGAAGCATCGGCCTGACAGGGGTGGTCGTAAACGATTCGATCGTCCTGGTAGACTTCATCAACCACTCTCGCGCCCGAGGTGTAAGCCCTTACAAAGCTGTTCTATACGCAGGTCGCAGAAGATTCAGAGCTGTTCTCCTGACAAGCATAACAACGATCGCGGGTCTTATACCTCTCGTATATGGGATCGGTGGCTCAGACCTGTTTCTGCGTCCCGCTGCGATGGCTCTGGGCTACGGTCTTCTCTTTGCCACGGCCCTTGTGTTGTTTCTCATTCCCTCTTTGTACCTTATTCGCCTTGACCTCATGAACGTCATGATTTTCCTTACCCGACCCTTTGTGCGTACAATGGGGGGAAACCTTAACTACATAAAGATAAGAGATGATGATTGAATCCATTACCCCAAAAATCGAAAGCATCTGTGAATACGCAGTCGACGCTGGTCAAATCATTATGTCACGCTATCGACAACAGAATTTCACCGTCACCGAGAAACACGACAAGTCCCCCGTTACGTCCGCAGATATTGAAGCTCATCATTTCCTGGAAAACAAACTCGAAGAATGCTTCCCCGTCCCTGTGATTAGCGAAGAATCCTACATCGAATCTGGTTCCGCTCCTCCGCAGGAATCATCCTACTGGCTGATAGACCCGATCGACGGGACCAAGGAATTCATCAACCGCAGTGGTGATTTCACGGTAAACATAGCTCTTATCGTCAACCGCAGACCAGCCCTGGGAGTCGTCTATGCTCCCCTTACGGAGGAACTATACTTTGCTAAAGCTGGTCACCGGGCCTTTAAGATAACCAACAGTGGAAAGACTGTCAGCATTTCTACGAGAACCATGAGTCCCACTCACTTCGTCTGCCTGGTCAGCCACAGCCACTTTTCAGAGCGTCTGAGAACGCAGATCAAGAGCAGGTGGCCTGACTGCGAACTAAGACGCATTGCCAGTTCTCTCAAGTTCTGCAAGGTTGCCGAAGGACTTGCGGACCTTTACATCCGACGCGGGCCTACCTACGAATGGGACACCGGAGCAGCCCATTGCATCTTGGAAGCAGCGGGGGGCCGCATGGTAAACTTCGATGGTGAGTCGATCAGCTACAATAAACCAGGGATGAAAAACGACCCGTTCATCACTTACGGTGACAGGTCCGTAAATATTCACGAGTTCCTTTTCTAAGCAGGCATTTCTTTCCCACCAAAGACTCCCCGCTTCTTTTCTATAATAGAGATATCCCTTATGAAATCCTATGACCTCATCGTCATCGGCTCCGGTCCGGCAGGTGAAAAAGCTGCTGTCAAAGCGGCTTATTTCGGGCATTCCGTTGCGATCATAGAGAAACAGAGAAAACTCGGAGGTGCCGGAGTCAATACGGGGACCCTTCCTTCGAAAACCCTTAAAGAAACAGCCCTCTACTACTCAGGAAAATACGACAGAGGTCTCTACGGTATCGAACGCGTGCTCAAAGAAGAGCCGTCGATCGAACATTTCATGTACCGAGAAAGTCTCGTCTGCACCACGGTTGAGCGCGAAGTTATAAAAAACCTCATGAACCACAAGGTCGACATCTACCACGGTACGGCTACTTTCCAAACCAATCACGAAATACGCATCAAAGGCTCAAAGGAAGAAACGATCCGTGGCGAATACATCCTCATAGCCACCGGCTCCTATCCCTTCCACCCAACTACGATCCCTTTCGACTTCGTAAGGGTCCATGACTCCGACAGCATTCTCTCGATCTCCCGCTTTCCGAAGTCCCTCTGTATCCTCGGCGCGGGCGTGATCGGTTGCGAATATGCCACCATCTTCGGGACCATGGGAATCGACGTCTTCTTGGTCAACGACAAGCAACACATCCTCACCTTCCTCGACCACGAAATCTCTCAGGAACTCGTCCAGCAGATGAGAGAAAGTTATATCGACATCCTTTTTGAAACCAGTGTGACCAACATCAAGATGCCCCCCCATGAATACGAACTGATCGACATCACACTCGCTACTGGGCAAATCCTTCACGTCGATATGCTCCTTTACGCAGCAGGTCGCTCAGGTTGTACCGATGACTTGAACTGTGCCGCGATCGGCGTGGAAATCGGTAACCGTCAAGTCGTCGTTGTGAACGAGAAATTTCAAACTTCCGTGGAAAACATCTACGCCGCAGGTGATGTTGTTGGCTTCCCGGCCTTGGCTAGCACAAGTATGGATCAAGGACGAGTCGCCGTCTCCCATATGTTCAAGACGAAAGACCTCGACAGCCTTCCCAAAGTCTTTCCCTACGGAATTTACACCATCCCCGAAGTTTCTACGGTCGGAATGAGCGAGGAAGAAGCCAAGGCAGCAGCTATAGACTACTGCACGGGCATTGCCAAATACAAGAACATGCCCCGGGGAAAAATCAAAGGAATGAACAACGGCTTTCTAAAAATCGTCTTCCGCAGAGACAACCTCGCGATCATCGGCGCGCACATCATTGGGGCACTTGCGACCGAACTGATCCACTTCGGCATGACTCTTGTTAATGAGCGAAAAACCGTCATGCAAGTCATCGCTACCGTCTTCAACTACCCAACCCTCCACGACCTCTACAAATACGCAAGCTACGACGGCCTAGGTAACCTCTCAGGCCACAAAATCAAAAAGGACTAAGTCCGTTGCCCGCAGTTGCCGCAAGGAGGTGGTTTGGAGGAAACTGCGCAGCTGGTTCCTCCAAGAAAAACCTATTCCAACGCCGACCCGTCATTGAAGAAATAGGGCTCCACCTTTTCCTTCAAGTCATCCGAGAACATTGTGAAAACATCCTCTGGCCCCTCGGCAAGGTGCCGAGCCTTCGGCTTAAACCCACCTCGTGACGACGGATTAGTTTCGATCTCCTCCATGTCGTTAGGGAAGCCGTTCAGGTGCGAAGACATTTTCGCATACTGGTAATAGCTTTCCTTTGGCAGAAAGGAGCGGAAAGTTTTGATGACGCTTCGGTGGTTGTTGTAACGAGAAAAAATGTCGACCAACTGACGCAGGTAACGGATGGTCTGTCGACTGTGGGCACCCTCTCCCTTCGCTCGAAGCACATTTGTAAGTTTCAGGCGAATGAAGTTTTCCCTCCCCTGTTTGTAGTCTTTCATGAAGGTCCACAGGCGCAAATCTTTACCGTAGTTCTCGTTCGCGCAGAACGAGGAATGAATCTCGTTGATTTCCGCAAATTTTCCACAAACGTCTTCGTCTCTCTGAGCAAAGATTGTTTCTAATGCCTGGTTGGAAAGAACAACGTCAGCCTCAAATTCAAATTCGCCCAGGTAATTCTTGACCGCCGTAGGATCAAAGACAATGAAGTCGTCGGTGAGTAGCGGCTTCATCTGATCAAGGATGCGGATGAAATGCCGTTCCCTCGCTTCCGGTTGGTGGAGGGTGGCGGACACCCGAACAAACGCATCGTTCTGGTCGTTGATGCTTGCTTTGTAAATGTAGGAACGTTTCTTCGTCGCCAAGGTGTAGGCACGGCGGTGAGCCGTTTCACGTTCGTAGGAAATCTCCCGAGCACTTGTCTTGTCGAGGAAGTTGTAGAAATTGACCTCCGACTTACGAGAAAACATTTTCGTGTTGATGAAGTCAAAAAGTCCGATGGAAAATTGGTTCTGCTTGAGTTTCTCCCGACGGTTTTGCATCTTCAGATGCTTGGGAAGTTTCTCAGGTTCGCTGATGTGAAGGTTGCCAAGAAGAGTCTTTTTCTCCTCCTCGTTGGCAAAATCGAACATGTAGGAATTTTCCCGTGCCTTCATTCTGCTGGTTGCCAGGCGCATCAAATTGAGCGGGATGCCGACGCGAAGGTTGGCAGCAGCCTGCAGGGAGCTGTCATCTATCTTCACCCAGTTGGCAAGGAAGTTATTGGCCCCCTCTTTAGTAAGAATCATCCGACTGGTGAGAACTTTCTGCCCCTCTACCCGTGCCTCAGGACCAACAAGAGGAACAAAGGGGATCGGAGGCCGTGTGCGGACACGTCCGAGGGCACCGAGGTAGGTGCTTAGAATGAGGCTGTCGCCCTCCTCCATTGATTCCACGAACTGCTGCTTTGCCGTTTCAAAGGCCATCTTCACGCCTTCCTTGAAAGAGGGCATACCGTTGGAATACTCCGCGAAATCTTTAACCGCCCTAACCTTCATGAACTCCCAGACGTAGAAGAAACGACCACCTACACCCAAACCTATTTGTGAGGGAACATCAAGGTTCAGCAACTTGGGAATAAACAAACCATCGTTCCCAACAAAGACACCGATGCGGAATGTGTCGATGATGAGGAATGGTTCTTTGCTTTCCTTATCAGGATTCTCCACTATGAAACGGAAGGGGATGAAACTTCCCACCCCTGCACTCACACCCTGGAAGAAGCAATTGCCTGCACACCCTTGGTCCAAAGTGTGACTCCCCATACGCATCTTGCTGAAACCCAAGTTATGATCCGTGAAGTAAAAGCCCGGCTGCAGAGAATTTACAATCATAGACCCCGAGGTGTTTAAAAACATCATGCCGAAATGTTTCCAAACAAGCATTTGTGTCTCGCCTCTCACCTGAGGGGTCCAGAATGCACCCCACTGTCGCGGAAATGGTTCTCGTTCTGGATCAAAAAGCTCATCATTTTTGTCAATGACATACCCGTTTTCGAAGAAGCGCTCGTAACCGGGAATACTTCCTGTATAGGATTCTTCCTCTTTGATCTCGAAAGGTTTTCCTTCGTCATCAATGATGGTCGTGCCCATCAAACCGAGGACTTCCACAAGTTGGTTGCGTCGCCCCATCATTTTTTGCGCATAAACTTTCGCGATAATCTCCGGATAGCCTGCCGCGGCAAAGGCACGCTCCAACTGTGGAAACGTGAGTTGTGCGATGCGTTTCACCAACCACCGCGCATCATTGAAGGTGAGAGCGTCCATGATAGGGTAAGAGAAAAGACGTCGGAATTTAATTTGGAAGGAGGAAACTTCGCCCTTCAAGTTTTTGTGAACGGAATGGACAAGCGTCTTAGGCAGGAAGTTCGGCAAACCATGCCCTAGCGATCCGCCCAAGTCGGAATTCGAGAAGGCAACCTTGAAGTCTCCCTTATCGCTTTGCGGGATGATCTTGGTCTGTACGTTCCTATTCTTAACATCGGGGTCGTCGATCCATGCACTGAACAGGGCAAAGGCGCGATGCTCTCTTTGCAGGGATTTTCCTAGGCCGTCCTTGTTAAACAGACCGAGGCTAAGGTCGGTTTCATCGTCGGACTTCTTCTCCAGACCCACCGCTGTCAGTTCGATATACTTTCGTCCTGTCGTCTCGTCTACTTTGATAGTTTGCAGCGCTGACTTAATGTAGACTCCCTCAATATCGGAACCAGAAAGTTCATCCATGAGGGCCTGGTAAGCCTCCTCGAAGGAACCTTTCTCGTAAACCTCGACATCAAAAAAGAGTCTGACCTTTCGCTTAAAGTAAGTAGGGTCAACTGTGAACCCAATCGCTGCCGCCAAGTTGTTAGCAACCGACTCAGCATTGACCTCGGCAGCGCTGAGTAAAATTTCCATGACTGATCTAAGGTCCGTCTTGTAAGCATTGCTCAGTTTATCGACGAGGAGTTTCAACTTCCATTTGGGGCCTTTTCCCCCGAGGGTTCCATAAATTTTGGGTGTCGAACCGCTGCCCAGCTTGGTAGGCTTGTATACGAAGTCAACCGGCACCGTGGGATCACCCATGGCTTCGGCTTCCTGTTTCGACATGAGATGAGTCAAGGAGTCAATCCCGGTCCGGTTGTAGTTGCTGAGATCATACGAGCTGATCGAAACCGTCGGTTTGCGCCACATGCCAGATTCGTTTGGTTCCAAGTCGGATAGATCGTAACCCTGCTTTTCTAGTTTTTTCAGATCGTCTCGGGATAAAAAGCGCTGGTTTTGAAACACACGCCTGTACGTTTCAGGTACGAGAAGGTTCGCAGCTTCCTCTCGATTGTCTTCAATCTTAAGGTCGGGAAACATGAAGTTCGCGACGTTGGCGAACAGGTGGTTCATTCCCGTATGAAGGCCCCTTTGTTGGTCTTCATCCATCAAACCTTCCCACACCTGCAATGCTGTAAAGAGAGTCGATAGGAATTTCTGACTGCTAGGGAAGTTGATCGTCTCGGGCGTGACGCTCACACCAAGTGTAATAGCCTCTCTTAGCTTCGTTACCGTGAACTGAAAGGCCAGGTTGAACTTATCCTCCTTCCACTTCTTGAGAAGCTTTTTATCCGTTACCTCCCCTGTGCAATACGTGTTGTCCTTGGCTTCCTTGGGAAGTTTCTCCATGCAAAACGCGATGAAAGTCTGCCTGCGCTGTTTTTCAACCTCCGCAATACGCCGCTCCAACTCAGTCGGGTCAAAGCGACCATCCTTGAACTGGTCGAGAACCAGCTCGGAAGGAAGGCGATGCTCCACCCCGTCCCTGTAATCTGGAATTCTATACACCCCCTTGAACCAAGGCGAATGTCGGTCGTTGTCAATATAACCAGGGCTAGCGTCAATATGCTCCAGACTTCCCAGGAAGTCCGCGAAAACGCTAGTGTGAAATAGGAAAGAAACAACGAAGATTAAAAAACGTACCATAGCAGCCCCCCAAGAAAGGTTCCTGCACCTTCTAAACCAAGTCATATGTGAATTTCCTAAGAATTAAGCCGCTTGTGGCAAGGAGGTGGTTTGGGAGGTCGTGGCGCCTTTCTGAGGAAATGTCAAAAACATCAATATCTTAATTTTTTTTTGGGGGGAGGCGTTGAGGGGAATTTTTTCCAAAAAAATCCTCTCCTTTTTTTCTTAATACTATAAGATGTTTGATAGGAATCAGACTTTTCGGAGAGAAAAAAATGAATCGTTTAGGTCTCATCATCTGCACGATAGTGATTGCGGCGTGTGCTGCTAAAAAACAAAAGCTTCCCGAGCCAACGGAAACTTCCCCACAAACACAGGAGGAAAGGAGTAAAGAAGCATCGTTCGAAACTCTTGCAGATCAAACCAAACAAGCTTTCAAAGAGTATCAGACCGAGCGAGCAAGCCTTACGGTACAAAATCCAGAAGACGAAAAAACGATGGAGCAGTTGGACTTTGTTGCAGAGACGATCAGTAAGCAACCAAGCGCTGATATAGCATTCAAACTCCAGTCCCCCTTTATTGATCAGGTGGCGGAGGAATTAGAAGGACAGCAAGCTCCCGTGAGAACTGAAAACCTCGGCCTTGTGCAAACCCCACTCTCAACTGCAGGTACCCTTGTAGGAATAGGCATGATGGGAATCGGGATCATATTAGCCTTCCAAAAGTTTTTTTCCGTCCAGGCTAAAATCAGTAACGAAGAAGTCACAGGACGAATTCTGTATTACTCTCAGAGTGGGGCAGGGCAAGGTTATTACTATGTTTTAGGCGACAAAAACACGAAGTTATATGCTCAAAGACCTGGAACGGGTAAAGCAACGACCTTCGTGGCTATAGTTCGAGGAGAGAAGAAGCCGGTGCTGGTTACGACGGAGGGGCATCCGTATGTTTGGGACGAGTCTCTGGCGGCGCTGCCAGGGTATCAGAGTGTAGGGGGCCAACGTTACGTAAAAATCGACGAAAAGGGAGTAGCTAAGATCTTCGATGTTCAGGTTGGAGCAAAAGAGATGATGCCGGTGCGTGTTAGGTTGGATGGGCATCCGTATGTTTCGGACGCTGAGGTCACCACTTTCGACCGTTACGTATATTTCGACAAAGAGGGACGACCTACGATGGTCGATTTTGACAAAAAGCCGGTTCTGCTTGCCTGGGGGGGGAGGGGGCAGGCTATGGTTTTCAAGGGGACGGATAATTTTGAGTATGTACAGATTGATGATAAGGGCATCGCGCAAACCCTTAAATTAGGCACCGAGCCTGTTCTAATCAAACCTGCATCAGGTAGTCTCTATGTTCGCCAGGGTGAGTACGAAGCTCTCGTAAAAATTGGCGATAAAGGACCGCAATTATATCAGCATGAAGGGAAGCAGGTTTATGTACGCTCGACATTAGGCGGAGAAAACTTGCATACTCTCGATACGGCGGGAAAAATGGAAGATTTTAGGCAGCAAGTTCCCGAGTCAATCAAGGCACCCAAAACACCCACAGTTGATGCAAGTGGACCTGTAACGAAACCACGGGGGATGGCAAGTCGTTTACTTGGGCCTGCAGCGCTTATAGCGGCTGGTGTGTTGACTATTGTTGCCTCGCAGGCAGCGGGGAGTATGGGTTTGGTTGAGGGTGAACATCCCGTAGCCAAACTGGTGCGAAAGCTTGATGAGATTGGAGAAACAAGAAAAGAGCTTCTCGCGGGTGAAACTGAAACTTAGGTGGAGCAAGGAGAAGTGAAAATCGAATTCGGATTTGTGAGATCTCAAATCCCCTTCCTTGCCCCAATTAGAGACACGTCGAATTTGCAAGCTCCCTACTGCTCCATGATCTCTTCGATAAAGAATTGAGTCTTGGGGGGAATGACCTTTTTGGGATAGTAATTCTCAATGAGTTCAAAAACAGAAGCAGCATTCTTTAAGTTAAGATGATGAATGAGAAAGCGAACATCATCTTGATCGAAAGAATCCCAACGCGCACTCACACATTTCATCGCCAGCATATAACGAGCATCAGGTGCCCACACTCTGAGGTGAGCTAAGGATAGAACTTCTTCCCGTGTAAACCCTTCTTGAAGATAAGCCTTTGCCGCATCGTTAAGCCAGTCCGAAGGCAAACCCTCTTCCGTGGCAATCCGTTGAGCCAATCTGCGAATTACTTTGCTCGGCCGAAAAATAGCATCCACATCTTTCGTGGCGGCGCGAGCATTATAGACCAGACACATCACAGCTCCTCCAACGATGCCTAGCTCTCCATGTTCTCCTTCCTGCGCTAAAGCATCGCTGAGTTTAGCAAAGAGTGCTCTTATTTCATCAGTCGTCAAGGCTATGCCCTCTTTAGAAAGTTCCCAAGTACAAAAATGTTGTTACGTCGAAAAGGCCATTGCGATTCTAATATGCTCATCGCTTTAAGATTCTCTACTTCACTGACAAACCATGGCTCTTTGAGAAAATAACTTTTTTTAGCCCAACCAGGCACGCTCTCCCCGGTTTCAAGACACAGAGCAGTCACGATAGATGCCAAGAGCGCTCTAAGGCGAATATCCAAACCCTTTGTCGGGGGAAAAACCAAAAGCCTGGGATCCAAGCTCCGTCGATACGCATCCACAAAGTCCATAAAGTGTATCTTCCAACTGCTAAACCCATCCTGTTTTACCTTAAGACTCACACCATAACTTGACGAGTCAGCAACTGAGTCCTCGGTAGGAGTCAAAAACACATGCAAATCCCGGCCGTAGTACTCCGCTAATACTCGCAAAGATTTCATGTTGGAATATTGAACGCCCGCTTCAACTTGCCTCAAAGTGCTACGAGACAAGCCTACTTCTTCTGCGACATCCCTCTCGGATTTGTCCATTTTTTTTCTTAAGTAGCTAAAAATCATGGAAATTTTGTGACCTAAAATTATATACCACTTAGGTAGTTTTTATTGTACCATCACGGGGATGCGTGGTCAAGGTCAGGTAAGCCTTACAGAGAGGTCTGTTCTCTCGCTAGATTATTTGCCTTGGACACGATGAGCAATGTATTGGTCAATCTCTTCGTTTTTCGCTTCCAGAGCTTTTTCAATCTCCTCAAAACGGTCGTAAAAAACACTCAACTTATCCGTTAGATCACGTTCGGGAGATGGACCGAGAGCGAGTGCAGAACTAACAAAAGCTGTCGCAGCGACCAAAGCGCCAAAACCAGCAAAAAGACTGAATCTCTTCTGACTCTTCTGATATCGTTTCCATCGTGTTGAGATTACTTCTTGGTAATCCACTGGATATTTCGATCTTTCGGTCAAAGCGATTGAAAGTTCCGCAGCCGAACGAATTTTCGTTAACTGGGCAGGATCAGAATAGTAAGGACTCAGGTCATCGAATACTTGTGCAAAAGCTCTTCGATACTTTTCATCGGCAGTATATCTGAGTGCATGGTCCTCATACATTTCTTGTTCTTTAGCATATTTTGGGACCCTTCTGGCGAAAATTTTACCTCCCAGAACAAAGGTGTTTTTAAGAATAAGAAAATCACTTTCGGTGTAAAAAGATCGCAGTTGTCGTTCAATAGCAGTAGCAAAGGCTTTTTTATAGGTCGGTTCCGTGTTTATTCTCTGCTCGTGAGCCGTTAGAACTTTGTCGATGGCTTCTCCTATCTCTTGAAGACTGACGATTTCGACGTTTCCTGTCAATTTTTTGAATGCATTTACTTTATCGCTATATTGCTTTTCTAAAGGAGTATAATATTGCGTCTCTGAGTTTAGTGTCGTAAAAATGTTCGTATTTAATTGGCGGACATCTGCCTGTCCTTTGTAAATATTGTATTTCTTTCTAAGTTCGTAAAGTCCCCAGGCACCGTATCCACCTGTAGCGAGAGCAAGGGGTAAGCCGATACCGAGGATGAAAGCGACCTTGTCTTCTTTGCTTAACACCTGTTTTTCAGTTGTTGCTGTACGGACAGTTTTACGATCGTCTTCCTGTTCACCGGCTTTTTCTTCTTTTTCGTCAAATTGCCCGCTTTTCACAAATGCCGCGCAATAATCCTCCCCGAGGTTCACAATATTTCGCGCTGGTTGGCTAAAATCGTCTGGGTTTTGGTCCAAAGTTTCTTGATTTGTGCTAAGTGTTTCGGTCAGCTCATGACAGGTTTCTGAGACTTGCGATTCGAGTGCGTATTTTTCCTCCATTTTTTTTTGTAAGAGTTGATCCGAATTTGCTTTTTGCAAATAGGGCGAGGGAGTTGCCGTCACCCATTGTCCACAGTTAGGGGACATTGGTTTCGCATGATTTTTTCGAACGCAGAGCGAGATTTTGACTTCGGTATTTCCTTCCGGTGCGGAGTAGAAAATATGGGGCGACAGTTGGAAGGCGTACGGAGTTGATGGCGGAGGATTACATTTTCTCGGATCGAGAGTTGAGCAAATATAAAATCGCGCGAAATCATAAGAAGACTCGGTTTCAACTGAAATTTTCAGAGCATGATGGGAGCCTTGCAAGTATTCTTCAAGAATGACACCTTCTGGGATAAGACTGGATCCGTCAATCAAGGTTTCGGGAAATATGGGAATGGCTGTTTTTACCGTGTCATTGATTTCTGTCAATCGAGTATCTTTGTGGATTTTACATGCAAGTGACAAATTAAAGAGAAGAACTGGACACAAGATACGGAGTTGTGAAATCGGTCGCATCAAAATTGCCATCAGAAAGGCTTCCTACCCTCATTCCGCACTTTGGCGGTGTAAGTTTATATCTTAATTCATCTTTAAATTCTTGGTATTATGTCTTTTCTCCCTGTGGATAAGTACCTGAGAGAAATTATTTTTTCAATCCTCTGGGGTCCCCACAACGTTATCT
>JACPKR010000036.1 GCA_016186945.1 Deltaproteobacteria bacterium | reverse complement strand
GAAAAATTTCGTGCAGGTCATGAAGTTGACAACCCGCGGAACCCTTGAAGAAAAAATCGATTTGATGATCTCTCAGAAAGCCAACCTCTTTAATCGCTTCTTGGAAAAAGATGAGGAACTATTTAAAACTCTCAGTCGAGACGAGATGATTCAACTTCTGCAATAAGGCAAACCCAAGATGGCTAAGTTTATTATTGAAGGTGGGCGACCACTCTCAGGTCGTATCGTTCCTGCTGGGAACAAAAATGAAGTTCTACCCGCTATCATGGCATCAATCCTTACGGATGAAACCGTGACGCTCAGGCGTGTACCCCGCATTCGAGATGTCGAAACGACCCTTTCCATCCTTACCCTGCTAGGTGTCCAATCTGAATGGGCAGGCGATGACACACTGACACTCAACGCTAGGGGCATTTCGAATTACAAGCCAGACCCTGCCTTATGTAACCATATCCGCGCCTCCATCTTACTACTCGGTCCACTTCTTTCTCGCTTCGGAAAGATTGAAATTCCCACCCCAGGGGGAGACGTGATCGGTGCGAGACGCATTGACTCGCATTTTGAAATTGTCGAAGCCCTGGGTGGATCTATTGAATTCGGAAACCCCATTATAGGCTCAATCAAGAAAGTGATCGGTGCTGATGTCTATCTCGATGAGCCGTCCGTTACGGCAACGGAAAACCTTCTCCTCCTCGCGGTCCGTTCGGAGGGCACAACGCGCCTTTATAATGCTGCCTGTGAGCCTCATGTGGTGGGCCTCTGTAAGCTTCTGAACAAAATGGGCGCGAAGATCACCGGAGTAGGCAGCAACCACCTGACCATAGAAGGCGTCTCGCAGCTACATGGCGCAGAACATACGGTCGGCCCCGACTTCATGGAAATCGGCAGTTACCTTTGCCTCGGTGCCATCGCAGACGGGTCCATCACCATCGACCGAGTCGACGTTGCAGACCTGCGCTTCGTCCTGAAAACCTTTTCGCGCCTGGGCATTCATCCGAAGATTGACAACGATTCGTTCCTCATCGAGGGTGGGAGAACTATCGAAATGCAGAACGACATCGGTGATCGAGTCGCAACAATCTACAGCGGACCTTGGCCAGCTTTCCCCACAGACCTGATGTCGGTTTCCATTGTCGCTGCAACCCAGGCGATGGGGACAAAGATATTCCACGAGAAAATGTTTGAGGGCAGAATGTTTTTCACCGACAAACTGCTCGCCATGGGCGCCAACATCGTCCTCTGTGACCCCCACCGCATCGTTGTGACGGGACCCAAGCAACTTTATGCTTCCAAGATGAGTTCCCCCGACGTTCGCGCAGGAATGGCGATGCTCATGGCGGCACTCGTCGCCAAGGGAACCAGCGTCATTGACAATATTTATCAGATTGAACGTGGTTACTTTGGAGTTCACGAAAAACTGCTGAGCTTGGGGGCAGCCATTCTACGAGAGCAATAATTTTTGCCCTCGTGGCAAGGAGGTGGTTTGGAGGAAACTGCACAGCTGGTTCCTCCAAGAAATGCCTTGGGGGAGCGACGGTTCCCTCGCCCCCCCAAACCCCCCTCTCCCTATTTGCACCAAGTGGCTTACGCATTACTAATTTTTGCCCTCGTGGCAAGGAGGTGGTTTGGAGGACCAGTCCTAAGTAATCCAGTCACGGATGCGCTGCCTGCTGATTTCCCGGCCCATGATTTCGATGGTTTTAGAAAGAGGGGGAGAGTCTTTTCTCCCTGTTAAAATCAGACGGAGAACGGGAAGGTACTCTTTTGGTTTCCAGTCGATCTGTGTACGGTGCTTGTCGATGATCTCCTGGATGTGGACCATCTCCCAGACATACAAGACATCGAGGTGTTCCAGGAGACTGTTGAGCATGGCCTTAACTTCTTCAGGTTGTCGTGTAGGGGGGCACACTTCTTCCATACTTACAATCGGAGGGGGAGAGAAAAAGTAGAAGCCTTTTTCGACAAACTGATCGAGTGTTTCAAGGCGTTCAAAAAGTACTTGGTGGATGTGTTTCAAATGTTCCCGACTGAACATTTCTTCCCGCACGTAATCCGCGAATTCATCCTCGTCCATTTTCTGAACGTAGTGGTGGTTCATCCAAGTAAGTTTCTTGAGGTCAAAGATTGGTCCTCCAAGGTGAATCTGCCTGAGGTCGAATTTTTCAATCATTTCTTCCACCGAAAATATTTCCTTCTCTGCGGAATATGACCAGCCCATCAAACCCAAGAAGTTAACCAAAGCCTTCGGCAGAATACCCCTTTTTCTGTAATAGTTGAGAGAGATTGGGTTTTTGCGTTTGGAAATCTTCGAGCGGTCTGCATTTCGCAAGAGGGGAAGGTGGACAAATTGTGGCTTCTCCCAACCGAACGCATCATAGAGGATGACGTGTTTTGGCGTCGAATTCACCCATTCTTCCGCACGGATCACGTGGGTAATCTTCATTAGGTGATCGTCGACCACGTTAGCAAGATGGTAGGTGGGAAACCCGTCAGATTTCAAAAGTATCTGATCATCCAGAAGATCGTTTTCAATTTCGATATCACCCCGTATCACATCGTGAAACTTGCTAACGCCCTCCTTTGGCACTTTCATCCTAACGACGTACGATTTGCGAGAGGAGAGAAGTTTCTCTAGTTCCGCATCGCCTAAGGATCGGCACTTGCCGTCGTACTTTGTCTTCAGCCCTTGCTCTTTCTGCTTCGCTCGAAGTTCCGCAAGACGCTTGCTTGAACAGAAGCATCGGTACGCCGCACCAATATCAAGAAGTTTATCCGCATGTTGTCTGTGAATATGTTTACGTTCCGACTGCTTATAGGGGCCATACTCGCCGCCACAATCGGGGCCTTCATCCCATTGCAAGCCCAGCCATTTGAGGCTAGTCATGATTTGCTCTTCGCTTGATTCTTTCGAACGCACCTCGTCTGTATCTTCAATACGGAGGATCAGTTTTCCTCCGTTTTTCTTGGCAAATGCGTAATTGAAAAGCGTTATATAGGCCGTACCCACGTGGGGATCACCTGTGGGTGAGGGGGCAATGCGAACTCTTATTTCAGACATGATGTTCTCTCCTGCTTGCTTGCAAATGTGTCAAGAATATAACAGATCTTCTCCGTCGGATCGACGTGTCCAAGGAGAGTACGTTCACCGGTTTCATTTTTTTTAGGCGAAAGTTTCAACGCCGCCATTAGGGCTGTGGGAGAAAGGTCTTTTTCTCTCAAAACGGAGGCACAATTGTGTCTTTCAAACGTTAGTGCGTTGTCCACCTGATCTCCTCGGGTCCCGACTTCGAGCGGAACGAGGATCATTGGCTTTTTTAAGTGCAGAAGCTCGAAGATCGCATTGGCCCCTGCTCTGCTAATGACCATGTCAGTACAAGCGAGCAGCTCTTTAAGTTCCTCCCCCGCAAATTCAAAGGCCTTGTAAGAACCTTTTGCCTCCTCCATGAGCTTTTGTTTCCCCTCGCCGGTCAGGTGTATAACTCGGTACTCCTTCAGGAGGAGGGGCAGCGCTGCGTGAATTTTCTCGTTCAACCGTAAGGCCCCCAAGCTTCCTCCCATCACAAGAACGATGGGGCGCTTGTCTTCTTCCGAGAAGCTGCAAAGCTTCAGCCCCGCACTTCGCTCTCCTTGTGCAAGTTCCGTGCGGATGGGAATTCCCACAGCTTCTGCCTTGTTCAGGGGAAGGAACTTGAGGGTCTCTGGGAAAGCGCACAGAATTTTGCGAGAAAACTTTGCAATGATGCGGTTGGCCAAACCAGGCGTCAGATCAGATTCATGAGTGATGACCGGAATCCTCAAACACCATGCAGCAACGGCGACGGGAACACTTACAAAACCACCTTTGGAAAAAATGACGTCAGGCTTTTCCCTCCCAAGAATCTTAAGCGACTGGAAAAAACCGAGGATGATACGACCGAAATCTAAAAGATTCTGCCAAGAGAAATAGCGGCGCAATTTGCCTACAGAGATTGCCTGGAAGGGAACCCTCTGCTCTTCGACTAAGCGCTTTTCCATACCGCGGGAGCCTACATAGAGGATGTCCCAGCCTCGCTTTTTCAACGAGGGAAGCAGGGCGAGATGCGGCATGACGTGGCCAGCGGTTCCGCCTCCGGTAAGGAGGATTTTTTTGTTTTTCTTCATTGTAAATCCTTTTTAGAACCTACGGCTCCAAGCCTCTAAAGTTTTTTGGGGGGAGGCTGCCGTTGGATCCCGCGGTCAAGCCGCGGGATGACAGAGGGGCACTCTTTCGACTCTGTCATCCCGCGACTCTGTCATCCCGCGACTCTGTCATCCCGCCGCTTGACCGCCCGATGACAGGGGGGGAACTCTTTCGACTCTGTCATCCCGCGGCTCTGTCATCCCGCCGCTTGACCCGCCCGATGACAGGGGGGGAACTCTTTCGACTCTGTCATCCCGCGGCTCTGTCATCCCGCCGCTTGACCGCCCGATGACAGGGGGGGAACTCTTTCGACTCTGTCATCCCGTGGCTTGACCGCGGGATCCAACGGCAGCCTCCCTTTAAGCGTAGTGGCAAGAGACGTAGTGTGGCTCATCCTGCGACCCCATATTGCGAAGTTCGGGAGCCTTCTTTTTACACGTATCTGTAGCCAGGGGGCAACGGGGATGAAAGTCGCAGCCAGAAGGAGGATTCAGAGGGCTGGCAACGTCGCCGTAAATCAGAGGCCCTTTCTTGTCTGCTCCCCGTTTTCTTTGCCTCGGGTCGGGGGTGGGCACCGCAGCAAGTAAAGCCTTGGTGTAAGGGTGGGCAGGTCGATGGAAGATTTCTTCGTTCCCACATAACTCAACTATCTTACCAAGATACATGACAGCAACTCGGTCGCAGATGGATTCAACAACTGCCAGGTCATGGGAAATAAAAAGGTAGGTGAGCTGGAATTCCTCCTTGAGGATCATCAGCAGACCCAGAATCTGGGCACGTATGGAGACATCCAAGGCGCTGACGGCTTCGTCACATACTATAAATTTAGGACGCAGCGCTAAGGCGCGGGCGATGCAGATACGCTGCTTTTGTCCTCCGGAAAATTCGTGAGGATAGCGATCGAGAGCATCTTCACTGAGTCCAACTTTACCTAGGAGGAATGAAATGTCTTCGCTTATTTCTATTTTTGAGTGGGTTTGGTGAATTCGGTATGGCTCAGTAAGAATTTCGTGAATCGTCATGCGTGGGTTGAGAGCTGAAGAGGAGTCTTGCAAGATGATTTGCATTTCCCTGCGTTTGCTTTGCATTTCGCGGTTTGGTAATTTTGTCAGGTCGCTGTCTTGAAAGGTGATGCTGCCAGAGCTTGGTTCGTAGAGTCTTATCAGGGTTCTGCCTAATGTTGATTTACCGCAGCCTGATTCTCCGACGAGGCCAAGGGTTTCTTCTTCTTGGATAGTGAGAGTGATGTCCTGCACCGCACGGATTTTACCTCCCTGGCTTGGGAAAAACTTCGAAAGGTTGGTGGCCTGCAGCAGTCCTTTTTTGGTGGAGCGACGGTTCCCTGCGCCTATAGTCTCCGACGGCAAGAAACCTACGGTTTCTTGACTTCCCTTCAAAGCAAAAGAAAGAAGATTTCTAGTATAGTGAGTTTGCGGGTTGTGGAAGATAGCGTCTACTGGGCCTTCTTCGACGATGCGACCGTCGAACATGACGAGGACATAGTCACAAAGCTCGGCGACGACAGCCAAATCGTGGGTTATGAGGAGAACCGCCATCTGCATTTCTTTTTGCAGGCTTTTTATGAGTTCCAGAATTTGCGCTTGTATTGTGACATCGAGTGCCGTTGTCGGTTCATCTGCGATCAACAACTTGGGACGGCAGGCGAGGGCCATCGCGATCATTGCTCTCTGGCGCATTCCTCCGGAGAGCTGGTGGGGGTAGTCATGGAGACGCTGTTCGGGAGATGGGATCTTGACGGTTTTTAGAAGCTCGAAAGTTTTCTCGTATGCTTCCTTGCGACTGATCTTGGAGTGGATGCGAAACGCTTCGGCGATCTGGTTCCCGATAGTGAAGACCGGGTTGAGGCTAGTCATGGGTTCCTGAAAGATCATGGCGATCTCGTTGCCCCGTACTTGTCTCATTTCCTTTTCTGACAAGCTTAAGAGATCGCGACCCTCCCAAAGTACTGACCCGGCTTCAATTTTTCCAGGAGGTTCTAAGAGTCGGAGGATCGAAAGGGAGGTCACACTTTTCCCGCAGCCTGACTCTCCAACAAGTCCAACTGTTTCACCTCTGCGCACAGTAAGGTTTACACCGTCCACTGCCGTTACGCGGCGATTCGTGACGAAGGAGCTTGTTAGTCCTGTGACTTTCAGAAGTTCTTCCACGTCACTCGGTCCTCTTCATCTATAGTGTTCAAGATAATCAATTTGGGGACAAACTTTTTGAAAAAAGTTATTTCTCCAACCCCCTTTTTCAAAAACTTCAATATCTAAAGTTTTTTGGGGGGAGGCGTGGAGGGGAATTTTTTTTCAAAAAAGGTCCTCTTCACAAATTCTTTTTTCCAAATACTATATGCGCCACTCAAGTTTAACGGTCTCTGCGAATTTCAGTGACCCCTTTGGTCCTTCCAGGCACCAATGGACCTGCTCATTGCGAAAGAGGCCAAGCGTCCAGGTTCCCATCGTTCCGCAGACCTGACCTTCTGCCGGGAAGTCAATACGCCAGAAGCGGTCTTGATCCTGAAATTGGATAGTTTCTTTTTCCTCTTGAGTTTCAACTCCAACAGCGTACTCCATCCACTCGTCAGGAAATCTTAAGTTGCTGAGGCACAGGAGTTCTTTGAACTTCAGAAGAAGATTGTGGGATCGGAATCTTATCTGACCATTCTGACTGAGTGAAAATGCTTTTGAATGCCGGGCAAGCTTCCCTGACACTACCCAGCGCTTTCCTTGGAGGGAAGCGCTCAAGAGGGTTCTTCCCAGTGTGTCGCTAAATTCCCATCGCCAGGTGTTTTCACTGTAGACCCAATCCAGGAAGGCGCTCACGGCCTCTTGCTCTCCGAGTCTTGCTGAAAAACTGAGGCCACCTTCTGCCTGGGGGCAGGAGCCGAAGTAGTGGCGATGCACAGACGGGACAGCGAGCTTCTTGGGGGGAAAGAAACTCTGACAGCCTGTGGTCAGCAAAGCAATCATAATCATGATGAGGCAGTATTTCATGTTTCCTGCGTTTTTGAAGGTTCCAGGGCTTTCAGTTTGTTTCTGACACGTTCTTTATCTTCCTCCTCCATGCTGTCCTTCGTTAGCGCTTCTTCGAAAGACTTTCTGGCATCGTCGACTCGGTGCAACTTCAGATGGGCATCACCGACATGTTCGATGATCACACCTTCGTCCGGTTCAATATTGGCTGCTTTTATAAGAAATTCGAGTGCTTTTTCGTATTCTTTCCTTTGATAGAACACCCAGCCAAGCGAGTCCAGGTAAAAGCCGTCTTCGGGTTTGAGGGAAAGAGCACGACGGATGAGTTTTTCCGCAATGTCCAACTTCATACCTCTCTCTGCCCACATGTAGCCCAGGTAATTCAAAGCGCTACTATGATTGGTATCTAAGCGAATGACTTCTTTCATAGTTGCAATGCAGTCGTCAAACTTGCCCGCACGTTCTTGGTAGACACCCACCAGAAAAAGGAGTTGCAAATTGTCGGGAAACTTCTTGAACCCTTCATTCAGGATAGCGATGGCTTCGTCATACTTCTTTTCTTTTGCATAGAGGTTTGCCCCCAAAACAAAAACTTCTGAAATCACGTAACGGCTCTTGGCAAGCTTGTGAACGATCTCGTACGCTGCGCCCATTCGATTTTGCGCCTGAAAAATTTTCAGGCTCTGGAAATTCGCCGGCAGATAAAAACGAGAGTCCTCGGAAATACCCTCATAAAGTGCTTGTGCGTTTGCAAAATCGTTCATTTTCTCGTGTCCGAGAGCTGTCAGGTATTGAATTTGCATCGACTCGGGCTGACTTTCATGCAGGTTCATCAGAACGCTAAGCGCCTCCTGGTTTCTGTTTAATTCCCAAAGAACGAACGCTTTTTGAACTTCGATGCCGACACTTCGTCGCTCGACAAAGTTCGACATAGTTTCCAATCGTTCCAGGACCTGGTCCAACTCGCCGAATGCTTTATGCAAGGCTATGGTTTTGCTGAGCAATTCTTCCAAGGACGGATCTTGTGTGAACAGTTCATCGTAAAGCTTGATAGCTTCCACAGACTTTCCGTTTTTCTCCAAGACGTGAGCGAAGAGGAGTATAGCCTCCGTGTTAGTTCGGTTGAGTTTGTAGGAATATTCCGCAGGCTTAAGTGCTTCCAGGGTCCGCTTTTCCTCCACCAGGAGGCGCGCTAAGGTTAACCACCCCGCAGTTGAGCGAGGCATGGCCTGCGTCAGACTCATGGCCACGTTTATCGCTTTTGTGTTTTCCCCGTTTTTTCGGTGGATGGAGATCAGTTGAAGGTAGGCGCGTTCCTCCATGCTATCAAGCTTGATGGCATCGTTTAAGTGTTGGACAGCCTTATCATAGTATGCAAATTTCGATAGCAAGGTACCGTAAAGGAAATGGAGCTGTGCTGATTCTGGGAATTGGAGGATGAGTTTCCGCAATTCCGCGAGGGTTTCTTCCAACTTCCCAGCGTTGATTTTTGTGTTGACCAGTTTTACGGCGATAAATTCATTGGGGTCTAGATCGTTTGCTTGAGCGAACATGCGTTCTGCATCGTTCGTATTATTTTCAAGCGCCAGATATTCACCGACGAGGAAGTAGTAGCCAGCGTAAGACAGTTTGGCCTCATCGGTCCAAATTTCTTCTGACTTTTTTGTCAGATCAGGTTCCGGCACCGGTGCCAGGTTTAAAAAATCCTCATCATCTAAGGGTGGTGTGGAAGTCTCAGTCGAAGTGACGCATGCGCTTACGAACAGCAGTAAAAAAAATGGAAAGACGTAGTTTGCCAAGGTTCTCTCCCTGTGTAGCTCGAAGCATTATTTTAGACCCGCCAGCAGAAACCTCGGGAACTTTCCTCAATCACCGAGTCCAGAGATTTTTGCTCCTCATAGTAGATTCTAACAAGGTTTAACCCTTGGGGGGGTGCTGTCTGACCTGCCGTCTCTCTTTTTTGGGAGTCAAGTATGGTTTGGATCTTGTTTTCCTTGAGGTTTCCCAACAGGATATCCACCAGAGTTCCGACTATGATACGGACCATTTGTTTGAGAAATCCGCTTCCTAAAATCCAAATGTCGACGAGGGGTTCACGAATGTCAATTCGTGCGTCGAAGATGGTTCTGACTTTCGTCGCAGCATCGGAGTCTTTGTTGCAGAAAGATGAAAAGTCGTGTTGTCCGACGAAGGTCTGAAGCAAGGGAGCGAGTCGCGCAAAGTCGGTATTGGGGGGAACTGTCCACACGTATCCCTTGAAAAAGGGGACGTAACAATGTCCACGCCACAAACGGTAACGGTAAACTTTCCCCATGGCGTCGTTGATGGGGTCGAACGATTCCTTCACGGGAACAATGTTTCTGATGCAAATATCCGGGGGCAAAAGGGAGTTGGCACTATATTTCCACGTTTCAGCATCAAATTTCCTGTCGGAAAGAAAGGAAATCACCTGCTGCTCTGCGTGCACGCCGGCGTCTGTCCTTGACGCGCCTCGTATGCGCAAAGGATGGCGCAGGAGGGTGCCGAGCGTGTGTTCCAGTCTGTCCTGGATGGAGTCTCCATTAGCTTGCGACTGGAAGCCATTGTATGAGGTACCAATGTAGGCTATGTCCGCACGATATTTCTGCATGTTTAGGTTTCAAACATGAAGGTAATGCCGAAGGTCTGACGGGAAAAGTCGACGGGCGTTGTCTGCTGCTGGTTGAGGAAGCCTTTTCCTTCGCCGAGGGAACTTACAAATTCGATAAACGGGCCAAAATAGATGAATCTGAAACCCATCGAGTTGTAAAGATTTTGCACGGCCCGTTCCTCAAGGGGATTCAGTAGGAAATTTGCCGAGACTCCATACGTCATGCTGCGATCCCATCCGCTCGTGACTACCTTGCGCCTATCGGAAGACTCCACCTCTCCGGCAGCAGGCAAGCGCACGTCTTCAAAGTACAGCTCTTCATAGCCAGCCCAGACATCGAACACGATATAACGTTTATAAAACGGACTTACTTGTCCTATCAGAAAAATCTGATACGGGAGGACGGTCAGGCGTGACTGTCCCGTTGCTTTTTCTATGGTGACAGGACTTGTGCCCTTTTTCAGGGCCTGATTGCCATTAGCAGAATAGACTGACATTTTAAAACCGGCTCCGATTTGTGCCATGGGAATACCGAGGAATTTGTAGGCAAAACCGAAGGTGGGAAGGTATTCGGTACTTCCAAAAAGTTCGTCATAATACTGCATCTTGGTGAAGGTCGGCTTGCCAACGGAAAGCTGCAGCTTGTACCCTCTGCGCGGTTGAAAGAAATCCTCACCCTCTTCCTTCGACACCTCCCCCAAACGGGTGACGGCGATCACGGATTCAGATGTCAAAGCCAGAATGAGGAGGGAAAGGAGTTGAAACCTCATGGCATGTTCCTATTTTGTTTGGTGGGAACCTTTGTTTTCTACTAGATATTCTAATATTTGAACGGCGTTAGTGGCAGCCCCTTTTTTTAGATTATCTGCAACATTCCAGAACTGAAGCCATTTTGAACTCCGTCTACCATTCATCACCCTCAGACGACAGAGGAAGACGCCCTTTCTTCCGACGATCGTGCGTGGTGTGGGGAATTCAAGTCGCACAGAATCGGGAAAAAATTCGATCGGTTCAAAATCTTCCAAAACTTCCCGCGCCTTGTCTCTTGTCACGGGAGTTTTCAGTTTTACGGTGACAGCTTCGCAATGGCAGTTGAACACAGGGACGCGGGTAGTTGTTGCCAAGACGTTAAGCTCTTCGTCGCTGAACACCTTTTTCAATTCTTGAATCAGTTTCACTTCTTCATCACAGTGTCCATTCGTATCCAACGGCCCAATGTAGGGGATAATGTTGAAACCGATCGGGTGTTCATAGACCGCGGGTTGGGCAGTTTCAAATTTAAAGTATGCACTTAATTGTTGGGAAAGTTCTTTGATTCCTTTAAGTCCTGTTCCTGAAACAGACTGATACGTTGAGACCTGGACCAGCTCCAGTCCGAAAGCATCTCGCAGGGGTTTCAAGCTAACGGCTAGCTGAATCATAGCGCAGTTGGGGTTAGCGATAATCCCACCTTTGAAGTTATCCAGGACGCCTGAGTTCACTTCAGGGACGACGAGGGGGATCTTTGGATCCATTCGCCAGGCGCTGCTGTTGTCGATTACGGTTGGTCCACCGTTTTTACAAATTGCGGGGGAATGAACCAACGAAAAGTCTTTACCTGCGCTCATGAGGATATAGTCGCATGACCTTGCGGCATCGAGGTTATACGCTTTAACGACAACTGTTTTCCCACGGAAGGTGAGGTGTTCACCTTCTGATTGGGGGGTAGCGAACGCCAGAACTTCACAATGTTCGAGCGCGGACTCCCCCAGGTCTTCGAGCATTTCCCGACCTACGGCACCGGTAGCGCCGACCACTCCGATTTTCATTTCCTCTCCTCCTCCTCTTCCTCGTCATACAGAAGGGGATCTATCGAGCGAGGTTCCATGATCGAGTCCTCACCTTTCAAAGGTTCGAAAATTTCGTCGTCGTTGATTGCCTTTTTCCACCCAAAGGCCCACTCGATAAGCCCGCTCAAGGAGTAGCCAAGGAAAAACAGGAGACCACCCAGTTCCGGCTTGTACGCTGCAATCCCCAAGACCACTACGGAGATGGCAAGTAGGCGGAAAGGTTTGATACTGCGGAACTTCACAGACTTGTGCGCCCGGAACCGCACGTTGCTGACCATCAGAAAAGCCAGAAACGGGGCAAGGAGGATAAGCACGCCCCTGATAAAGTTCTTGTGAGTCACCCACTCGTAAATCTGCACTGCCAGACGCGAGTCACCGAAATCTTCCACCGACAAATCAGCTGAAAGTGCAACAAAGCAAGCGACCACTCCCGCAGCCATGGGAATAGGAAGACCGGTGAAATCTTCACTCGCTTTACCGATGGAACTTTGAACGTTGAAACGTGCCAACCTCAACGCTCCACACGCAAGGAAAATAAAGCAGGCAATCCAACCGATACGCCCGAGAGAATGCAGAGAATATTGAAACATCAGAAGCGCAGGAGCCAGCCCAAAGGAGACCAGGTCACAAAGCGAGTCGTACTGCACACCGAACTCACTGGAACCCCTCGTCAGTCTCGCAACCCTCCCATCGAGAACGTCAAAGACAGCTGCTAACAAGATAGCCGCGGCACCCCAGATGAAATTTCCTTGCAAGGATTTTACAATTGAAAAGAAGCCGAAAAAAAGGTTCCCGGTCGTGAGCAAGTTGGGCAGGATATAAACCGCCCCCCCAATAGATGGTCTTATTCTATCTCTTTTCACCATTGCCACCTTCCTTCTTCGCACGTTGTTCTTCAACAGACGACTTCTTCATATAAACAGGCTCCGGCAGTGTATATCCGAAAGCCGGTGTTCCTAAAATCTTCGTACGACTGATCATCCCATTGAGGGCCAGTTTCATAAGTTGCGGGAAGGAAACTGTCTTTCTCACAACCCGGCGTTCCTTCAAAAGAGCCACCCATTTTTCATCCTGACAGACAAAAAAAGGTGTCTCCTTGGAAAACTGTTCCACCATCTCTTCTGTGTCGACAGAACGAATGCCTATTTCCCCGTTTTCTAAAGAGGCCAGGAACGCTTCCCGACGACTTATGGGAAATAGAAGAGTAAGCTTCTGAGTGTTTTGTTCCCCCGCCAATTCAAAGACCGCTTCTCTTAGGGACGACAGCCCCAGGATTTTACACCCTTTCTGACCGAGACAAAAACCGTAGGCCCACGCCAAGCCAACTTTAATCCCCGTAAATGACCCCGGACCGTGGGAAACTACCAGGTGAGAAATAGTACCGACCGGCTGCCCCACCTTTTTCAAACCTTCCTCTAACAATAGACCAATGGCCGTATCGCTTCGCCCTTTTTCATCATAGAACCCTTTCCAAAACAGTGTTGATCCGGAAAGGTCACTGAGGGCAAGCGCTGTTCCATACAGGCTAGTATCTATCGTCAGGCATAGGTTCATTTAAAAAAACCGGAGATCTCTCGAAGCATAGCAGACCAGAATCTACTCAAATCGTTGTAAGTTGCAAGCACGACAAGGGCTAGGAGTAGGATGAAGCCCAGCTTTTGGAAGTTTTCGATGGCGATCGGACTTAGCCGCCTTCGCAAGACCGCTTCAAAGCCGATCAAGACGAGACGCCCCCCGTCCAACACGGGAATCGGAAAAAGATTGAGAACGCCTAAATTGATGCTTATCAAAGCAAGAGAACTTAGAAAGGTCTGCCAGCCAGCCTTTGCCGAATCCCCTGCGACCTTGGCTATCAGAATCGGCCCTCCCAGCGACTTAAGGGGGATATCGCCGGTGAAAAGACCTCCGACAACTTCAACAAGCCGGACGGATTGTTCCCACGTCGTCGAAAGGGCGAATGTAAACGCTTCGGGGACGGAGTCGTGAATTTCCACATAAGGAGGAGGGGGAATCAAGCGGCCCAAGAATGTGACGGGAAGTGCGTACTGGACGACTTTCCCCTGGGCCTTTTGAACTTCCACGGCCTTTAGAGGTACCTCTATGGTTTTAAGCTCCTGTCCTCTCTGGATACTGAGTTGCACTGTTTCACGTTCATTCGTTCTCAACGCGTTCTGCAAGGAAAAAATGTCAGGGCTTGCCTCCGAGTTGAAAGCTAAAATTCGGTCGCCTTTCTGCAAATTTTTATCAGCGGGTTCATGCACTTCATCAATAGTCAGCTGGCTATCTACGAAACCAAGCAGGTTAGCGAGTTCAAGCTCTTCGCCCTGCATGGTGTACCAGGATGTCGTAGCGACGCTAATGCGTTGACCGTCTTTTTCCAACCCCTCTGCGAGCCAGATATGCTCAGCTTTCTGATCAAACGCGTACTGCAGGGCTTCCTCAAACTCGCTCCATGTCCCGATGCTCACTTCGGAGTCATCAAAACCCGCCGCCCGCACCGTGAAGCCGATCTGCATACCGGCGGATCGTGCAGGAGAAGGACCAGCGATCAAACTAAGCACAGGCGGTACAAATCCATAACCAATTCCAATCTGGCCCTGCTCAAGTGTTCGTCCTGCCAGATCTTCCAGCGCTACACCTTGGGGTGTTACTGCTAAGCCGATCTGCTCATCTTTTCGTTGCACTTGAAACGCGAGAGTCTTGCCAGGTGACTTCAAGATCGTATCCTGCAGATCGTACCAGCTAGCAACGGAAACGCCGTCAACTTCAACAACCCTGTCTCCTGGCTCCAAACCAGCGAGTGCAGCAGGGCTATCGGGGCGTACTTGCCCGATAATCGCCGCAGGGTGTTCGATCCCCTTCATCCCCATGCCAAAATAGACGAGAAGCGCCAGTAGGAAATTAGCCAAAGGCCCTGCGGCCATCGTGAGAGTCTGCGCCGGTAAGGAAGCATTCAAAAGTTCCTTGCCCTTAAATTCCTCAGGAACGTCTTCTGTCGGAAAACTTCCCGCAAACTTCACGTAGCCACCCAGCGGGATAACCGCGACACGATATTCCGTATTGCCGATGCGAATTCCGAATAGTCGAGGTCCAAAACCAATGGAAAACGTCTCCACCCCGATACCAAAGGCCTTTCCCACAAGGAAATGACCTAACTCATGAACAAAGACCAGGACGGCAAGTAATATAAGAAGCGCTATGAGAGGATGGGAGACAAGTTCCAACATATTAAACCAACCTTTTCAGTGTATAAAAGTAACCCGTAAGGCATTTGGGGCAAGGAGGTGGTTTGGAGGAAACTGCGCAGCTGGTTCCTCCAAGATATCCCTTGGGGGAGCGACGGTTCCCTCGCCCCCCCAAACCCCCCTCTCCCTAATTTGCCCCAAGTGGCTTACGCATTACGTATAAAAAGCATAAACCATGCAATGGGGGCGGCAAAAACAACGGAATCAGACCGATCAAGAATACCACCATGGCCGGGAAAAACCCTGCCCGAATCTTTCACCCCCGCAAAACGCTTGATGGCCGACTCTGCCAAGTCACCTAAAATACCGGCAGCCCCCGTTATCAAACCCAGAAATGCTAGAAACGAGAGGCTTCCCAAGTTCCCTGCAAAACAGGCGTTCACAAACCAAGCACCCAGAATACCTCCGGCCAGCCCTCCCACCACGCCTTCCCAGGTTTTTTTCGGCGACAAACGGGGAAGAAGCAGGTGCTTTCCTAAAAACCGCCCAGCGAAAAAGGCACCCGTGTCGTTCGCCATGACGATGCCAAGAACCAGGAACAGATAACGCGAATGATCCCCCATCTTGTAAAGTTCCCACAACGAGACAAAAGGCAGACTTCCATAAATAACACTGAAGAGCCAACTCAACCCATTGGCTATGGAGCCATCTACAGTCTTTACCGAAAAGGTAGCGACAAGAAGCATCGTCATAATCAGGAAGGCCAGTATACCCAGTTCGGCGTCCCAAAGTTTCCAGGTAAGAACGGTGAACATAAGGGCTGCCAGACTTGCGCAGAAAAAAGCCCAGAACCGGACGCCGTTTTTCATGGGGTCCCCAAGCCGGCTCCGTAGAGTGGGCATTAAAAGACTTACAGCCTCGTAACTTGCCCCAAAGCAAAGCACGAGGAGAAGGGGAAACAGTACATAATGCGGGATATACGCCAACCCTGCCACTAAAAGGGGAAGGAGAATAGCAGCAGTTAGCAGTCTTGTTCTCAGCATGAAGTCCGCCTTTTACGTTTCTGCTAGCAAACCATAGCGTCTTTTGCGGGATTGAAAGGCTTTGATTCCCTCGTAGAAGTGTTCTTTGCGAAACTCGGGCCAGTAGACCGGAGTAAACCATAACTCCGTGTAGGCGATTTGCCAAAGGAGAAAGTTCGAGATGCGCTGTTCACCGCTTGTGCGGATCAATAGATCCGGGTCAGGAAGTCCAGAGGTCCAAAGATGCTCTTCAAAAATTTGCGGTGTAATGTCTTGTGGGGAAATGATTCCTGCTTGTGCTTTCTTCGCAAGTTTCTTGCAGGCTGTGAGGATCTCGTTACGCCCCCCATAACTAAGAGCGATATTTAAAGTGAGGCCCGTGCAATGAGAAAGTTCTTGCTGAGTTCTCAAAACCGCGGCCAAGGTCTTTTCGGGCAGTTGGTCCAACGCACCAATCGCCTGAAACCTGACGTTTTCCTTCTTGAGCTTTGCCCGTTCTTGCAGGACATAAGTGTCGAGCAACTTCATTAACGCCTTAACTTCCATCTTGGGTCGCCCCCAATTTTCATCACTGAAGGCGAAGAGCGTCAGGATTTTCACTCCGAGTTTTGCGGCGGTTTCGACGATCTCTCGAACACTTTCGGCACCTTGCTGATGACCAAAGACACGCGGCATACCACGTTCTTGCGCCCATCGCCCGTTACCGTCCATAATCACGGCCACGTGAACAGGGATCTCGCCTTTTTGGATATCAGTTATGACGTCAGATTGAATGGCTTTCACAGTCATTTTCGGAAAGGTTCCAACGGGCTGTATTTACTTAACCTTTGTTTAGCACAGCCTTATTTTTTTATCCATCATTAGATTCCAGGGCAAGCCATGAACAAAGCAAAAAAAGGAACTTTCATACTCGCTTCCACACACATTGGCAATGTGGAAGATACACCGCTCCGGACACTTGCGGCGCTTTCTTCTGCGGACCTTCTTATTTTCGAGGAAGAGCGGCCCGCACGCCGCCTTTTGAAATTGTTGAACGAGCGACACTTCGGACCAGCGCAGGGCCCTCTTTTTCCGCGCCCTCTCGCCCATCCTTCTCCCTTTTTCTACAATGAGCATGCCCCCCAGGAAACTTTGGCTGCCCTGCGAAGGACGCTGAAAGCTGGCAAAACGGCTATTTTTGTGAGTGACCAGGGCTGCCCCTCGCTCGCTGACCCTGGCCAACCGCTTACAGAAATTGCGTATGAAATGGGAGCAACAGTTAAGGTAATCCCTGGACCGAGTGCGGTGACGGCGGCAATAGCGGCCTGCCCCTTTCCTTTGGCAAATTTCTTCTTCGCTGGCTTCCTGCCTCGCGAGGAGGCAAGACGACGGAGGGATCTCAGCAAGCTTGCCTCCTGGAACGTTCCCTTGATTATCCTTGATACGCCTTACCGCTTACACACCCTGCTTGAAAGTTGTGACAACGTCCTGGGTTCCAAGCGACAAGCTTTCCTTGCTATCGACATCAGTGGCGAAAATGAGCAATTCATCGTTGGGAACTTTGCAAGATTGAGAAAGCTAACAGAAGAAGTCAAAAAGCAGAACTTCGTGCTCATCATCAGTCTTTGACTGCCGTAAACAACATTTGTCCTCCCCATTGCGGAGAAAAGGCGCTCAGATTTTTTAACGAACGCAATGGGGCCGCATAATGCTCAACCTGAAACCCACTCTGCTTCAAAAGATAGCTAAGGCTGTACCGGGTGAACAAGACTTTGTGTTGTGGATCACTCACACCTGACCAAGTTTGGGGCTTTAGAAAGCGTTCCCAGGATAACGTGTTGGGAGTCGTGAGAATCAAGGTTCCCGCGTCAGAAAGCAGGCGGTGACAATGCGTCAGAAACAGAAAGGGGGCATTCAAATGCTCGATGATGTCGAAAGCAAGAATAAGGTTATGGTCGTCTCTTAGATCCTTCGCCCAGGATTCGCTGTCGAGGTTTGCCTGCCGAAACTGCCAGTGACAATCTTCGTCCGAAACATCTGGTTTGACGATATCAACGCCTATGGCACGTTCTGCCCCCTGCTGTATCGCCTGATGACACAAGAACCCAGAGCCACACCCCAGGTCAAGAACCTTCAGCCCTTTGAAAGAGTGTATACCAACTTTGTGAATCCACTTGAGGTGGTCGAGGTCCGAGGGTCTTGGTTTCAATGTCTTCTCCGATGTGGGGCGTTTTTTAGAGTTTTAGTTTATAGGCTCGGCTAGCGTGGTAATACGGAAGTATAGTCAGAAGGACGACCTTGGCAATCGCTAGGGTTGGAATCGCAAGGAGCACACCCCAAAAGCCCCATAAATCAGCAAAGGCAAGTATGGTGGCAATGACAATCAACGGATGAATCCCCAGACGTTCACCAATCACGCGCGGAGTGATCAACATCCCGTCGAGTGCTTGCACGACTACAAAAACACCGATGACGAAAAACAGCTGACCCACACCTTGCCAATCTGCAAAGATGACGATCAAACTTAAGGTGCCGCCAACGATCACGTCCAAGTAAGGAACCAGGCGACAGACCCCTGCGACCAGACCTATCGCCAATCCCGCTTTTAGGCCTGCGACGGAGAAGCCGATCACATAGAGCACCGTCAGGATGGAAGCGACAGTAATTTGTCCCTTAATCACGGAGTGTAGTGTTTTCCCTGCTCTGCTGAAAAGTTCCCTTGTCGGTTGTCGCAGATCCACAGGTACTAGCGTTTTTAACACCTGGAGGATCTTCTTCTCATCTTTCACAAAGAAAAACGTTAGCAGTGGTGTCATAACGATATTGACAACGGTTCCCACGACCTGCGGAGCTGCACTCCAGATCGTTGTCAAAGCCCGCTGTGCCCTTTCCGTCCATTGATCCACTCCCCCCATTTCCAGGAGCACGTCTTCAAACATCGCTTCACTGATAAATTCAAAACCCAGCAGATACTCCTTTACTGCTGGATACCAGGTATGGTTGATCGAGTGGATCACCGAGGGTGCCAATTTTACAAGAAACAAAACCTCATGATAGACGTACGGGATGACTTTCATTACCGCCAAGCTGATCAAGGCGATTGCAAACACCAAAACTACAGTCACAAATACAATGCGCGGAATTCGGTAGCGTCGGTCCAAATAGTCCACAAGAGGTGCTAGAAGGTAAGAGAAAAAAAGGCTCAAGAAAAAAGGCACCATCAAAGTATCGTAGACGGCCATGAAACAATAGAACCCGACAATGAATGCGCAACAAAAAATGAAAAATCGTTTGGCTCTTGGCCAATCAATGAGAGTTTCGCTTTTGGTATTCGTTTTTTCATCCATATCGTCCCTCCACGACACGATCATGCCCAATGAGGTCTTTATGTGAGCGAATGTCCTGCCAGCCGAAATTAGAGAATGCTCTAACGACTTCCTCTTTTTGCGACGCTCCGATTTCGACCAGAAGTCGGCCGTCCTTTTTTAAACTCGTCCGCGCACAATCTGCAATCTTCTTATAAAACTTTAAGCCATTATCCGGGGCAAATAAAGCGATCGCTGGTTCATAGCGAGAAACCGACTCCGCTAAGTTTTCCCGTTCCGACTCCGCAATGTACGGTGGATTGCTGACGATGAGGTCAAATGTGTGATCCCGCTCCCAGTCATCAGCGAGCATGTCCTTTTTCTTGAAGCAATAGCGGGAAGAGTCAAAACCGAAGTGCCGCGCGTTTTGCTCAGCTACTTGCAGGGCGTCGCTGACGTCCCATCCTTCCAACGTCGACTGGGGGAGGTGGTGTAAAAGCGAGAGTCCCACACATCCAGAGCCGACCCCGAGGTCGAGGATATGCAGAGATTGTTCCCCTTTCGGGCGAAAAATTTCGAGAGCGGTTTCTACAAGAACTTCCGTTTCCGAACGTGGGATGAGCACGTCCCGACTTACGAAGAACGGTAAGCCCATGAATTCCTTTTTCCCAACAATATAGGCGACCGGTTCCTGCTGAAGTCTACGGATGAGCAAATTGCGGAACTTGGTCACCTCTGATGCGTCGAGGGGGCGGTCGAACTTCGTATAGAGGTCAATGCGTGAAAATTCGAGGGAGTGAGCAAGGAGCAGCTCTGCGTCAAGGCGAGGTGTGGCGTAGCCTTTGGCTTTCAAGTGTTCCACAGCACGCCCAAGGATATCCCCGAGCGTGCTAGGGGTTTTCTGCAGGGTCTGCGTCATGCGGTCTGACTTTTCAAAAGTTCTGTCGTATAGTGTGTGCCGAGCTGGTCCATGATTTCGTCCAAGTCCCCATCTATGATTTCTGCCAGTCGGTAAAGGGTTAGGTTAATCCGGTGGTCAGTAACCCGTCCTTGAGGAAAATTGTAGGTCCTTATCCTCTCACTTCGGTCGCCGGTCCCCACTTGAGTTTTACGATCCCGACTACGCTCTTGGTCCGCTTTCTGCTGCATCTGTTCGTAAATCCTGCTTCGCAACATCTTCATGGCCCTATCTCGATTCTTGTGTTGCGAGCGTTCATCCTGACATTCTACTACAGTTCCTGTGGGAATATGGGTAATCCGAACAGCAGAGTCTGTGCGGTTAACATGTTGTCCACCCGCTCCACTCGCTCGATAGGTGTCTATACGCAAATCTGCGGGGTTAATATTCACCTCCACCTCTTCTGCTTCCGGCAGCACGGCAACGGTGCAGGCACTCGTGTGGACGCGCCCCTGGGCCTCGGTGACGGGAACACGCTGGACCCTATGGACCCCCATTTCAAATTTCAGTCGACTGTAGACTTTCGACCCTTCAATCGAGAGAATGACTTCCTTGATGCCTCCCCGAGACGATTCCGTTGTGCTGAGTATTTCTACCTTCCACTTTCGCTTTTCGGCATATCGCGAGTACATCCTCAGCAAGACTCCGGCAAATAGGGACGCTTCGTCCCCGCCTGTCCCGGCTCGTATTTCAAGAATAACGTTACGACTATCGCGGGGGTCGGAAGGTAGGAGCAATAGTGTCAGACGCTCGGCGATTTCGTCGAGTTTTTCCTGAAGCTTGTCCAGTTCAGCCTGTGCGAGCGCCCTGAGGTCAGGCTCTCCGCT
>JACPKR010000035.1 GCA_016186945.1 Deltaproteobacteria bacterium | reverse complement strand
ATCAAAAAACTGCAAAAATGAACTGTTAAGTTGAGTCATCTGAGTCTCCAATTGAGTTAGAACTCAGATCATCCTTCGGCGGTATTTGTTTTGCAATATTAAATGGTTACAGCCATAACGGTTTTAAGTGCGATTGCCATGGTGGAGCCGCAGATAAGACGTGATAGCAGAAATGCTCGTTACGCACGTGGCGATGAAGCGTCAAAAAATAAGGCTGCATAAGCCGGAAGCCTTCTTCCTTTAGGAAGTGGTAGTTCACTCAATACTGCCGGCGCATGACAATGTTGAATGCGTATTTGGACTGCTTGGCCGCTTGACCGTCTGCATCAGAGAATTTCGCGTTGATGATGGAGAAGGAAAGTCCGACTTGCAATTCCTCCGGATCCGGTGGAGTGATCATGGAACCAAGTTCGACTCCGTATTCGAAGCCGGAAGCAATTCCCTTCGAAGTTCCCGTATAAGTGATGCTTCCTATGTGAAGAGGGGTGAGACGAAGTTCCCCGAAGACTTCCAGGAGCCAGATGGGTTTCAGATCCCCTTTCATCCCAAGGATGACACTGGTATTGAAGTGACTGATGCCACCAAAGGCTTCCTTCTTAACATTGAGCGACGCATAACCCAAGTGCAGGCCCATGATATAGCGTCCGAAAAGGGGGAACTCGTCTTCCCAGTAGGCTCGCCCATGAAGATCGTAGCTTGAGTATCCGCCACCTGGTCTTGTTTTCCCTGCGCCGAGATTAAACCCATAGCCATAATGTACATGTGAAAACAAATGTTGGTCGATATCCATCGCGACGAGGTTTAGCGGAAAATACCAAACCACCTTGGTTCCGGAAGATTCTGTGCCGACGAAACTCCATCCAGCCTGGCTCAGGGTGAGATAGAACGTCTTTGCGAGCTTCTCGACATATTTCCCAAACCCTTTCTGTACGGCCCCCCCCATCGAGGTGATCGTAGAGGTAGCGCTGTCTAGGAGTGACGTTTCCTCTTTTTCCTCAGACGTCTCATCGGGAGTTTTTGATGCAAGAGGTGCAGGTTTCTCGTCCTCTTCTATTTTTGATAGAGCGGGCGGTGTCGGGCGTGGTTTGACAACGATGACCGGCTCCTTCTCTTCGTCGACCAGTTCATCTTCAAAAGCGGGAAGAGATTCATCCTGAAAAAGGGCCCGGTTGACAACTTTTGAGACCTTAACTCCGTCTCCTATGCGGATATCGTTTTTACGGACCAGTTTTGTCAGCTCGGCCACGGAACTTGTCTCTTCACTTTCGATCACTTTCGCGATGCCAACAAGTTCGGTGTGGAAATCCACCCAGGCGTGTGTGGCGGGGTGGATGCGCCTAATTGTGGGACGTATGATTCTAAGTTCATCCCCGACCTTTACGAACTGACTCGTCCCACCGGACAGGGTAATGTGTTTCCCTTGCACAGAGGTGACGCTGACGTCGATGGGTAGCAGGTTGAGTAGACGGAAGGCTAGAAGTCGGCTTCGGGTGCCCAGTTCCTCGACGTCCTCTGTCGCAAGACTGGAGCGGGCCACCGTGTCGAGTTCCTGTAGGTAAATTTCCAGATTCGGACTGAGTAGGCGGGCCATGATCATTACAGCGTTTTCTGTGGGCACCAGGAGGAGGCTTGCGAAAGCAGAAATTTCGTAATCAGCGACGAGTTGGGTACGCCCACTCAGGGAATCCCACTGGGATGCTACCAACTCATCGTCCAGCACAAAGAACCTTCCACTTTCTCGCAGAGCAGCGGAGAATGCTGTGCTCAGGGCCTCGAAAGCATTGTCCAGACCTTCGGAATCTCCTCTCGATGTGTCTAACTGGGGGGGAAGGATTCCCAGGGTCGTCAGGCTAGGGAAGCTTTCCTGAGGACGCAAAGGGGTCTGCCCCCACACACAGGGAGAAAGTGCGAGACAGACCGCTACTTTGAAAAAAAGTTCCCCTCCATTGTCATCCCGCGGCTTGACCGCGGGATCCAACGGCAGCCTCCCTCGAAAGAGTTGGATCCCGCGGTCAAGCCGCGGGATGACAGACTCGAGGAATTTTTTTCCCAAATTGATTATCTTGAACACTATAGTAGACATCGTCTAAATCTTTTCAATAGAATGGGTGTTTCCATCAAAGGCCACCCGCCTCTTTGCGTTTTCCACGACGGTTTCAATATGCACAGGGCGTGTCCAAAGTTTGTAAAGGCTTTTCAAACATTCCAACAGATAGTCATATTTCAAATCGTCGCCATCATGGTAATGATGGAGAAGGAGTTCTCCTCTGTTTTTGAAGTTTCCGTCTACTATTTTGATGATCGGATTTCCAATGTTGGTCAACTGTTTGAGTATCACTCGCTTGACTTCGGAAAAATCTCGGTTGGCAATGACATATTTCCCCGTTCTTGGGTTGAAGTCGTAAAGGAACATTTTTGATTTATGGCAGAAGTCTTCATCCAGAAAATTTTCTATGAACGTTATGTCGTTGTGAAGAGTTCGAATTTCAAAGAGCTTCTTTAGTCCCAGCCCCGTGTCTTTTCCCCACTCAAGGCGAACCTTGGGGTCGTCGATTTCCATGTATTCCTTGCCGAACTTTCCTCGATTCCACCGTTCTTCAACATGCCGAAGCAGTTCCACCCCGAGCCGGTATGGGTTGAGATGACCTGGCTGGTTGGCCACGACCCCCGCATACTGGTCACAGTAGTCGATGATCTCGGATACATCGAGCGGAGCGATGGAGGTCATCATTTTGCTGTGCCAGTAGGTTGCCCAACCTTCGTTGAGAATTTTCGTCTGCGCTTGCGGAGCGTAGTAATAGGCTTCATCCCGAATGATTGCCAGGACCCGTCGCTGCCAGCTTGTCAACGGAGCATATTCGCCGAGGAATTGCAAAAGATCCTGAGTCGGTTCTTCAGGAAAGGATTGCATCTTTTCAGCCTGTTCGATGATTTTCTGCTTTTGCTTTTCCAGAAAATCATGAGGGTTAATGTACGTATCCATGTAAGGTTTTGACTCGATCTTCGTCACATGTTTTTTGCTAGCCTGCTCCTTTTCCTCGTCTGTCAGTTTCTTGGGCTTGGATTTGAAAGGGGAATGGATGTCGATCAAATTTTCCAAGGAGAGACAGATGTCGATAAAGTTTTCAACTTCCTCCTGTCCGACTTCATCAATAAGTTTGCGAACGACTGACGCGTGATTCGCCATCTGGTTAAGCATTTTTCGATTCGACTTACAAAACCAGTAGTTGTTTTTGAAAAAATCACTATGTCCGTAAACATGCGCGATCACAGTTTTCTGAGCCACAAGGCTATTGGCTCTCAGAAGGTATGCGTAGCAAGGGTCGTTGTTGATCACCATCTCATAAATTACCGACAACCCATAGGTGTAGGATTTGGAAAGCTTCTCATATTCCATCCCCCACCGCCAATGAGGGTAACGGGTGGGAAAACCTCCGAAGGCCGCAATCTCATTGAGCTGTTTGAAATCGACCAGTTCAAAAATGGTCGTGAAGGGGTTAAGCCCCACGCTTCTCGATTTTTCGTCAAGTTCACCTATGATGTTTTGCAATTCCAGAGGGAGAGCGTTTTTTTCCCGAATCACACTACCTCCCTTTGCCTAGAAATTTCTTAAGTCCATCTACAATCGCTTCACGGTCCTTAATTTGAGCAAGGCTTACTTTTTCGTTGCTCTCACCGAAGTGTTTCAGCAAGTCTCTGAGGAACTGTCCCGACCCGTAACGTGACTCGACTTGCCCGTAACAGAAAAGATTGGCAGCCGGGAGGAGTTTGTTCTGAAGAAGACTCAGGCATTCCGAAGTATCGTTCCCCGACCAGTTGTCGCCGTCGGAGAAATGGAAGAGGTAGATGTTCCACTGGCCTGCCGGGTAACGCTCCTCAATGAGGGCGTTGGCAAGTTTGTAAGCTGAACTGATGAGCGTACCCCCCGACTCTTTCGTTCGGTAGAAGGTATCTTGCGTGACTTCCTTTGCCGTGGCGTCGTGGATGATGTAGCATTTTTCCAGGTCCTTGTACTGACTGGAAAGCCAGGTGTCGAGCCAGAAAGCTGTAAGTCTTACAATCTCCTTCTGTTCGTCGCCCATTGATCCGGATACATCCATCATGTAGACGATGAGCGCGTTAGCTACCGGCTTGTAGACAAATTTGAAGGATCGGTAGCGTTTATCATCCTTTACAGGGACGACGAGGGGGTTATCGAAGTCGTACTCGTCCGCTGCGATGGATCGCTTGAGGGCTTCCCGGTAGGTTCTGCGAAAGTGACTGAGCGACTCGGGTCCCTGCTTCAGAATGCCCGAGTACTTGACGTTACGGTTGTCTAGGTTTTTCTTCCCCTTTTCGAGGATGTTAGGAAGTTCAAGCTCGTCGCCCAGAATCCCCGCTAGTTCCTCAAGAGTGACATCCACTTCCAGGGCATGGTCACCCGCTTGTTCCCCGGCTCCACCTTCTCCAGCTCCCTGCCCAGGCTTTACTTCGTCACCAAGTTCCCCAGCACCCTCACCTATGCCTGAGCCTTTCGACTGGCCGTATATGAAGCGAGGTAAGTCAATCCTTGGGATGGGAATGGCAATCGTCTTCTTGCCCTGACGCCCGATCAATTCACCGTTGGCGACGAATTTTCTTAATTCCTTTTTAATTCGTCCCCGGACGATTTTGTGGAAACGGTTGAGATCGGCTTCCATCGCCATAGGCCAAGCCTCTATTTTCTCTCATTCTTGGTTGCATCACCTCGGGCAAAGATGCTGGCTACGAAACTTAATGCATCGCTCGCGCAGATATCGCAATAGCCGTAGTTCTTAATGAGCCGGTCTTTCACAATGTCAATCTTTGCCTGAGTTTCCTTATCAACGACTTTTGAAACGAGGGTGGTTAGTTTGATCGTGTCCTTCTGATCTTCGAATAATTTCAATTCAAGCGCCTTGTGAAGTCTTTCGTTCATGCGGAAATCGAACGACTTTCCTTCCAGCGCAAGTGCTCCAATGTAATTCATGATTTCCCGTCGGAAATCTTCTTTGCGGTTGTCCGCAATTTCAATCTTCTCTTCTATGGAACGCATCAGCCGCTCATCGGGTTCATCTTCTGCACCTGTGTAAGGATTTCTGATCTTTTCTTTTTGAATGTAAGCTTTGACGTTGTCGATATAGTTTCCACAGAGCTTTTCAATTGCACTTTCGTCCGCTGAGATAGCGCGCTGCACTTCGTGCTTCACGATGTCTTCGTACTCCTTTTTCACCTCTCCCAGAAGTTCATGGTAGCGCTTGCGTGTTTCCTCGTCGGTAATTAGCGAATGGCCTTTAAGCCCACCCCCCAATTCATTCAGTACGATGAATGGATTGATACAGCCCCCTCCCTTGTCGATAATGAGGGCGTTTGAAATTTTGTCCTGGATATAACGAGGACTGATACCTGCCATCCCTTCACGTTTCGCTTCTTTGCGCAGTTCCTTGATGTTGTCTTCGGTGAAATGTTGAGATGTCTTACCGTTGTATAGCTTCAGCTTTTGCATGAGAGTAAGGTTAGCCTTCTTTGGTTCCTCAAGTCGCGTTAGGACCGCCCACATCGAGGCCATTTCAAGCATGTGGGGGGCAAGGTGGATGTTGGGCACAGTACGAGAGTTGAAGCCTTTCTGATAGATTTTGACCTCCTGAGAAAGTCTTGTGATGTAAGGCACATCAATCTTCACGGTCCTGTCGCGTAAGGCTTCCATATACTCGTTGTTTTGAAGCTTGCGATACTCTGGCTCGTTGGTGTGTCCAATAATGACAAGGTCGATGTCGGTCTGGGCAAACTTCTTCGGCTTTATCTTGTGCTCCTGACTTGCCGTCAGAAGGTCGTAGAGAAAGGCTACGTCCAGCTTCAACACTTCAATAAATTCAATCACCCCACGGTTGGCAATGTTGAACTCACCATCAAAGTTGAAGGCGCGTGGGTCAGAGTCGGATCCGTAAATGGCAATTTTCCGGTAGTTGATATCCCCCGTAAGTTCGGTGGAATCCTGGTTCTTCTCATCCTTGGGTTGAAAGGTTCCAATTCCGATCCTGTCGCGTTCGGAAAGTGTGACGCGGCGCACGGCAATATGTTTCCTGGTAAGTTCTGCCCAGTCACCGGAATAGTGTTCGAGCAGCCTTTTGAAAATGTAACGACAGGGTGGGCAGAGTTCGCCCTCTATGTAAATGTTTTGGTCCTGATGACGGTTCTTGTTGAGTTCGGAAAGAACGGGCATGCGATGTTCGAGCGGGATGAGATGAAGTGGCTCCTCATGCATGGGGCAAGGGAGGACATCCTCCATATTTAAAATGTCCTTCAGATTGATCCACTTGAATGAGTAAAGGGCACCTTGAGACGTTTGGGAAAACCGCTCCAGTCCCTTTTTCATCAGACGGACGATGGTGGACTTGGCTGACCCGACAGGGCCATGCAAGAGGATGACTCGTTTTTCCGGACCGTACTGATAGGCGCCGGCCTTGATAATATTCACGAGCTTCATCAAATGCACGTCAAGGCCGTAAACAGCGTCTGCACCACCGTCAACCGGGTCATCGAAGAACTTCCACCTAGTGATTTTCTTCTTATACTCCGTGTAGGTGTCATACCCATAGGAGGCAATCATCTCGTACAAACGTTGAAAAGCAGTCTGCGCAATCTGAGGACTTTCCAAGACCATGTCGACGTACTGCTTGAAGGTGCCTTCCCAGGACAAGTCCCTGTAGTTCTTTTGAAAATCACTCTTGTTTACGAACGAAAAAATTTTCTCCGAATCCATAGAATCCCTCTTTTGCGCCCCATCGTTGATGAGGTGAATACTTAAAATCTTATGGTTTTTTGGTGGGCATCCTTAGATTCAGCATACCGCATTTGGTGCCAAAAAGGGAGGGGCGCGCTATTTCAACTTACTTGCAAGGTAGTCTTCGATGAAGCCGATGAGTTTGCCGTCGAGAACAGCGTCGGGTTCGTGATCTTCTCGGTCTGTGCGGTGGTCTTTGACAAGTTTATAAGGATGGAGAACGTAACTGCGAATTTGGCTACCGAATTTGATGTCAGCTTTTTGTGCTTCAAGCACGTCCTTGTGTTTCTGTCGCTCTGCGAGTTCTCTTTCATAAAGTTTAGTGCGCAACATTTTCATAGCGGTATCACGATTCTGGTGTTGAGAGCGTTGGCTTTGGCATTGCACAACGACTCCCGAAGGAAGGTGGGTGATGCGCACGGCAGAATCGGTACGGTTGACGTGTTGTCCTCCTGCACCACTCGCTCGGTAGGTATCGACACGCAATTCAGCGGGGTTGATGACGATTTCGATCTCGTCTTCCACGACAGGGGCCACAAACACTGACGCAAAACTTGTGTGCCGCCTTGCGTTTGAGTCGAAAGGGCTGATACGCACGAGGCGATGGACACCGCTTTCGGATTTGAGCAGTCCGTAGGCGTTTTCACCACTGACTTCAAACGTTACGCTTTTGATCCCTGCCTCGTCACCTTCCTGGATATCGTGGATTTCTGACTGCCAGCCTCTGCGTTCACAGAATCGCAAATACATGCGGAGAAGCATGGAAACCCAATCGCAGGACTCGGTTCCTCCCGCTCCCGCATTGATGGTAAGAAGGGCCGACGCGCCATCGGTAGGCTCGGTCAACAGAGCTTCGATTTCAAGAGCACGCAATTCGCTGTTGAGTTGCCCGACTGCTTTCTCTGCCTCCTGAAGGAAGCTTTGCTCGTCTTTGGCCAACTCCAGCGCAGCCTCTAGGTCCGACTGTAACTGCTCCAACTTGCTCATTCTGCCTAATATGGACTCTAAGGATTTCTTTTCCTGAAGGATCGAGGCAGACGCTTGCGGGTTATCCCAAAAATGAGGGTCGCCGCTGATGCGGTCTCCGATCTCGCCTAGGGCTTTTTGCTTCCCAGGGACGTCAAAGAAAACTCCGGACTCGATTCAGTTTTTTGAGTATTTCCTTGTTTTCACCAACTAAGCTTTCCAAATCCATAACAGCCTTTCTCTTGGCAAGGAGGTGGTTGGGAGGAAACTTGAGGCAAGGAGGTGGTTTGGAGGAAACTGCGCAGCTGGTTCCTCCAAGAAATCCCTTGCAAGACCCCTCCGATTGACAGTCTGAGTGCTGCACCGTACCATAATATAAGAGAGAATACTACAGTCCCCGAGCGATAAAAAAGGGTCAACACCGTTGATACTACTGACCAAACTGGACAACAGCCCCGTTGCCGTAAGCTTGGAAGCCATCAAGTATATTGAGACCATGCCTGACACCCTAGTTTTTTTTCTCAACGGTGACTCGATCATAGTCAAAGAGTCAGTCGATGCGATTATGAAACTTGTCATTGAGCTGAAGTCGAAGATCATTAAAGAAGCTCAGAAGTAACCGCCAGACATCGACATCCACCTTTCACATAGGTGACACATTATGGATTTAACGAGTCTATTAGGCCCGGTACTAGGTATAGGAGCCATCCTCGCAGGATTGCTTCTGGAGGGGGGACACCTTTCCAGTGTTCTGCAGATCACTGCGTTCATGATTGTGATAGGAGGGATGTCAGGTTCGATTTGTGTTGCCTATCCGCTTCCTGACGTTATCGCTGCTCTCAAAGCGATTGGTACCTGGCTGAAGAATCCTTCTACGGATCCTCGGCAAATTTCCGCGGACATCATAGACCTGGCTCAGACGGCGAGAAAGGAATCCATCCTGGCCCTGGAGAAAAAACGTGAGTCGATCTCGTACGAGCCTCTTGCCACAGCCATTCGCCTGGCAGTGGATGGCACGGATCCAAACATCATCCGTGAAACGCTTGAGACCGCCCAGAGCATAAGTCTGGAAGAGGAAGAGGTCAGCGTCCATTTCTGGGAAGACTGTGGAGCTTTTGCTCCGACGATTGGAATTTTGGGTGCTGTGTTGGGTCTTATTCACGTGATGGAAAACCTTGACAAACCCGAGTTGATCGGCCCCGGTATTGCTGTCGCGTTTACCGCAACGTTGTACGGTGTGGGGTTTGCGAATATTCTCTTCATTCCCATGGGTAAGAAGATCAAACGCAAGGCACATCTTGACTCGATGGCACGTGAGATGGTGATCATCGGTGTAGAAGGTATTCTGTCAGGGTTGAATCCCAAGGTAATTCAAGAAAAACTTTCTATCTTCCTCGGGGAAAAAGCAGAAGAATAAACATTGTCAAAGAAAAAGAAATGTCCTGAGTTTGAAAACCACGAGCGGTGGCTGGTGAGTTATGCCGACATGCTCACGCTGCTCTTCGCCGTATTCGTAACCCTCTATGCCTTGAAGGAAGGGGGAGGCGAGCCGCAGGTGAAAAGTGCAGCAGGTTCCTTGCAGGAAAGTTTCAGCACCCCCCTGGAAGATATCCCCATAGACCGACGCATTGGCCCCGCAGAACAGGGACTGGGAGTTTTCGAACATTTTAAGGGAGATCAGATCCGGCCTCCTCTGATTTCCAAATATCCATCGGAGCGACAAAGAGTTCACGTCATCGAGGAAGAGCTTTCTCGCTTCAAATTCAAGTTGGAAGAACGTCTCTACGGGCCAGGGAAAATCCGAGAACCGGAGGAGAAAGGATTCGAGCGTGTCGTTTCCGTGGAACGAACGGCGAAGGGTTTCAAGCTTAGCTTGCTGGCACGCCATTTCTTCGATTCCGGCTTGACAACGGTCCGGCGTGAAGCACTAGGTGACCTGGACAAAGTCATAAGCCTGCTCAAGGAGCTGGGCAGAGCCGTCACCATCGAAGGGCATACCGACTCACTCCCTGCAAAAGGGCCCATGTCGAACTGGGAAATTTCGACCCTCCGTGCCACAGGTATCCTGCGTTACATGGTCCGCAAACATGACTTTCCTCAGACCCTCTTGTCTGCCGTAGGGTACGCTGACCTTAAACCCGTTGCACACAACGCGACGGAAGAAGGCCGAGCGCTGAACCGACGCGTGGAAATTCATATCGAGTTTGAGTAAAATGCGAATTCGCTCGCCCATAAGTAATGCCATTGCCGGATCCCAGGCGGGAGGAACTTATGTATCAGGTGTATTCGCAATACTTTTTTCCTCTGCTTTTTATACCCTCCCCTCATTTGCCCAGGAAAAGAAGCTCGAGGACGCTAGCTTTAAAGAAATCATCAAGTCCTACACCATCATTGCAGACTTCTCCCAACATCCTCCGGAAAGGGAAATTTCAACTTTGCTCTTCTGGAAATACCCATTCCATGCCCCCATGGCAGAATTTTCCCCAGACTTCACTCTCGGGGACGGTGAGGAAATGCCGTCGACCCCCGGTTCTGAACGTGTGATCGAGCATCTGAACCGCGGGCGCGTTCTCTTCACCCAAGGAGACTATGAAGAAGCAAGAAAAACATGGCTTACAGCGCGAGCACGCTTTGGAACAGAGTACGAGTTCCACAGACGGACTGATTACTTCATCGGCCTCTCGTTCATGCGGCTTGCTGAAATTTTGAGGAAACGTTTTCATGGCAACTGGGACGAGTTTGACGTACGCTTTACATACTCTAACGCCGCAACCTTCCTCAGTTGGGCGATGGTGACAAAAAAAACAGTCCGTGATCCCCTGATGGAACTCGTTACCCCCAAAGCTCTCTACACCCTTGCTGCCATCTACTACCGTTACAAACGTTTTGCCGGTGCACACGCAATGGCGGAAGAGGGGTTGAACTTCCTCCTGGAGACGGGACGCACGGACTTCCGCTTCCCCTTCCGACGTCTGATCGCAGAAACCTGGATCCGCAACCACAGCTACCTGCAAGCCGTGCAGGAACTCGATACCGCAGTCCGACAGGATCCCATTCCCCAGGATGTGGCGAAAGCCTTCGCCCGTATGGGGGACATCTTCTTTGACCTCAACAACTACCTACTTTCGGAAGACATGTACGGACTCAGTGCAGCCGTGAATCGCTTGATAGGACGCAAAGACCCCGTCAGCACCATTCTTCGAGGAGAAAGCTTTTTCTGGTTAGGAAAACTGACTGAAGCGCGAGTAGCATTCTGGTACGGACTCCGTGAACTTGCAGGACTCGAAGGAGGAAGCGATTACTTCGGCAAATACGCATCGTGGGCGAATCTTCGCATCGCGGACACCTTCCTTGCCCAAATGCAGAAAGCAAAGGAGGACAAAAAAGAAGCCCTCGCTGCTAAACTTTTGGCAGACGGAAGAACCCAATACTTCAAGGTCCTCCATGACTTCCCCAAGACGGAGGCCGCACAGATCGCTCAAGTACGTCTCACCTGCCTCGACCTCCCGCAGTACCAGGGACAAAACATAAAGCATTCCCGCGAAGTCCTGAGCCTGGCAAAGTCAGAGGACAACCCACGCGTGATACGAGAAATCGCGTGGGCCTGCGAAGTACAGTCGTTTGCCATCCGAGAAAAAACACCTCAGATGGTTGCCAGAGTGAGCGAGTTTGCAAACAAATTTCCCCAGTCTCAATTCCTCAAGACGTTCCTCGAACCCGTTAAGGAAGTAAACACATCCTACCTCGACGAATATTTGAAAAAGGGAGACATATATAAAGCAATCCAGTTCTATGAAAAGAAGAAAGATGACCTCTTCCCCACAGTAACACCCTTTCAAGCCTCTGGCCTTTTCAAAGCCTATATCGACACCCTTCAAACCAATAAAGCGGAACCATTCGCATCTGCCTTCCGCATCAAAGACTACGAAGACAGGCTTTACGAAACCGTCTTCGTGACAGAAATGCACCAGGAGACACAAAAAAAACAGTGGGCGACAAAAAGCAGAGAATTGGAAAAAAAGTGGAATAAAGAAAAAGCCGAACTCCCCTACATCGAAAAGACAGACTCAATGATCCATCGCATCTTGCGCACACCTCTAGCCAGCCATCACCTGACCTGGATGACAGCACAAATCCAAAAGTGGTCCGAGGAGAAACATGACCTGAGATGCTCACTGCTTTATATCGCTTTGTCCAAACGTTACGCGGCACAGGAAAGCAAGGACGTGTCGGAACTTGGGAAACTGCAAGACTTCCTCGATATCAATGCGACTCAGCTTCTTCAGGAAGATAAGAATTGCGCCTATAACTTCCTCGATATCGAAGTGAAGATCGGACAATCGTTTCGAGACAAATACGCTGAACAGTGGTTGAAACGCACAGAATGGCCCCTCGACAAAATCGTTGTGGAACGCATCTGGGCCGCTGCGGAAACGCTAAACGAACTGGGAAACACCGATGGTGCCACGAAACTGTGGACCCTCCTTTCCGAGAAAGCCGCCCCCGAATATCCTGAAGCCAAACTCTCCCGCCTGCGCCTCAACCCCGATATCCCCGATGTGGAAAAGTTCTGGGGTCACTAAGCCACCGCTGTTGGCAAGGAGGTGGTTTGGAGGAAACTGCGCAGCTGGTTCCTCCAAGAAATCCGGGGGAGGCGACGCTTCACTCGCCCCCCCAAACCCCCCTCTCCCTATTTGCCCCAGTGGCTTACGCATTACAATGTCGGCCCTTTCGCTCTTGCGTCTTTCCTTTTTTTGACCTAAAATGGAACTATCTTTCCTATTTTAGACTAAAAACGGAATTAGAATGCAAAAAATCGTTGTCGACAGAAAACTAAGTGTCAGTGAGCAAAGCTTTTTTCTCTTCGGCCCAAGGGGGACCGGAAAATCGACCTGGCTTATGGAAAACTACAGAGACTCCCTGCTATTTGACATGCTGGACCCCCTTCTTCTGCGAAGCCTGACAGCAAATCCAGAGCGGCTGATGGAACTCATACGAGCGAGCAGGAAGAAAACAATCTTAATTGACGAAGTGCAGAGAGTTCCAACCCTTCTTGACATCGTTCACCAGTACATGGAGCGATATGGCGACAAACAATTCGTTCTGACAGGGTCGAGTGCTAGAAAGCTCAAGCGGGTAGGGGTCAATCTATTAGCCGGTCGTGCGATTGTCCGCAGACTATATCCCTTTCTACCGTGTGAAATCTCCGAGCAGTTTTCCTTGGAGGAAGCATTGGAATTTGGACTGGTCCCTCTCATATGGTTCAGTTCGAATCGCCGGGAGACTCTCAATGCCTACTTGGGAGTCTATCTCAAGGAGGAAGTGCAAAATGAGGGACTGGTCCGCCGTCTGGACAGTTTCTCACGATTCCTAACGGCCGTCAGTTTTTCCCAAGCAAGCCTGCTCAACCTTGCTGAGGTCAGTCGCGAATGTGAAGTAGAAAGGAAAACGATCGCAGGTTTTGTTGAAGTGTTAGAGGATTTGCTCCTCGCCGAGCAAGTGCCCGTTTTCAGCAAAAAATCAAAACGAAAACTCATTAAGCACAGCAAATTCTATTTCTTCGATGTCGGTGTATACAGGTCCATCCGCCCCACAGGACCTCTTGATCGTCCGGAGGAAATCCATGGTGCGGCCACTGAAACACTTGTGTTTCAATGCCTTCATGCCTACCTTGCCTATCGTTCCACAAAAAACGAGCTGTATTTCTGGCGAACACAGTCGGGCAATGAAGTAGATTTCATTGTTTATGGCGATGACGGGCTTTTCGCGATCGAAGTCAAAAATGCTCGTCAAGTCCATAAAAAAGACTTACGTAGTTTACATTCTTTTCAGGAAGACTTTCCGCTCACCCAGTCTCTTCTTCTCTTCCGAGGGCCAACGCCTCTGGTGATGAATGGCATCCTTTGCTTACCTCTCTCAGATTTTCTCAAGCGTCTCGATCCCGACTTGAGTCTCAGAGAAATCCTTACCCATTAGGAAGACCGCCTTTGCCTTCTGTTGAACCCTCCTTTATATACAAACTGCCCATAGAGCCGTCAGCCGTGCCGTCCTCTCGGTTTAAGAGAAAGCCACACCTCAGTCCTCCTAGTTGACGGAGTTCCGGACGGGATCGGAGCGCTGTCCAAACCTTCCCACATTCCACGCGCATCTCGTATGAATTCAGTTCCGCATGAGCTTCCAGCCTGAGAACAAGCCCCAAGTCTTCCTCTGCAAGGAGGGTTCCCAGATAGCGGACCTTCCACTGTGGCAGTAATGTTTTCACCTGCTTTTCCCACAAGGTTTGGGGAAGCATCGAGTTCTGGAACATCTGCACTTGCTCAAAGGCTTCGTAGGAGAAGTACGGATTAGGAAGCAGGAACTTCTTAGCCCAGTCGACCTTTAGATAGGCCATCAGAGCATCTTTCCGCTTAAAATGTTCCTGGCCTTCCTCCCACAGTTCTTTCCAGGACTTCCCGTTGTGCGTCCATGTCTGGTAGTGGAAGGAGCCAAGTGCCCAAGTCGATCTCTGCGGCACTATAGTTGTGAAAATCCTCCCTAATTCCTTTTGCCCCAAAATTTGCAAGATAAGAGCATAATGCTGCGAATAACCATAGTGCGTGTAGATGGAAATCTCACCGTCAGCGCAAGGGACGAGGAGAGAGCGTTCCTCAGGAGATTCCAACGACCATAGGCGGTAAATCGAAACTTCGAGTGGGCCTTTTAGTGAGTAAGAAAGTTTTGTGAGAATGTCTTGGACAGATGCTTGACTGATCTTAAGCCGAGGATGGAAACGGTCGGCAATGCTCTTGGCGTGCCCCATCCGCACCGCTTCTGTTAGGGTTGACACAAGATGGTTAAGCTCTTCGAGCTGCGGAAATCCTTCCGAAAGACCGGAGGGCTGCAGGGGGAGGCAAGTTGCCTGTTGGGACGTCTCCGCCTTCGAATTCCATGGAAAGCATACCATTATCAACGAGAGAATTAGCGTTTGGCTGCGCAATCCCCGCAAGTCTTTTTCTTTGCCTCGAACTCGACAAGTTCCCACTGACCAAATTCCTGGTTTATGGTTTCGAGAGCATCTTCCAAAAATTCATATTCCACTGAGAATAATTCTTTCAACAGTTTCGCTTCAACGCAATACGCATTATAAAAAAACTTCTGCTCTTCGGGAGAAAAGACCAGGCTCACCCCGGCCTGACGCTGACCAAAGCTTAGGTAAGAACTTGCATAGTTGTTTTCATTTAAGGTCATCGCACTTTGCTCCTGTTAATCTTTCATTCTTCCCATCTTCCCCGCTCGGTCTCCCGTTCTTAACCCGTTCCAGAACTCCACTGCCGCAAGTGCTCGCGCACCTTCCGGCTTTAGCTCGTGAACCCTCATCCATCCATCCGCACACGCTACGAAGAGGGCTTTTTCCGTCTTTGAGAAATCCAGGCGTCCGGGTTCTTCTCCCCCGGTTTTGTCACTGATGGACATCAATGGGACGATGATTCGCTTTGTCCCCAGAAAGGTGAAAGAACCGGGCCAAGGGTGATAGGCTCTGAAACGGTTCTCTATCGTCTTCTTGGTCCCTTGCCAATTGATTTCTCCGTCTTCCTTTTGAATCTTCCTGCATAGTGTCACGTTCCTTTCATCCTGGGGGCGGCCAATGAAAGCCTTGTCTTCCAGTGTCTTCAACGCTTCCTCCAGCAGCGGGCATGACAACGCGAAGAGTCTGCGTGTAAGTTCTCCCGCTGTTTCCCCATGCAGGATGGGAAACGTTTTCTGCACGATGATATTCCCAGCATCGAGTGCTTTTACCGTAAAGAGGATCGTGACGCCCGTTTCTTCCGAACCATCCAGCAAAGCGCTTTGCACTGGTGTTGCGCCCCGATATTGGGGGAGGAGGGAGGGGTGAATATTGATCGTCGCCCTTTTGGGAATGGCAAGAAAGGCATCAGTTAAAATTTGTCCGTACGCGCATGTGATGATGATGTCGGGAGCGAGTTTGCTTATGCTCTCAAGAAATTCCGGTTCCCGTGCCTTCTGTGGCTGGAAAGTCAGCAGGCTCTTTTCCTTCGCATAAGCAGCAAGCGGGGGGTCCAAAGGGTGGCGCCCACGGCCGACTTCCTTAGCAGCTTGGCTGACCACCGCGACCACTTCATGCCGTCGCTTATCGTTGCGTAATAGAAATTCCAGAGGAAGAATGGAAGCTTGAGGCGATCCCATGTAGATGATGCGCATTGTGTCTCCGACAAGAAAGGACGAACCATGAAATCTACCTTCATCTTAGCGATTGATCAAGGAACGACGGGAACCACTGCCCTTCTGGTGGATGTTTCTGACAAGGACCCTAATATTGTCGGTCGCTCGACGGTGGAATTCCCCCAGCACTATCCGCAAGCAGGGTGGGTGGAACATGACTTGGACGAAATTTGGCATTCCGTCGTGCGTGCCTGTGGGGAGGCTTGTGTGCAGGCGGAAGAGCACAGCCCTGAATTTCGTCGCCATGCGATTGTCGCCCTGGGAATCACCAACCAGCGGGAAACACTCTGCGTCTATGATCGCAAGACCTTGGCTCCCCTGACGCGGGCTATAGTCTGGCAATGCAGGCGAAGCGCCTCCCTCTGCCAGCGGCTGAAAAAGGACGGAGCGGAGGAAGGCATACGAAAGCAGACAGGACTTTTCCTCGACCCCTATTTCACTGGCACAAAGATCAAATGGCTCATGGAGAACCGGGAGGACCTTGCACGCAAGATCAACGATGGTGCAGCCCTTCTTGGAACGATCGACACCTTTCTTATGAGCAAGCTCACCCACGGTGCCTCTCATGTGACAGAAGCCAGCAATGCTTCCCGCACCCTGCTTTACAACATTCATACAGGCGCCTGGGACAAAGACCTGCTCAAGATGATGGGCCTAAGTTCGGCTGACGCACTGCCCGAGGTGAAAGATTCCTACGGATCGTTTGGGGAAACGAAAGGTCTGGGCTTCCTACCCGACGGGATACCTATTGCAGGGGTTTTAGGAGACCAACAAGCAGCGTTGGCTGGGCAAAGGTGTTTCAAGATAGGGGAGGCAAAGTGCACTTACGGAACCGGAGCTTTCCTTCTTTTGAATTTGGGAGACAAGCCTCTTGCCTCTGACCACGGGCTTCTTACAACCGTCGCCTGGCAGGTGAAGGGAACGCGCACTTACGCTTTAGAAGGTTCAGCTTTTATTGCTGGGGCGGCTTTTCAGTTTATCCGGGATAACTTGGGTTTTCTGGGGAATGTGGCGGATAGCGCAGCACTGGCGAACGAAGTTCAAGCTGCCCCCGACATATACTTCGTCCCCGCGCTTGCGGGGTTGGGAGCGCCGTGGTGGGACCCGCTCGCCCGAGGTGCTTTTTTCGGTCTTACAAGAGGGACTAGTAAAGCGCAACTCGTACGCGCCACTTTAGAAGGAGTCGCGTTTCAGGTCTGCGACCTTCTCGCCAGCATGAAGAACGACATGGGCAGAGACTTGAGCCTACTTAGGGTGGACGGAGGGGCCGCGGCAAACAACTTACTGCTCAACCTGCAAGCCCAATTCGCCCGACTACCCGTGGAACGCCCCCACAGTTTGGAAACAACCTCCCTCGGTGCGGCATTATTTGCCGGGTTGGGTGTGGGGCGTTACGGGAATGTGGAAGAGCTGCACGGCTCGCTACCCATTGAGGAGCGTTTTCAACCTTCGCAGGCACTAGCTAGTATGGTGGAAAAACAGAAACAAGGCTGGCAACGCGCTATTCAGGCTGTTCGCCTGTTTGCGGGAGAGGGAGAGGAACCATAATGCCGGTTCCTTCCACATGCGATTACAGTTGAGCTGTAACGCCTACCCTTAGCATCAGGTTATTTTTGGTCTTCTCATCTGTGCCTTCTTTGAATTTGCCGCTAGCAATATCAACAGCAAGGTAAGGTGCATAGTTATCACCGAAATGGTGGAAACTTGAACCAAAGCTGATAAGAGAGCCATTGTCGTCAAAGCCAAGTGCTTGAACTGCACCAGTATTGGTTTTAACATCGGGTGTATCTTGTTGCTCTTCAAACATTGTGTAGTAAACAAAAGGTTTGAAATGAGCGACCATGTAGTTCAGCTCAAGGGAGAAGCGATTGAGCTTGTCTTCTTTTTTTGCAACCTTGTTCGAATCAGTGATCATCCCGTAGTCAACAGTAAGGCCCAGATTTTCAATTTCAGCCATCAGACCAACGTCCATATGCCATGATTTTTCTGCATCATACAGGCCGTATTGCACGACTGGTTTTATACCTGCAAAATCACCACGCCATTCCAAGTTGACTGTCTGTTTTGCTTTCTGATTCCACCCGCCCACGTATTGAACGTCATCAACGATCTGAAGGGTCAGGTCGCCAAACATGTGAAAGCCAAGTTCGATGGCGGGCGTGTAAAGGGCATGAGGCACATTCTTGTTGCCTGTGTTCAGACCTGAGTAGTCGATCTTTCCTCGGATTGAGGTTGTGTCAATGTAGTTGTAGGCATCCCACCCACCTTCACGCACTTTCTGGCACCCAAGTCTCACGGAAAACATGTCGACGGGTTTAAATGTTGCGGCAGCCCATTTCACATTTGTACCCAAACAGTAAGTGTCAGGGATGAACATGTACTCAGCCTTATAGCTTACTTTGTCATTCACATCCCCGCTGAGGAGGAGATTGGCACGAACCCCTTGTTGTTGAGTTACTGAAGCGTCGGTGCCTTCGACCTTATTTCCTTCACCGTTATCGTATTGAAGTTCGGCACGGAGTGAGGCCCCGACATGGGCCCCTTCACCACTCTTTTCCATGCCCGCTGCAAACAGAGGACTTGAGACAAATAAGACCGGGGTAACGTAACGAAGAATTCTCATACTAAACTCCCTAAAAATTGAAAAAAGGAAATGTTCAAACACTACCTTACGGAACTTATTCTTGAATTTTCTATTTTCATTTTACTTAGATTCATCAAAAAAGCAAAACTATCTTTGCCAACTTAGGGCAAGGAGGTGGTTTGGAGGAAACTGCGCAGCTGGTTCCTCCAAGAAGTTATTGTGTAACTGAAACTTCGGGAAGTGGGGTGATATCCTTCGTTCTTTGATTTGCCTTCTTACGAAGATCCTCGACACCCGCGGGGAGGCGAATGTCTACCTTTTCCTCTTTGGGCCGCATGGTGGAGCGTCCATCAAAGCGGGCACCTTCATTAACAATGAGAGACGGAGTGATCAGGTCGCCTTCGAAATGAGCTGTCTCGGCAAGTTCGACCCTCACTTTTGCTTCCAGACATCCTTTGACTTTGCCTTGGATAATGGCTTCGTCTGCTTTGACATCTGCTTGAATAACAGCTTCTTCTTCAATAATAAGAAAACCTTCGGAGACAAGCTCCCCTTCGATTCTTCCTCCTATTCTGCTTGATCCCTTGCAGTAGAGTTTCCCACTGAAGTGACAACCTGGGGTGAGGATGGTTACGGCCGATTCACTGGAAGAAGCACCTCTAATCAATTTTGGGAAAAACTTTTTGAAAAAAGTTATTTCCCCAAGCCCCTTTTCAAAAACTTCAATATCTAAAGTTTTTTGGGGGGAGGCGTGGAGGGGAACTTTTTTTCAAAAAAGGTCCTCTCCACAAATTCTTTTTCCCAAAGACTATCTGTGTCGGGAAAAGTCTCTCTTAATTATATGCTACACTAAAATCAGTAAACTGTGTTTTGTTGTAAGAGGCCCAGTCGACGCGATGCGAAAGTCTTTTTCTCATACCAGACTTTATCATAACATCAAACGGCGAGATTCAATCTATTCCACGATTACGACCCAGAAGTTTCGCTGGCTTTTACCAGATGCTTGGGAGGACGAATGTTTCGCAAAGGCCTGTGAATTCAAACTCTCTACGCACACGAACTTTTTCCGAACTCCCAGTTTTGTACGCAAAGGAAAGCATCCTCCGTCGGTAGCTGCCAATTGGCTCTTGAGTACGGAAGAAAATGCCGCCCTGGCCCTTGCAGAACTGCACGACTATCCCAACCACTTTGATACTCAATTCCTGCATATCTTTTTATCGGACGAAAGTGTGTTTGATGGAACGATGATGGAAGCGTTTTCCCTACTCGTCTCAGCAATTTTTATTTGCGGTGGGGCTGACATCATCTACTTGTGCGTAAATCGACCCAAGACGATGCGGCACCTTGAGTTGTTGGAGTGGGGACAAACGAAAACGCAGGTTACACCGATTGATTGTGATCCCTTGGCTCTGCCTACAAGCTCCCCTCTGCTTCCTCAAAAGGTAATTTGTATTTGGAAGGAATCCTGGTGGGAAAGTAAACGTGGAGAACATGATCGCACGACACTCAATTATCTTCTCTTAAGGCAAAGAAAAACGGAGCGACAAAGACGAGACAAAATAGTCGCTCAGAAAAAACGACGACGTCCCTCTTCGATCCTGCTCCGTTTGTTTCGTCCCCGAGTTGACGACGATGATTAACGTTTGGAGAACTGGTAGCGCTTACGAGCACCAGGCTGACCAGGAAGCTTACGCTCTTTCTTACGAGCATCTCTAGTCAAAAGTCCTGCCTTCTTCAACACTTTATGATGTCCTTCATCCATGCGCGAGAGGGCACGGGAGATGGCATGTCTGATAGCGCCTGCCTGTCCAGATAGGCCTCCGCCTCGGACATTGACATTGATGTCGAATTTCCCAACGTTGTCGGTTAACTCAAGGGGTTGCATGATCATCATGCGTGAGATGGGTCGGATATAGTAAGATTCAAGGCTACGGTTGTTGATACTGATCTTACCGGTACCTTTTTTTATGTAGGCTCGGGCTATAGCGGTTTTTCGTTTTCCAACTACAGACTGTAAATATTTAAGAGCCATGTTCATCCTAAAAACCTTTCGTGTTAGTTAACTGCTGGATACCCCTTCCTGAGTCGAGCCTTGAGGCGGAGACGAAGGGAGGGGAGGAAAGCGCCCACCGAAGCGAGCACTTTCCGTGGGGTTACCCCCTGACGGTTTCCCGTCTACTCCGCTTAATGCGGGTAAAGTTACCCTCGACAATGTTATGGAGCGGTTTGTATGCAAGCAGCACTAGCCTAAACCCCTTACACCTGTTTAACCACTTGCCGTAGAGCTTGGGACTGGGTCGGCATCCCAAGGTACCTATGTATTCGCTCCTAACGTAGTTCGCTTGCGCGAACTGAGTCTGGTCAACGTGAGGCCCTTACAAGCCTGCCCCTTTAGGGGCGGGTAGTTGACTATTCTCCTTCAAAAGTTCGCGGCTTCATGGGCGAAGGTTTTTGTGCATCGTGAGGATGTTTATCGTCAGCGTAAATTTTCAGGTTGTACATGATCTGACGACCCAATTTGTTTTTGGGAAGCATGCCTTGCACAGCGGCCTCGATCAAACGCTCAGGTTTCTTTTCTCGCACAAGCGCGGCAGATGCTTCTTTGATACCACCAATATAGCCCGAGTAGCTGTAGTAGGATTTTTGTTCCCACTTTCGTCCCGTTAGATTGATATCCTTCGCGTTTGTCACGATGACATTATCGCCGCAATCAAGATGAGGCACAAAGCTAGGTTTATGTTTGCCACGGAGTACGTAGGCAATTTGTGAGGCCAGACGCCCCATGGTTTTTCCCGCCGCGTCGACTACGACCCACTGCTTCGTAATATCTGACGCTTTGACACTTGCAGTTTTCATCCAATTTCTCCGGAAAAGTCGCTATGCTGTTATTTTCTAAGCGTTTTCTATGGAACTCATTCTTGAATCGCGAACTATAGCTCGATTCCCCTGTCAGGTCAAGTTGCTAGGGGCAAGGCAAATAGGGAGAGGGGGGTTTGGGGGGGCGAGGGAACCGTCGCTCCCCCAAGGGATTTCTTGGAGGAACCAGCTGCGCAGTTTCCTCCAAACCACCTCCTTGCCACAAGTGGCTTACGCATTACCATCCATCCATGCTTCCAAGGAAATGTTTCGCCCGGAATAAACATGATGGTAAGTCATGAGGATGGAACGGGCGACATGTTTCCAGTTGAAATGCCGAACCTGTTTAAAACCTTTTACTATCAATTTATTACGTAATTCCTGGTCCCGCAGAACGGATCCAATCGCACGGCTCAGGTCTACCACGTTGCTTGGATCGACAGTTAAGGCAGCTGTCCCTACAACCTCCGGGATGGACGACGTGATAGATGTCACAACGGGAGTCCCGCTAGCCATTGCTTCCAGGGGTGGCAGACCAAATCCTTCGTACAGACTGGGGTAAACCACCAGTTCGGCGTTGCGGTAATACTCTCGCAGGGTGTGTTCATTCACAAAACCTTTGAGGATGATGTCGTCCTTATATTCCTTGATGGTAAGGCTCACAGATGCAAAAAGTGGGCTTTCACCCCCGATGAGAACAAGCTTGGTTTTTAAATCCGGGTTTTTCTTTCTCAGAAGCTCAAAGGCTTCCACCAGAATCCGTATATTCTTCCTTGGCTCCAAAGACCCGACGTAAAGGATGTAGTCCTTACGCTGCCGTGTCAAAGCAGATGCAAGATCTATCTCCTGGTGGAAGGAATTGTCCACCGCCCAGTAAACCAGTGACACACGTTCGATCGGCAACTTGCAAAAGAGCAAGAGGTCGTTGCGGGAATTATTGCTATTCGTCACCACACGTGTCGCTTTCCTTGCTAGGCGAGGGATCACGAATTTATACCAGGTGCGAAAGAGGTAGGAATACCACTGGGGATTCACGACAAAGCAAAGGTCGTGAATATGGACGATCGATTTTCCCTTGTAGAAGAGGGGGGCCATGTTCGCAGGGGAATGGAGGATATCCACCCGATGTTGGCGCGCTAAACGGGGTAAAGTGACCTGCTCCCAAATCATGTTGTGCAGCGTTTTGTCGCGTCTTATGTTCGCCGGGATTACGGTTACGTTGGGATGCTTCCACTCGTCTTTTCCCAACTCCTGAGGACCTGTAAAGAGGAAGTACTCGTTGTCGCGATCGACCTTCACCAAGGTCGCCACCATATTGTAGGCTGCACGTTGGACGCCAGTTTGTTTTGCTAAAAGAAAACGGCCATTAATTCCAATACGCAAAGCGCTCCCCATTCCTTCACTCGACGCAACGTTCGTAAACTTTAAGCGTATTCTCGGCCATTGTCTTCCAAGAAAATTTTCGGGCGTGCAGAATTCCTTTTTCCTTGAACCGATTTCCAGTCTCTATTTGACCCAGTGCAAATTGAAGGGTCGCAGCGATTTCCCGCATATCGAACGGGTTCATAAACATGGCGTTGTCCTGCACCACCTCCGGCAGACTTGAAGAGTTCGCAACAACGACCGGTGCCCCGCAGGCTAGAGCTTCCAACGGCGGCAGACCAAAGCCCTCATAGCTCGACGGGTAAATGAAAAGATGACAAAGCGAATAAACCGCTGGCAAGTGTTCCTCTTCTATAAATCTCACAAAAAATAGCTGATGCTTTTTCCCATAATAGTCCGCTAACCTGATTAGATCAGCGTTCGCAGGCCCAGCCAAAACGAGGGGGATCTCAATTTTCGAGTACGCATACGCCCGCACAAGTTGTTGCACATTCTTGTGTGGTTTATTGTTAGCTAGACAAAAGAGAAATTTAGCCGGTAACTCATAGAGTTCTCTCACATACTGCAACCAGTCCTTATTTTGGATGGGTTTATAAAGCTCAGATACGCCGTTGTAAGTCACCTGAATTTTTTCCGGGACCACCCTCAATTTTGACACGATTTCATTCTTGGAAAACTCAGAGACCGTCAGGAGAAATTCACTCCTCTTGATAGAACGATTGACCACGGTGCTGTAATAGAACTGATGAAGAGGCGTGTAGTACTGCGGAAGCACTATGTGGTTCAAATCGTGTATCGTCATGATCATCTTGCAAGGGCAAAAGAGGGGGGCGACAAAAGAAGGAGCATGAAAAAGATCGATGTTCAAAGCTTTCAGTAGGCGTGGCAAATTCCACTGCTCGCGAAAACTGATCCAGGGAGATTGCAGCACTGTACAATGAACGTGACTCGGCCATGACCGCTCTAGAAAGGGACTGTCTTCCTGAACTAGAGGAAAAAATTGATGAGGCGTGTCAAAACGAGAAAACCATTCGACTAACTGATGCACATAGCGGGCAATCCCATGCATCGTATGGGGCCGTACCATACGACAATCTATAGCAATTCTCATTGGTTTCTTAGAAGGCCCAACCAACCTCAATCCCTATTCGTAGTGAACTCATTAAACGTCGTTGCAATGCCAGTCGGTCACTCTGAACGATAGGCACAGCGTTCGCAGTATCCTCGCTCTTTTTGTCGCTAACCTTGTTCTGGAAATGCTTGACACTGAGAAAGGAACCTATGGCAAACCCCAGATCTTCCCCCACAAAACGATAGCCCACACGACCCGTCACAGTTGCCCCGGCTACCCGCAGATCGTATAGCGTCATTTTTTCCCCAGCCTCATTTTCCGGCGCTTTGCGCCAGAACGCGTCGAGACTTCTAAATCCAGCCCCTAACCCCCAATGGAATCCTGCCATCTTGAGAGGATCACCATAGCGGCCAAACATCAAGCCCAGCTCGCGTCCGTCGGTCTTAAGCGAGCTTTCCGGGGCCTCTTTGCGCTCTGTCTCCGTTAGTTCTTCGCCTTTACCATTTCCTCCCCACTCTGTCCACTCCAAGGCCACCGTCCCCTTCTGGAAGAGGTTGTACTCACCTCGAAATGAACCGTCGCGACCAAGGGTCAGAAGTGGCACAGTAACAAGGAACGTCTTGGGGTCGGCGAAAAGATTTATCGGCAACATGAGAAAGATTAAAATAAAATACTTTAGGCTCTTGCCTTTGAGCGTGTTAGGGAACATGAGCGGCTCCTTTCAGAACAAATGAATGGGTTTTCAACTATTATAACACCGGAGGCATCCCATGTTGGTCATTGCCCACCGAGGCGCAAACCGCGAAGCGTTGGAAAACAGTCGGTCTGCCTATGAAAAAGCTATCGAAGGCGGTTCTGACTCCATAGAACTTGATGCCCGTCTGAGCAAGGATGGAAAAGTCTTCGTCCTGCACGATGAAAGCCTTGCCTACTCGGTAGGCATATCGGGCAAAATCTCCCAGCTAAGTTCGCAAGAACTCACCACGCTTAAGCTGAAGAATGGCGAAGCGATCCCCTTGCTGGAAAACGTTCTCAATGACTTCCTTCCCCAAGTCGCTTTTGTTGTTGAACTGAAGGGGCCAAGCTTAGCCCTGGCAAAACATGTCGCTGAAATCGTGCAAAACGTGAAATACAAGGAGAAGGTGACCCTGGCATCCTTTCATCCCCAACCCATTCTCTATCTCAAACATGATTACCCCCACCTTCGGCGCGGATACACGTGGAGTCCCTTCGACCACTTTGTCAGTCCGGTCTCTTTCAACAGCCCCCAAATCGCTCTCAGGGAATGTCGAACCAATATCATCTACCCGCGCCATGACCTCATCACCCCCGCGTTCATGGACCAGGCGAAACATCGTGGGTGGGAAGTTTTTCCCTGGGTGCCCAAGGCGATTGATGATTTTCAATTACACAAGGAGATGAATTTGTGGTCTTATCTAAGGGAGTTGGCAATCGACGGCTTATGCACTAACCGCCCAAGGGAATTACGACAATGGCTCAACATCTAAACGCACCCTGGAAGATCGACAGACTGAAAACAAAAGACGGTATAACCATTCGCTACGGAATCTATGCGAAACATCCGCAGGCGGTAAAACGCTTCCTTGTGTTTCTAAACGGACATGGAGAGTATATCGAAAAATACCATTACCTCCCTTCCGATCTACTGAAAAATGAGGAATGGGGCTTTCTCACCTGGGACCATCGCGGACAAGGAGAATCCGAGGGTCTACCGCGCCTTCATATCACCACCTACGAAGAACTGGCAAGCGACGCTGGGGAACTTGTGAGTAAAATCGTCGAGGACAAACCGTACATGGCGATTGCTCACTCGATGGGTGGACTTATCTCCCTCTACGCAACCATGAAGGGATACATCAAACCTCGCAAACTTGTGATAAGCGCTCCCCTTCTGGGAGTCAAAAACCCAATCCCACCCAGTGTCGCCAGGATAATGGCAAAAACAGCAGCCAAGCTAGGCATGAACAAGGCCTATTTTCAAAAAAACATGGCGAAGAAAAAATTCGAAAACAACCTCTTCACGTACTCTCAGGAGCGTTTTGAAGCCCGATATCAAAGCCCCTACCAGATAGAGGGAATCACCTTTGGATGGATTGCGTCAACGCTTGACGCTATTGATTTCGTTAACCAGCCGTCCAATCTTGCACAGTTGGAGACGCGCACGAAAATCCTCGTAGGCGACGACGAACGCCTGGTCGACCCGGTTGCCATCCGACAATGGGTGGATAAAGCCCAGCGAAAAAGTAGAGCGAAAGTGACTTATATCGAAATGCCACAAACCAGGCATGAAATCTTCAACGAAGCTCCCGCAGGATACAATTACGCAATTCAACTTAGCCGTAAGTACATGGACCAGATTGTTTAGTGCAAGGGGCAACGCTTCACTCGCCCCAGGCGCTCCCCTTCCTACGATGGGGTCAGTTTAATCAACTCGATCCCCACCCGCTCAAACAAATCCGATGCGTTCGACGTTCTGTAAGCTTCCCCATAAAATACCTTTTTCACGTACCCAAGGTTAATCAATCTCTTCGCACAAGCTACACAAGGATGGTGAGTGACAAACACATACTTAGGAACACTCCGCGGACTATCGCAATTGATGACCGCATTTTCCTCGGAATGCAGACAACCGCAATTGCCCGGTTCTTCTCGATCACAGCAGTTGGGGAGGCCCGTCGCATTGCCGTTGTATCCAACGGCAAGAACCTTGCGAAAATCCACACTTGTAATCACGGTGCCCACCTGAAGCCGGCTGCATGTTGACCGCTTGGCCATCGTTTGTGCCAGTTGCAGGTAGATCTCTTCAAACGTAGGACGAGTTTTTTCCATCATAAACGGCCTTCCATAAGAAAATCGTCCGCAAGGAGGATCAAACTCTGATCCTTCAAAGCAAGATCTTCGTTTGCATGGGACATTACATTCATCCCTCCCCGCGAAGCAAAGAGACTCGGTGCCATGAACAAATGGACCTTATTCACAAGTTTCTGTGAAAGGAAGGCCCCCCAAATTTTCGGACCACCTTCCAATAAAATACTGGCCACGTCACGCGCGCGGAGTTCTTCAAGAAGATTCTGCAGTCGATTGACGTCCCTTAGCGCGATAGTCTGAACGCCTCGCTTTTCCAAGTTATGGCGAGTGCTCTGCCCTTTCTCACTTTTCCAGAAACGACTGCCGCAAGCGAACAGTACGCGCTCAGGTTCTCCTTTCAGAAGATTGAGTTCATCCATGGATCGCGTATGAAAAACGTCTCCTCGCCTATCGAGGACGATCCGCAGAGGGGTTCGTCCCTTTAACCGCGGATGCCGCATATTGAGTGTCGGGTTATCGGCGATCACGGTGTTAGCCCCTACGAGGATGGCCTGGTAATATTGGCGCAACCAGTGGCCATAGTCGCGGGCACGTTCTGATGTTAACCACATTCGCTTGTCACCCTCCCTACAGGCGATACCGTTCAGGGTAGAAGCCGCTTTCATCGCTACGAAAGGGGTCTTCTGCTCAAGGTTCCAACGATAGAGTTCCAAGAGGGGGGCACTTAGCTCTGCAAATTGTGGAGAGGTCTCACAGCTAATTCCTTGCGCCTCTAACAGTCGAATGCCCTTTCCATTCACAACGGGGTTAGGATCAATCATTCCATACACAATTCTCTTTAACCCAAGGGAGATAAGAAGTTCTGTGCAGGGAGGAGTTTTTCCGTAATGGCAGCACGGTTCGAGTGTGACATAAATCGTCCCACCTTTGAGAGAAGCACCCATGCCTTTTTGCCGGATTTTGTCGACCAGGTTCTTTTCAGCATGGTGGTTTCCGAATGCAAGATGAGCAGCGGAAGCAAGAAAGCGATGCTCACTATCGACGGCGACCGCTCCGACGAGCGGATTTAGGTGTACCCAGCCCGCGCCGGCATAAGCTGCCAAGCTTGCCAAATGTATGCACACCTCCGCGCTGACAGGTTCCAGGAAACCAGGCTCGCGAAAAGAGGCAAGAGCCTCATCAAGAGGGGTGTGAATGATGCGCATGAGCTTCCTCTCGGGGCAAGGAGGTGGTTTGGAGGAAACTACGCAGCTGGTTCCTCCAAGAATTACCCTGAGGGAAACCATCTGCGAAGTTTTCCCTCAAACTCCCTTCCTTGCTATTGCCCCTAGTGGCTAGTGTTCCTCAAGTACCTTAATCCTCTTGGGTGCTACCAGACTATAGGTGCAGGGCACAACAAAAAGTGTAAACAGAACGGACAGGGTCACCCCCCCGATGACGGTCAGAGCCATGGGAATTCTTGTTTCTGCACCCGGTCCCAAGGCCAGCGCGGGAGGAATGGCCGCTGCAATGGTTGCGAAATTGGTCATCAAGATGGGACGCAGACGGATAGAGGACGCCTCGCTGAGTGCGCTCCTTATATCGCGCCCTCGATCTCGGAGCTGGTTGGCAAATTCCACAAGAAGGATAGAGTTTTTCTTGACTATCCCCATCGTCAACAAAATGCCGATCATGCTGTAGAGGTTAAGGCTCTGCCCTCCCAGCAACAGAGCAAAAATGGATCCCGTCAGACCAAATGGAATGGCAAGGAAAACAAGCAGTGGATCAATGAAGGAATTGAACTGTGACGACAAAATCATGTAAGAAACGATCAGACCCAGGAGCATGATCAAGACAGTTTCCCATAAACGTTCCTGAGGCGTTGTAGAGAATTTGATGAAATAGTGGGGTGGCAAAATTTCCTTAGCCCAACCCTCTACCCTTGATGTTATCTCTCCGACCTTTACACCTTTGGCAACTGATGCGTCCACCCGCAGACCTCGCTGTCGGTCCTCACGAAAGATGATCTGGGGACCGTCCCGCTTTTCGAATCTCACCAGTTCTTTCAGAGGAAGAAGCTCCCCTCGATTGTTTCTGATCAGTATAGGCTCCACATCTGCCATTTCATCCCTGTCCTTTTCCCCCAACTGAGCTACGATGTCAAAGCGTCGTCCCCCGCTCGTGTATTGACTGACACGAGAGCCTCCAAACATTGTGTTGATCGTTTGGGCAATCTCCAAGATTTCTACACCTCGTTGTGCAGCTCTTTCTCTATCGGGGATAATGTGGACTTCAGGAAGCGTTTCCACATCGTCCGACCTCGTATCCACGATGTCCGTGTCTGTGTCCATCCTCTTCTTGAATTCAAGATACAAACGCCTTTGTTCCTGAGGATCGGGACCGTTCAGGGTGAATTCGATGGGGCTTCCGCGCCGGCCCGCAAGTTGTCCGCCTGTGGAATCCCGTACGAAGACACGAAGACCTTCAATATTCAGCACCGCTTTTCGTAAGTCAGAGGCAATATCGAATTGATCCTGTGTCCTCTGATCCCTTTCCTTCAGCATGATGAAACCATTTCCTCTATTGCTCTGGCCGCCTTCTCCGAATCCCCCTATCGCCGTAAAAACACGCTCAACCCCAGGGTGCGCTAATGCAATCTTTTCAAACTCGGCAACCTTTGCTTCTGTATAGCTCAGGGAAGAGCCTGCCGGTGCCTGAAACGTCAGGAACAGGGAACCCTGATCCTGCTGGGGGATCAACTCGGTGGGTAGAATTCGGAAAGACAGGAGAGAAGCAGCAAAAAGGAGCACTGATCCGCAAACCACAGTCCAACGGTGATCCAGGCACCAATTCAGGAGAATGCCGTATAAGGTCCGTGTTCTATTAATGGTTCGATCGAGCGCTTTTCCCACGAAGGAACTGCGCTCAGTAATATTCAAGAACTGTGAACACCGCATCGGCGCAAGCGTGAGCGCCTCAACTGACGATAGAGATACGGCGATGGCAATCGTTACAACAAACTCAAAGAAAAAGCGCCCCTCGATTCCTTCCATAAAAGCAATGGGGATGAAAATCGCGACAAGCGCGACCGTTGTTGCAATGACGACGAACGTAACCTCTCGCGCTCCTTTGAACGATGCATTGACACGGTCGAATCCCTTCTGCATGTAACGCGTTATGTTTTCCAACATCACAATGGCGTCGTCCACTATAATCCCGATGGACAGGGCTAGGGCCAGAAGGGAAAAAGTGTTCAAGGTAAAACCAAACTGGTGAATAAAAATAAAGGTCCCGATTACCGAGGTCGGGATTGCCAAGAGTATATTGACGGCTGAGGACCAGGAGCCGATGAAAAGCCAGCAGATCAACGATGTAAGGATGGCTGACAACAGAAGGGTGAAGAGAAGCTCACCGATACTCTCGCGAATAAATTTTGTCGTATCAAGGTTCACCATAAGGGAAGTGTCAGGCGGAAGAGTTTTGTTAATTTCAGCGAGTCGTTCTTTCACACGGTCCGCTGTCGTAACTGCATTGACACCCCTCTGTTTTTGAACAGCGACTCCCAGAGACAAGACTCCATTCACCCGGGAGATCCTGCGGATATTTTCTAGGCCCTCCGTTATTTTCGCGACGTCCCGAAGACGGGTGGTTTTGAAATTCGGAGCACCTCCTCGTCTGCCAATCACCATAGTTTCAAAATCGGAAATTTTGGATGCTTCTCCCATGACTCTGATAAGCTCTTCCGAGCTGTCGTATTCGAATTTACCAGCGGGAAGCTCGCTATGTTCCCTCTGAATGCTGTTCACAACATCACTTGCGGTAAGTTGAAGGCTTGTAAGTTTCTTCGCGTCGATGTCAATGCGCAGGACCGGCTCGTGGTAACCGAACGCTTGGACATCGGCAACGCCGTCGATCGTTGACAGGCGGTCACGGATGCGATCCCGGAAAAGGAGCATCAGCTCACGCAGGGGAAGCGATTGAGAACTCAAGGCCAGGTACATGATCGGACGGTCGTTGATGTTTAATTTCGTTGCGACAGGGGCTTCTACGCTGTTCGGTAGTACGCGCTGAGCACGACTGAGAAGCGTGTTAACTTCCTGAAGTGCGAAGTCGATGTCTTTATCAAGTTCAAACTCCAGCGAAATCCTTGCACTACCCCGATCGGACGTTGATGAGATGTTGCGAATCCCCTGCATCGCAACCAGGACCCCTTCGACTGGTTCAACGACATCCTTTTCAATGACTTCCGGGGTCGCCCCTACGTAGGTATAGCTAACGGTAATTGTGGGAAACTCGACGTCTGGATTTTCATTCACGCCCATTTTTCTAAACGAAAGCGCACCGAAGAAAATCAGACCAAACATGAGAATCCATGCGAAGACTGGACGACTTATGGAAAAGTCTGATAAAATCATGGGAGCATACCCGCCATGGTGTGAAGCCGAAACCAGAGCAGTCGGCCATTTATCTTTTCAAGGTCGTAACTTCTTCGTGCGAACAGTAAGTCATCTAAGGCTCGAAGCACGTCAAGATTCGACACGAGACCGAACTCAAAGTCCCTCTGCTGCTCCTCGTAAGTTTTTTTCGCAAAGGTGAGAGCGGTTTCTAATTCCCCCATAGACACTTGATAAAGCCTTAACTGCTCTTTTTGAACCTCAAACCTCAATTGAATTTGTCGGCTCAGATCAGCGATTTCATTTTCAAGTTTGTTGCGTTCCAGCACTTGAATGCGAATTTCGCTTCTGGTCGTATCCCCACTGAAAAGTAGCCAAGTGGCGTTCAACGCTGCATCCCACCGTGAGTCAGAGGGCGTTCCCGTTCGATCGACATAGTAACTTGCACTGAGGTCCACGTTGGGCAGAAATTCAGACCGAGCCATGCTGATACGTCTGTCTTGAATTTCCGACAGCTTTTTCCTCGCTCGGATCGCAGGGACTCTATCGACATCCATGCTGATATCATCAGCGGCAGTCCACGACCGCACTTCATCTTCTAACCTTTCCACACGATCGGACCCTATGAGCCAAAGAAAATTTTGCTTCTCTCCTTCTATCTTGCTGCGTAAGGTGGGTAGTTCTGACTTGAGCTTGGCAGCTTGGCTAAGTGCAGCGGTCAAATCGGATGCTTTGTTACGCCCGAGCTTCACCCTTTGCTTAAGGATAAAATTGCGCTGCTCTAAAGTTCCGACCTGATCTTCTAAGTTCTTGGCATCTGCCTCCAGTGCCAAAATTGCGAAAAAAGAGTTGGCAACCGTGTCATAGATTTCCAGTTCGATCTCTTGCTGCTCCAGGCGTCGAGCTTCAATCTCCAGCCCCGCAATTTTTAGAGCTTCGTATTCCGCTCCACCGTGGAAGAGCATCTGGCGCATCGTCAGACGTGCGGTGTGTTGATGGGCTGTACTGAACTGTCTTTCAAACGCTGAACTGCTGGCTTGATCTCTCCATTGATTCACCGATGACAATTCGAAATTTGGATAGAAGGCACTTAGCGTCTGGGACTTTTGCAAAAGGGCTATATTTTCGTCTATTTTCTTATTGGCTAGTCCGCTTCTGGTTTCCAATGCGCGTTCATAGGCCTGTCTTAAAGTAATGGCAGACAGAGCCGTGGACAGGAAGGCACTTAGCAGAATGACTATGGATTTCATCACATGTATTGTAGCAAGGAGGTGGTTTGGAGAAAACGCGCAGCTAATTCCTCCTAGGAAGCCGCTTGCAGCAAGGAGGTGGTTTGGAGGAAACTGCGCAGCTGGTTCCTCCAAGGAAGCCTACAAGGTCAGGTCTTGCCAGCGAAGTAGCTTAACAGCAATTTCATGGTCTAGGGGACGGTCAGAAATTTTGCGTGACAGGCACAGGAAGGCGAGTAAGCCCCGAAATTCTTCGGGTCCCAGCTTGTATTTTATACCTTTCCAATATTCTGAGAGGCTAATGGAATTGCCGCTCTCGTCCTTTGGCTCCAAGCTCGGAAGATAGTCGGACGCATCGAGGTGCATTTTCTGCTCGGCAAGCTCACCCACTTCAAGTATTTTTTTTCGCCATCCATTGAGGCAGAGTCCCTTACTCTGCCATACAGCATAGACAAAGGGTAAACCTGTCAGGTCTTTCCAGAATTCACCAAGATCGAGAATCTTGGCAAATCGAGGCCTTTTAATCAGAGCTTCGTCACCGATCACAAGCTCTATAGGCTTTTTGTCGTTATATAATTTCGCAAAATTACGACCGGCCATGAATTTGTAAGCTTCGCAGCCAAACCAGATGTTGTAGAGAAATTTTGCAAGTCCAACGCTACTGGCGGAGGCGGGGGGAAGAACGATCGAGGGACATTCTGTGATCGGGAAACTCGGGAGACTTTTAACGGCTTCCCAAGCTATTTGCGACACTTGCCTGGCATCGAACTGCTGTGAGGATTGTGCTTGTAGGAATATGTCTCGTACGACTTTTTCGCGTTCCTCAAGAATGGGAAGCAAAGGCAAATGCTCGGTATGCAGGCCCAGGAATACGCTTTTCACGGCACCGTCACTGGCAACCCCCATGGGTAGAGACATTTCGAAACCTGGCATGTTGAGACAAATACTCGAAGAGGGAGCGAGATGGATTGCGCCCTCGCTTAACCATTTGTTTACTGCCGTAGGATGGCCGGTTTTAAGTTCTATCGACATGCCCCGATTGAAGGACAGTTCATGCCGAAAGGGCAAAAGGTTCCAGTAGGGGATCATCCCGATTTTCAACGATGTTATCTTATTCACTGTATTCACAAGATGGCCTCTGCTTTAATTTCCTGAAATGCCGCATCAACAATGCGCAAGGTCTCGAGAATATCGTTATCACTGTGAGCGAGAGAGAGAAAACCTGCTTCAAATGCGGAAGGTGCCCAGTAAAGACCTCGCTTCAAGACAGCGTGGAAAAATCTCAGGAAACGGTTTTGATCGCAAGCTTTCGCCTGCTCGAAGCAATGAACGGGAGTGTTTGAAAAGAATAGGCCGAAAAGTCCACCTTCACCATCCACCTGAAGGGGAAGTTTGTGCGCTAAGGCCAGTTTCTGAATACCTTGGATTAACCGTTTCATATTTCGGCTGAGACTATCATAGCTTCCCTCCTCTGCCAAGATCGAGAGTGTACGCAGGCCACAGGCCACCGCCAGCGGGTTACCGGACAAGGTCCCTGCCTGATAAACTTGCCCTATGGGGGCGAGATGATTCATAAATTCAAGCTTCCCCCCCAAGGCGGCCAGGGGAAGGCCACCTCCGATCACTTTCCCCAGCGTCGTCAGGTCCGGCTCAATCCCGAGCATCGCCTGGGCCCCCCCCCAAGCCACTCGAAAGCCCGTGATGACCTCATCGAAGACCAAGAGACTGCCTTCCTCGGAGCAGATTTCACGCAAAGTCTCCAAGAAGCCCTCGCCAGGACGGATGAATCCGGCATTGCCAACAAAAGGCTCTACAAAAACGGCCGCGATCTCCCCGCGATTACGGCGGAACGCTTCCTTTACAGCCGATGTGTCGTTGAAGGGAACTGTCAAGGCTGTTTCCGCAACACTTTTGGGCACTCCCTTGCAGGCGGGAATCCCCAAAGTAGCAAGGCCGGAGCCTGCGGAACTGAGGAAAAAATCGGAATGCCCGTGATAGTTACCACTGAACTTTATGAATTTATCGCGACTCGTGCAAGCTCGGGCTAGACGAAGTGCAGTCATGCATGCTTCCGTCCCCGTGGAAACAAGACGGATGCGATCCATGGCTGGAAAAGCCGATAAGACTAGCTCCGCAAACTTATTTTCACCCTCAGTAGCAGCGCCGAAGCTAATCCCCTTCATGGCTGCCTCATGAATCGCGGCGACCACTTTCTCATGGGCATGGCCAACAATGGCTGGCCCCCAGGATCCCACATAGTCGATGTATTCGTTTCCATCGACATCCCACAATCGCGACCCATAAGCACGCTCGATAAAGGAAGGAAATGTCTCGACCGACTTAAAAGAACGGGCGGGAGAATTAACTCCCCCTGGCATGAGGGTGAGAGAACGTTCATATAGGGTTTTTGATCGCATTCGATCCATAAGATATCTCCAAAGATCTTTGGCAAATTCCGAATATAGTGTTCAAGATAATCAATTTGGGGACAAACTTTTTGAAAAAAGTTATTTCCCCAAGCCCCTTTTCAAAAACTTCAGTATTTGAAGTTTTTTGGGGGGAGGTGTGGAGGGGAACTTTTTTTCAAAAAAGGTCCTCTCCACAAATTCTTTTTCCCAAATACTATAGATTTGAGCGCATTAGATAAATCGTTCGTTCAATTTTGTTGTCGCTTCAAGGCAGGGGGAGATTCCGTTATGGACAAATCAGCGATGCGGAGTTCTTTCCTGACAAAACGAACACAGCTTAACCCTCAGCGTGTTTCTCAAGGAAGTTTGCAAATCTGTGAGCATCTTCTTGGCTTCATCCTGGAGCAGGCGACTTCTCAGGTTTGTCTGTTCAAATCAATTAAAAATGAACCTCGCTTGGAATTCCTCGCAGAAATTTTATTCGAACGCCTTCCGCTCGGCCTTCCCGTCGTTTTGTCAGACAAGGAAATGGAATTTCACCGATGGAAGAGAAATGACGTATTGAAAACGAACAAGTGGGGAATCCCGGAACCTAGCCCGCGACGTGCCCCGAAAATGGTTCCTGATGAACGAACGGTTGTTGTCATTCCCTGCTTGGCCGTCGATAAGAAAGGTATCCGCCTAGGTTTTGGAAAAGGATACTACGACATCTACCTTGCCAAATACCCCCAAGTCGTCTCAATAGCGGTCGCATTTGATGAATTTATTGTGGATGAGTTACCACTGGACGATTGGGATAAACCCGTTCAGTGGATAGGGAGCGAGAAAGGTTTGCTTAAACCATCGCGCGAGTGATGCCTAACCTAAACGTGTCAGGGTGTGCAAGTTGCGAGGACGAGGTGTTGACTGCTTGCGAGGGGTTGGCAGCCAGGAGGCAAGGGGCCTTGTTTGTAAAAGAAGCCATAGGGTGCGATCTCTGACCCTTGGCGTTCGCCGAAGCAGAGGCCGAGGAGCGGGTAATCCTCGACGCTAGCACGGAACACCTGTCCTTGCCCCCATGGTAGCTGCGCTTGCTGTTCCCGCAACGCTTCGCATTCTGCGAAGAGCGTAAATGCGGTGTTGTCGTCCCACCACCCGCGAGCGTCCTGTCCGGCAAGCTCGAGAGTGCGCACAATCAAGAGGGCAGCGAACAGCACTTTGAAAAAACGCACGCGGGTATGTTCCCAGAGCAGGAGGTAGATGCATGCTGCGATCGGCGCACAGCTGAGGAAATAGTACGTGTGCTGGAACGCGTGAATGCCGTCGAGAACTCCGATGGTGAGGACCTGCAGAGCGAGGAGCAGAGCGAGGGGGACGAGATCACGACGCACCCCGGGCGCCAACGGACATACGGTTGCCAGAATGACGAGCACGAGGCCGTAAGGGAAGAATGCGTTGAAGTTAATGAGCTGCAAGAGCTGCACAGGATCACCAGCGAATTGCAGGATTGCTTGCCAAGGCTCCCGGAACTGCACAGCGAACAAGGGCTCAAGCTCCCGGAATTGCCCAATGTAGACCATCCCGCGCGTGTAGTACGCAAGCCCGAGAGCAAGCGCAACAGCGAGCGGGAGCACGTTGCGCAGCACAGCCCGAATCGGGCGCGGGTGTAGGAGCAGCACAGCAAGGGCGATCACAGCTGTGGGCTTGAGCAAAACCCCGAGAGCTACGGCAGCACAGCCTGCAAGCTTGGTTAGAGTCGCATTCTCACGTTCATTCCACAGAGCAGCGCAGCCGAGGAGCACGACCTGCATCGCGCAGAAATCGGAAATATAGCGGAACGCAAACGGCGCAGCGAAGGAGAAAATGCCCGCAAACAGAATCACTCGCCCTGCAGGAAACGCGCCGAAGCACTTGTCGCGCCAAGCACGCAGGTTTGCAAGCACCAGGCCCACGACGAGCGCGAGGAGCATGCCCTGTGCTGCCATCATTCCCCACCGTGGGCCCAAGGCGAAGGCTGGCGCTGCAAACACGTTCAGCAGCGGAAACTCCATGGGCATGATGCCCTGCGTGTCACCGCTCTCGAGCACGGCAGGAAGCCATGGGTGCGCGCCTTTTTCCACCGTCCAGCGGAGCCAGTAGCGCATCGCTACGCCGAGCGTGCTCGACTGGCGCCAGATATGGGGCGGCACCAGCGGGTGAAACACCTGCGCCATCGCGCCGATCAGCCGGCATGCTACCGCGCCGAAGATCCAAACATCCCCCCAAAAAACTTTAGATACTGAAGTTTTTGAAAAGGGGGTTGGGGAAATAACTTTTTTCAAAAAGTTTGTCCCCAAATTGATTATCTTGAACACTGTAGAAAACATAGGGCCTCATGTCTTTGATTCATCTACTCGATCCTTCTGCTTTTCATCATCAACAAATGGTCAACCAGAACGAGAATAACCATAGCCTCCACAATCGGAACGGCGCGGGGCAAGACGCAGGGGTCGTGACGTCCTGCATGGGGCTTGAACGCAACGGAGTTTCCCTCTCTATCCACTGAAGCTTGTTCTTGAAAAATGGTAGAGGGTGGCTTGAAGGCGACGCACAGATGAATGTCTTCGCCGTTGGAAATACCTCCCTGAATGCCACCTGAATGGTTGGTCTTCGTGCGAATCTTTCCCCCCTCCGAAACGAAGGGGTCGTTATGTTCCGATCCAAACATCTTGCTGGCTGCAAAACCCAAACCTATCTCAAAACCTCGCGCCGCGGGGATACTCATCAAGGCGCGGGCAAGCTCGGCGTGCAATTTCCCAAAGAGCGGCTCACCCAGGCCCACGGGACACCCCACTACTTTGCAAGTAATGGTTCCACCGACCGTATCCCCGCGCTCTTTCGCATCGAGGATGCACGTCTCCATCTTTTGTGGATGAGTGCCTCCTTGGCCCCCCTCTGTGCAGGCGTTTCCCCCACCCCCCCCAAAAACCCCCATCTCCTGGTGAACGGAAGAGATAAACGCGCTGACCTTAAGGTCCGGCACAAAAGCTTCGAGCACTTGCTGCGCGACCCCGGCAGCTGCCACACGGGCAACTGTTTCTCTTGCGCTAAGCCGGCCCCCACCGCTCTGGGAACGAATTCCGAACTTTTTCTCGACTGTAAAGTCAGCATGCGAAGGTCGATAGACCCGTGAGAAGCTATCGTAATCCTTCGGTCGCGCATCGTGATTGCGAATCAATAACGCTATGGGGCTTCCCAGCGTGACCCCATCTTCCAGCCCGGATAAACACTCAACTTGATCGTTTTCTTTCCTCTGAGTGGTCAGAGGGCTTTGTCCTGGTCGACGGCGGTCGACAAATTCTTGGATGCGTTCCAGGGAAATTTTCACTCCCGCCGGGCATCCATCAATAACCGCCCCCAAGGCGGGCCCGTGGGACTCCCCAAAGGTTGTGATGCGAAAAAGATGTCCGAATGTGTTTAGCATGGTCTAATTTGTAAACGCCCAGTCGATTGTTTGCAACAACCCGCTTGCGGCAAGGATGTGGTTGGGAGGAAAGTAACCCGTAAGTTGCTCTGGCTGTAAAGTTTCGTTCAGTTCATCGGGGAATAAAACCCTAAAAAAATGCATTGAAACCGGCGTTGAAGAAGAGTTGAAATGGCTCGGCCTTAACCTGCCCTACTCCGAAACCGAAGTTCAAACGAACGCCCTTGTTTTCCAAGAGCAAGTCGACATTATGACCATGAGCAAGGAGCAGATGCTTGTCGGGATTGAAATTCCCCTGGTTCCAAACGCCTCCATAGTTGAGAAAGGAGGAAAAGCGTAGCTCCTCGAGGTAGACAATCCATATAAGTTTGTCCACATCCTTGATCAGTGGAAAATTCCAATTAAGCGTGCCTCTTCCCTGAGAGTCTCCGAAACGAACGCTAAAGAGAGAACCCTTGCCATATACTGGAAAACTGTTTTTGTTGTAACCTCCCCCACTTCCGGGGATGAACGTCTTAAGCGGAATATACATCTGCTTAAGCAAAGGAGTCTTTTCGGCACGCCCCCGTGTTCGTTGTCCCTCCAAACTTAGGGACATTTGCGACGTAAAAAAAGGTAGCGAACGAGTCCAGGACGTTGATGCGCCCACTACGTTATAATCGAAGTCTCTGTTCATAGCTGGTGAGGCAATTTTTCCGTTTAAGTTGAGGTCCCACACCCATTTTCCAAAGCCGGCGGAAAGGGTGGCAGACAGAAACGGCTCGACTAATGTGCCTTCTATTACGAGAGGGGGGCCGATGTATTGATCCTTTCTTGCAACGAGGACGCCCCCGTTTATTGCTAGCAGAGCATCGGAAAAGTGGACATCAAGATTTGCCGAGGCGCGCACCCCCTTCTCATCAATGTAGGACGATTCGATCGTCTCCGAGTCGACAAGGAGAAATCGACCGTTCCAGACTTGGCGCCTAAACGCTGACAGGCTGAGACGTGGCCAGAATCTGTCAGACACCAAGGTTACATACGTGTTGGGATAACGACTTCGTACCCCAACCAGAAGCGAAGCGAAAAGTGTCTCGTTTTGCATGTGATCCATAAGAGGGATCGTCACCATCCCGAGTTGGTAACCCAACGCATCATCGGCACCAACCCATGGAAACGCAAGTACCGGACGAGGACGCCAAGAAGCAGGGGAGCGTCTGCGTGCCGCTTTGCGCGTTGATTCCGTGTTAAACGGGCGTTCTACGCCTTTCTCCTCATTCAACTGTAGCGCCTTTGACAGAGGAAAGATCCCACCTGCATTCATCGCAAGGAGCAGAGGTGAGCTATGCTCCCAAGCTTTCGCGCATGCTTTCTGGGGCATTAAACGCGGGTCAATTTTTCTGAGGTGCTCCTCAGATCCGCGCCACAAAACCAACACAAGAGACCCATCCGCGAGTCCGGTTCCGTTCATCACGAGGTCAGGAAGGACGGCAACGGCCAGGCAAGTTCCGTCAGACGCGACACGTCGTAAAACCTGTTGACTTCGTTCGCCCACCAACAGCCATCGCTCAGGACCAGCTGAAAACATGAACTCGGGGTTACCTCCCTCCAGGAACTTGACCGGTCGTGACTCGTTCGTATTGAGATCCCAAACCCAGAGATCGTGCCTATCCCCCGTTAGTGTCTGCTCCTCGATGCTGTACCAAACTTTTGTGGTGAGAAGAGCACCTTGGGTTTCTTCCGTCTCGGTCCCCAAAACCTTGAGAGACTGGGGAAGCGTTACGGACGCCGGGCATTTCACGTTCTGATCGATTACAGGTTGTCCAAGAAACGTCTTGTCAATCATGCAAAGGCGGCTAATCTCGGTTTCAAACTCGCTCCATACCAGGTGAGTCGAAGTTTCCCAAACCCCTGTGAACCGCCCGGAGCGTTTCACGAGCGTTTGTTCTATCGCTAACGCTCCCTCCTTTTCTCTAAGCAGAACGAGGTGATGTTGGGGGGTTCCGTTCTTCATATGTTTCAGACTCTGAACGGCAAGCTTCAGAGAACCCTTCAATGAGAGTAAGCTCGTCAGTCGGTCGATGGAGAGACGCTGTTTGGTTTCCGTCCCTTGGTCCCACCACCCTTGCTTGTCGAAGTGCAGCTTAAGCTCCGTCCATTCCCCTGAATCGGGGGCAAAAGCAACCGCGTCATTACCTTGGGAAGTGAGCGTGCTCACCAGAATCGTTTCCGGATTTTTGTAAAACTCTGGTGTCGGCTCAAGGGGGGAAGCGTTCTGTTCTTGCCAATATTCTTGTCTCTCTTTTTTATAGTCCTGGTAAAGCTCTCGCCCCGTTCTTCCCAAGAAATCTCGCAACGCCTCATCAAAAGGGAGGAAGTCGGTAACCGGTGTCATAGACAACGGATAATAGTGTGGCAAAGTGTAAGTGTAGAAACGGCGCAAGAGTTGGGGCAAAAAATCGGGTGAGTTTTCATAGCCCTTTCTTAATAGCCAGGTGACAAAGGCTCCCGAGCTGGCGTAACCGCGTGTGAAGAAATTCCTCTCCGTATAAAGGCTGTGAAGTCGATCATAAGTCGGCCAATCGCCTGACAACGCCTGGTAGCGTTCAATGCTAGCTGTCACGTGAGAACCGAGGGAGACGGAAAGGGCTTCCGCAAGTCCCTCGATAAACCAGGCTGGCATCCAGGGGATGTGAATGACGATCCCTGCAGGTCCGAAGAAGTTTCTCAGATGCAGATACATACTCATGTGTACATACTCATGCCAGAACAGGTCCCTGGGTCCCCGGCCCAAAGTTTGAAGCTCCATAGCATCTGTGATCAGGTTGGCAAACGACGCGCCAGACGTGACAGCTGACATGATGACAGGCATGGGTCGTGTTCGTTTTTCATCGAACCATACTTCGAATGGCGACTTTGCGGCACTCAGCGCTTCCAGAGCCATCGCAGCTTCGTGTGGAACGCGCTTGTCGTGATAGATATGAAAATCATCTGAGGAAAGTTCGTCGTAAGACAGGTCCCCCTGACTGATGCCGAAACTAAGGGGGAGGGCAACACTGGTCTCTGCGAAACAGGCAAACAGTGTCAAACAGGTGATCAGTCGAAACGTCAATGTGTCCTTCGCCAAATTTCACACGCCTTTTGCAGGTCGGCTTCGGTGTCAATCCCTACCGTCTCAGACAATGCATGAGCAAGGATGATTGGCATCCCGTTTTCCAAAGCGCGCAGCTGCTCGAGACGTTCTATTTTCTCTAAATGACTTGGCTCCCACTGGCAGAATTGGGCAAGGCTTGTGCGAGTGAACGCATAGATGCCAATATGATGAAAAAACACCGAATCTTCCTCCGTCCCTTCCCTATGATAAGGAACAGTTGCGCGGGAAAAATAAAGAGCCTTATCGAAACGATCCTTCACAACCTTGACACAGTTGGGATTCCTCCAAGCGTCGCGATCTTTCGAAGGGTGGATGAGCGTAGCTATTGCATCTTTTTTGTAAGACTGAAGGGCTGAGGCCAGGTTTTCCAAACTCTTCAGATCCAGGAAGGGTTGATCCCCTTGGACGTTCATGATGAAGGGGTGCGAGGACGAGCGGCTTGCCTCAAAACAGCGGTCGGTACCGCTCACATGATGGGGCGACGTCATGACGACGGGAACGTTTTCGCTCTTACAAACCTTGTAAATATCTTCGCTATCTGTTGCGACTTGGACGGTTGCGCCACGCTCCGTCAAAGGTAAAAGGTTTTCGAAGACTCGGACGACGAGCGGTTTGCCACAAAGATCTGCCAGCGGTTTGCGGGGAAGGCGCCTGGCTTCCAGGCGTGCCGGTACAATTAAGAGCCAATCCCGCCAATTAATGTCTTTTTGAACCATTACCAAATCAGTCTCCCATGAAATGAAGAAGGAAGGCCATGATATAATGTTATTGTATTTTGGAAAAAGAATTTGTGGAGAGGCCCTTTTTTGAAAAAAAGTTCCCCTCCACGCCTCCCCCCAAAAAACTTTAGATATTAAAGTTTTTGAAAAGGGGCTTGGGGAAAGAACTTTTTTCAAAAAGTTTTTCCCCAAATTGATTCTCTTAAACTATAAGGGAGAGGCGATCATGAAGCAGGGGACCAAGGGCCAGCAAATCACCTTCTATATTGATGAAATTTGGCCTCGCGGGAACGAGGTTCTACGCTTGGCCTATCTTTTCCTCCTCAACCGCAAGGCTGCCTTCGAATGCGCCAACGAAACGTTTGAACGTGTCGTAGATAACCTTGATCGGCTTAGGTCGGACAACTTGCCCGTGTTTCTTGCAGGAGCGTGCTGGAAAGCGTTTCAGGAACAAAAGCAGCACCCCTCTGTAGATGCGACGCCCTTTGCCGCGAGCGCAGGGTCTCTGGAACTGAAGGAGCGCGCAGCCCTTGGTTTCGCCGACCTTTTCGATCTTCCCGCAGACAAGGCCGCCAAGCTTCAGGGTTTAGGAGTGGAGGAGTTTCAGAAAGCGCTCACTCGTGCGAGAGAGAAAAACGAGGTTTTGGCCCGTAAAGAGACCGGGATTTTGCAAGGCTTGTATGAAATGGAATTAAGCAATGAGGAAACACGAGAACTGCGCCTGAAAATCAGCACCGAAGAGATTCAGAAAAATCTGGAAGTCTTGAAGATCGAGGAGTTAACGCGACAGGAAGGATTCAAAGCTCAAAGCCGACGTTGGATGATCCTGTCTTTCATAATCGTCGTCATTTTCGGAGTTTTTTATTCCTACTTTCACACTGAGAAGATTGGATTTGACCCCGTGCAATCTTTGGCGTGGGAAGCCCTGCATTTTGAAAGTGGACAAACGGGGGCCAGACTGCTACTGCCCAGCTCCGATGAAGAGGAGCTTCGACAGTACCTGGAACAGTACCCGGGATTAAACTTCAAACCCTTCTTGCTGCAACTTGGCGCTGCTTGGGAACTGAGAGGAGCGTCGATTATCGACTATGAGGTGGCAAAAGTTGCTGTGGTTCAATTTGTTGAACCTCAACGGAAGGAAAACGTTTTTCACTTCACCTTTGCGGGTCGCATGGACCAAGTCCCCCCCTCAGAGGCGGGACAGTCCGGCACGCTCAGCTACCGGGCGTATGGTTCACAAAAGATCAATCTGATCGTCTGGCAGCATGACGAAAACACCTTATCCATGTTGGCCGGACATCTCAGCGCTCCCGATCTCGCAGGCTTAGCCGCAGCTTCACCGTGACACGCCTGCGTTTCAACAGACTCCCACATGCGACTGAAGCGCTCGCTCACTCCGTGTGTTCGGAAGGGAACTTGGGCTGCCAAGGAATTCATTTACCAAACTCTGGAAATGTCGGATGCCATTTTCCTTGGACATAACTAAACGCCCCCCTGGGTATCTCCCAGAGGCCAGTCCCCTTTGCACTGATTCACAGATGGTCACGTCCTCAAGTTGGACCTGATGGATAAGCCCGACAATTTCTTCAGTCTGCTTCGCTTCCATTTCTGGATGGACAAAGAACTCATAGGTAACCAAGGTCCGTGTGGGCGATAAGGGACGGATGATGTTCGTCGATGCGTTGTCCTTACCCGGGTAAATGTTCACCATGAAGAAGGGCCATAGGAAATTGTAGATTCCGTAGCGTGCATTTTCGTGCGGAAGTTCCACCTCTTGCTTCGCTGGCCCTTTCTGGGTGGAAAAGTAACGGTACGGTGTGACCGTGTAATCTCGCAGGTTGATAACGTCACAGAAACTTGGGTGTGAAATAGGACAGTGGTAACACTCCAGGAAATTCTCCACCACAATCTTCCAATTGCAGTTCATATCGTAAGACTGTTTGCCGACATACTTCAGTTTGCTTAAGTCACAAGCTCGTTCCTTCAATATGTCAGGAAGCTCACCCAGAAGCTTGCTCCAGGGCATGGGGCAGCCGACCGACGTGAAATAGAAGGGACCGAGTTGCTCCAAAGGAAGTTCTTGAAGTCCAAAGCAGCTAGGATGAAACATTGCATCGTCTTTTGTGGAAGGGGCACGGAACAGGGTACCGTCCAGTTTCCAGGTCCACCCGTGATAATGGCACATAAGAACCTGTGCCTTACCCTCTTCTTTTAAGATAATCTCCGCGCCCCGGTGGGGGCAAACATTGACGAAGGCTTTTGCTTTGTCCTTGTCACGCACGATTAAGACAGGAATTTCATTCAAACGTGTGGTCACGAAATCGCCAGGTGATGCTAGCTGGTCTGCTCGGGCAACAAATTGCCACGCGTCCTTTAAAATCCGTTCCCGCTCCTGTTGGAAAACGGTGTCCTCACAGTAGTAATATGCTGGCAAGAGTTTTGGCACAGCAGAATCAATAACTTCCTTACCCATGACGCCCCTCCATGATTTTCTTTAACACAATGATATAACTTGGTAATTCTAAAAACAGCAAGGTCTACTTGGTACTTGGGGCAAAAAGGGAGAGGGGGGTTTGGGGGGGCGAGTGAAGCGTCGCCTCCCCCATGATTTTGCCCCAAGTGGCTTACGCATTACCATTGATGCTAGGCTATTTTTCGATTTTTGATGTCTGACTTGATCCAGTCTTGATTGTCGAACGAGTTGAGGAATTCCTTCCCTTTACTCGCATGTATGGTTTTTACCTCGTTGATGCGTTTCAAGGCGAGTTCGTCAGAAGCTTCACTTGTGGGGATCTTAGCTTTTTCAGCAAGTTCATAGACGCGGAACATTGTGTCGTAAATCCTCTTCGCATCATTCTTCGCCAGTTCGGCGCTATAACCGCTTAACTCATGCGAGACGTTGATGAGTCCGCCTGCGTTAATGACATAGTCCGGTGCATAAAGAATGCCTCGGTCTAGGAGACGTCGTCCGTCGTTTGTTTCGTTCGCCAACTGGTTATTGGCAGCTCCTGCTACGATAGGAGCACGAAGTTCGGGAATGGTCCGCTCGTTGAGGATAGCTCCCAGGGCACAGGGGGAGTATACATCGGCTTCGACTTTATGAACGTCGTTCACATCGACCACCTTCGCTCGATATTCCTTTGCGACCAGATCGGTAGAGGTTCGATTGATGTCACTGACAACTAGCTTGGCCCCATCATTATAGAGAAGTTTGCACAGATTACGGCCCACGGAGCCACAGCCTTGCACTGCCACAGTCAAACCATTCAGGGACGTTCGCTTGTCTTTGTATGCGATCGACGCCTTGATTCCGTGGTACACACCAAGTGCAGTGACAGGAGAGGGGTCTCCCGATCCTCCTGGACGACTGGAAATGCCTACAACATAACGTGTTTCCTTCGCCACCTGGTTCATATCCTCAACGCGTACGTTCACATCTTCCGCAGTGATATAGCGTCCACTCATGCTATTTACGAAACGGCCAAAGGCTCGGAAAAAGCGCTCCGACTTCAGTCGCGCGGGGTCTCCGATGATGACGGCCTTTCCTCCTCCCAGGTGCAAGCCAGCAATCGCCGCCTTAAACGTCATCCCACGGGATAAACGAAGGACATCCATCAATGCCTCGTGTTCATCCCGATAGTTCCAAAATCGGCATCCTCCCAGGGCGGGTCCAAGGGTCGTATCATGTATGGCTACGATTGCTTTTAAGTCTGTCTCCTTGTGACGGCAGTACATCACTTGTTCATGACCCATCACAGAAATCAGTTCTATGGCACCCATGTATCTACCCCTTTCTTCAAATATGGGAAAAACTGAGGATAAGATGGCGAATCCCTTGATCTAGGTAATGCGTAAGCCACTTGGGGCAAGGAGGTGGTTTGGAGGAAACTGCGCAGCTGGTTCCTCCAAGAAATCCCTTGGGGGCGCGACGGTTCCCTCGCCCCCCCAAACCCCCCTCTCCCTATTTGCCCCAAGTGGCTTACCCATTACTGATCTAGGGCAAACATCATTGTTTATTTTAATAAAATTTGCTAGTTCCTTCTCCTCATGAATTCAACTTTTGACATCATTGTTGTTGGTGGCGGTCACGCCGGTTGCGAGGCGGCATTAGCGTCGGCACGTATGGGTGCGCGAACGCTTCTTGTGACCCAGTCTGTGGATCGAATCGCTGCCATGAGTTGCAACCCCGCTATTGGGGGTACGGCGAAAGGGCATCTTGTTAAGGAGATCGACGCTCTCGGTGGGGAAATGGCTAAGGCTATCGACGCCACCGGCATTCAGTTTCGCATCCTCAACCGAAAAAAGGGACCGGCCATTTGGTCCTCGCGCGCGCAAGCGGACATGACGCTCTACAGTGGCTACATGAAGCGCACACTGGAAAAAACGCCAGGCCTCTCAATCCGACAAGATCTTGTCGTCGGTCTCTGTGTCGACAAAGGAAACGTGACGTCGGTCACGGGCATAGTCACCAAGTGGTTCGGCACTTTCCAGGCGAAAAAAATTATCCTCACGACGGGAACCTTTCTCAACGGTCTTATCCACATCGGGAAGGAAACAAGCCCGGCGGGAAGAGCAGGTGATTCTCCCTCCATCGAACTTGCGGAATTCATCCGAACCATGGGTTTTCGAACAGGGCGCCTAAAAACAGGGACCACTCCCCGACTGGATGCAAGGACTATTGATTTTTCCATACTGGAGAGACAGGACTCCGACGATGCTATGATTCCTTTCAGTTTTTCAACGGAAACTATCCGGCAGAAACTGATCCCGTGCTACATCACTCATACGAACGAACAAACTCACGAAGTTATCCGCAGCTATTTGTCGGAATCTCCTCTTTACAGTGGGCAAATCAAGGGGGTAGGGCCTCGTTACTGCCCGTCGATCGAGGACAAGGTTGTGAAATTCCCTGACCGCACCGGGCACCAGATTTTCCTCGAACCGCACGGTTATGACACTTGCGAGGTTTATCCGAATGGGATTTCCACTTCGCTTCCACTCAGGGCACAACTGGACTTTCTGCACACGATCCGTGGTCTGGAAAACGCGGAAATCATTAGACCGGGTTATGCAATCGAATATGACTTCGTAGATCCGACGGAACTGAAAGCAACACTGGAAACAAAGAAAGTCGATTGTCTCTACCTCGCGGGGCAGATCAACGGTACGACCGGTTATGAAGAAGCGGCAGCTCAGGGACTCATTGCGGGCATCAACGCAGCCTGCTCGGCCCTGGGGCGGGACTCACTGGTTCTCTCTCGCTCACAAGCTTATATTGGGGTACTCATCGACGACCTCATCACGAAAGGAACGAGTGAACCCTACCGCATGTTCACTTCCCGCGCTGAACATCGCCTTTTTCTGCGCGAAGATAATGCTGACATGCGCCTTAGCCCCCTGGGTCGCCATGTCGGACTCGTCAATGATGACGATTGGCAAAGATTTACTCAGCGACAGAAACTTCTGGAGGAGGGGCTGCGCTTTGTACGAGAAACCACACTCAAACCAGAACATTTAAAATGCCCTGAGAAAGAAAAAGAGGGAGGAGCCGTCAAGATCGCCCAATATCTCAAGCGACCTGAAACGACTTGTGACGATTTGAGTGTACTGCCCGACCTGCCTTCCGATCTGAGAAGACGCCTGGCTATAGAACTGAAATACGAAGGTTACATCGCACGAGAACTGCACACGATCAAGGGAATGGAGTTTCTGGATAAGATTCGCATTCCCAGCAGCATTCACTACGAAACGATTAAAGGGCTGAGCAACGAAGTCATACAGAAGCTTAGACACTTTCAGCCGCAAAACGTCGGTCAGGCTTCACGCATCAGCGGGGTAACTCCGAGTGCGGTTCACGTATTGCGGATCTGGTTGAAAAACCGACAGACTGCGCAGAATCAGCGCCACGAGTCTCTGCATGAGCTTCCACCCCCAAACGCAGGATGACGTAGCTTCCTCCTTCCGGTCGCGCAATCGACTGACAACTCATCCCCCAGGGAGCTAGATGCTGCACGGCAAGCTTAAGTTCTTCCTCATCGGGAATGCTTTTTAGAGTACTTCCATCATCGGCGACAAGCGACATGGCTATCAGTTTCTCATTGTGCCTTTCCCTCATATGGAGCTGAAAGGTAAGAGGAGAACATGGCTCTTTCAAACCTTTCCGTAGAGCGGCGAACAGATGGTAAATCCCTGACAAAACTGTCGCAAGGGGAAGATCAGGCACATACAAATCCGCGGGAAGCTGACTGTGAAGTTTCAGAAGCTCCTTTCTCCCAGCTCCCAGCAGGGTCAATGCCCACTCGGCTACCTGTTCCCACGTAGCAGGTTGAGAGTTGCCGAGGAGAGCGCCCGCAAGTTTAGCCCAGACAAGCAGGATTCCTCCCGCCTCTGCTTCCTTCCTGCGAAGGGAGCGGGAACGCAGTAAGGCTTGCAAGGTTGCCTCTCGCAAACTTGCGTTATTCCGAAGGACTTTCTCCAAGTCTTCTTCCAACAAGGGTTTTCCTGTTCGCCCTTGCGTCTCTCTTAGAAAGCGAAAGAAATCGCGAGGTCCTTTCCTTGCTATCCCTTTCTGCCAGCTCTGCACAAGTTCGTTCATCTCATGTGTAGCAGGCAAAATTCCCTGGTCCAGAATTTCGTCAAGCTCCTGGGTAAGGTCCGTGAACGACACGATCATCTTATGTACATACGCGCCGGTCTCGGTGATTTGCTGGGCAAGTCCGGCAGCAGGGAGAACCTCGCTTAGTTGTAGTTCCGTTGTCTCCAATTTCTGCTGGGCGCGACCGAGTTTCTTCTGAGTCTCATCTAGCGCGATTTCCAAGGCGTGCATTTGAGCGGCGGAATGCTCGAATTGAGAACGCAGTAGGGCTTGGGCTTCCCGCAGATGTCCCGATGCGTTAGGGGCACCTCGTTCACGACACCACTGGAGGAAACTCTCGTTTTGTTCCTTTTCCTTCCTCTCACGTTTTCTCAATTGGTAAAGCGCGAAAATCGCAAAACATGCCCATACGAATAGAATAGGCAGCAAAGGATTGCGGATCGGACGAGGGGAGCGAAGACGATCTCTTAAGAAAGACGGAAACGAAACAAGCGAATCATTCGGGTGAGCGGGAATAACTTTGCCCATGGACATGTAGTATGTAGCATCATCCAGTAAGAAACCCTTTCGCAGGAATAGAAACGCCCCCTCCTTCATTGGGGAGCGACCCCATCCGCCTGTGGAGCCAATTTCACAAGAAGGGGTCGGCACATTCCCCGATGCTGCTTGCGCAACGAGTTGGCAAGCGTCGTCAAACACGGCAACCTGATCAAAACTCTCTTGTCGAAGCTCGGCTTCGAGTAGCTTCTTTACCGAGTGATGCAGTTTTGACTTAAGATGGGACTGAAGAACCCGATCTTCAAAAAGTTCCTGCGCCTGGCTGGAAAGACGGGCACTCAGTTGTGCAAACATCGTTTCATAGATGACGGTCTGTTTGAGAAAAGCTCGCCGTTTCGTTTCTAATGCGCGCAAAAGATATTCGCTGAGAGCGAAGAAAAGAATCGTGGCGATACATACACGCAAAATGCTGCCCATCTTCATCGCCTGTCCTTCTTCTCCACGAGTTCAATCAGAATACCTCCGCTTGCATGAGGGTGGATGAAGGCCACCTTGGATCCATGCGCTCCCTTCCTGGCTTTCTCATCTATGAGTTGGATGCCTTTTGCTTTGAGGCAAGCGAGGGCGTTCGCCAGATTGTCAACTTCCAAAGCAATGTGGTGAATCCCCCCCCCGCGACTTGCGAGGAATTTGGCGATCGGCCCTTTTCCTTCAGCAGGTGCCAAAATTTCCAGCCGTGTGTAAGCTCCGCCGCTGGGGTAGAAGTAAGTTTGAGTCTGCTGGGAAGGAACCAGTTCTTCACCTTCAGGAGGAAGCATGAGAGCGGTCTCGAAAAATGACCGCAAACCCTCGACGTCCTTGGGAGCAAGGCCAACGTGCTCGACCCCGAGAACTTTAAACGCATCGCTCATCTGAAAAACTTCCCGCTTTACTCAGAAACCAGGATGCCAATCGCTTCAATGGCACCCTTTAATTCCGTTTTCTGGTTTTTCTTAAGAATGCCTTCGCTTCTGTAAAGGTCAAGAAGGGAATTTTTTGCATTATCCGTGATATTAGAATATTCGGACGGTATGAGGTTATTAAAGCGGTGCATAAGCTTGACAAACACTTCCGTACGCTCAATTTCTGCGCCTGTCGACCACTTGCCTTTGCGCAATGCATTTGTTGAAAGTGCCACCACACGACTGAAACGAGCCCCATCTGTCCCCGATCGGCGTGATTTTCCCATCCTCCCTTTTGTTTTTAAACGCAGAAGGAGGTCTTCATAACTGAAGGCAAAACTTGACTCGACCTCTTTAACCCCCAACGGGGTGTCTTGCACCGACGTCCATACAATATTAAGGGTATCGCCCGGTCTCAATTCAACGGATGCCATGCTTATCACTCCCCGTTCATGCTGGAACCACCCACTTCCGCATTCAATCAAATGCTTTGCTTAATATTTTGTCTCAAGGTGTTATATTTCTATATTAAATATGGTTAGAAGTGTCAACGAAGGCTGATCAAACGATATATATAATTTGGGAAAAAGAATTTGTGGAGAGTACCTTTTTTGAAAAAAAGTTCCCCTCCACGCCTCCCCCCAAAAAACTTTAGATATTGGAATGCAAGGTTATTCCCGATGCGTTTGAAAACTCCCTACTTTCGGAAGAATTTGCGCTTGTTCACTGGGCTGATTTTTCTTTTCATGATTTTAAGTCGCATGACATGGATGCAAATTCGTCACGATACCTTGAAGTATCATGGGTTTCTCCCCCCTGGGCTGCCTTGGTCTTCCTTCCTGCGGGCAGAGACTTGGATTTCCTGGAATGTGGGAATGGTTGTTCTTACTCTTTTCTTTACCATGCTTCTTGTGCGTTTCTTGACGGGATCGTGGTTAGTCGCCCTCTTTTCGGGCACTGTTCTGATGAGCAGGGGCGCGATTATGGTTCGCGTGAGTTGGTATTCCCTCGACCTTACGATGTCGCTCGTGGCGAGTGCGTGGTTCTGTTGCTTGGCTCATCATATGAAAACAGCGTCGCCTTTCTCGCTTTTTCTCTCTTGGTTCTGTCTGCTTTTAGGAGCGACCTTGCAGCCGGCCTTTATTGTCCTTGGCTTGCTTTTTCCTCTATTTACGCTTCTGGTCAATGGCAGAGGATTTAAAACAACCGCCGAATTTCATACGGGAAGTGTATTCCGAACGCTCGATGTTACATACACGACCTGGTTAAAACACTCCGCGATAGCGAAACGCTACAGTTGGATGGTGCTAACGGGCACTATTGCCTTTGTAGCCCTTTGGTTTTTTGCCGCCTTTCCTTCCGTAACAGAATGGGAAAGGCCCCCATTTTATTTTTCTCAGACCAGATTCCTTGATCTGCATTACCTGTTGAGTTTGTCGATCATTGTTTGGTTAGCGGTTCGTGCCTTTGCGAAGGACGATAATTTTCTACATTTCCAAGCAGTCGTTATTGGTTCCCTACTGCTTTGGGTGGGAGGAGTTTTCCTTTTTTATAGAGGGTCATGGGTACCCCATGCACCTTTTGCGGTTCTTGTCTGGCTGGAACCTATCGTGTTGGGCATAGGAGCGGCGGGGGGACTTGTTCTCGTCACGAGGAAACTACCTGCGCGCCAATTTGTCCCGAGATACCGTAACGGTAAATGGGTCGTTGGTCGTCTGAACAAGTTGACGGAAGACAACTGAATGTTTTTGCACGATCGTTAGGTAACTATGCTGGTTCAAAATCCCTGGATAGCGCCATCTATGTTTCGCGAGATGGGACGCTTTCTTTCCACCTACATACACGCCGGCATGGGGGTCCAACCCAAAGATGTCCAGTTCAAACATGGATGACTCCTCCGCTGAGGACTCAATGGATCGCAAGAGAGAGCGGGCTAAACGGGAAGGGTCTTCATTGTAATTGCTTAGAATGTCGAATGGGTGCCCACCAGGTACTCGTCCTACGATGCGAACTAGACCAGGAAATGAGGCGCGAGTGGGCAGATCAATATGTTGCAGGATGATCTGTGTTGAGCTTGAATCTAGGCGCCACTCTTTTTCAGCAAGTTCGTTGAGAGCTGGGATGAGTTCTTGGGACAGCCATGCCTCCCTACTCACGGCAAACGGATTTTGATGTGCGGGTATAACCTTAAACCATACCGAAGAAATGGCTGTAATAGGGCTGCCCGGGTCATCAGAGAGTTCGGAGGAAGTTTCCCGCTCCTCGGTGCGGTCACCTCCGCTGGAAAAGTTGGTGCTCGCGGCAGGAGCTTGGCGAGACAAACGAACGCTCGTGTGAATTTCAACCTCGCCGTTTTTCTCCAACTTAAGGGGGACAGCAATGTTCTTTGTCACAGTTACGAGGTCATGTTCGGTTTGCTTGCGAACCTGCAAGGGGATCGTCACACCGAGCCGGGTTTTCAGAAAACGCCGCCATTCACCGAACGAGTCGGTGACGCCTAATCGCTTCCCTTTGTAATAAACATCTGCTCCCGCAATAGGATGACCGGTTTCATCTATAACTTTCATCTCTACATAAACTTGTGAGGGCAGCTTGCTTCCTCCACTGCGAGTCAAAAGCCAGTACGTCCCCATCCCGAGACTAAGAAACAGACAGGAGAGCAAAAAAGCGCCGAACCAAAAATTGGGGTATCGCGTCCTAACGATGTTTCGACTGTACGCCTCATAAGGAGCTTGTTCCTCAAGATCCAGATCCTCGAATTCCTCGACCTGAGGATCGATCTTCTTCATTTTTCTGATTTTTAACATAACAGCATCCCAAGTTCAGGTTTTCCAAAAAAGCCCAACTCGTTACACTAGTTAATGCGTAAGCTACTTGGGGCAAGGAGGTGGTTTGGAGGAAACTGCGCAGCTGGTTCCTTCAACAAGGAGGTGGTTTGGAGGAAACTGCGCAGCTGGTTCCTTCAACAAGAATTCCCCTGGGGGAGGCGACGCTTCACTCGCCCCCCCAAACCCCCCTCTCCCTTTTTCCCCCAAGTGGCTTACGCATTACACTAGAAGCTCTCTCGCTAACTATTCATTATCCTAAGAGAGATAGGATGGCGGCAAAATGGGTAGCATCTTCCTAGTCTTGTTTCTCATACTTGCTCTCCCCTTCTCCCATGTGTTCGCACAGACGGCGGATCTTGCTGAGGAGGGTGGGAAAGAAATGCCCGATGAACGGGAAGGATCAGGGATCGAACTTCCCCCCGCACCCGAACGGATCATCCCCCCCACACCGACACGCAAAGATCGCGAGCAAGACCTCGAACGACTGAAGAAGCTTCATGAAAAACGATGGCAGGATGAAAAACACTCCACCGGACCCACGTCTCCCCTTGCCCAACAATTCACGGAAGAAGCCACCAAGAAACGTCCCCAGCTGTTTTACATTCAAACGTCCCTCGCCCTTCCTTACGTCATCGCAAGCGGTCAGCGTGAAAAATACACGGTAGAACCCGGTATACACCTATCGTTCGCCTGGAAAGGGCAGAAAGACATCTACACACGACACACTTATTACGGTTTCCGCTTCGCCTCGTTCAGTGGATCGGGAGTTTATGACGGTACCCCAGGTCGCTATAGTTTTCTCTACTTTGGACCCAGCATCGGATTCGGAAAGGTCGGCAAACACACGGAAGTCATCGAACAGGAGAGCAAGAAAGCGGTCACCGCCCACGAGGTTAAAGAGCGAAGCATCAGCTACTGGGAAACTGGGTGGAGCCTCCTTGCCGGAATCGCTCTACAATCAAGAATCGGACAAATTGACCCGACAAGTGAAGCGCCAGGGGATGATCTGAATACAACAAAAACTCCCAAGCTCGATGGAATCGGCCTTTGGGGGGAAGCTTCCTACTTTTTCGTATTCCTAGGAGCACTGGGCGTGAATCTGAATATAGGCGTCCAAGAGGGGAAAGGAAAACATTTCGCTTGGCTAGGAGTTGGTGTAAGTGGATGGTATTAAACAAACAGGATTTTGGGGTCTGCTTCTCATTGCGAGTTCCTTTCTTGCTGACTGTACCACCTTAAAGAAGGGATACGAAACAGTGCGAGATACATTTTCCAGGAAACTTGATGTGGACGTTCATCCCCCCAACCTGTCCCATCCTGAAACATCCGACGCCTTGTCCACCGAACGCCTTCTCCTTATGGTGGAACAACCCCACCCTGGAGATATTGACCGTTGCCTTGAGCGGATTCACAACCTGACGGAAGTCGTCAACAACGACCGCGCCCTGCTTGCCGCAAAAGAAGCATTTACACTGGAAGTTTTGGAAGACATTTTCGTCTATCACTGGTGCTTCTACCAGAAAATGCGCACCCTCGACAGGGACCTGACAAGTTTTTCCGTCTCTTACGAAGAAAAAGGAGCGCGTTTTTTTGAGTCTATGAAAACCCTCTGGCTCCTGGCACAAGCCCTAGACGAAGTGGCCGTTAACAAAAGGTACTTTTCCTACCTCCGTGAGCGTTATGTCCAAATCTCCCGCGATATTTTTGGTCGTCCCGTCGACATCGTTGCTCCCCCCCTGGACGAACGCTTCTATACCAAGTAATCACTTTTCAAATACGGCCGTGTTAGGTTCCGGTAACCGCTGTTCGTCACAACGACGTTGTCCTCAATCCGAATACCACCCAGGGGAACAAGTTCGTCAATCAGAGACCACTTAACATACTTGCGTAAATCATCGTCCCCCTTCAAACCTTCCAATCGTAAGGGCATGAAGTACAAACCTGGTTCGACGGTGACCACTTCGTTGACTCGTAAGGCCCGACGCATGCGAAGTTTGGGGAATTTCGGCGATTGCTCATCGTCAGCGCCTGTGTGGTCCTTCTGAAAACCACCGACGTCATGAACTTGAATGCCCAGCATGTGACCCAAACCATGAGGGTAGAAAACGTTTGTCAACTCTTTCTCAAAGGCCAAGTCAACGTCACACCCTTTCAAGACGCCCGCATCCAAAAGGATCTCAGCAATGGCCCGATGTGTTTTGACTTGCAAATCGAAATAGGAGACCCCTGGCCTTACTTGTTTACACAGGGATTTCTGAAGGGCATCCATAGTTCCCAGCAAATTCCTGAAAATTCGGGGGGTCTTCTTCCTTACGTAAGTTCGAGTAATATCGGAAGCATATCCCCGCACCCTTGCTCCGCAATCAATGAGCATGACATCCGCTTTCTTAACTCCTGTGCGTTTTTTCTGATAATGCAGCGTTGCGCTTTTTTCATTCATCCCCACGATACTGGGATAAGGCAATTCGTATTCAGAGCACTGCACAGCTTCCAGAAAGGCAAGATGCACTTCCAACTCGTTCGCTCCCTTTTTAAACATCTTGCGAGCAGCTTTATGCCCGATGGCTGCATTTTCATTTGCTTTCTCGATACAGTCGATTTCGTAAGAGGTCTTTTCCGCGCGGAACCAGTCAAGGTGGGCCAAAACTTTGTCGGCGTTAGCGACGAAACCCTTCTCCTTAGCCTCCTTCTCTTCCGAGCCTATGAAAACGTGACGTTTCGTTTCACCCAGCAGTGTCCAACGGGCCTCCAAATTGTCTGTCTGAATCACTTCGAACTCGTCCACCCAATCTATTCCTTCGACGGAGGGCTGCTCGTACCAATAATCCTTGGGAGTATAGAACACAAGTTTCGGTTTCTGCCCGGCCCTCAGATGGAGGAAGTGATGCGGACTACGTTCCGGACACCAGTGAGTAAAATAGGGGTTGGGGTGAAAGGGCGCCTCCTGATCATCGCGGAAGTAAACAAACGGTGTGCCAGCACCAAGCACCAGTCCATCAAGAGAATGCTCAGAGAGGATTTCCTCCAGCCTTTTGATCTGGTGACGAATATGTTGTTTGAAAAGAGTTGACATGATGCCCCCTTGCTTCAATAGGCCCGTCCGAATATGACTCTGACCTTGCTGTCCTTACCTGTAAACAGGCAGCGCCCCTTTTCTTCAATACCGACACCCCATTCTTCCCTCGTATGGGGAATACAACGTGGCGTGACCTTCAGCTTTTTGAGTAGCGGATGCCCTATTGCTGCTTCGTTCCAGTGTGTGAGAGCAAAACCACCGAAAATTTCGCGCTCTTCGTCTTTTCCCTTCGGTGTGAAAAAGGCCTCGAACTCGTCTAGGGAGTCTATCTGCCTCAAATTCTGCTTAAGGAATGCTTCAGCTTTGGCATACAAACCCGCCTGCATTTCAGAAAGTGTACCACCAATCGTCTTTACAAACTCACTGACCGGCAGGGAGCGCTTGTCTGTCACACCCTGATCCCTGCGGCCTACGAACACTGATTGCTTAGCGATATCTCTTGGCCCCACTTCCACCCGAATGGGAACGCCCTTTTTCACATGATCCCAACCTTTTTCCCCACCCGTCATATCCCGCTTGTCAATGAACACGCGCACGGGTTCGCCATGAAGGTTCTGAGCTTCCAGCTCCTTCTTGAGTCTTTCACAAAACTCAAGGACTTCCGAGCTGTCTTTCTTTAAAATAGGCATGATAACTATCTGTTGAGGAGCGATGCGAGGAGGAAGGACCAGACCGTCGTCATCACTATGAGTCATGACCAAGCCTCCGATGTATCGAGTGGTCGACCCCCATGACGTCGTCCAAACATACTTTCTTTCACCGTCTTGATCCAGGAACTGTATGTCAAACGCTTTCGCAAAATTCTGACCGAGAAAGTGAGAGGTTCCGAACTGAAGCGCTTTACGGTCCTGCATCATCGCTTCGAAGGTCAAAGTTTCGACAGCACCAGGAAATCGTTCGTCCGGCGTCTTACGCCCCGCAACAGTGGGAACAGCTAGCCAATCCTTGGCGAAATCCCGGTAGACGTCTAGCATCCGTAAGGTCTCCTCCCAAGCTTCCTCTTGCGTCGCATGGGCAGTGTGACCTTCCTGCCAGAGGAACTCCGATGTACGCAGAAATAGTCGGGTCCGCATCTCCCAGCGCATGACGTTCGCCCACTGGTTAATGAGTACGGGCAGATCCCGATACGACTGAATCCACTTGGAATACGAATGCCCAATGATTGTCTCGCTTGTAGGACGAATGACATAAGGTTCCTCAAGCTGGCCGCTGGGGCGCAGCTTGCCCTGGGAATCCGCCTGCAAACGATGATGAGTGACAACCGCACATTCCTTCGCAAAACCCTCCACGTGCTCAGCTTCCTTTTCCATAAAGCTAAGCGGTATCAAAAGTGGGAAGTAGGCGTTCACATGCCCCGTCTCCTTAAACCTTTTGTCGAGCACTCTTTGAATATTTTCCCAAATCGCATACCCCCAAGGCTTGATCACCATGCAACCCCTTACAGGGGAATTTTCAGCTAAGTCACTTGCTTTTATAACCTGCTGATACCATTCAGGATAATCCTCAGAACGAAGGGGGGAAATTGCCGTTTTCCGTTCCCTTGAGGAGGTCGATTTTTCCATGATTTGTCCTTTTTTATTCTTTTTCATTTTTTTTCGTGTTAAGGATTTTAAAAAAGGGCGACACTATAAACTTAAGGACGATGAGGAAACTTATGATGGATGAAGACATGAAAATCAATAACGAATCTGAAAACAAGCTGGACAACTACGACGACGATACCGATAACATGTCGGAAGATGCTAAGTTTGAACCTTATGAGGAAGAATCCGACTATACTGAGTACGAACAAATGGAAGAACACACCGAGATTTTCCAAAAATTGAATCCTGCCCTCGATGAGGGAGATGACGAGGACGCCGACGAGGACGCCGACTACGACAAAGAAGAAGAGCCTGCAACCTACGTTGCGAAACGCAGCTCACCACGCACCGCCCCCGTAGCGAAAGCTGCAAGCTCGGCAAAGAAGAAAGCTGCTAAGAAGAAAGCTGCTAAGAAGAAAGCTGCTAAGAAGAAAGCTGCTAAGAAAAAGGTAGCGAAGAAAACTAAGAAGAAAACCAAAAAGAAAGCTGCTAAGAAAAAGACAGCTAAAAAATCCACAAAAAAAGTGGCTAAAAAGAAAAAGGCAAAAAAAAGGAGATAAGGAAAGCGTAAGCCGCTTGTTGCCAGAAAGGGAGAGGGGGGTTTGGGGGGGCGAGGGAACCGTCCCCTCCCCTCTGTCATCCCGCGGCTTGACCGCGGGATCCAACTTGTTCGAGGAAGGCTGCCCCGTTGGATTCCGCGGTCAAGCCGCGGGATGACAGAGCAAAAAAGGTCCTCTCCACAAATTCTTTTTCCCAAATACTAGGGCGTGTCGTCAAATTCAATTTAACAATGTAAAATCTGGGGAACTTATCCAAAATTTGGAGTTTCCTCATGAGGCGCTATGGACTGCGTGACGACCAGTGGGAGCGGATCC
>JACPKR010000034.1 GCA_016186945.1 Deltaproteobacteria bacterium | reverse complement strand
TGAGTCAATCACGATATAACCAAAATATTTCAGACGGTGTTCCCGCAGCTTCTTGTGAAAAGACTTCTCGATAAGCCTTCCCGCAAAGACATCACCCAGAGACAGCCCCAGCGCTTCATTAAAGCGCATCCCCGTGAAGACAAGTAATCAACAACGTTCAATTGCCGCTGACTGAAGACTCGTTTTTGTCGGGTAATGGCAAGAGTCAAAGAGTCAAGCGGAAATTCCGAAAACTTTTCGAATAAAACCAGATTTTGACACAAAATTGAAAATTGCGACTGCAATTACAAAGAAGACGGAATCCGAATTGATATCGGAGGCGCTGTCGAAATATCTTGAGAACGTTGCCATTCCGAAAATACAATTAAGTTAGATTGGCACCACTTCCACTGTTTTGACTTTTGCCAAGTAGCAACAGGGAAATTCTAGTCTAAGGAATCACCACCTCGGCCTCCATTTCCTCCATCTCCATTTCCAATACTTGAAGCTCCGTCTCCACCTTTTCCACCGTCAGCACCATTGACTCCATCACCACCTCGGCCTCCATCTCCTCCTTGTTTCACACATTTAGTCCCGTTTTCTCCATCTTTTCCTTGTGGGGAATCTGGTGTTCCATGTTCGCCTTCTTTGCCATGTGGACAATTAGAATTATTTTTGTCGAAACATTTTACAATGCACCCCTTAAGAGTTTCTTTTCCATATGCAATGGTGTTCCCAAAAAGAATAATAAAGAATAGTAACTTAAATTTTTTTCCCATCTTGTCCAACCTTTCCGTCTCCTTGTGGGCCATTTCCGCCATTGCCTCCATTTCCACCGCAAGCAGGGCCATTGCCTCCATTTCCTCCGTCTCCTCCTCGTCCACTAGCCGAGTTTCCACCATTTCCACCATTTCCTCCACGTCCAGATTCGGAGTTTCCACCATTTCCACCATTTCCTCCACGTCCAGATTCGGAGTTTCCACCGTCGCCGCCTCTTCCTCCATTTCCTTTAGAAGAATCTCCACCACGCCCGCCATCTCCTCCATTTCCTGCAAAAAGGCTGAAGAGTCTGGAAGTCTTAAAAGGATCTAATGGAATACCCGATAATGAGAGACCCAAAACAAGAAAGAAGGCCAATGCAAGGATTCTATTTTGAATCACCACCTCGTCCTCCATTGCCTCCATTACCAGCTATGGAACCGCCCTTTCCTCCATCACCGCCTTGTCCTCCATCTCCTCCTTTGCTTCCACTTCCTCCGTCTCCACCGTGGCCTCCATTCCCAACCTGACCTCCCGAATCAGAGCCTCTTCCTCCATCTCCTCCTTTTCCTGCTAAAGAAAAAGTTGGATTCAGTAGCATTACAACAATGCTGATAGACAAAAGCCATTTCATAGTGCCTCCTCAACTGATTAAAAAAAATACAGAGACCATTTAATCGAGAAAAATTTGTCAGACAAGTCAAAACTCATTCGCGGAGTTTGTTCAGCAAACAGTTGGCGGTGTTTATAAAGCCTTCAAAATTTAGGCAGCAGTAGGTTATAAGGAGGTCTCTATTGTCGGAAAGTACCGGAGGCGGAAGTGCAGGGTCAGAGGGTTTTTCAACAGCCGCTATTTGTGACGGTGGACATCAACAAGTTGGTACCAAAGAATCACTTGCTGCGGCGGGTGAACAGGAAAATCGACTTTTCGTTCATCTATGAGCTGACAGCTCCGTTTTATTGTTCCAATAACGGACGACCGTCATTGGACCCGGAACTCTTCCTGCGCATGACGGTGATTAGCTACCTCTACAATGTTGCCTCCGATCGACAACTTTGCGATGAAATTGGCTATAACCTGGCCTACCGTTGGTTTTGCAAGTTGTCACTTGCCGACACTGTCCCTGATCACTGCACCTTAACGGTAACAAGATCTCGCTTTGACGAGTCCGGTGAGTTGGCCCCACCAGCTAAAAAAATCCGCCACGACCATTTCTCTTTATTATCAATAGGTTATATGGCTAACACATTCGCCAGATCTGACCAAATTTCCAAAACTTTCAAAATCCCGCTATGGGCTTCAATACCAGAAGAGTATAGAGAGCTTTTTTACAGGAGGGCAGCTCTCAGAATTTCCAATTTCTGTTCTTTTCTTTCCACATGCTTCACACGTTGCGCAAGGTGCGCGGCTGCGTCATGCTTCCGCCCCGATAACACGTAGAATTCGTGCAAAACTCTGTAATAATCCCACCAAAAGGACTGCTCCAGAAACGTAAATGCGAGATCACTTTCTTGCGCTTCACTTTCAGATATTTGCCGCCGCGGGCGTCTGTTTTGCAAAACGGACTCCCTTCTGCGTTTTACCACTTCAGGACCTGTTCTGATCCCAACTGGTGTATACGCGGATAAACCATCACTGATGAGAATTGCGTCAAGAAGCCCATCTATGTTTCCAGCATGCAGGGCCTCTAGCGAAAAATTTCCACCATTCGGGGTTTCTAAATATAACTTGAGCATAGGGAAGAGCCGGAAGGCTGGATGTTCAAAACGCAACATTGATGGTGACCAAGGGCCGCCTTGTCTCAAACTCTCCAAGGCCGCCAATTCAGCTCTAGGGTTTAAAAACATGGCTTCAGCTGCAATTAAAGGACAGGCGATAATCAGGAAAATCAGGGGAAAAAATGGTTTCATGTTCAATCCTCCTAACCCATTTGCAGGGGAGGATTACTACTGGCTGGCGGATCAGTCAATTTATTTGTCAGAATTTTTCTGGGGTGATGGATCGCAACCATTCCGTAAGACCTGGGTCCGCTAGTAAGTCTCTGATGCTGTACGTATGGGAAACCTTGTGCGAACACCTTGGACAATGCAAACTTCGCAAAGCTGCGGCATCTCTGTCCGCAGACACGCCGTGGCCACAGGAGGTGAGGCCGTCGCAGGCAGGCGGTGTCCCCTGCTCTTGCGCGTACCTTTGGCACTCAGCCAAGAGCCGAAGCCGCTGTAAAAGAAGCGGGTGGAACCTTGCAAGAGCGCCATAAGCAGCTCCTTTCCTCGAAACGAATTCTCGCATTTTGTTGTCTTTAAAGTAAGCAGCAAGCCCAGGTTGTGAAGGCGCAGCACGATACTGTCCTTGAAGTCGGAGTAGCTCTTCTCGAATGGCTCCCGCAAGGCGCATGTATTCCTGAATGCGAGGGTCCCCGCATTTTCCGAAAGGCTGAACGCCGGCTACCTCTCCATAGGAAGGTGGCAAATCGTCAGGATCTGCGGTGGGAACTGCCTTATACCCAGGGGGCGCTCCGAAGAGAAAAGTTGAGGTAAAAACAACTGTGGCAAGTAAACAAGACTGCAACCGCATGGGACCCTCCACCTTCTTTTTTTGTGCAACAACTTTCTTAACATATTGAACTTATTGGAAATACTCAACCATAAAAAGGGGGAGTCTGAGTTACGTAACCCGCTTGTGGCAAGGAGGTGGTTTGGAGAAAACTGTGCAGCTGATTCTCCAAGAAATCCGGGGGAGGCGACGCTTCACTCGCCCCCCCAAACCCCCCTCTCCCTTTTTGCCACAGGCAGGCCGTTCCGCACTTGTTTACAGGCGTTTTTCCCAATCATAGGCGGATTGAAGAATGGTGGAGAGATTGTTGAATCGCGGTTTCCACGAGAGGGTGGAGATAAGCTTGCTGTTGTCAGCGATGAGGAAGGGAACGTCACCAGCTCGTCTATTTCCATATTGAATCGGAAGTTTGGTTTTGAGCATATCTTGAAATGCAGACAGAACTTCCTTTACAGAATGTCCTTGTTTGTACCCACAGTTGAGAAGAGTGCTTTCTCCGTCGTTTCTAAGATAATGGAGTGCCGAGAGGTGAGCTGATGCCAAGTCCTCGACGTGAATATAGTCTCGGACGCAAGTACCATCTGGTGTTTCGTAGTCTGTTCCGAACACGGTTAAGTGAGGACGTTTCTTGAGCGCTGTTTGGCACGCGACTTTGATCAGGTGCGAGCCGTCTCCCTTTTGTCCCAAACGTCCCTCGTGACCTGCACCTGCAACATTGAAGTAACGCAGAGTGACATGTTTAAGATCGTTCACTTTCGCAACATCTTCTAGCATCCATTCGTCAGCAAGTTTTGAACGACCGTAGGGGTTCGCAGGTTGCGGGATCGTATTTTCATGAACCGGTTCAAGACTGTTCTGCATTCCGTACACCGCTGCTGTTGATGAAAGGATGAAATACGGGATGCGGAACGCCACGGTTTCCTCAAGGAGCGAGAAAAATTTGACAGTATTGTTCTGATAATACGTCAACGGATTTTGGACGGATTCATCGACGACTATTGAAGCTGCAAAGTGAAAGATGGCCTCGACAGCAAATTGAGAAAACACGTAGCTTAGAAGCCGTCGGTCACCGAAGTCTCCTCGCACGAGAGTTTCGTTGTTGAGAAGATTGTTTGCAAAACCCGTGGAAAGGTCATCTATAACAACGACCTCATGTCCCGCCTGACTCAGTTGATGGCAAACATGACTTCCAATATACCCACAGCCACCTGTTACAAGAATTGTTGGCTTTCCTGTCATAGTAATTTCACCTAAGATGAAGACGTTCAATTTCTTAGCATTATAGCAAATTTCAGGGACTGGCAAATGACTCTCTCTCGGAAATCTGTAGAAATCATCGGTGTACCGTCCGACCTCGGGGCAAATATAAGAGGAGCCTCCATGGGTCCCGCAGCAGTACGTGTTGCAGGACTACTCGACCGCCTGAGATCCTTGGGCATCGAAGCCCATGACCTTGGAGATATCGATGTTCCCCTACGGGAGAGACTTTCCGAAAAAGATCATAAGGAAAAATTTCTGTCCGTGATTGCGTCCATCTCTTCCAAGCTTTGTGACATTGTCGAGGGTTCTGTCGAAAAAGGCAAGCTTCCCTTGACCATTGGCGGCGATCACAGCCTTACGGTGGGAAGTTTCTCCGGGGTCAGCCGCTATTTCCATAAGAAGAAGAAAAAGCTTGGTCTTCTATGGTTCGACGCCCATGCAGACATCAACACTCCCGAAACTTCACCGTCTGGCAATATACACGGAATGCCCGTTGCTATCATCGCTGGGGAAGGCCATCCCGTCTTGACAAAGATCGGCTTTCCAGGTCGAAAGCTCAATCCTGAGCATACCGCGCTTATTGGCATTCGCGCAGTCGACGAAACCGAGAAGAAACTATGCCGCGACATAGGAATGCGGGTGTATACACTTCGCGATATCGATGAACGCGGGTGGGCAGTCATCATGCGGGAAATTGTGGAAGAACTCGTCGATCAAGTGGATGGGGTGCATGTTTCATTCGACCTCGATGGGGTTGACCCCGACTACGCCCCCGGTGTAAGTACCCCCGTAATGGGCGGGTTAAGCTTGCGTGAAGCTCATCTGGCGTTAGAGATGATTGCTGATACAGGAAAATTAGTCTCGATGGATTTTATGGAACTAAACCCTTCCAGAGATAGGGAAAACCAAAGTGCTCACCTGATGGTTGAACTTATCTGTTCCCTTCTGGGGAAAACAATTATTTGAATCCCCCTGTTCCCAAAAGAGGCTGCACATGTTTGAACTGCTTGCAAGAGACGGGAAAGCCCGTCGAGGAAGACTACGTCTGCATCACGGTGTGGTGGAGACCCCCATATTCATGCCCGTCGGGACCGTTGGCTCAGTCAAAACACTTGTCCCCGAAGACTTGGAACGCCTTGGTGCGCAAATCATTTTGGGGAACACGTACCATTTGTTTCTTCGCCCGGGTATGGAGGTTATCGAACATTTCCATGGCCTGCATAAGTTCATCCAGTGGCCTAAACCTATTCTTACCGACAGCGGGGGGTTTCAGATTTTCAGCCTTGCCTCCAACATGAAGCTGGAGGAAGAGGGGGCCCATTTCGCCAGTCATATAGACGGGCGACGTTTCCTTTTAACGCCTGAGCTAGCTGTCTCCATTCAGGAAACCCTTGGTTCCGACATCCACATGGCTCTGGATGAATGCACGCCTTTTCCCGCAAGTCGAGAACAGGCGGACACATCTATGCGCCGCTCCCTACGTTGGGCGGAACGCTCGCGACGGGCTAGGACAAAAAAGGAACTTTGCCAATTCGGCATAGTCCAAGGAAGTGTCTACCCTGAACTTCGCGAGCATAGCGTGAAGGAGCTTGCCAGACTCGACTTTGAAGGTTACAGCATCGGTGGCCTTTCCGTTGGCGAACCCAAGTCAGATCTAAGGACAATGACCGCTTTCTGCTGCGATCTTCTGCCACAGAACAAGCCTCGCTACTTAATGGGTGTAGGAACACCAAGGGATATCGTAGAAGCCGTTGCTGCCGGAGTCGACATGTTTGATTGTATACTTCCTACACGTAACGGACGGAATGGAAGCCTTTTCACCTCTCAAGGTCAGATCCGAATACGCAACGCACAATATAGATTTGACGACTCTCCCCTTGATCCTGTGTGTGGGTGCTACACCTGTAAGACCTTCAGTAAAGCTTACCTGCGTCATCTCTTCGTTGCTGGGGAACTCAGTAGCCTTCGTCTCTTTTCTTTGCATAACCTGACATTCTATCTTGGGCTGATGGCTGATATCCGAAGATCTATTGAAGAGGAGAGCTTTGAAACTTTATTGAGTGAAATGAGAAACGTCTGGCTTGAACCCGGATCGTGAGTGGCAAGAAGGTGGTCTTGGAGCAGGGCCTGTTCATATGAGAAAAGGTTAAGAGAATTTCCGTCATTGCGAGCGAATGCGAAGCAATCCAGGCTGAAATTTGCCAACCTTGTAAGCGGCAGACAACCTGGATTGCTTCGTCGGGCTTCGCCCTTCTCGCAATGACGTTATTTTTTCTCATTCCATTCTCATAACATACCCTGGTCTTGGAGGAGACTGCGCAGCTGCCTCCTCCAAGAAAGCCCTGAGTCATATTCAACCCGTCGCTGACTTTTTCCAGTCTGAATTGACCAGCGCTCGAAGTTTGTCAGATGGGTGGAAGGTGACTACCCGCCGGGAGCTGATTTCCAATTTTTGGCCGGTATGGGGATTTCGTCCTGGACGCGAACGTTTATCTTTCACCGTCCACTTACCAAACCCGGAAACTTTTACAGAGTTTCCCGCTTCCAATTCCGTCTTCATCTCCTCCAAGAGCATCTCAAGGAGTTCCTTAGCCTCCTTGGGGGAGAACCCCAATTTTTTCTGTACTTGCTCGGAAACACGCTCCTTTGTGAGAGTCAATACTTTCTCTGACATTGCACTTACCTCGATTGATTGAATTTCTGTATTTTTACAGCATTTTACCATCATTATTCTAAAATGCTTAGAGAAAAAGATGGCGATAGTGCTGTTCTCGACTTTGTAAAGCCAAGACTTCTCCTTCTGTCAAAGGAAAGATCAGAAAATGAACACTTCAGGCGGCTGGAGAGTAGCGTAGGTTTTACTTTAAAATCAAGTGGTTTGCTCCTTGTCTGCAACATAGTGGTCGGAATTTTGCCAATATTCTATACATACTCGTCTGAATCGAAGAGATTGACAGCCCCCTCTTCATTCAACTCGAGAAGCTTGGAAGTGATTTTTCTTTGAGCATCTTCGACCTCCGTAACTTTCACTTTCCCCATCGCTTCCCAGTCTTCCTTGAATAGTTTTACTGTGCGTTCCGACATATTGGAGAAAATTCGTGATCTCACGGTGTCTGTTGATTTCTTGAGGGCTAGTTTCAGGAGATCGAGGCTAATATGCTTGAGCAGTTCCTTGATATCGTGATCGGAAAGTCTGGCAATATCCTCGAAGGTGAACATTTGTGATCGAATTTCGGCAGCAAGCTTGGGGTCGCGGCTTTCCAGTTCTTCCAACAATTTCTTTGCGCTAGCGCTGTCGAGGCGTGCGAGGATTTGCGAAACGGATTTGGTTCCTCCACGCTGCATGGCAATCAAGGGGTGTAGGTGAGCTGCTCTTTCACGTAACACCTGGTTCAGTTCAATGACAGCTCCCTGGGCCACCTCACCAAGTTGGCTGATGCGGTATAGAACCGTTGATCGCAGTTGGGGAGGGAGCAACTTGATCGTCGCAGAGGCTTTCGACGCGTCCAGATGGGCTAGAATCAATGCCATAGTTTGCGGGTGTTCCTGTTTGATCATGGCGACAATCATCGAAGGGGCAATGTCGTCTAAGGCGTCGATCCTATTTGTTCCCATGTAACGGGAGACGTCATCGGTTTTAAGTGCCTTCTGTAGCATATGTTGCGCAATATCGCGTGTTCCCCGCACACGTATGGGGGCTGTTTTGTGTGTCAGTAGGTCATGGAACTCGTCGATGATTTTATCCACGATGTCTGCGTCGACGGCCCCTAGCCGGCTCATCGCGGAAGCCACGTGTTTGACTTCATCCTTACTCATTTGACGCAAAATTTCGGCGGCAATATCTTCCCCAAACGCCAGGAGAAGGATCGCAATTTTTTCTTCTCGCGTGTAAGTGTTTGACATCTTGTTAACTCTCACTCAAGTTGGATGGCCCTGGTCATTATATACTGCTGAGGGAGGCGCTGAAAGGAATGAGCTTGGGTGAGTGGATTCTGAAACAATTGCTGTACCTCCTGGTCAAGACACTGTCTCTTACCTACAAGATTAAGGTACTTGATGAAGGGATGCGCAGTCTTGCTAAGCAGCATCATGTGCGCCAGGGCTATCTTCTTGCTGTTTGGCATGAACACTTGCTTTCATCCATTATCAGTCAAAAGGGACAGCCTCTCTGCGCTCTGGTGAGTGCATCAAGAGAGGGGAGGCTGATCGGGTATGTCTGCCGTCGTTTTGGTTACACGGCGGTGCATGGCAGTCAGAACCGAGATGGGAAGGACAAGGGGGGATTCCGAGCACTGATAAAACTTGTCAAACTTGTCGAGCAAGGGTCGCCGGCAGCACTTACTGTTGATGGCTCGGTGGGACCACGACGAGAAGTTAAGGCAGGGGTAATCGACATAGCAAGAAGGGCGCAAGCTGCCATCCTTCCTTTTGCCTGCGTTCCCAGTCGTTATTGGACACTACCTACTTGGGACAGGTTTCAGATTCCCAAGCCATTCGCCACTATTGTCATCAAATACGGGCGTCCTATTTCCATTCCCGCTAAATTGTCGCGAGAAGATATGCAAACCTACCAATCCATAGTCGCTGATGCGATTAACAAGCAGGAAATGGAAGCACAATGTTTGGGAGCGAAACACAGAGAGTCAGCCAAAGGGACTCCTTAAGCAAGGAATGGCAGCCGTCTCTTGATTTTCTCGATCGGGGACGTTGTATTGAGAAACTCCCTGGCTTTTCTACCCCTTCTCAAATTCGATGGTCCTTTCAGAAAGGTAGGAATGCTTTTTCCTTCCAGCTCATTCAGTGCACGATGAGTGTGGAAGGTTTGAAAAGCAAGGGATGGGGCTGTCATTTCCTTCTCAAAGAAGCCTTACGGATTGCCTTGGCAGAAGCTTGGGAGCGACTGCTCCTCTCACCTTATTTGAAAAACAGTCTGCCGGGTCTTCCCCTTACTCACATCGGTTTTGCGGCAGGAACTAACGCAGAAGCTGCCCACGAGTCTGCAAGGCGTGAATGCCTCGAGCGCTACCTACTATTTCAAGCAGCAAGAGGAAGGGCCGAGCTTCGCAGAGTCAGTCCTCGATGGGGGATGGAAACGTTGATTGCCTGGAAGATCGAGAAAACATGGGGCCCTCTATCTCTCTTTTCGATTGACGGAGGAGTGGGGAGAACATTCTTTGCAATGGTACAAACCTCTCAACATTGGCTTTGCGACAGTATTTTTGCAGATGCGTCTGTGTTTGCCCCTGTTAGGCGACTTCTTTATTCCATCATGGGGTCAGGGGGAGGAGAGCTTCGCATTCACTTGCCAATGCTTGGAGCAAAAAGCGAGAGGGGGGTTTGCGGGGGGCGAGTGAAGCGTCGCCTCCCCCGGAATTCATGGAGGAAGCAGCTGCGCAGTTTCCTCCCAAGCACCTCCTTGCCCCAAGCAGCTAGTCATTGCAGCAGCCCAGTTTCTGAGTTAATTTACCCCGGCGCTTTGATGCCCGCGGTAGCCGTCGCCTACATCAGTTGGCAAGACGAGCGGAATGCAGAACGTTTGACGCAGGAAGAAGTCTTTGCTTCTCTCATCTGCCAAGCTAGTCAGCCCCATTAAACTCTGCGCTACGTTTAGCGCATTCAGTTTCCTACTTTTTGTAATCGTCATGAGTGCGCTTCTGTATTTGTCCGACAGAGACAACAAGAATTTCCTGCGTTCGCTCACGTTCACCTTGATAAAAACTCGCCATGCTCAAATTCAGTCAGGGGCTTTTCGAGAGTTTGCGGAATCTATAGCCGAGGAAATCCCTCAACTGCATATAAAGTTGGATATAAAAGGAGCGACTTTTGAGTTAGGCAGGTCCTCTTTTCTGCGATCATGTTACTACAGTCATCTGCAAAGCAGATCCTCTTCAGCCTTTTCCCTACAGCTGTGCAAGCCACTTCTCAGTGAAAGTACTCCTGTCTTTTTTCTCGTTCTAGCCTATGGGCTTCTCAGTTTCCTTATGATCCTGCTCCCTTTCCGTGTCGAGAAGAGTGCGGTTATGAACCTGAAAAGTTTTCTAGGCAACGTAGGTATGTGCTTGCCCTCTGGGGCCGGTCTCGGAGACATTCTTCGTCATCTTGGCTTTCTTCAGGAAGAATTTGCGAAGTTGAAGCGCAAAATCGCATATTCGGCTGAGCAGAAGACACTGAGTAAGGTTGCCAGTTACATGGCACATGATCTGCGAAGCCCGCTTCTTGTTTTTCAGGAAGTCTTGCGTACGAGGAAGGAAGAAGACCTCGCAAAGCTTAAGCCTAAAATCTTTTCCTCACTCAACCGCGTACACACTATGATCAATAGCCTTCAGGAGAAAAGTTTGACGTCCATCAACCCCGCGGTCGTCGACGATATGGATTTTGCGGGTGTAATAAATGAGAGCAGGATTTTAGCGCGTTCTCGCAGGATTCAGATCATCAGTCACGTGTTGCGGAACGAAAAATTTTACCTAGACTTGGAAAAACTGGAAAGGGTGCTAGCCAATCTTCTAAAAAACGCCGTGGAGAGTGCCAAAAGCAGGGTCATACTTGAAGTGCGCTGGCAGAGGGAGCTTCTTAAGATTTCTGTCTCCGACGATGGCCCTGGTGTTGCTCCGGAAATTGAACCTTTCATTTTCGAGGAACACTTCACGTTTGGCAAAGCCCACGGGACAGGATTAGGGCTGTCCTATGCAAAGCAGGTGGTTGAAGCTCATGGTGGGGAACTTTCCTATGTCAGACGGCACAGCATGAGCGTATTTGAGATAAGCCTGGCACATTGTCGCGCAAGGGAGCAGCCCGCACAGCTCATCAAGTTCTCTCCGACCACTGTATCCCGGAGTGGGAGGAAGGTGCTCATTGTATTGAAGAACCGTCAACTTTTCCTACAGCTCCGCAAGCAGGTGCCTTCTCCTGACTGGGTAACGGTGGATTCTTATGATTCCGTGCGAAGTGTTGATTACGGGTTTGTATATTCCGACGATCCTGAAATTATCCATCGTGCCACGAGATCGGGCCTACGACCTATCGTCGCCCTTCCCTCAGACACCTACGAAAAAGCGGTGATGAAAATCACTCATGTTATCAATTGGAATTCAGCTCGGAAAACTTCATGACCAAAGACTTTGTGTTACTTATCGTCGAAGATCAAGCATACGAATTACAAAGTTACGTCGGCCTTGCTCGCAAGTCCGGAATGACTGTCATCGGAGTTACGAACGAAACGAGCGCTCTGCAAACCTTGGAGAAGCAAAAGGTCGATGGTCTCCTGACCGACATATATTTGACCGACGACCGAGGGGTGCTGGAAGGCATCACTCTTGTGCGGGAAGCCCTTTCCTTACAGCCTGCGCTTATTCCTCTCATCATGTCTTCCAGTCCGGATGAGCGTGTTTATTTGAAAGCGATGGAAGTCGGAGCGCTTTTCGCTTTGAAGAAACCCCTGATCTGTGCCGATGAAATCGCAATTGCGATCCGTGCTGCTAGAGAGAAGCGTACCTTACGCATAAAAAAGGGGGACGAGAACCGGCATTCATCCAAGCTTACTGAGTTGTGCCCTGACGGTTTACACCTAGGTGAAGGAACACGCAAATGGGTCGAAGTTGCTGCAGAACATAGTCACCTACCTGTTGTCATCTATGGGGAGACGGGGACAGGAAAAGAGGAGATAGCAAGGCTGATTCACAACAGGCGTGTTGCGAAGGAAGGAGACATTCCTTTTCAGGCTGTCAATTGTGCCCTCCTCGAAGGAGATCTTGCTGCTTCCCTGTTGTTTGGCCACAAGAAAGGCTCATTTTCGGGAGCGTATTCGACGACCGACGGATACATTGGTGGCGCAAATGGTGGCATTTTGTTTCTCGATGAGATTCACACCTTGCCCCTTAGCTGTCAGCAGAAGTTGCTGAGGGTTCTCAATGACGGAACCTACAGTCGTATTGGAGACGCGAAGTCTATTTTTTCGCGTTTCCAAGTCATCGCGGCCAGTACGAGAGATCTTGATGATGCTGTTGAGGATCGCAGCTTTCTTCTCGACCTTAGAGTTCGATTGACTGGGATTGATATTCCCCTTGCCCCCTTGCGGGAAAGAAGGGAAGACATTCCAACCTTGGTCAGACTTTTTTTTGTCAAGAATGGAACCAGCGTTCAGGAAGAGGACTTAATCAGGATCATCGAGCGTTGTCAGGAGTATTATTGGCAGGGTAATATTCGCCAGCTCTTTCAGTGCCTGCAGGCACTGACTGCTCTTTCTCTTGCCGAGGGGATAGCTCCGTGTGTGAAACATCTTCCAGAACTCAAGTCGATGAGAGCGCCTCTAAATAAAAGATAAAGGGAGAGGGGGGTTTGGGGGGGGGCGAGTGAAGCGTCGCCTCCCCCGGAATTCATGGAGGAACCAGCTGCGCAGTTTCCTCCAAACCACCTCCTTGCTACACGGGATCAGATTTCAAATTTGATCCCTTGCGCAAGGGGAAGCTCAGAACCGAAATTGATAGTGTTGGTCTGTCGTCGCATGTACGCCTTCCAGGCGTCGGAACCGGATTCTCTTCCTCCTCCGGTCTCCTTTTCACCACCGAAGGCTCCGCCTATTTCTGCTCCGGAAGTTCCCATGTTGACATTAGCTATGCCGCAGTCGGAACCCCAGTGGCTAAGGAACTCTTCCGCTTCCTGCAGACTGTTTGTAAAAATGGACGATGAAAGTCCTTGTCGTACCGCGTTTTGCAGGGCGATTGCGTCTGAAACATCACCGGAATATTTGAAAAGATATAGAACCGGAGCGAACGTCTCCTCCTGCACTATCGGCATGTCGGGACTAGCCTCAACCAGGGCAGGAACAACGTAACAACCGGACTCGTAACCCGTTCCTTTCAGGACCTCTCCTCCCCAGGCAAGTTTTCCGTTCTGCTCATGCACAATGCGAAGTGCATCTTGCATTTTTGCGACGGCATCCTTGTCGATGAGGGGACCGACATGGTTTTTCTCATCGAGAGGGTTTCCTATGCGTAGGCTTTTGTAAGCTTTTAGCAGCGCGTCTCGTACCTGACGATAGACGGACGTATGAACAAAGACCCGCCGGACCGAGGTACAACGTTGGCCTGCCGTTCCGACTGCGCCAAAAACAAGAGCCGGGATAGCAAGTTTGAGGTCAGCCTGAGGAGTCACAATAACCGCGTTATTTCCTCCCAACTCCAGAAGGGACCTACCCATGCGTCCCGCAACAACCGCTCCTACTCGTTTTCCCATCCGCACAGAGCCTGTAGCGGAGACAAGGGGCACCCTTGGGTCAGCAATCATGGTTTCCCCTATTGTCTGCACGTCACCGACAAGCAGATTGAAAATCCCCTCGGGTAGTTCTTCCTCTTCAAGAACCTGAGACAGGATGTTCATACAGGCAATGGCTGAGAGAGGAGTCTTTTCCGAAGGTTTCCATATGGTCACGTTTCCACAGACTGCGGCGATGGCAGCGTTCCAGGCCCAAACCGCGACAGGGAAATTAAAGGCTGTGATGATGCCGACGATCCCTAAGGGGTGCCACTGTTCATACATGCGATGATGGGGGCGTTCGGAATGCATAGTCAGACCATAAAGCTGGCGAGATAAGCCGACAGCAAAATCGCAGATGTCGATCATCTCCTGCACCTCGCCCATGCCCTCTTGCAGCGACTTACCCATTTCGTAGGAGACGAGTGAACCCAGGTCCTTCTTAGCCTCTCGGAACCTCAACGCAGCTTTCCTCAGCACCTCGCCTCGCTTGGGTGCAGGAACACGTCTCCAAATTTTGAAAGCTTGCTGGGCTGCGGCAAGAACTGTTTCGTAATGCTGCTGCTCCGCAATCCCCACGTGTGCAATCAGTCTGCCGTCTACGGGGGAAACGCAGTCGAAGCGTTTTTTCACAGTTTGTCCGAACCAGTTGCGGCCGGTACTTAGAGGGGGATTTTCTGGACGGATGCCTAAACTTTCTAAAAAGTCAGTCGCGACCATATGTTCTCCCTCGCGGCAAGGAGGTGGTTTGGAGGAAACTGCGCAGCTGGTTCCTCCAAGAAATCCTTACTTTTAGATTAGAACAGGTTGCTTGTAAGAGAAAGGACGTTTTCCCAAGCGTGGGTATCTTTCACTGCTTCTTTTACGTAGAAGCTGTTTTCGAGTTTAAGTGTATCCGTAATCTTGTACTCAGCAAAAAACTCGTGCTTCAGCTTGAAATTGCGCGTGTAGGCTACGCGGTCGAAGCTTCCCCCCGTTGTTTTTGTAACAACGTTGTTTTGTTCATCGAGCTGCATGATAGGTGCGAAGCTTGTTGTCCAATAGGTCCTTGCTCCTACGGAAAGTCCACTGACAACAGAGGGGGCATAGCTTAGCGCGGAGGTCAGTTCTTGTGCAAACTTACGGGCTGCGGGATCAACCTTGTCAGCCTCTTCGGGAGAGGTCAGGGTAAATCCTGCATTTTTCTCTCTTTTCCCTGGGTTGCCGTTTCTGTCTCGGAGTGCAACTTGATCATCTTCGCTTGTGCGGCTTGCAAGGGCTGTTTCTCCCTCGTAGGTTGCTTCCAATTTCAAAGTTCCGACTGGGGTGTTAACTTTGTAATTAGCTCCCAGGTACGTGCCAAGGTCTGAATTAAACCCTTTGCCTGCATAGGGAAGGTAAGCGTAGAAATAGGGGATCACTTCAAAATTGTCATTGCTGAAAACTGTATATTCATTTTCCCAGCGTGTCCCGCGGTCAGTGACAAGGTTAGGTTTCTCGCCCTCACCGTATTTGTTGTTGGCACCAAAGACGAAACGAGAATCTAAAGCTTTTTGAAAAAATTTAGAACCGAGTGTCAGACGTCCTTGGAAGAAGGGGCTGCTTTTCAGGTCTCCGGATTTGGCAAGTTCCCTCACCTGGTAGTGGCGGAGGTTGAATTTCCCGTATGCGTTGGGGAAGACGGTTTGAAGGGGAGCCACCTCTTTCGTTGCTGCAACTTGCGTTGCTGCAAGGTCTTGTGCCGCAAGATTGGCACCGAGAAGCAAGGTACTCGCTAATACAGTCGCTTTTACTTTACGCATTTTTTTTTCCTCACTCTAGGGGTTCGTCGACTCTTCAACGTGTCGTAAAGGATGAGCTAACCTTCTATGAACTACCGCCCTGCTTGTCAAGGACGAACAAAACTCGTCGAGCGCTGCGAAAACCTCCTGAAACGTTTTCACGTGTGAAAATCGTTCCTTATAGATCTTAGCCAGGGGCCAGCCTGTCATATACCAGAGCAGTTGTTTCCTCAGCATGATGACTCCTGTCTCTTCTCTGCTGTAATGTTCCTGCTGCCACTTCAGGTGGTCGCCTACCCACGCACGCCACTCTTCCAACGCTGTAGGGGATTCATCACCTCTCACCTCTCTAAAGACCCAAGGGTTGCCGAGGGACCCTCGGCTAATCATAACGCCATCGACGCCGCTGACAGCCTTCATTGTGAGGTAGTCCTGTCGTGAGAAGATGTTCCCGTTACCGACCACGGGAATGCGAATCGCCCTCTTGATTTCCGCCAACGCTTGGAGATCCACTTCCCGCGAATAGTCGTCACTTCGTGTCCGACCGTGAACGGTAAGCCACACGGCTCCGGCGTTTTCGATTGCAGGAGCGATTTCGAGATAATTCATGGATTGACGGTCCCATCCCAGACGGATTTTCACCGACACCGGGCGAGCTGATGTTTCCACCGCAGCTTTTGTGATCTGGTAAGCTTGCTCGGGATCTCTCAAGAGGGCAGCTCCACAGCCTGTTCCCACAACCTTTCTCACAGGACAGCCCATGTTGATATCGACTGTTTCGAAGGGGTAGCGGTTGAGGATTTCCACCGCTCGTTTCATGTCTTCTGTGCATTTTGCTGTAACCTGGACGCCCAGCTTTTTCTCTTCAGGGTGTCGGAACAGCATTTGCAATGTTTTCTTGCTATTATATTTGAGAGCAGGCGCCGAGATCATTTCCACATAGCTAAGGTCTGCCCCACCTCTGGTGCAGATACGGCGAAACGGAGCGTCCGACACCCCTGCCAGGGGAGCCAGGAAAACGGGTTCCGACGGAAGACCTAAGCTTTCGAATATTTTGACGGTCATAGGTGCCTTATGATAGGTCATAACGGTTTGTAATCCGTAATTCGCCTCAAGAAAACCGAGAGTAAAGCCATGTTGGATATCAAAGTTATCCGGAAAAATCCGCAGCTCATTCAAAAAGGCAATAACGCCAAAGGGTTCAAAGTTGATGTTGATAAAATCCTTAGACTCGACGACGAAATCAGGCCCCTCCAGCAGGACTGGGAGAACTCCCAGGCACTGAGGAATAAACTCTCCCGAGAAATCGCGCAAGCCTCCCCAGCAGAAAGGGAAAAGCTAAAAAGGGAAGTCCTTTCCATCAAAGAAAAGATGGAGGACCTTGAATCCCAACTGAAGGAAAAGAAAGCTATCTTGCAGGAACGCCTGTTAGAAATCGCCCAACCGCCTCGCGAAGATGTCCCCCAAGGCAAGGACGACAAAGATAACGTGGAAATCCGCAAGTGGGGGACACCCCGCGCTTTTGACTTCGAGCCTTTGGAACATGTTAGTCTGGGGGAGAAGCGAGACATCCTGGACATAGAACGCGGCGTAAGGCTTTCCGGCTCACGCTCCTACGTTCTTAAGGGCGCCGGAGCGCTTCTCGAAAGAGCGATTCTGAACCTTACTTATGACCTCGTTGTGAAAAAGGGCTTCACCCCTATGTCTGTGCCTGTTCTGGTGAAGGAAGAGGCCATGGTGGGGACTGGCTACTTTCCCACGGGGAGAGAGCAGGCTTACTTCATCGAAAAAGACAAGCTTGCCCTTGTTGGAACGGCCGAAGTTTCCCTTTGCAGTTTCCACAGTGGGGAAGTTCTAAGGGAAGAAGATCTGCCGTTGAAACTTATGGCTCAGACTTCCTGTTTTCGTCGTGAAGCAGGAACTTACGGAAGAGATACGCACGGTCTGTATCGCGTTCATCAATTTCAGAAAATCGAGATGGTCGTCATAAGTCCTGCTGACCATGCAATCAACGATCAATGTCATGAGGAGCTTCTCAGCATTTCTGAGGAAGTTTTGCAGCTCCTGGAACTTCCCTACCGCGTTGTTTACGTCTGTACAGGTGATCTTGGACAAGGGCAGGTGTACAAACACGATATCGAAACGTGGATGCCCTCACGGAAGGCTTATGGGGAAACCCATAGCTGCTCCAGTTTCTACGAGTTTCAGTCCCGTCGACTCAATATGCGTTACAAAACAAAAGACGGGAAAAACGCGTTCACTTACACGCTTAACAACACAGCTCTGGCCACCCCACGAGTGATTCTTGCCTTACTTGAGAACTTCCAGGAAAAGGATGGCACCATAAAGCTTCCCGCTGCGTTGCACCCGTACATGGGTAGAGACACTATTTAGGCAAAGGGGGACTCAAGCCGCTTGGGGAAAAAGGGAGAGGGGGGGTTTGGGGGGGCGAGTGAAGCGTCGCTCCCCCAAGAAATTCATGGAGGAACGAACCAGCTGCGCAGTTTCCTCCAAACCACCTCATTGCCCCAAGCGGCTTAAAACCACTCTTCTTGCCAAAGACCCGCTAAAAACTCCTGCCATGGCAGGCACAGAATTCCATCGACTTTGCGGATAAGCGGATCCTGGGAAACACAAAAAAACTGTTTAACAATATTTTCTTCCTGGAAGGCGCGCAGACTGTTCAAGTCGCGGTTGCTGACCGTTTTTGTAGCCTTGACTTCGATTGCCAATTGGTCTCCGATAACAAAATCGACTTCCTGCCCATTGACGGATCGCCAAAAAGTAAGTTCTTCCGCTTTTCTGTGATAATTTATGAAGGCTCGAAGCTCCATCGCAATCCAATGCTCAAAACTCTGACCGTATAAATCAGAATTTCGATCGAGAGTTTTGGTGTTCGCCAGAGTATGCACAACACCAGTATCAAAAAAATAGAATTTTGCAGTTGCAATCGCTTTGCGTTTTTTTGAATGAAGCCATGGCTGAACAAAAAAGCCAACTAATGTATCTTCCAAAATTGCATAATACTCTCTTACTGTAGACGCTGATACGCCGCTATCACTACTTATGTTTGCAAAGTTGAGCAACTGGGCATTCGAGAGTGCTGCGGATTGCAAAAAACGAGCGAATTGTGGAATTTTTCTGACGATCCCTTCCGCCTGGATTTCTTCGTAGAGATAAGTTCTGACGTAAGCACGCAGCTCTTCATGAGGGGCGGAACTGAGAACCACGATCGGTAATCCGCCAAAACGAAGATATGTTTCCAAATTAAAATTCGGGATTTCAGGATACACCAGGGAAAAAAGATTCGCTTGCCAGGCCCTCCCTGCTAAAAGATTCGCCGCCCCTCTTTTCAATTTCCGCGCACTGCTGCCTGTTAATAGAAATGTTCTTTTCTGATTCTCAATGATGCGATGAACCTGATCTAATAAAAGAGGGACTTTTTGAATTTCATCTATAATGACACATCGCCCAGTTGCATCCGCCGCCACAATCGCTTCAAGCTCACTGGGATGCGCACTTAAACGTAGGAACGTATCCCCATCCAACAAGTCAATGAGAAGCCCATCCGAAAGCTGTGATCGAATCAAATAACTCTTGCCCGTTGATCGAGGCCCAAAAAGAAAAAACGACTTTTTTTCCAACAACTTAGGCAAATTGAGGATTCTTGAAAATTCCATTACCAACACTTCTGTTGCTGCATAAATTTGTATATAACAATACTAATGCTGATTATTGGAAATATCAAGAGCCACTTTTGGCTTTGTTCGTTAGAAACGCATTCGTTTTCTAGCCAGATTTTATCAGTGAGTCAGCCTCACATAATTGTTGTGGGGTTATAGCTCTTTCTTCGGAGACTACACCTTCTTCTTCTTCGGGGATTATATGAAGTGGATTTCTGCCAAGACTTCCTAAAGTTCTGCTTCGCTATGAGGAAGATGATAGTCCCTGCAATTTGGAGCTATAAACTCGTGATATTCATCTGAACCGTCCTCGACCGGGCCAAGGGACGCCTTGAACGAAGCGACTTCCCATTTGCGGCCTTTCTCGAATTTTATCAAAACCCCATTGAGAGAGACAGGCCCTTGAGAGAGCAGCTCCTCTTTGCTCGTTCCGCCCGCAAGAGTTTTGACATAGCCCCAGAAATCGCCATCGTCCTTGGAAATTTTATCCAGCGCCCTTCCGGAACGACAAACGTGAGCCCAGTAAACATTTGAGCCTGCAAAAAGTCTCATATCAAACAGATGTTGATTTGCTTGAGTGAGCGAGCAGGAAAGAGTGTCAGAATCTGTCCTGTCCTTTGCACATGAGAACACCGTTTCATCGTCTAAAAAGGTCTTCATAACCCGCGCGATGGGGTCGACAATTGCATCGATCCCATAGCTTAAAATCATTTTCTCAAACCCAAGCTTCTTTTTTGATGGCTTTAAGAATCCTCTAAAAGTCGTTATCCCCGCTAACGTTGTCGGTGCGTCGACCATACCTTTTTTAAGGTCGGCAATCACCTCAGAGGATTTAGGAGCTTCCATGGTTTTAGCTTCTTTTTTTCCCTGATGAACACACCCACACAGAAAAAACAAGACTGCTAACGAACGTCGCATGACTCTAACTCCTTATTTTTGAAATTCTATGATGGAAATTATTCCCGTAGGAAATCGAAAAAGCAACAGCTAATCGCATTGCGAACATTCGCGCACTAAATCCGTTTGCCAGTTGAGCAGTAACTTGCTAGAAGCCAGGATTACGCGCGGAAATAGCTCAGTTGGTAGAGCGCTAGCTTCCCAAGCTGGAGGTCGCGGGTTCGAGTCCCGTTTTCCGCTCCATTTTCTACACAAGTTTTCACCAAAAAATCGGACAATCCAACGCACCGGTTTATCAAGGTTTTCATAATCGAGGCTTCGCAGTCATTTGTCGCCATATCACGAAAAATCACCATACATAACCCGTCTGGTGATGAACTTGTGATGAACCGAGTGTGTGAACATTTGTTCATCACGGCGGCGCGACATGCTTTGTGCTTTCGTGGGGTTAGTCGTTTTGCTCTCCATTCTTTTCTTGTTCATCCTAAAATCCACTTTCGTTTCAGAGTCCCACCAGAGTTACTTGCAAAGTTTGTCAATTTGCGTGCTGTTGCTGGGATACACCAGGAGACCGGCACCTTTAATCAAGCCATTCCGCTTTCTGAAGCTGTCCTTGATCAGCTTCCAATACTCGATAGGTGAATTCCTAATTGACCAACTGACGCAGCTCGCCACGAAATCGGCAAGTTGAAGCAGATCGTTGTGGTCTTCAAAAGAGAAGGTTATGCCCCTTTCCAACCTTGGTAACGCCACATTTATTTTGCTACTTCCCCGCAAAAGGTTTTGGCTAATGAACGATGTACCTTCCCGGCAAAGCCGATCAAAACTTTCACTGTAATCTCTTGTTTGTTTTGAGCCTGGGTAAGCCAGTGTTACGGCGCCGCTCGACCTGTCTTCTCTCTCGTGCAAGAAAAATTGATATCTCCCTGCAAGATCTTGGAGGCACTGAATATTTACTTTTTTTCGTTCAGGGGATAGATCGACAGCAGCCAGTAAAGTCAATTTGCGCTCGGCTATGAAACGCAGTACCTTCTTTCGAAATTCCTTTTGGTTCGTGATTTTTCTTTGCGACGCATATACTTCAGCCTTTTTTCCACTGCTTTCAGGTGACCATTTTATGGGATCAAGAGAACCTATATCATGGTCAGACTTGAATTTTTTTAGAGCATTCACAAGGCCTACGATTTGGTTCTGTTCAATTATGAAACCGCCAATTACAGAGCGATTGGGTGCGTTACTGTCATCAAGGTAGAGAACGTACCTCATTACTTATATACAACCTGAAACAAAGAAATTGGGTCAAACTGTGACAACTCATCTTCAGGCCGTGCTTTTTTCAGCTCGGATTCACAAGCGGGCCGTTTGGGAGGTTGTCGCTGAACTCTAGGCAATCCACGTTGCGTAACATCCGGCAGGAGTGGCAAGGCGCTACTTGTGGCTCCTTCAATAAATCCTACACAATTGCTAAGTGGATCTCGCAGAACGCCCGCCTCGAACCATCCCCTTTGCGTGCCATTGAAATCATATACGGCTTTTCCATCCAAAAACCCAACGTAACGGCCCCTAGTATCGACAAATTCACCGGTCTCGGTTCGGTAAAGAGACGGTTGCCCTTTGAAGTTATAGATTGTATCCTTAATTTTTGCCATTTCTATCCTTATCTTACCTTAATGATCCCTGCCGCAACCCTTATACTATATCTCATCGGTCGTCCAGTGGTGATATGTAACGGCTTGGCTATTCGGAAAAGTTAGAGAAAATTGACTTTTGTGTAATTTTCAATGAACTTCAGTGTAATCAGCATGTTTCTGCGACTTTTCTGTTAAAATAACCATGACGAAAAACGGTAGATCAAATAACTCACTCAATTCTAAAGTAGATATTAATGAGCTGGCCAGCGGGAAAAGCGCGAGGCAAGAAAACAGGTGGTCGTAAAAAGGGGACACCCAATAAACGAACGGCTATGCTTAGTGAGGAGTTCGAAAAAATAGGGCTGCATATTCCTTCTCATCTAAGCAAGTTGCTGCCAGCACTTTCCCCTAAAGATCAGGTGGATGTTTTGCTAAAATTGATGGACTTTCTTTATCCAAAACGCAAGCCGTGTTCGGTGGCTCCTGAAACGGGAAAAAAGAGTCTACATGACGAAATTCTTGAATACATAGAAGGAAATTAATCGAAGGTGGATCGAACTGCCTTCAAAGTCGCAATGACGCTGTCCAGAATCTCCGCTGTTCTTTTTGCACTTCCAGTTAAGAGTTTTTTCTTCTCACTGCTTTCAGTCAATTCAGCAACTGAAACATCCAATGCCTTTGCTAGGATCTGCAAGGTGTCTAGGGTAAGGTTTTGAGGTTGATTTTCAGCACGAGAAATAAAGCGTACGCTAAGGCCGCATTTTTTCGACAGCTTATCTTGTGAAAGTCCTGCCTTTAGTCTGTAAAACCGCACATTTTTGGCGACAACTTCTTGAATGGAGTTTCCTGCCATGAAAGTCCTCCCCCGTCTCTTTTGAGACTATCGACCTTTTGGGGAGCCTGTTAGCCGCCATGTATAGCCTATATAACGTCATATATAGCCACGCTATCAAAGCCTACGATATTGACTTAAGTGTCTATCACAATGTTCCGATGGGTCCAGATGAGGAAAAGAGGGGGGGAGGTTGAAGCTAGCAATAGGCATATTGTTTCTTTGTATACTTGGGTGTGGGGACGAAGACTCTGGAAGCTCGTCGTCCGACTCCACTTCGCCCTCTACCGATGAGTCGACGTCGGAGTCAAATCAGGATTCTTCAGATTCCGTTTCTGATACGACCACAACGTCTGGTTCGACATCCTCCAACGGGACGTCGTCCAAGACAAGCAATAATACTTCGGACTCCAATTCCACTACACAGTCATCAAATAATACGACGTCCGAAACAGGTCCGAACTCAGTTTCATTGAGCTTGAAAATCGCGGCTTTTAACGCTGATATCTTGGGTGTTACCAAAATGGGGAATTCGACTGTCGCCAGCTATATTGCTGATATTGTCGCGCGATACGATATTATCCTTGTCCAAGAAATTCGAGACGTTTCCCTTGAGACACCCTCTGATTTACTTGATCTCGTAAATGCGAAGGGGAAGGGAACCTACGCAGTTTCCGTTAGTGATCGACTCGGTAGAACCTCCTCTAAGGAGCAGTATGCCTTTTATTATAAGACGGAGTCAGCTCTTTCCGTTTCAACTTCCTACGTTTTTGTGGATTCAGACGATGTTTTTGAGAGGGAACCCTATATTGTTCAATTTTCGAAGGATTCTTATTCTTTTGGGCTCATCGGGATCCATGTCAAACCTACTGATGCTGTCAGTGAGCTTAATTTTCTAGATGATGTTTACTCGTCGGCTTCGACGTCCCACCCATCAGATGATTGGATCATACTAGGAGATTTGAACGCTGACTGTTCCTATCTTAGTGACGCCAAATACAATGCGCTCGACATAAGTTCCACAGCCGGCTTTGTATGGAATATTGCTAAGGATTTGGACACAACCGTCTCAAGTACGGACTGCGCGTACGACAACATCATTTCGAAGACCACCAATGTGAAAAACGCCGGCATTTTCGATTTCAAGACCTTTTTTGGAATTGATCAAGCCACCGCGGAGGAAATCTCGAATCATTACCCAGTCGAATTCACGCTTGAAATTAAAAAATAAAGACAGAGGGAACTCATGCAACTGAAAATCATTTCATTTCCTTTCTCCATTTATTTCCTTTTTCTTGCTTTTCATCTCACATCCTGCGGAAGGTCGACTCAGGCAAAAGCAGCAGAGGAGAGCGATATTTCATGCGAATATCTCAATGCCTGGGATTTCAAACGGTGTGAAAATTCCGAGGTTGTTTGTTATGAGAGCTCTTCAGGTTTAAGTTGCAAGTGGAAGTGATGACAAGCTTCCCTCTTTCAAGTTTTTAGATTTTCTAATGGATCTCCACTCTATTAATAGCATCAAGTATGTTTTGCCATATGTCAAAAAATCGAGAACCCTTTTTCTTTTCCCTCATGGCTATCTTTAGAATCTGTGTTATGGCTTTAACTGCAAGCACTCCTAACGACTCCCTCTCATGTTTTGAAAATGAACTAAGACACCCAAAATTTTGCAGATAATATTCAACAAATCCTTCTGAGCCACGACCTGATTTAGATCCACTTCCGCTACCTTGGATTTTACGGCTCTTCCACTTTATTAATTTCGTTGAGGTTCCATATCTCTTATCCTCTTTCGAAAACTCAAGGCAGGCACACGATAAATAAAAAGCCAGAAACATATATTTTTTGGCAGTCGGAGCCCGCCATGCAGGCCCGGAAATAGTCTCTCCTTTCATCTTCCTTTTGAGTCTATCGTCAAGCTTTTTAAGTAACTTTTCAAGGTCCTCAGTACCTACCTTAGATATGCTTCCATTGGTTTCCGACGAGCTTTCGCGAATCAAATTCATTTGTCGAACAATCTCAGTACAGGTGCGAAACCCACTTTCTTTATGAAATTTGTACATCCTAATAATTCTCTCTTCGACAAAGGGATTTTCATTTTTCCCCATGCTGTCCCAGCGAGCCGAGAACAATTTCCAAGCATTCATTAAAATAACCATACATAGTTAAGGTTCATGATTCTGCATTGGCTAAAAGTATCGACATACATGAAGGGACGGTTCGACTTTGGTATAGGGCCGGCGCAATACCCACTCTGCGAAACCTGAAAAAGCTCGAAGATTTTGTGCAAAACTCTGGAAACCATAACGGAAAAGAGGGCAAAAAAGAGAGGGAGGCATCGACATGAATCAAAAAAACAAACTGCAATTGCAAAAAGTCTTGGTTTTCGCCGTCGAGATGGCCGGCTCTTTGGAAGAGATCGCAAGGATTCTTGACGTTCGCCTGGCCACGGTGAAGTCCTGGTACCACGGACACACACATCCTCGAACGGAAAGCCTCCTTCGTCTTGCAGAGCTTGCCACTGGCGAAAATAACCTGATTTCCATGTTGGGAGGGAGAAGAGCGACTACAGCCTTGAAAAACCTTTGGAGTCAAAAATGAGTAGCAAGCGAATCGACTTCAGCTCGTTGAAAGCGCAGCTTCATGCTGACATCAAACGGCTTTTACTCTCTTGGCTTCCAAACGGAAAGGTTCAGGGCGGCGAATACCTTGCGCTTAACCCTCGTCGTAACGACACACACCTTGGCTCGTTCAAGATCAATCTTTCTTCCGGAAAATGGTGTGACTTTGCAACAGGTGATCGAGGGGGAGATCTTATCTCGCTTTATGCCTTCATCAAAAGCCTTTCGCAGTATAAGGCGGCAGTAGAACTTTTTAACGGAAATTTTGAGGAGAAATGAATCATGGAAAATAAAAAGGCTCCTACTTGGGAGCCATGTAGTGCTATTCCTGAGCATACAATAACCCAAAACTATTCGCAACACCCTCGCTATGGGCGGCCGGACTTGGTCCATACCTACTGCAATAAAGAAGGTATGACCTCGTTTTTTGTTTATCGTTTTGAAGGAAAGAAATTTCCGGGGGGAAAAGTGTGCTTGCCGGTTTCCTACGGAAAGCTTAACGGAAAAGAAGGTCTATATTTCAAAGGGCCAACGACGAAGGCACCCCTATACAACTTACGGGAAGCTATAGAATGTCCAGAAAAACCTGTTCTTATCGTCGAGGGTGAAAAAACCTCTGACGCAGCAAAAAAATATTTCTCTGATTTCGTGGTTGTGACTTCATTCGGAGGATCAAACTCCCCTCACAAGTCGGATTGGAGTCCGCTTAAAGGAAAAAGCGTAACCATATTTGGTGATAACGATGAGGCTGGTGAAAACTATGCAGAGAGAGTGTCGAAGCTGTTAGAAAGGATAGCGAAGACAATAAAAATTGTCCGTCTTCCGAACAAGAACCTCTTCCCAAAAGGTTGGGACCTTGCTGATGAAATTCCCGCAGGAATTGCCTTCCGACAAATTCGCGAAGCTGTGCTCAATGCCAAGCTGCTTTCTATAGAATTTCCTATCCAAAGAAACGACGAAGTTTATGCGCTTGATATCGCTGAGAGGCTTCTTAGGGAAAACTTTGACTGGGATGGGTTTCGAACCCTGCATTTCTTCAACTCGAATTTTTACAAATATAACGGCAAGATATACGAGAGGGTTGAAGACTCCCTCGTCGAAAGTGAAGTGATGAATTTCATCAAACAAGTATGTCTTCCGCCGAAGGTAAACGTGGGCTTCAGGAAGAACGTTTTAGAAATTGTCAAAGCTGAGGTTCATTTGTCGGTAAAAAAGCATGCGCCCTTTTTTCTTTCCTCCTCGAATAAATCACTCAACGGATTCGTAACGTCAAATGGAATTTTGGACTTAGGAGACGACGGCAAGTTGCTTAAGCCCCACTTACAACCTCATTCTCCAGAGCTTTTCTCGACAAACGGCTTGAATTATCCTTTTGAGCCAAATTCTTCATGTGAGTTTTTTCGGAAGTTTTTGCAAGAAGTTGTCCCCGACAATGAAGTGAGACAACTTTTACAAGAATGGGTAGGCTACAATCTTGTAGTTGATACAAGCCAACATACGTTTGTGCTTCTTTTGGGCGATGGCGGAAACGGCAAGTCCGTTTTTTGTCGAGTGATGCGTCTTCTTCTAGGCGCCGAGAATGTCTCGTCCTTAAGTTTAGATTCGTTTAACGCAAGCAGGACCTTCGCGCTTGCTTCAACAGAAGGGAAGCTTGCAAATATTTGTGAAGACTTGAGTGAGACCTCAAAAATCTCAGAGGGGCTACTCAAGCAGTTCGTGTCTGGGGACAACCTTTCGGTTGAAAGGAAATTTAAAGATCACTTTGAACTCACCCCAACGGCAAGACTCACGTTTTCATCGAATTCTTTTCCTCGCTTTATTGACCGAAGCAACGGAATCTGGCGACGATGTATAGTCATACCCTTTGACCAAACGATTGCTGAATCGAAAAAGGATCCAAAGCTCGGTACGGATGAATTTTGGTTAAACAGCGGTGAGCTTCCTGGCATTTTGAACTGGGCTTTGGAGGGACTTGGGCGACTTCGGGAAAAAGGAACCTTTACAAAACCTCAGGTTTGCGAAGGTCTGAAAGATGAATATCGAAGAGAATCAAATCCCGCAGCTCAATTTTTGGAAGAAGGTTACTGTTACAGTCCCGGAATAAGCGAAGGCATCCTTTCAACCACTCTTTACGAGAGTTATAGGAATTTTTGTTTGAACGGTGGTTTTGTGGCTATCAACAGAACTAGGTTCAGCAGGGAAATAAAAAAGATTTTTCCAGGAGTATCACTTTCTAAAAATGCGGTAACGGGTTGTAGCAGACATAGAAGTCGGAGCTGGGTTGGTCTTCAGGAAAATAGTGGTTTTTGACACACACAGACACATCATTTCCTAATTTAAGCCGTAGCAGCTAAACAGTATTGGGAAATTATATAGGACATAGTCGAAAAGAATATAGGTGGAGATGTGTCATATGTGTTGGAAAGATGTCTGTCTTTTGTTTTTCAATTGAAACCAATAGGTTACACAGAGGGAGATAAGTGTGAACAAAAATTATTGTCATGTATCAGCGCAAGAAAAAAAGAATCGTTTTCGCACCTCGGACGAAAACGACAAGGTGCTTGCACACGGAATGGATTCGAAGCTACAAGGTCAAGGAGGGCCTGAGATGGCCTTGTTCTTTGACAATCAGGACGAATGGCTAACTTCTGCGGAAGCAGCGAAGTATTTGAAGATTACCGAGGCGAGCCTTCGCAACATGGTCTGCTATGGCAAACTCCACTGTTATAAGCTTGGGCGTCGCAATCGGTATCTTAAAACTGACCTGCGGAGCCTCCTAACTAAAAAGATAGGAGGTTCTTAATGGGATACGGATTCAACAAGAAGCTAGGTTGCTGGGAAGCTTGGGCAAGTGCTCGGCATCCCGCTAACGGGCGACAAATAAACACCCGAAGACGTGTAAAAACGGAAGCCGCCGCTAAAAAGATGGAACGGCAAATCATCCGTGAAATTGAAGAGAAAGTGCGGGCACAAATGATTCCTTCTTGGGCAAAGCTTGTCGATCTCTACCTGCAATCCTGCAAAGAGAGAGGGCTCGCCTTGAAGACCATTTATGGGGTTGAAAAAACCCTTAAGGCCGCCACGCTCAAGATTTGGGGGGATCGGCTGGTTGATTCGATCTCGACGGATGAGATTCGTGATCTTGTTTGCGTGGACCATGCTTATCTCTCGGAAAGCAGCCAAAGAGCACTTTTGAAAGTTATTCGTTTAACTTTTGAGTTTGCGGTTGAAACGGCAGTTGTTTCTCGAAACCCTTCCCCAAAGATCAAGTTTAAGCTTGGACAAAAGCTTAAAACGGTTCTTACTTACGCGCAGGCCAAGTTTTTGCTGAACAAAGCAAAGGAATTGGACTGGGAGTGGTATCCACACGTTTTTGTTGCCCTTTACACTGGAATGCGATCTGGCGAACTTTTTGCTTTTCGATGGGACAAAGTGGACTTTGAGGTCGCACGGATCCGCGTTGATTCCAACTGGAACAATAAGGATGGTTTTAAAGAGACCAAAAGCGGCGATGATCGAAACGTGGACATTGCTCCGGAACTTGTGGTTTTCCTGAAGCAACTCAAACTAACAACTGGAAGTAGTGGGTTTGTGTTGCCCAGGTTAGCTCGATGGACAAAAGGCGAACAAGCGCGGGAATTGAGAATGTTTCTCAACGCGGTAGGAATTCCACCCGTAAGATTTCATGACCTGAGGGCGACTTGGGCAACCTTAATGCTCAGTCGTGGAGTCGAACCTGTTCGAGTCATGTCGATGGGTGGGTGGCGCAGCATGGATACGATGATGCGATACGTCCGGGAAGCCGGAATTGATATCAGAGGGATCAGTCATGTACTTAAGATCCACGACCCATGCGAAAGAACGGGGCAGTTGTTCGAAATGAGAAGAGTTGTGAATAGTTGTGAAGTTCTCTCAGAGTAGTTGGTGCGAGCGGGTTTGGTGGATTCACATCTTCCGCTCCATTTTCTACTCGAACACCTAGCAATATCTCTGGCACTGAATCTTTCGTAATGCGTAAGCCACTTGGGGCAAATAGGGAGAGGGGGGTTTGGGGGGGGGCGAGGGAGGCGCTGATATTGAAGTTCCTCCCGTCTTTGTCATGTGGAAAGCCTGTCAGAAATCAGGGCAGCAGTGTTCCAATAACGGCAGGTGGTCAAAATCTTACGATTTCACGATAAACGACCTCAGCAAGCTTCCCACAGGTGTTCTGACTGTCAGCATCAGAGCATGTGTGGAAGATCTTGCGTTGGTGGTTCCCCAAGAACAAAGTGCGCTAACCAATTCGTGCACCTCCGATAGTAGTACCATTTGTGCCTCGCAACGCGTAGCGTTAGCATCCGAGACTTCGGCCTACAGGGACTTTGGGACGGCTACCTACTCCCGAATAGCGCCAAAGTCTTCAAGATTTCCATCGAATATGGTGAACGCATTAAACCTTGCGCCCTCTAACTTGGCCCCCTTTAAGTTGGCCCCCTTTAAGTTGGCCTCCTTTAAGTTGGCATTCTCAAACATGGCCCCCTTTAAGTTGGCCCCCTCTAAGTTGGCCTCCTTTAAGTTGGCCTTCAATAAGTTGGCCCTCACTACGATGGCCCTCACTAAGATGGCCCCCATTAAGATGGCCCCCATTAAGATGGCCCCCTCTAAGTTGGCCTCCTTTAAGTTGGCCCCCTCTAAGTTGGCCCCAATTAAGTTGGCCTTCACTAAGTTGGCCCCCTCTAAGTTGGCCTCCTTTAAGTTGGCCTCAATTAAGTTGGCCCCAATTAAGTAGGCCTCCTTTAAGTTGGTCTCCTTTAAGTTGGCCTCCCTTAAGTTGGCCCCCTCTAAGTTGGCCCCCTCTAAGTTGGCCCCCTCTAAGTTGGCCTTCTCTAAGTTGGCCCCCATTAAGTCGGCCCCCTCTAAGTTGGCCCACATTAAGATGGCCCCCTCTAAGTTGGCCCCAAACAGGGGGATTCCATGTAAATCACATGGAGACCGAAACGCGGCAAACCATCGTTCGCGGCATTCTGTCACTTTCTCCAAGTCCCCCTTCTTTAGCGGTTGCCGAATCGTTTTTGGCTTTTGCTCCTTCTTTTTTGGCTCTTGCTCAGCTATGCGTTCTTGTTTTTCATCGGATCGTAGAACAGCACGTCCAAACACAAGGGCATCAGATATGTTTCGGATCCTACCAGAGGTCTGAGTTCTCTTTAAAGTGGCAGTTACATCCCTGGCTTCGGAGTTTTCATCTCTCACAATCATAGTTGACGAGGATCCACCATCGAGGAGCAAGCCTTCCCAACAACCTTGACTCACCTGATAGTCAACCAATTCTTTCAATGTCAACTCGCCCACCAGAAAAAGCCACTTGCGATCCTTTTTGATACAAAATGACGTCTTGTTATCTTTCCTTTCATATTTTTTGAAATCATAATCCTGACTTAGATCCTGCTTCTCTCCCTTATGCAAAAGATATTTTCCGCTGAGAATATAATCCATTTGATTCCATAAATTGTTATCACGGTCGTCTCTTCGATCGTGGTGTCCATTAACCGGAACGACATAGATCGGATCGAAGGTGATTCGACTCCATTTGTTTGGATTTCTCAACAAAGCATTATCGTCATAAGATAAGACAAATACATTCCCCATTCCTTTACGAACGTCGGCTTCGTTCGATATCTTTTGAACCAGATTGTTCTTTATACTCACCTCTTGGTACCCACCGTTTGTATTAGGACCTAAATACAAAACCGTTGTTGGGTCGATCGAATCAAATTCCCTCCGATCTACATCAAACGTATTGCCATCAATATTCACTCGCCAATCAACGGCTAAAAAATCTGAGAGGATAGTATCAGGAGAGATATTTTTCCATCCAATAGATGCCCAAAAATCCTGAGAATCACTGATGAGACCCTTCGGTGTTTTCAGAATCGCAGAAGGTTTGGCAAAGGATCCTTCAGAGAATCTTTCAATAACCTTTTGTTTGTAGTAGCCAATAAATCCAGTCTCAGATGGCAATTGATAAAAGCTACCGTTGATTCCACCTAAAGCGTCACTTTGTTTCACGTACTCTAACGTGGTGAGGGGTTCTCCCCAGGAGGTTGCATGGACAATTTTAATGTCTATATAGTTAGGATCGATTTGAATCTGATAAAGATTTCCTTGAACGATACGATAATCGAAACCTCTGACTACATTAATTACGTCGAGTAACCTACGCTTGAGGATTGTCTCCCGTATCGGATCTTCCCAGCTTGTTGGTATCTCCATGAATTGGGCTATACCTGGGTCAGGGTCGGTAAAAACATTAATTGAAGCTTCTTCAAACCATCCTTCATTACGAGATTGTTCTACGAGTTCTTTTAGGCCGGAATTGGCTGAAATAGCTTCTTTTACTTTTTTAAGCAAAGTTGAAGGCCAATCAAAAAGCTTAACTTTTTCTTTGTATTTCAAAAATTTTCCGGGAGAGGAAGCTCCTGCGTCTAATATGATCCATTTACCAGATTCCCTTAACCTTACAATATTACCTTCGTGAAGGTCTGCGATGAACTCATAGTCGCTGGTCAATGCGACAAAATTCAAAAACTCTTTGAATTCCTTACTACTTTCGTCAATACCGCTTTTCCGAAAGTGAAAAAATTTTGAATCAAAGTCGAGAACTTCATGTAGCAGGTATTCAACATGATGGGTAGAATTCGTGTCATCTATGAATGTTTTTACAAATGGTACATTGTGTTTTTTCAAACTATTGTAAATAGTGACAAAGTCATCCAAATCGTCCTCTTGTTCTTGATTCTTGGTTAGACGTAACGCTTTGTTGTCTTCGGTTCGTAAAATAATACTTGCTCCGCCGGCTCCGAGTTTTTCCGTTACAGTGATTTTTTTATCGCTAAATTTTAAGATGCATGGAAACGAGATATTGTCTACGTCATCCCAATATGAAGAAGAGCGTTTATGATTTTCGTAGAGTTGAATTTCACAGGGTCCTCCCTGTCTTGCTAAATTTGTGTAAATTTCCCCTGTAACTCCTATATGTTCTCGCTTTTCAGCCATACAGAAACTGAAAAGAAAAAAGGAGATAATGATAAAAAATCGCATCAAACTCCTCACCAATTTGGGAAATTTATTGTCTCCTAACATTATCGTAGATTTTCGAGAGAAAATGAAATTTTTGAAAAGAGGCTTGGGGAAAGAACTTTTGTTTTTTTAGATTTTTTGACTAGGGCGTGTCGTCAAATTCAATTTAACAATGTAAAATCTGGGGAACTTATCCAAAATTTGGAGTTTCCTCATGAGGCGCTATGGACTGCGTGACGACCAGTGGGAGCGGATCCAAGGGTTCCTTCCAGGTCGAATTG
>JACPKR010000028.1 GCA_016186945.1 Deltaproteobacteria bacterium | reverse complement strand
GTTACTGCCGCACAGTTCATAGTGCCGATGGATACAGTTATGTGATTTAAACGCATGGGCGCTTCCTCCCCGTCTTAGTCTGACAGCTTCGCAATCAGACTAAGACGGGGTTTCCGCGCCTACCTAATCCGAAAGGTTTTTTGGATGAAGATGACGGGCTTCATTTTCAATATACAGAAGTTTTCGCTTCATGATGGCCCGGGCATTCGAACTCTTGTCTTTCTTAAAGGCTGTCCCCTGTCCTGCTTATGGTGCTCGAATCCTGAGGGGCAATCACGATCAAGGTCTCTATTCTTCGACCGAGAAAAGTGTGAAACCTGCGATCTCAGCGAGAGCGCTTGCCCGCTTAAGGCTGCAAGAACAAGAAGAGAGGTCTTGGATAGCGGACGTGGTGAAAGCGATGACCCTTGTTTGACGTGGCAGGAATGTATTGAAAAGTGCCCCCATGACGCTCTTGTCCCAAGCGGTCGTCTCATGAGCGTTGCTGAAGTTTTGGACATCGTTAAGCAGGACCTCACCTTCTATGAAGAAAGTGATGGGGGGATGACGCTGGGGGGAGGGGATCCCATATCCCAAGCTGAGTTTGCATTGAACCTGCTCAAGGCTTGTCATGAAGCAAAGATCAACACGGCTATGGAAAGTTCTGCCTATGCGCCGTGGAAGGTGCTGGATCGGTTAACGGATCACGTCGACAGCATGTTTGTAGACATGAAGGTTATGGACTCTCAAGTCCACCGTGCCGTGACTGGTGTGCCCAATGAACCCATCCTTCGCAATATCAAAGCACTTCTTAGAAAAGACATAGCTTTGACAATAAGAATTCCTGTTGTTCCGGGGATAAATGACAATGAGGAAAATGTCCACATGGCGGGTCGTTTTCTGGAAAACCTTCCTGGCAAACAATTTCAGGGAGTAGAGTTGCTCCGTTACCATAAATTAGGTCTGGGAAAAGTGAAACGGCTTGGTATTGAAGCCCCCTTTCAAGCTCCCCGTTGCGATTTGAACCCCTTTCTCAACACGGCACGGTCGATTTTGGAAACATATGGAATACGTGCTTTTTTTGAAGGATCAGCAGATGGAACATACAGCTAAGGCAAGGCATGGTATCGACAAACTTCCGCCCCGCATTCGCAAGATGCGAGACGCCTACTTTTCAGCAAAGCCTTCGCTCTCTATTCACAGCGCGAAAGCGCTTACCGATATTGCTCGCGAGCATCCTGGTATGCACCCGATTTTGACAAAGGCGCGGGGGATCTATCGCACCTGCGAAACTCTTCCCATCTATATCAGTGAAGGCGAGCTTATTGTTGGCCACGCCGGGGGAAAGCCGAGGGCCGGCATGTTTTCTCCAGACATCTGTTGGAGATGGGTGGAGCGAGAGCTAGACACGGTTCACAAACGCTCTGTCGATCCCTATACCATCTCTGAGGAAGACAAAAAAACTCTTAGAGAGGAGATCTTTCCTTTCTGGAAAGGGCGTTCCGTTGACGAGGTTGTTTATAGGCAACTCGATGAGCTGGGACTCTTAAACATTTCCCTCGGGTCGGGAATTATTGACTGCGAAGTGAAAACTACAAATGGAGGAGGAGACCTTTCTCCTGGCTATGCCAATATTCTTCTAAAAAAGGGATATTTGGGCATTAAACAAGAGGCGGAAGAGAAACTGCGTCAACTGGAACTGCACAAGAGTGAGGATATTGAAAAGCACTTCTTTTTAACGGCAGTCACGATCGTGTGCGACGCTATGATCCTCTTGGGAAGGCGCATGTCCACCTTAGCGCGTGAGCAGGCTGCTGCCTCTAAGGATTTCAAGAGAAAACAAGACTTAGTTCAGATTGCGGAGATTTGCACCAAGGTCCCTGGTCTGCCTCCGGAGACCTTTCACGAAGCGCTCCAGGCTTTGTGGTTCGGGCAGATGTCACTCTATCTTGAAGAGAATAATGCAGGGACATCGCCGGGAAGGATCGACCAGTACCTTTACCCATTTTTGAAAAAAGACCTCGATGACAAGACGCTCACTTGGGAGGAGGCAAAGGAGCTGCTCTATTGCCTGTTCATTAAGTTAAGCGAAAACGTCTGGCCTCTCAGCGAATTTGGCGCCTACTATTTTGCAGGGTATATGCCCTTCCAAAATGTAATCGTAGGCGGCCTGGACAGGAACGGTGAGGATGCCACCAACCCATTGTCTTTCTTGGTCATGGAATGCTCAGCGAATCTGAAGCTCTATCAACCTTCGATTTCCGTTCGAGTGAGCGACAAAACCAAGGATGATTTCCTCTTCGCCATCGCTGACCTCGTCAAAGCCGGGATGGGATTTCCCGGCATTCACTTCGACGAGATTCACTTCCAGATGCTCCAATCTCGAGGCATCTCACTTGAAGATGCCCGGGACTATTGTGTGATGGCATGTGTTGAACCGCACATACACGGGAAGTTGGTGCGGTGGGCATCGGCAATTTACACGAACTTTCCCGTAGCGATCGAACTCGCACTCAACAACGGACGTCATTTAAAGAGTAATCAGGTTTTAGGCCTCCGAACCGGTGAGGTGGAAACTTTCAAAAGCTTTGATACTTTCGAACATGCCGTCAAGGAGCAGCTCAGACACCTGTTCAAGGTATCGGCAACCTGCACGATTGTCTGCCAGAAAGCCCACCAACGCTACGTTCCCAAACCTGCTGGGTCAGCCCTCGTCGAAGGTTGCGTGGAATCAGGCAGAGGTTACATGGACGGAGGTGCCCGTTACAACTCTGGCCCCGGCGTGATCGTAGTAGGAGTGGCTGACTATGCGAACGCCATGTATGCAGTTAAAAAACTTGTTTTTGAGGAAAAGAAACTGACATTCCGCACGCTGGTCAACGTTCTTCAGGCAAATTTCGAAGGGCACCCAGATGTTCACAAGATGTGTCGAAACGTTCTGAAATACGGAAATGACGTGGAAGAAGTCGATCACATCGCGAAAGAAATTGTGGACTTTGCTTCCTACGAAATCACTCAACACAGAGGTCTCTTCTCCACCCTCGAACTGGGAACCTTGTCTGTTTCCACCAATGTTCCGCAAGGCGCTGCCATAAGCGCTCTGCCAAGCGGGAGAAAAGCATACATGCCGTTGTCTGACGGCATTAGCCCCTCGCAAGGAACCGACAAGGAAGGGCCCACGTCTGTAATCAAGTCTGTCGCTCGCGTCAACCCGATCGCAATGCCGCTTGGCACACTGCTCAACGTAAAAATTGATCCTAAACTTCTTGAGAATGAAACAGGAAAGCGGCAATTTGTCTCCTTGGTGAAGTCCCACAAAAAACTGGGAGGAAGTCAAATCCAGTTCAATTGCGTGACGAAGGAACAACTTCTTGCCGCGCAAAAAGACCCTGACCAGGCTCGGTCTTTGATTGTTCGCGTGGCGGGCTATAGCGCCTATTTCGTCGAACTTTGCAAGGAAGTTCAAGACGACATTATACATCGCACTCATTATGAGACGTGGTAGTTGCTCGTCGTGACAAGGAATTTCTTGGAGGAACCAGCTGCGCAGTTTCCTCCAAACCACCTCCTTGCTCCGAAGGGTCCAAACCTCTAGTGAGTCAGAATCATGCGAACAGCGTCAACTCGGCAAGTGGAGGCTTCCAAGGCGTTGAGAACTTGTGACTTATAGCTCTCCATTGCTTCGATTTCTTCAGAGGATACGAGGGGGTTCACTTTAGCGAGGTAACGCAGGCGCGCTAGTTCGTCGTCTATTTCCTTCCGAGCTTTGACGAGGGCCGATTTTTTTTCTTTGTCCACCCATTTCTTTGCGTGACCGAGGACTATTCCTGTCAGCTTGTGCAGGGCATCTTTGAATGTGGCCCTCTCGAATAACGAGAAATCTCGGTTCTCGGAAAGGAAGCGGTTCTTATTTTTCAGCTTCTCCTGTTCAATCATGTTCCCTGTATGGTCGACTATAAAATCGCTCACTTGCAAGGGAAGGTACCTGCCCAGGTCGAGTGGCGGGGGGCCTTTAGCCTCAAGGATGAGCGAACATTCGAGGAGCATTCCACGACCGAAGGGGCTGTGGTCCCAAAGGCAGACACTGGCGACTCCTTCGTTTCTTAGCAGGATGTGGTCCAGGGTTGCCTCGACGAGCGGGTGATCCATGCTAAGAAAAATCATCTCCTCTCGTGCCAAAGCTACCCTTCGGTTGAACGTTACGAGGGTGTCCTCTTCCTCTTTCTTGGCGAGGGGGAAATCCTCTATGAAAGCAAGGGTCCCGCCCTTTACCAGTATAGATCCTTGGTCGTCGTAGTCTTCGTAGTCCACTCCGTAGTGATTGAAGACCTGGTGCATAAAAAATTCTAGGTCTGTGTCATCATCACTGTCGTCAATGGATTCCAGAATGCTGCTGCCGATGTCTTCCTTAAATGAATTCAAATCAACCAGCGAGTCGATGTTCTGTGTGACGTGCTTGCGAAGATCTGAGACAGTATTCCGGGTGGATTCTATTAAAGTGTCCAAAGCCTTACGTCGGTTCTTATGGTTCTCATGGTGGGGGAGAAACATGGCGAACACGTCCAGCAGGCGCTCGCCGAATTCTTCTAAGATCAGGGCAGCTCCATTCCAGCTTTGTTCAAAGGCATTCAAACCTTCCTGGTACCAGGAGAACAAGACTTCTTCTGGGGTATCTTTTTGCCAGGGGACGATGAGGTCAATTTCCTTTCCTTGACCTATGCGATCGAGGCGACCGATTCTTTGTTCCAGTAAGTCGGGGTGCATGGGCAGGTCGAAAAGAATGAGTTTCTTGACGAACTGAAAATTCCTCCCTTCCCCCCCAATCTCACTGCACACCAGTGCCTTTGCTCCCTTTTCGCGGGCGAACCAGGCAGCCTGAATATCTCGGTCCACGATGGAAAGCCCTTCGTGGAAGATGCCGACTTTCCTTTGTGCTGGCTTGTCGAAATTAGGGTCAAGGAACTTTGCCACCTTCTCCACGCGTTCTTTAGATGAACAGATGATCAAGACTTTGTCCCCCATGCCTTTCAGAAATTCCTTAAGCCATTGGAATCGGGCATCGGTATTTGTTTTTGCGTCGAAGGTCCTTTTCAGTCCCCGCCCTGTTGCATAGTCGACAAGGTGGGTGTCTGAGAGTTCGACTGGATTGACGCCTTTCAGGTGTTCTTTGTATTCATCAAAGGGCAAGAGGGGGACGGAAAGAAGTTTTCTCTTCGGAAAGCCAGGAATCCGTTCGCGGCGGTTGCGAAAATATACCCTCCCGGTTCCATGTCGATCAATCAAAGCGGAGAGAAGCTCCGAGACCTTGTCTTCTTTCAACCCTGTCTCGACGAGATCGAGCAGATGGCGATCCTCAGCAAACAGTTTCCGCAGAGACACCGTGACTCGTTGTTGGTGGGCAGGAGAACCCTTGAGGATGATGTTTACCATGTCAGCGAGTTCATGCATGCGCTCGCTTTCTTCGAGGAATTGCTCGTAATCTGAGAAGCGTGCGGGGTCGACCAGATTGAGTAAGCCAAACTGTGTTGCTGACCCTCGCTGATGCGGAGTTGCTGTCAACAGTAGCAAACCCTTGCTTATCGTTGCGAGTCCTCTCGCTATGAGCCAGAGTTTACTCGGTTCCTCAAGGTCCCATTCCAACTTGTGTGCTTCATCAATGATGAGAAGGTCCCATTGGGCGGCGAGTGCTTGCTCGAGCCTAAGTGGATTGCCTGCCAGGAAGTCGAGGGAGGAGATAACTTTCTGATTCGCTTCGAAAGGAGACTGGGCGTGCGCTGTTTCTTCCTCACGGCTGCGGGATTCGTCAAGGATTGCGAAAAGCTCCCCAAAGCGTCGAAACATCTCTGCTGTCCACTGATGGACAAGGGACGGGGGGACGAGGATCAAAACGCGTTCCGCACGTCCCAGCGTTTTCAGTCGCGAAAAGATCAGGCCCGCCTCTATGGTTTTTCCCAAACCCACTTCATCAGCAAGGAGAACCCGCGGGTGTAGGCGGCGGGAGACTTCCCAAGCAATGTAAAGCTGGTGGGGGATGGGAAAAATGCGAGCACCGAGTAAGCCTTTTGAGGGAAGTTTGACGTGCTTGCTTTTTAACGCCCAAGCTTCTTTTCTTAGGTCGAAGGAACGGAAATTCGTCAGCTCACGGGAAAAGAGGGACCGAAGCGCTGGAGCAGCATGGTCCAAGGTTTCGTCGTAGGCCCGGACAGGTGCCTTGATGAGGGAATAGGTTCTCTGTGTTTTTGTTTCTGGGAATTCGGCGGTGAAGATTCCACGTTCTGTGTCGATCCTTGTGATGACGCCAGGGCCTAAATTAGGCTCGGGTAAGCTTATGATTTTTTGATTGACGATCCACATCTTGGGCCTCTCCTTTGCGTAGCCCGCTTTTGGCAAGGAATTTCTTGGAGGAACCAGCTGCGCAGTTTCCTCCAAACCACCTCCTTGCTACAAGCGGGCTTTGAGGGGGGGTAAAAGGGAGGAACTTATGTTATTGTAAAGGGAAAAATAAGCGGAAAAACGAGAAAAATGCGCCAACGTGGAGCAACTCTTATCGAAGCTATTGTAGCTGCTGGGATAATTGGCATTCTAGTTGTCGGTATTTCCCAGTTTTTCAGCTCGACTTTCCAATCACAAAGAAGGGCGCGTATCCGCACCGTTTTTCAGTTCATAGCACAAGATGTTGAGAATAAAATCAGAACCCCTAGTTCCCTCTATCTTAGCATCCTGGATGAAGGAAATGTCGATCTCATCAAATGTCTCTTAGGCTCTCTTGACGGGTGCACCACTCGGCTCATCGCTCACGATGTGGCAAGCCCCAATTATTTTGCCCTAGCCTATCCGACGGGAACTGCCAGTTTTGACCGCATGAGTGGGTTTCCTGCTGAGCCGGTGTTTTTCAACACGCAGGGTCTGAAATGTAAGGAGGGGGGGGATCTTGAATGCGTCTTTCAGGTCGACACGTTTTTCTTTGCCACATGCCCGGGGGGAGAGGGGAAAACATGTTTGGAAGGTGCTGAGGAAATCCACGTGGGCTACGAGGTTTCTCAACGTCCTGGCACCCTGGCGGGGATGAAACCGTTCGCTCCCCTTCCGAAGGCCGTCAACTTTTTCACCCATCGTGTCGAAGACATCCTCGGTCCCTTTACCAGCAGCGAATGCAACCCGGGCGCCATCATCAGCGGCTACGATTCCCGAGGGCGAGCGATTTGCGTTTGCACCCCACCCTACGTTTCCAGAACGGAGTCCCCTACGGAAAACAGACGAGGGCCCATCTGCCGTCGAACGATGGCAGCCGAACTGACCTGTCCGGAAAACCTTGTTTTCCGCGGCCTGCGTTCTGATGGTACGGCTAACTGCGTGGATCCCTCGGAAGCTTATAACTGCATCGAACTTGAGAAAACCATCGCCGAAACGGCTAGCTGTCCCGCAGGGTATTGGGTGCAGGAAGATCACAGACAGGGCTGTGCCTTTTACTGCACCATGCCCAAGATAAACAGCATCTATAGGGGTTGTTCCAGCAACGAAGCTGCGGAAAACAGGATAGATGGGTATAAAAAGAGGGTAAGCGGTGTCGTCGGTTGCAGAAGCAGTTGTCCGGAAGGCACGGTCACGAGTGCGTTAAAAAACGATGATTGCCCTGCTGCGTGCAGAGTTGATCGTCGAGAATATGCCATGGGCCTTGTGTGTAACATGAGGAGACTCGTCTGTTGTCAACCTCAGTAAGAGATCAAGAAAATGTTCCCCAGCGGGCGTCGATTCCCGCGAAGGCACTCCGAATTGGCAAAAATCATCCTTGCCGACGATTTTGCTTACTCCGCCCATCCTCCGGCGTGACTCTTGTCGAACTGATGATCGCGATCGGCATCACCGTGACACTGTCGTTGGGTATAGCGACTTTTGTAAGTCAGCAGCAGAGGACCGTGCGTGACATGCAGGTCAATTTGCGGACGAAGGAGATTGCGCAGAGGATCGAGCGTGCCCTTTCCGATCCAAACGTGATCCGCGCCAGCTCCGTGTTTTCCAACGCTGACGGGAACGTGGCACTCCGCAACTGTTTGTCCCTTGCTGGGGATCCTAACGCGCTTGCCTGTAGTGCGACAGACCCCAGGGCACAGGTCGGATTCGAACTTATCCTCCCGTTCAGGGATTCAAGTTCGGTGGCGCCGCAACTTCTTGAAAAGCACACGATCGCAGGCAGCCCGAGTCAGCCTGCTCTCTACAATATCCTGGACGGCAGACTATGTTCGCGTGCGGCGCCGGAACGCGGGTGTGATGTGAAGGTGCGAGCCTATTTCTGGGCAACATGCGGGCCTCAAGACACCTTCTTGGGAACCCCTGGTGAGACGCGAAGCGGAAGACCGGAATTTACCCCAACTCTGTGTTCAACAGCACAGACCCTTCACCTTCGTTATCAGGTCGTCTATGAACCCGCAATTCCACGATCGGGGTCTCAGCGTATTCACGTTTCTAACTACCCTCCGGATAAGGTATTTTGGGTGGAGAAGGATTCGGTCATGTCCACCCTCGGGGCGATCACGATTCCTGTAAGCATAGTGCCGAGGGATATAACCGCGTCGGAGTCGTCTTGCGCCCCTAATTTTTCGGTAACGGGGATTCAGGACGGGGAACCTGTCTGTGAATGCCTGTTCCCGTACACGTTTGTGCCTAGTGGGCTTGGCGATGACAAAGGAGCATGTTTTGCGGAGGAGAAACGGTGTGCTGCGGATGAACGCTTTCGCGGAGTCGATGCGGACGGTGGTGTCATTTGCACACAAGTCTGTTGCGAAACGAAAACGATCGACTGGAACGCAGGCGGCTCTCTGGGATGCAAGCGAGGAGGTTGGATGGAATCGATCCGCCCGATTATCGAACAGATCGTGCCTCCGCCTAACAGAGATTTGCCAGGATATGCCAGAGATGATGTGAGTGATCCATCCATTCCGGACTCCTCGTGCAGGGCCGATCTTTCTTCACCTTGTGCTATTAACAAATATGGGGGAAGCTGCACAACAGATGTGACGTGCAAGGAAGAGATCAAATGTTGTTATGAATTTGACGAGACGCCCGCCGATCTTGCGGCGACTTGTACTTTGTAGCGCTTGCATGGTAATGCGTAAGCCACTTGGGGCAAGGAGGTGGTTTGGAGGAAACTGCGCAGCTGGTGCCTCCAAAAAAAATCATGGGGGAGCGACGGTTCCCTCGCCCCCCCAAACCCCCCTCTCCCTTTTTGGCCCAAGCGGCTTACGCATTACCTTGCATGAGTAGGGAAGGACATAGATGTTGGAAGAGGCACTTAAAAAACAGGTTCTGTTTTTCGACGGAGGGATGGGGACATCTATCCAAGGTTATAGGCTGGAGGAGAAAGATTTCCGAGGGGAGCGCTTTCGTGATCATGCGCGTGACTTAAAAGGGAATAATGACCTGCTTAATCTGACTCGCCCGGAATTGGTTAGCGAGATTCATTACAAATTTCTGAAAGCAGGGGCAAACATCATATGTACGAACACGTTTAACTCGACGAAGATTTCGCAAGATGACTATGGCTTAAGTTCCCTCGCTTATGAGCTAAACAAGGAAGCTGCCAAGCTTGCCAGAAAGGTGCTAGAAGCTTTCCGTCAGGAAGTTCCTGACAGACCGCTCTTCGTGGCAGGTTCCCTCGGTCCTACGAACAAAACTTGCTCGCTTTCTCCCGACGTCAACCGTCCCGAACATCGAGAGGTAACTTTTAGCGGGCTTGTGGAGGCTTATTACGAGCAGGCTCTTGGGCTTTGGGAAGGTGGGGTCGATATCCTTCTCCCCGAAACGGTGTTTGACACGCTGAATTTGAAAGCCTGTCTCTTTGCCATCGACAAATTGTTCGAGGAAAAAAGCACGCGTCTGCCTGTCATCATTTCAGTCACAGTGACAGACAAGTCTGGGCGCACCCTTTCCGGTCAGACGATGGAAGCCTTCTGGAATTCCATTCGTCACGCAAAACCGCTTGCTGTGGGCATCAACTGCGCTCTTGGGGCGAGAGATATGCGCCCCTATGTGAAGGAACTTTCCGATCTCTGTGACTGCTACATCAGTTGCTACCCCAATGCTGGATTGCCTGATGCGTTAAGCGAGACAGGGTATACCGAGACATCTGAAGAAACGGCATCCCAGTTGGAGGAATTTGCGAGGGCTGGTCTGCTCAACCTTGCAGGAGGTTGCTGTGGGACGACACCTGAGCACATCGAGAAAATTTCCTCCCGGCTTGCCAAATACCCACCTAGGAAGATCCCGATCGTGGAACGATTGACGCGTCTTTCTGGATTGGAAGCTCTAAGAATACGGGCCAGCGACAAATTTTTCGTTGTCGTGGGGGAGCGGACAAACGTCACCGGGTCTCCGAAATTTCGTAATCTGATCGCGGCAAATGACTTTGTCGGTGCCTTGACGGTCGCCCGTCAGCAGGTGCAGAGCGGGGCCAACATCATCGACATCAATTTTGACGAAGGGCTTCTCGACAGTCCTGCCTGTATGGTCAAGTTTCTCAATTTGATTGCCTCCGAGCCGGAAATCTCACGTGTTCCGATCATGCTGGACAGCTCCAAGTGGAGTGTACTGGAAGCGGGACTGCAATGCATGCAAGGCAAGGGAATTGTCAACTCCCTGAGTCTGAAGGAAGGCGAAGACGAGTTCCTGGCGAAAGCACAGCTTGTCAGAAAATACGGTGCTGCCCTTATTGTTATGGCTTTCGACGAAAAGGGTCAGGCCACGTCCCGAGAGGACAAAGTAAATGTATGCCGACGCGCGTACAAACTTTTAGTCGACAAAGCCGGCTTTGACCCGTGCGACATTATTTTCGACGCTAACGTGCTCACCGTCGGGACGGGTATGGAGGAGCACAACGATTATGCCAAAGCGTTCATCGGTGCTTTGCCCGACATAAAAGCAGCGTGTCCCTTTGCCTTGACAAGTGGAGGGATCAGCAACGTTTCGTTCTCCTTCCGCGGGCAGAATCGTATCCGCGAGGCTATGCACGCCTCGTTTCTTTACCATGCTATCCGCAATGGTCTGGATATGGGCATTGTCAATGCGGGGATGATTGAGGTCTACGAAGAAGTCGACAGGGTGCTTCTTCAGCTTGTAGAAGCGGTTCTATTTAACAAAGCAGCGGATGCGACGGAAAAACTGATTGCCTACGGGCAGAGTCATCAGGAAACACAGGAGAGTCGACAGAAGAAAGCTCAGGAGTGGAGGGAAGCCCCCGTTAAAGAGAGGCTCAAACATGCCCTCATCCAGGGGATCGAAGACTTCATCGAGGCGGACACAGAAGAGGCGAGGCATCTCTTTGTCAAGCCTCTGGAAGTTATTGAAGGCCCCCTCATGGACGGGATGAAGGAAGTGGGAGACCTCTTCGGTGAGGGGAAAATGTTCCTCCCTCAGGTTGTCAAAAGTGCTCGGGTTATGAAACGTGCGGTCGCCTACTTGCGACCTTTCATGGAAAAGGACAAAGCTGCTGCTCCCTCACGGGGGAAACTTGTCATTGCTACGGTAAAAGGAGACGTTCACGATATTGGGAAAAACATCGTGTCGGTTGTCCTTGGCTGCAACAGCTACGAAGTGATCGACCTAGGTGTCATGGTCCGCTGCGAAGATATCCTCGAAAAAGCGAGGAGTATGGACGCGGACATCATCGGCCTGAGCGGGTTGATCACACCTTCCCTCGACGAGATGGTCTTCAATGCGAAGGAAATGGAACGCCAGGGGTTCCAAGTCCCCCTCCTTATCGGAGGAGCGACGACCAGTAAATTGCATACGGCTATCAAGATTGCACCCCATTACTCAGGCCCCGTCTGTCACGTGATTGACGCGTCGCGGGTTGTAGGGGTTTGTAACGCCTTCATGAATGAAGCTTCAAAAGAGGAAACTGTTCGGGCGTTGAAGGAAGAGCAGGAGACCCTGCGTTCCCGTCGCGAACAGACAGTGTCAAGGGCAGAATTTTGGACTTACGAGGAAGCTTGTAAGAGACGTTTGAAGGTAGATCGCGTTTCTGAACCCGCTCCGTCTTTCCTAGGCAGGAGATTTTTCTCAGCTTCTCTAAAAAACATAGCTGATTTCATTGACTGGGCCCCCTTTTTTTGGACTTGGGGAATCAAGGGCATTTACCCCCATGTTCTGGAATCTCCCAAATGGGGTGAGCAGGCAAGGAGCCTATTTAAAGACGCTCAGAAATTCCTGCAAGACATCATCGAGCGGTCCCGCTTCCAAGCTAAGGCGAGCCTGGGTATCTGGCCTGTAAGAAAGAACGGGGACGATCTTGATGTTCTTGATCCAGAGGGTGGAAGAACTCTTGGTACCCTTTGCTTCCTTCGTCAGCAAAAGAAAGGAAAAGAAGCCAACGAGAGCCTCTGCCTGTCTGACTATGTGCAAGACGAGGGAGATTTCCTCGGTGCTTTCGCCGTTACGATGGGCTTTGAAGTTGGACAGTGGGCGGAGCAATTTGCGAAGAAACAAGATGACTACAGTTCTATCATGGTCAAAGCTTTGGGTGATCGGATGGCCGAAGCATTCGCAGAACTTTTACATGGGGAACTTAGGAAAGTTTGGGGCTACGGCAAGGAGGAAACTCTGAGCCTAGAGGACTTGATTAAAGAACGGTACCGAGGGATTCGCCCCGCTCCCGGTTACCCCGCCTGTCCCGACCACACAGAGAAACAAAAGCTATGGGAACTGATGGATGTGGAACGTCAGACGGGTATTCATTTGACCGAATCTTTCGCTATGGACCCTCCTAGCTCGGTGTCGGGCTATTATTTCTGTCATCCTCAGGCGAAGTACTTTCGTGTGGGAAGCATTCTCGAAGATCAGGTTAAAAGTTACGCTGTTCGAAAAAGGATGAGTCTCAAGGAGGTGGAAAAATGGTTGGCACCTATTCTTGCCTACGATCCCTGACCATAGTGTGGGCGGCTACATATGGTGATCGGGGACGGGGCATTCTCGTCCATGTGTGTGTTGCCTTGCCTCCATTTGTCGACGACTTCCTGAAGGGAGCGTTTTTGTAATTCGTTTTTGAGGATGGAGAAGACTTCATCCCAGGCGTCGATACTGACGCACATCCCTTCAAGAGCGCACTTTTCGTGATCGAGGCATTTGACGGGGTAGAGGTTATCTTCCACTGCCTGGAAAATGTCCCAGAGGGAGATCTTGGGGGACGCCTTGGAAAGCTTGAAGCCGCCACTTCGCCCTCGAATGCTTTCGATCAAGGATGCAGAACGCAGGCGGGCAGTCACCTGATCCATAAAGTCGAGAGGGATCCCTTGTCTTACAGCGATATTGTGCCTCTGTTGATGGCCCCCTTCCTCATGGAGAGAAAGGTCCATCATAATTTTCAGGGCGTAGCGACTTTTAGCGGTAATATTCAAAGGGGCTTCCTCTCCTCATGTCAGCCGATCTCCAACATCCGGTCAATCGCACGTTTAGCCTTAACACGGATGCCTTCGTCGACTTCAACCTGGTAACGCATCAGCTCCAGGGCTTTTTGTGTCATTTCAAGAGTGATCTGTGCCATATGCGGACAACGAACGCTGCAAAGTCGCAGCAAGTCTTTCTCAGGATTTTCTGCAACGATGTTGTCTCCCATCGAGCATTCCGTAAGGAGTAAGTAGTGGGGTGCTTTTGATTCCTTTACATATTTTATCATAGCCGACGTGCTGCCGGAAAAGTCAGAAGCTTCGACCACGTCCGGAGCGCATTCGGGGTGTGCCAATACGACGACATCGGGAAACTGTTTCCGAACGTTTTGAATATCTTCGACGCTGAAACGTTCATGAACCTCACATTTTCCTGGCCAACCGATGAGGACTTTGCTCACACCTTCTTCCAGCGGACGTGACAAGCGCGGGTTGAGCGTCGGGACGATGATTTTTTTCCCCGTCTCTCTTGCCACATTTTTTGCAAGGTATTCGTCGGGGATAAAGATAACGGTATCACTGTGGAATGACTCGATGACTTTCTTTGCATTCCCTGATGTGCAGACGACGTCGGACTCAGCTTTCACCTCCGCGTAGGTATTTATGTATGTCACGACGGGGACGCCCGGGTAGAGTTTTCTCAGTTCTCTTACATCCTTTGCTGTGATGCTCGCAGCAAGGGAACAACCTGCACGGTCTGAGGGGATGAGCACAGTTTTAGTCGGGTTAAGAATCTTCGCGGTCTCTGCCATAAATTTTACCCCGCAGAAGACGATCACGTCTGCTGTGGTTTCTGCGGAAATGCGTGCTAACTGGAGGGAGTCGCCTTTGAAATCGCAGACGCTGTGGAAGAGAGCCGGTTCCATGTAGTTATGCCCGAGGATGATGGCGTTACGTTCTTTCTTCAACCTTTCGATTTCCACCACGCGCTCAGCTTGTAGGTAAATTTCGGCTTGTGGAACAACATTCTCAAGCTTTGCTGCAAGATTCATATAAGCTGTGTCGAAGTCAATGAGCATGCTGTCCTCTAAAAATCAATCGCTACTATTTCCAAATCCTGGTGGATTTCGTCCTTCAAAATACCACGAATAGCTTCCAGGGTTCCGGACATAGATGTTGGGCATCCTCCGCAAGCGCCCATATAGCGAAGTGTCAGAATGTTTTCCTCCAAATCGACCACCTCAATATCTCCACCGTCCATTTGCAAGCTTGGACGAATCATTTCATCGAGGATTTCATCAATTTTTTGCATGACAGGCGACCAATTCTTCGGTTTCTCTTTTTCTTTTTCTTTTTCTTTTTCGATACTGTCGGGAAACTTGGGATCATGTTTGTCGATATGAGCAATGATGGCCTCTTGAACTTGTTGATCGAAGTCGGCCCATTCGCGGTTCCCATCTTGCGTAACCGTAGCAACGTTTTCAAAAAAGTGGATTTGCTGCACGCCGGGGATCGTAAAGAGGGCCTGGCCTAAAGGTAGATGTGCGCATTCCGAGCGAGATTTGTAAGTGACTTTGCCTTCCGTCTTGAGGTCATAGTTCACGACATACTTACGCGCCCGTGGGTTTGGCGTTCCTTGTATGCGAAATCGTAGCATATTCGTTCCTCTATTCCGTGCTCACTCTTTTGGAAACCTTAGTCATGGCGCCATGCATCGTATGCCAAGCTAACCCTGCGCATTTAACCCGAGACGGGTAGCGGCAGATGCCGGCGAATACCTTCAACTTTCCAAGGGCTTGTGCCTTTTCGGGGTCCAAGTCTCCTATGATAAGCCTTCTAAATTCATCAAAAACCTCCTCGGCTTCCTCCACAGTTTTCCCTCTTAGTATTATCGTCATCATGGAGGCTGAAGCTTTACTGATAGCGCAACCGGTGCCGCTGAAGGAAATTTCCTCAATCTTACCGTCATCGGCGGTCTTGACGTAAATCCAAAGATGATCCCCGCAAAGGGGGTTGAATCCCTCCGCGCTGTAGGAGGCATCGGGCAACTCTTTGAAGTTTCGAGGCTTGCGGTTGTGCTCCAGAATCATCTGTTGGTAAAGGTCCATTTCCAATTGACTAAGACCCATCTTTGCCTCCCCTGGCATGTTTTCTTACGTTCTCTTGAAAACGTTTCTCTTTGATGGCGAGGATGACTTCGCGCGTAAACGCCTTACTTAGAATGGATTCCGCCTTCTGTCTTCCGATCCCTCTTGTCTGGAGGTAGAACACTTCTTCATCCCTTAGTTTTCCAATCGCAGAGCCATGTGTGCATTTCACGTCATCAGAATTGATTTCCAGATGCGGTTTTGCATCAATCTCAGCTGTCGGCCCCAGAATAAGGTTCTTGGTAAGTTGCCGGGCATCCACTTTATGCAAACCGTGGCCCACTCGAATCTTTCCGCAGAACACTCCTCGTGAATTATCCTCTGCCACACCTTTGAAAAATTGTCTGCTTACTGTGAAAGAGGCAGCATGTTCGACGTTAACATTGTAGTCAAGGTGTTCGTTTCCTCGGGTATGAAAGAGGCCCCAAAGGCGAACTTCAGAACCGTTGCCCCCTAGCATTACAGATAAACCTTCGCGGGAAAGCTTTGGGCCTGCTCGGTCGACAAAGCCAAGGAGTCGAGCGTTTTTCCCAAGATGACATCGCGTGTGACTTATGACAAAGCTAGACGTTGTGCTTTCTTGGGACGATGGAAAGGTTTTGATATACATCAACGTCGCGTTTTCATGCAAAATGATGTCCGTCAAAGGACTTAGCAAGGCTGTCTCACCTTCGGTCGGGGAGCACTCCTCAGTTTCCACCAGGCAAAGTTCAGTGCCTTCCTCAAGGATGACAATATTGCGAGGAAAGATTGCAGATGCTTGCGGGGCTTGAGCGATCTTGTGTGTAAGATGGAGAGTGTTCCCCACCTTTGCTCCTTTTTTAACATGTACCAAGAACCCTTCCCCCAGCAGTGCGTCGTTTAAAAGTGAGAAGGCATTTTGCGCAACTTGCGAACTCAGCTTTATTGCAAATTGCACCAGGGTTTCTTTCTCCAAACAGGCTTTTTCAAGCGGATCTATGGTGATGTTTGGATCGGAAACATCGAGGTGCGCATTTCCCTGGGTGTTCCCCAAGGAGAATTTTGATGTCCCTATGTCTTTGAGGTTAGTATATTTCCACTCTTCGTCTTTGAGAGTGGGAAAGCCTTTTGCCAGGAAAGCTTTCTGTGCGGGAAGTCTGTGGGCAGCGATCCAAAGGGGTAGATTCGTCGTCTTGTTAAGACTTTCAAAAGCTGTGATGAAATCTGACTCAGGGGCCACGGTGCTCTCCTCTAGTATTCAAGATAATCAATTTTGGGAAAAACCTTTACGTGTCATCCCGCGGCTTGACCGCGGGATCCAACTTATTCGAGGAGGGCTGCCGTTGGATCCCGCGGTCAAGCCGCGGGATGACAGTGGAGGGGAACTTTTTTTCAAAAAAGGTCCTCTCCACAAATTCTTTTTCTCAAATAATATGTTCGTAGCCTTTTTCTTCCACTTCCTTAGCCAATTCATAATCTCCCGAGCGAATGATCTTCCCCCCGCTTAGAATATGGACTTTGTCAGGCACTATGTAGTTAAGGATCCTTTGGTAGTGCGTGATAAGGATCATAGCATTTTGGGGACTGCGGAGTTTATTAATTCCTGCGGCCACTTCTCGAAGAGAGTCGACATCAAGGCCGGAGTCCGTTTCGTCGAGAATGGCGAGTCGTGGGGAGAGAACTGCCATTTGTAGAATTTCATTTCGTTTCTTTTCGCCACCGGAGAATTCGACGTTTAACTGTCGGCTGAGGAATTCTTCGTCAATGCCAATCGAGCGAAGTTTTTCATGCACGAAGTCGTTGAACTCCATAACGTCCATTTCCTCTCCGCCTTGGTGGGCGGCGGCAGCATTGAACGCGGCTCGGAGGAATTCAAAATTACTGACGCCCGGGACTTCCACGGGATATTGGAAGGCAAGGAAAATCCCTTCCCTTGCGCGCTCGTCGGGGCTAAGTGCCAGAAGGTCTTTCATCTTGAAATTGACCTCGTACTTGACGGAGCCTTTCGTAACCCGAAAACTTGGGTGTCCAGCAATAATCTTGGAAAGTGTACTTTTCCCGGAACCGTTTGGTCCCATAATGGCGTGCAGTTCGCCTTCCTTTACAGTAAGATCAACCCCTTTCAGGATCGGCGTTTCGTTAACGGAAGCGTGCAAATCAAGGATTTCTAGCATTTTTCATATCCTCTAAGCTTAGATTAGCCAACACTGTCTTCGAGTTTCATTTCAAGAAGTTTCACGGCCTCAACGGAAAACTCAAGGGGCAGCTTGTTGAAGACTTCCTTGCAAAAACCGTTGAGAAGGAGGCTGATGGCCTGTTCTTCGCCAATGCCTCGCGACTGGAAGTAGAATAGTTCTTCATCGCTTATCTTTGAGGTCGTTGCTTCATGTTCGACCGTAGCGGACTTGTTACGAATTTCCATGTAAGGGTAGGTGTTTGCTTTCGCTTTTGATCCGACAAGCATGGAATCACAGACGGTGTAGTTCCTGGCATTCTCGGCTTGGGGGGAAATTTTCACAAGACCGCGGTAACTGTTGCACGACTCGTCTGCGGAAATTCCCTTAGAGACAATACGACTAGACGTGTTGTTCCCCAGATGGATCATCTTTGTCCCGGTGTCCGCTTGCATTCGTTTGTTCGTCAATGCGACGGAGTAAAATTCCCCCCGGGAATTGTCCCCTTTGAGGATGACACTTGGGTATTTCCAGGTGATGGCTGAGCCAGTTTCCACCTGTGTCCAGGAAATTTTCGAGTTTTCCCCTAGACAGTAGCCTCGCTTGGTGACGAAATTGTAGACGCCCCCTTTTCCCTCCTTATCTCCCGAGTACCAGTTTTGTACCGTGGAGTAATTGATCTCCGCATCTTTGAGCGCGATCAATTCGACGACCGCAGCATGGAGCTGATTCTCGTCGCGCATGGGGGCGGTACAACCTTCGAGGTAATTGACCTTCGCACCCTCATCCGCAATGATGAGGGTCCGCTCAAACTGACCGACCTCCGACGCGTTTATGCGGAAGTAGGTCGAAAGATCTAGCGGACAATGCACGCCCTTGGGAACATAGACAAAGGAGCCGTCACTAAAAACTGCTGAATTAAGCGCTGCGAAAAAGTTGTCCTTGTACGGAACAACCATACCCAGATATTTTTTGACAAGCTCAGGATGTTTTTTTACCGCTTCGTTGATGCCACAAAAGACAACCCCCAGTTTGGAAAGTTCCTCCTGATGCGTAGTTCCGACGGAGACACTGTCGAAGACGGCATCGACGGCAACACCCGTCAGTCTCTTTTGTTCGGACAGAGGAACTCCCAAGCGTTCGAATGTACGAAGGACTTCCTCATCGACGTCTTCCAAACGTGTCGGTTTTTTCTTGATCTCTGCGTGATAGCGTATGTCTTGGTAATTAATGGCAGGGTGGTGAACGTTTGCCCAGTGTGGTTCAGACAAACCTTGCCAGAAACGAAGAGCCTTTAGCCGAAATGCGACCAAAAATTCCGGCTCACCTTTTACCTCCGAAAGTCTGCGGACGATGTCCTCATTCAGCCCTTTCGGAAAAAGATCCATCTCAACCGGAGTTACAAACCCGAATTCGTAACCCTTACCGGAAAATTTCTGTTTTTCCGCATTCAACACGTCTTCCCTTCTCCTAACGTTCGAAAATCTTTGGATCCCGAACTTTTATGTCTACTAAATTAGTCGACATTTAACCAGGAAAACTTTATTTTCTGTAGGGCTATAAAAGCCACCAAGTGGCTTGCTCATTATATAAAAGAGTAGGAAGACGCTAAGGTGCCAACGTTATGCAGGAAGAGGAAGGCTAATGCAAGAAAGAACGCAGATAGAAATGGACGAAGGGGCAATCACGCAAGCGAAGAAGTTTCAGCAGGAAAACGAAGAATGGCGGCAACTTTCGGTCCGCCTTTATATAGCTGGCAAGGGGTGTGATGGTTTTTCCTATGGCGTTAGTTTTGACGGAACGAAAGAGGGCGACCTTCATTTTCCGCAGGAAACTTCCACCGGACAGGCAATCAACCTAGTCGTCGATCCAGACACCTTGAAATTCGTGCAAGGTGCCACTATCTCCTGGGTGGATGACGAAAGAGGGAAAGGGTTTCTTGTCGTAAACCCTCGTCATAAGAAGTTTCGGGGCAAGTTCTTTAAAAGAAAGGGCTGGGAGAATTTGTAACCCTCGCTACTTTTTGAGGGAAAAATTCCGCTGCATGTCGATCGAGTAATCGGGAGACTCCATTTGCCACCAATGTTTGGCTACTGACCTGTCTTGCGACCAGCGCATGTACGGGTGATCCATCTCGTAGATGATACCGTTGCGTATCCACTCTACAAATTTCACATCTTCCGGGAAAATATTTGCAAGATTAACGTTAGGACCAAGCTCCTTGACCAGCCACGAAATAATGGGCGTATTGGGTTGTCCGCGTGCGTCCCAAATTTCAAAAATAAAACGATCAGAATGCACTTGCCTGACTACGTCGAGAAATTGCTTCTGTCCTTCTAAGTTCTCAAGTTGGGTGCCGATCAAATTCCTGACGACCATGCCTTCCCAGTAGATATAATCAGCTCCTGCCTCTACCATACTTAATGCTTGTTCGAGTACTTTGTCGACGAAAATGAGGTCTCGCGATTTTCTTGTAGGATCTTTCCAGGCCCATTTTTTCCCGAGTTCTCCTACGACGGTGAAATTTCTATCTTTCAACATTTTTATTTCGTCTTTTGTTTCCTCAAGTGTGGCTCCACTTGCATGATTCTCAACTTCAATCTCATTGACTCCAAGTTGGGTTAAAAGCGTCAGATATTCACTCATCTTACCTTGCGCTTTAGCAACTTCAAATTGAGTGCCACCAAAAGCAACGTCGATATTGAGTTCTCGAAATTCCTGAACATACTTGGCAACTGTCGAGAGGTCATCGTGCCACATCGTGTCCAATAGCTTTACGCGATCTATCAATTTACTGAAAGGTCGTATGTAAGCAGGTCCACGATTCACAACATCAAAAACAAGAACCATCGTGATACCTTCACGTCTTGGTTTCGCTGTTCTGCCTGCATCTTTTGTGAGTTGATCTTGAAAATTAGTGAGCATCTGTGTAAAATTCATAAAAGCCTCTCTCACGCAATTTGAAAATTGAACTTAAAATGCATCATTATCTGATGAAGATTCATAGTCTTTCAAAGGAGTAAGCCACTTGGGGCAAGGAGGTGGTTTGGAGGAAACTGCGCAGCTGGTTCCTCCAAGAAATCCCTTGGGGGAGCGACGGTTCCCTCGCCCCCCCAAACCCCCCTCTCCCTATTTGCCCCAAGTGGCTTACGCATTACATCAATCTAATGTAAAGGAGACCGCCGTGAGTATTAATGAGTTCATCTACCCGTGGAACAAGTTTGATTTTGCGGGAAATAGCACTCATAAATTATTTGACCGTAAAGTCGCTCATGTTGACCTTAATGATGAAACCTTGCGAGATGGCTTGCAGTCCCCCTCAGTAAAAACCCCTTGCATAGAGGACAAGATAAAAATTCTTCACTATATGAACGATCTTGGTATCACTGTGGCCAACATTGGGCTTCCCATGGCTGGGGAGAGGGTGAAAAGCGACGTTTTTCGTCTAGCGGAAGAAGCTGCAAGATGTCGCATGTCACTGAAACTAGTTAGTGGAGGGCGGACACTTAAAGAAGACTTTGTTCCCATTGTCGAACTCTCTCAGAAAGTCGGGCTTCCCCTCGAAGGTCATGCGTTCATCGGTTCCAGCATGATACGCCGTTTTACAGAAGACTGGAATTTCGAGCAAATGTTGGAAAAAACGGAGGCATGCATTCGCTTCGGTACGGAAAACGGTCTGGAGATGATGTTCGTTACGGAGGACACGACGAGGGCGCATCCTCGATTTTTAAAGGAGCTTTTCAGAGTCGCGATCAATGCGGGGGCAAGGCGACTATGTTTGTGCGATACGGTCGGCTACGCCACTCCTGACGGTGTCATCAATTTGATCGAATTCACGCGAAAGACTATCTGGGATTCCGGAGTCGATGTCAAAATCGACTGGCATGGGCACAACGACAGGGGGCTTGGTGTCACGAACGCTCTTGTTGCAGCTGTTGATGGCGGAGTGGATCGTATACATGGAACATGTCTGGGGATCGGAGAACGATCCGGCAACGCGTCGATGGATCAGATTCTCATAAATCTTTTTTTGCTCGATATGTACCAGGGTGAAAAGCTGAAGCTACTAAACGAGTACTGTCATTTCGTTTCCAGGACCTATGAGATGCCTATCCCCAGGAATTACCCAGCTATCGGTGCTGATGCTTTCCGAACAGCAACGGGCGTTCATGCAGCTGCCATTATCAAAGCCCAGAAAAAGGATCAAAGTCATTGGTTGGCGGATTACGTCTATTCGTCGGTCCCCGCGGAAAAGCTTGGCGGTGAGCAAATTATAGAAATCGGCCCTGCCAGTGGAAAATCAAATGTCATTTACTGGTTGAAAAAAAGAGGCTATGAGCCAGACTCGGACCGAGTGAATCGCGTGTTTGAATTTGCAAAACAAGCAGATCATATCCTTACCGAGAGTGAAATTCTCAATCTAATCTGAGGAGAGAGAGCATTCCATGAAACAAACACTTGTCCAACAAATCATACATCACAAAACCGGTACCCACCCTAGCGTGGGTGATTGCTGTGAGGTAGAGGTCGATCTTGCTTGGGGTAGCGAGATGACCACGAAATTCGCAATTGATATTTTGAAGGAAGAGGGATGCCTGCAAGTTCCTTACGTGGACAATGTGCTTGCAAATGCTAAAAACGTAATGTTTCCCTTCGACCATCTTATTCCTGCGAACGAGGCTCGTTCCGCTTCCCTTATGGTAGATCTGCGAGAGTTTGCCAGAGCGTTCGGTATCAGGGTTTTTGAGGTTGGCTATGACGGAGGCATTCAGCACCGCTTGTTTGAGGAGCGAGGCTTTCTGTTCCCTGGTCAAGTCGGGATGGGTGCGGATTCTCATTCTTGCACTTACGGAGCGCTGTGCTCCTTGGCAGCGGGGGTAGGATCGACCGATTTTGCAAGCATCATGCTGACGGGGAAAGTTTGGCTTCAAGTCCCTCCTTCCATTCTTGTAGAGCTGTCGGGGAAACCTGGACCGCATATTTCCGGCAAAGATATTGTGCTTTACCTCATCGGGATGATGGGTGTGGACGGGGCGACGTATAAGGCGTTGGAGTTCTCCGGCGACGGGCTTGCCCATCTCGGTATGGCCTCCCGTTTTACGATTGCGAACATGGCTGTCGAAGGAGGGGCGAAATTTGGTCTTTTCCCGACCGATGCCGTAAGCTCGGATTATCTTTTTTCAAAGGTTCTGAAGGACTTTCCCGACGAGGTCCGCTTTCATCCGGAAAAAGAAAGGATGCCTTCTTTCCAGGTCGATTCCTCGGCTGACTATTTCCAAAGACTAAGCGTCAAGCTGGACCAGCTTGAACCTATGGTGGCACTGCCCTTCCTTCCTGAAAACACCTTGGGGCTTTACTCACTCCTGCATGTTCTCAGACAGCCAAGAAAATATGAACAGACCTTGCTCTATGACAGGGTCAAATCCATTCTTCCACGCGTGGATGGGTCGGGACATATTCCTATTCAGCAGGTGTTCATCGGTTCATGCACCAACGGACGCATTGAAGACCTTCGGGTTGTTGCAGGAATTCTGAGAGGGAAACGCATTCCTTCTTCCATGAGAGCGGTCATCATTCCTGCCTCGCAGCAGGTTTTCCGTCAAGCTTTGAGGGAGGGTCTTGTGGAAACCTTCCTGTCCGCAGGTTGTTATATCGAATCTTCAAGCTGTGGCCCTTGCATTGGTATCAAATCAGGAGTGGTCGGCAAGAACGAAATAGCTGTGTTCACTTCCAATCGTAATTTCTATGGCAGAACGGGTGATCGCAGCGGACAGGTCATTCTTGCAAGCCCAGCGGTTGCGGCCGCAACGGCACTTTCAGGATACCTGGCAGCTCCTGCGGAACGTGATGCGTACTATGAAAACGACGCAGAAATTGAGACAGCGTTGGAGAAACTGATAGAGGTGCGGTCTACGTTTGAGAAAAAGCGGGCAAGGGGAGGAGGAACCCATATTGCCATGCCTTGCCCCTCTGCAAACAAAGTGGAATCCTCCGCAGGTGCTCGGGCCTGGTGTTTCGGTGACAATGTCAACACGGATGTGATTATGCCCTCTCGATTTTGTAATATTACGAATCCGCAAGAGTACAAGAAGTTTATCCTTGCAGATAGCCAACATGAGGACTTTTTAGAACACTTTACCCAGGCTAAGTTTCAGATTCCCCATGACGTGATCGTTGCTGGGAGAAATTTCGGTTGTGGCTCCTCCAGAGAGAGTGCTCCGCTTGGCATTAAGACCGCAGGCGTGAAGTTTGTGGTGGCCTGTGATTTTGCACGCATTTTCTTCCGCAATGCGTTGAACATCGGGCTGCCTGTGTATGAAATTGGGGAGGATGTTTACAGGATTCGGGAAGGGGATCGTCTCGACGTGGATTTGAAAGAAAAAAGAATTGTGAATCATAGCCAGAACGAAAGCTATCCCGCAAAGGGAATGACTCCTTTTCAGGAGAAGCTTATCCGTATGGGCGGCCTTATGGCGTATTCCAAGCAGACAACGAAGGGGAGGGAGACGTGCAAGGCTTGAAGTCGATCCCTTGCTCAATCCTTCGTGGCGGAACCAGCAAGGGGGTTTTTTTCCTGTCGGAGGATCTTCCCCCTTCTGGAAAGGAAAGGGACCGCATTATAAAAGCTGTGATGGGCACACCGGATAAACGGCAAATCAATGGGCTTGGGGGGGCCGACATTCTAACAAGTAAGATTGCGATTATCGGACCACCTTCGCGGTCGGATGCTGATCTCGACTACACATTTGGCCAAGTGGGAATTGCTGAGGACACCGTGAGCTACGACGGCAACTGCGGTAACATCTCAGCGGCCGTCGGACCTTTTGCCATTGAAAAAGGCATGGTAAAGGCGAAAGCTCCTTTTACTACCGTGAAGATTCACAACACGAACACAGCAAAGATCATTATTGCCAGGGTTCCTGTAGAAGATGGGTTACCCAAAACCTACGGTGATTTCAAAGTCGAGGGTGTGCCGGGGAGCGGTGCGGAAATCTCACTCGATTTTTCGCAAACTGTGGGAAGCCTGAACGGCAAGCTCCTGCCAACAGGACAGTTAATCGAAACGCTTTCTATACCGGAACTGGGAACGATTCCTGTCTCCTTCGTTGACATTGCCAATCCTGTTGCTTTCGTCAGAGCCAACGATCTCGGCCTAAACGGATGGGAGACGACAGATGAACTAGAGAGGAATCTTGAACTTTTGGAAAGATTGGAACGTCTTCGCGGTCACTGCGCCCTGCGCCTTGGCCTTGTCGCGAAGGCTGAGGAAGCTTTCTCTTTGTCCCCTTATGTGCCGTTCCTAACGCTTCTCGCTCCGGCTCAACGCCACAATTTGCATGAGGGGACTTTATTAGACGAAGATGCGATGGATCTTATCGTCAGGCTGGTCGGGTTCAAACGCGCGCACAAGGCTTTTCCCGGCACCGGGGCTTGTTGTGTCGCCGTGGCTGCGCACCTGAAGGGTAGTCTCGTACATGCGATGCTACGCGATCCAGGCTCGGTTTTAAGTCGCCCATCGGTTCGCATCGCGCACCCCAATGGTGTACTTTCTGTCAAAATATTGAAGGATGCTGAAACGGGGAATCTAGAGCAGGTTTCCATCGGTAGAACTTGGAAGAAGGTTATGGAAGGTGTCGCTTTCTTCTAACTCGCTTCTGGCAAGGAAAGTTCCCCTCCAGTGTCATCCCGCGAGGAAAGTTCCCCTCCAGTGTCATCCCGCGAGGAAAGTTCCCCTCCAGTGTCATCCCGCGAGGAAAGTTCCCCTCCAGTGT
>JACPKR010000041.1 GCA_016186945.1 Deltaproteobacteria bacterium | reverse complement strand
GTTACTGCCGCACAGTTCATAGTGCCGATGGATACAGTTATGTGATTTAAACGCATGGGCGCTTCCTCCCCGTCTTAGTCTGACAGCTTCGCAATCAGACTAAGACGGGGTTTCCGCGCCTACCTAATCCGAAAGGTTTTTAGGATGAAAGTTCTAGTTTTTTGCGAACAAAGGGACGGCAAACTTAAATCACATAGCCACGAAGCGTTGACAGTTGCGCATCGCCTTGCTGGCAAGCAAGCAGGAGATGTAGCAGCTGTTCTTGCCGGTTCAGGTGTAGCTTCCCTCGCTGGTGAGTTAAAGGGATGGGGAGCTGGAAAAGTCTATCTCGCCGAAGCTTCTCAGCTCGGGCATTATAATCCCCTTCACTATACTTCTGCTATGGAGCAGGCTGTCAAACAATGGCAACCGCAGCTTGTCCTGGGGATTGCTTCCCCTATGGGACGAGATTTGTTCGCTAGACTTTCCGCACGCTTGAAGGCTCCGCTCTTAACCGATCTTGTGGAAATTAAAGATGACATGAGCGGTGGGACCAAGCCCATGTACGCGGGTAAAGTTCTTGCCTCAGTGCGTTACAAGAATAAGGGGCTGCGGCTTGCCACCCTTCGCCCCAATGTCTTCGCAGCGACAGCTAGCCAGGGTGACGCGCAGACGGAAGCACTCTCCGTGTCACTTGCGGACGAGAGACTGTTAAAGACGCTCGAAGTTCGCAAGGGGAAAAGTGAAAAGCCTGACCTTACGGAGGCGGCCCGCATCGTTTCAGGTGGTCGATCACTGGGGAGTGCAGATAATTTTGCGATACTGAACGAATGCGCAGAAGTCCTGGGTGCAACTGTAGGAGCGTCCCGTGCGGCAGTGGATTCCGGTTATGCACGACATGACATGCAGGTGGGACAGACAGGTAAAACGGTCAACCCGAATCTCTACATTGCATGTGGAATCAGCGGGTCCATTCAACACATGGCCGGCATGCGGACTTCTAAGGTCATCGTTGCTGTCAACACCGACCCCGAGGCTCCCATCTTTTCTGTTGCCACTTATGGAATTGTTGCAGACTTGTTTGAAGCGGTTCCCTTGATGACCAAGAAGTTTAAAGCTCTTCTTGACTAGGAGTCTGCTCTTGGAGGAACCAGCTGCGCAGTTTCCTCCAAACCACCTCCTTGCCCCAAGTGCCCCAAGTGCCCCAAGTAGCTAAGGTGTAGCACCTCGTCAGCAAATTGAACGGGCATCTCTCGATGAGAAATCATAAGTACGACGGCTCCTGCCTTCGCTTGCCTGCTAAGAGTTTTGCAAACCAGGCGTTCATTTTCGGGGTCTAATGCGGAGGTCCCCTCATCTATGAGAATCAAGAGGTAGGAGTGATACAAGAGACGCGCAAGGTGAAGGCGTTGCACTTGTCCGCCGGAGACTTCGCGACCCTTTCCGCCTACGAGGGTATGGAAGCCTTGAGGCAAACCTTCCACAAAGTCCCACAGTTCAACAGCCTCTAAACTCAGTTTCAATTTATCTTCGTCCACCTCTCGGTCTGGGTACGTCACATTGGCAGCAACGCTCCCGTGGAAAAGTAGAGGGTCTTGGGGAAGGTAACCGATCTTATTTTTTGTCACGGAGGGGTGAAAGATCACCTGCCCCTCGTAAGGAAGAAGGGAGCCAAGGATGACGTTGAAAAGGGTAGATTTTCCCGATCCCGACGGGCCTTGGATACAGTAGATTTTCCCGTTTTCGCATTTGAGGGAAATTCCTCGTAGAGCATCATTAGTCTCCCCGGGGTAGCGTGCCCTTACGTTTTCCAACACAAGTCGCGTGTTGCCGGAGATGAGGGAGCTTTCCCTCTCAATCAAGGTTTGCTTCGCGGCGCCTTCCGTTGCTAAAACTTTGCGGATGCGATCGGTCGCTGCCGCACCTTCACGATTGGAATTCAAGTAGCGTCCAATATTGCCCCCGGACTGGGCCAGGATGGCAAGCCCTGTGAAAAACGAGACGGCTACCGCACCGGTCATAACCCCATTCTTTATATCGACCAGGGCAATGACAAGGACCAGTACCATAGCGCCTATCCCTGTAAATTCCAGTAGTGGGCTGGTGCGTGCCTTCACGCGTACGGCCCGGTAGAACTTGTCAAGCATCTGAGATGTCAGAGCTGTGAATTTCTGGCTCTCCAGATCTTCTGTGCTGTAGTGCTTGATCGTTTCGATACCAAGAAGCCGCTGCTGAAGCCATTCAGTAAGTTGGGAGTAGTCCTGAAGAGCATGACCCGCTCGTTTCTGTAACTTCCTCCCCAGCTGCCTCACGATCGCAACAGCGGGCAAAGCGCCCAGGAAAAACCAAGCGAAAAGTCTGGGGGAAAGGAGCAGCAAAGTAATTCCCAGAAAGAGCACCTGCAGAAGTTCCCTTGCCAGGCTTCCGTAGAAATGGACAAGGTACTCACGCAGCAGTTTAACATCCGTCGTCACCGCACTGGAAAGCATGGTTTCTTTTTCTTTATGCTCCCTGCCTCTCCTAGAACTCGCATGAAGAGAGAGAAAGTGTTTTGTGACAAACAGACGAATGTCACGGGCGAGAAGCTCTGACAAGCTTTCCCAAACAAAATACTGAAATGTACTCACCAGGAACTTAGCCCCTGCTACAATCACTAACAAGAGAGGGAGCACTGACAGAATACGTTCCGTGCTGATACTGTTGAGAGTGGAGAGCTTTTCCAGAAAAGGAGCGATGCGCGCTCCGAAAAGTTCTACGAAGGAAACCTCAGTTTTCGCATCGTACGAAACCAAGAGACGTAAGCTTGGCCCTACAAGGGTTGCAAGGCCGGTGGAACACACTCCTAGCAAAATTGATAACAGCGTTCCCAACAAAGCGCTGGGCAGATAGGGTTTCAGAAAATGAAAAACAAAAGCCTGGTTCGTGCGAAGAAATGGGGGCATGAACTATTGAATTTCTTTCTTGCTTCTTACGACCCTCGTCACAAGGCCGTAGTCGCAGGCTTCAGGTGCGGTCATCCAGTAGTCACGGACGGTGTCTTCTTCCACTTTCTTAAGATCCTGACCACACTCTTCGGCGAGAAGCTGATTGAGGCGCTCTCGTGTTTTTAGAATCTGGTTAGCTGTGATTTCAATATCTGACGCTGGACCGATCACCTGTCCGCTGATCAGCGGCTGGTGGATGAGAAACTTTGAGTTGGGCATTGCAAATCGGTTTTCCTTTTTTGCTGCGATATTGATGATCGTTGCAATGCTGGCACACAGGCCGATGTTGACGACTTTCACTTCGGAATCAATGAAACGGATAGTATCGAAAATAGCGAAGCCGCTATTAACTTCTCCCCCGGGGCTGTTGATATAAATTTTAATCGGCTCCTTGTTTTCCTCGTCAAGGATGAGAAGGTCTCTGACAACTCGCTCCGCTGTGCTGGAGTCCACTGCTTCTGAAATCAGGATGCCCCTCACTTGAAAGAGTTTCATGTCTTTCAAGTACATGAATTGTTCTGTATCGAGACCAGAGCCTGATTTTGAAAGCTTAATGTCCATTGTTCCATCTTTCTATGGTGTTCAAGATAATCAATTTGGGGACAAACTTTTACGAGTCTGTCATCCCGCGGCTTGACCGCGGGATCCAACTTGTTCGAGGAAGGCTGCTCCGTTGGATCCCGCGGTCAAGCCGCGGGATGACGGTGGAGGGGAACTTTTTTTCAAAAAAGGTCCTCTCCACAAATTCTTTTTCCCAAATACTATATATAAAGCCAATACGCATCAAAGGTATATCTTACATCAAACTTTGCGGGTCAACATCAACCTGTATCTTCACTCCTTTAAGGCGATGCTCAAAATTAGCCAAAAACTGTCGGGCAAACTCGTGTACCCGAGCAAATCGCTTTGAGGAGGCCAGCAGGACGCGCCTCGACTTCTGATTGATGCGTTCGATAGGCGGAGGGGTCGGCCCGAGCACCTTCAAATCCAGAAGAAGGCCGCGGTTGTCTGCGAAATAGTTCCGTTCCCAGTCCAAAATCCTCAGGCAGGCCTGCTCCAATTTTGCCAGGTCTTCACAGGAAAGTTCTATGCGGATCATATGCACGAACGGCGGAAATCCGAAGGATTGGCGCTTGGCAAGTTCGCGCGATGCAAAATTCGTGAAGTCGTGCTGGAGGGCGTCACGAATCAGCGGGTGCATGCCCTTGTTGCTTTGGAGGAAGACCTCTCCCTGCTCACCGGAGCGTCCCGCTCTCCCCGCAGCCTGCACCATGAGTTGGAAGGCACGTTCCCCTGCGCGAAAGTCAGGAAAATCCATGGTGCGGTCAAATTCACTTACGACAGTTATCGCCACTTTTGGAAAATCGTGGCCCTTGGCAAGGATCTGTGTTCCGACAAGGATGTCGAGTGTGCGCTTGCGAAAGGCAGACAGAATGGCCAGCAGCTTCCTTCTCGACGCGACAACATCGGAGTCCATGCGTGCAATGCGGGCTTCAGGGAGTGCTTTACAGAGGACACGCTCAGCCTTCTGACTTCCCACTCCCACTGCCGTAAACTTTGCCCCCGGGTTGCCGTTAAGAACTTCCCTGACTGCTGTCTGAAATCCGCAATAATGGCAAAGCAGCTTGGTTTTGTTCCGGTGTACGGTAAGGCTAACGCTGCAATGCGGGCACTGCACAGGCTGATGGTCACCGGCTAGAAGGTAATAGGCGTAGCCTCGTCGGTTGACCAGTACTATAGCCTGCTTCCCCCGTTGGAGGTTTTCACGGAGAGCGGAAATGACTTCCTCAGATAAAAACACGTTGTCATCAAGCTCCTCCTCCAGGGATTCCTTGGAGCTAATCTTAGGGCACGGGAGCAGGGTTACCTTGGGCATCGGGACGGCTACAGCGCGGGCTGAAAGTTCCAGCAGCTGGTACTTCCCGGTCCTGGCGTTGTGAAACGATTCGAGCGAGGGAGTCGCAGACCCCAGCAGACAGACCGCATCTTCCAGCCTGGCTCTCACAACGGCGATGTCACGTCCGCTGTAACACAGACCCGCGCTCTGCTTGTAACTGGCGTCGTGCTCTTCATCCACTATGACGAGCTTCAAGCGCCTGAAAGGAGCAAAGACTGCCGAACGGGGACCGATCAGAATCTGGGCGCTCCCCGTATGAATGCGCATAAGCTCGGCCCAACGTTGCGAGTCGGTCAGAGCGGAGTGAACCAACGCTACCTGCCGAGGGAAACTTTCCTCGAAAATCTGTGTGGCCTGCGGTGTTAACGCAATCTCCGGCACCAGGAGCAAGGTCTGAACATCGGCGCCGAAATGCTTCTTCACCCTCTCAATGAGTGACAGATAGACCCTGGTTTTCCCTGACCCTGTGACACCGCGAAGCAGAAAAGGCTTACGAAGATCGGAAAACCCCAGCACGATCCTTTCAACAAGCTTTGCCTGCTCCTCGTTCAAGGAGGGGATCTGAGAAACTCCCGGCACGAGCTGCTCGGCGGGCAATGTCGCGGATTTTGCCGCAAGAAGGGTCTCAGAACTCAGAGTCACCACCCCCATCTTCAAAAGCTCGCCGAACAAAATTTCTCCGTCAGGACCAGGCCATCCCCGCAGTTTTTTGCGAAGCGTCTGCTTGGTCACGCTTGCCCTGTGGGCAAAGATGTGGGTGACAAAGTCTTGGGATAAAAGCGGAGGGTTACCTTTTAGGGAGTAGGTCTCCCTCAGAGACTTGGTCCGACTGGCGGGAAACATAACCTTAAACACTTCCCCCAGCGGGTGGAGGTAGTAGCTGCTCATCCACTCGGCGAGGGCGCGAAGTCTAGGAGAAAGGAGAGGTGTTTCATCTATGATTTCATCAACTTCCTTGAGCTTCATACCCTTGTTTTCCGCCGCCTCTGCTTCTCCCAGAACAACGCCGATCAGTAGACGCTCTCCGAACGGAACCTTCACTCTCACTCCAGGCTGGGGCAGCTGGGAGCACAGGTAGAGAAAGCTCTTATCCGTGGGAACGGGAACTGCGACTTTTATTTTGTACATCGGTGCGTCTATCCCTTCTTTTCCATTGTTGAAGGCGAGTTCAAAATAAGGTAAAAGCTTCAATTCAAGATAGAGCCCCAAAGAATTCCAATGCTAGGCTAATAAAACTAGAGGGAAATTCCTGAAACCCTTACCGCTTCGGCGGTGAACCCAAAAGGGGCCTTTGGATGGGAAAGGTAATTACCAGGAGGATCTGTGAGACCCAACAATTTCGATCGCAACGGCAACACCAACGGAAAAGACAATTTTCGCAAGAAAAAGAAGAGAAATCTACTTCGCAAGAAGAGGACGCTCGACCCCGCACTGATCATTGACTACAAAAACCCTGACGTTCTCAGACGATTCGTCACGGATCGTGGGAAAATAATTCCCCGTCGTATTTCAGGCGCGACACAAGAACAACAGAGAAAATTGGCCGTTGCGATAAAACGCGCCAGGTTTTTAAGTCTTCTCCCTTACTCCATCTCGCACGATACTGAGCGTGGGTATGCAGGTGAATTACAGAACATCATCCAAACTTTCGTTTCAGCCAGCATGAGGACACGCGGCCCCATGAGGGGAGATGGACCTCGTCGCGAGAGAGACGATAGACCGGAACGATCAGAGAAACCGGATCAAGAACAAGAAGAAGAATCAACCTAAACTAGAGGACGAACATGTCACGGGTTTGTGAATTAACTGGAAAAACAATACAGGTGGGGCATCGAGTCAGCCACTCAAACATTAAGAGCAAGCATCGTTTCCTGCCTAACCTACAAAAGAAACGGCTGTGGTCGGAAAGCTTGAAGCGCTTTGTAAGCCTTCGCATTTCAACATCAGCAATGCGTACCATCGACAAGGTCGGGCTGGACCGTTTCGCGAAAAAAATCGGACTCAAGTTGAGATAGAGAGGAAGGAAGTGTTCATGGGAAAAGGTGATAACCGACTGACACCGAAAGTTCGGCAGCGCAATAACCAAAGAAAAAAGAAGGCTGCCCTGAAGGCAAAAATAACTGCAGCCAAAAAAGCACCGAAAAAAATCAGGAAGACTAAAGAGGAGACTTAAGCAGTGGCAACACATGATTCGGCAAAAAAACGAGCACGTCAGAACGTGAAGAGAAACATACGAAACCGTAGTTTTCTGTCACAAATTAAATCTGCAATTAAAACCTTCCGCACCTCTGCTGCGGCCTTGAAAGAGGGGAAGCTTACACAGGATGAATTGCAGAAGCATTTTGTAAAAGCGCAATCCCTACTTTCTGGCGCTGTTACTAAGGGCATCCTTCACGCGAATAACTCCTCCCGAAGGATTGCTCGTATGGCAAAATTGATGAAAGCAAACGGGTAAGCACTACCCTACGGGGCTGAGGTGGTTCGGAGGAAACTGCGCAGCTGGTTCCTCCAAGAAATCCCTTGGGGGAGCGACGGTTCCCTCGCCCCCCCAAACCCCCCTCTCCCTATTTGCCCCAAGTGGCTTACGCATTACGTGGTCAGCTTGTCTTGACGCTCTTCCAAAGTTCTTCCCATTCATCCTTAGTCAGTTGGGCTAGGGGTTTTCCCTTTGATAGGGCTTCCATCTTTTCAAACCGAGAGAGAAACTTCTGGTTGGCTTTGAAGGCAACGAGTTCAGGCTCCCAACCTAAGTGACGACAAAGTTGGGCGAGGGTGAAGTAGAGGTCTCCGATTTCCTCGTGTACCTTCTGTAGATCTTTCTCCGCTTGTTCCCACTCGTCTTGAAGTTCACGAAACTCGCGAGACACTTGCTCCCATACCTCCCCTGGCTCGTCCCAATCGAAGCCCACGGAATGAGCCACTTTTCCTACTTTGTAAGCTTGCACACTAGCGGGATACGTTTTGTACACTCCCCGGGCCTTCATGACGGAGTCCTCGGCTTTCGCCCCGTTTTCCTCTTCCTTGATTTCCTGCCAGCGACTCATGATCTGGGAAAGTTCGCGCCGTTTTTGCTCCTCCTCACTTCCAAAGACGTGAGGATGGCGCCGCACGATTTTATTATGAATGGCGCTAATGACATCTCTGATAGAAAAGGTGCCTGCATCGACCCCGAGTTGAGCGTTGAGAACAACTTGCAGGAGGACATCCCCCAATTCATCGCAGATTTCCTTGGGCTTGCCTCCTTCCAAGGCTGTGCATGCCTCGTAGGCTTCTTCAATCATATGTTTAGCTAAGGTTTCGTGCGTCTGTTTCAAATCCCAAGGGCAACCTTTTTCCGGATCGCGAAGCCGGGCGATGAGAGAGCAGAACGCAGAAAATTCGTGTTGTATCGTCTTATCGTTTGAAATCATGGAAAACCTCGATGGATTTACTGGGAGCAAGGAGGTGGTTTGGAAGAAACTGCGCAGCTGCTTCCTCCAGGAACTCCCTTGAGGGAAAGCATCTGCGAAGTTTACCCTCAAACTCCCCTCCTTGCTACAAGAGACGCTTGAATCAAACGAAGTGAACTGCGAAGATTACTGATAATTTTCGCGGGAATGTTTGCTACCGAACGGGAGAACTTATGCTTAATCGTGTTAAAACCGTAGTTGTCGCAGGGGCTGCGGGAAGTCTTGGTCAGCATTTGGTAAAGGAGCTGCTCAAACAGCGACGCCACGTCGTTTCGTTATGTCGCACCGAGCTGGAGAAACGAAGCCTCGATGATCATCTAGCGAATCTATCCTTCGCCCCTTCCCACCACCTTGTTCTAACGGGAGATCTCGCGAATGCTCACGACGTTGCGGCGATGACGAAACAAGCCGGCGAGTCCCTTGGCTCGATCGACGCGTTGATCAATGCCGCCGGAACGTTTCGCTACAGGCTGATCGAAGACAGTACGGAAGACGACTACCGAACGCTTTTCGACAGCAATTTAAAGAGTTGCTGGTTACTCAGTCGATCGGTGATCGGGATCATGAAAAGGGCTAGTTTCGGCCGCATTATCTTCGTGTCCTCGCACGCAACCAAAGGAGTCGGGGATCAGGGAGTGAGTCTCTACCTGGCCAGCAAGGGCGCGATCAATTTTTTAACAACGTGTTTGGCTAAGGAACTTAGCATCTGCAACATCACCGTAAATGCCGTCCTTCCGACTGTTATTGACACTCCGGCAAATCGCGATGCAATGCCGCAAGAAGACTTTAGTCGTTGGGTCCCGCTCTCTAGCCTTGGCGGGGCCATCGTTTCGCTGTTAAGTGATGAGATGGGGGGAGTCACCGGATCGCTGATTTCGGTACCAGGGCGGATATGAATTGAACGCACCGGACTTTCTACGGAAAGGAGACTCAATGCTCAACGAATTCTTGGATACAATCCTAACCATAAACTACGTGAAAATTTCCATACCGTTTTTTTTACTTGCTGTCGTCGTGGAGGCCTGGATTAGCTGGAAGAAGGGGCGTGAACTGTATCGGCTTAACGATTCCATAAGCAGCCTTACTTGTGGTATTTTTCAGCAGTTCTTTCTTCTCTTCATGAAATCGTTCTTTCTGCTAGCCTACGGTTATATTCAAACTCAGCATGGCGTTTTGAATTTTTCTGGTATCTCTCCGGGGGAGAAGTTGGTGTCGGCGCTTGGGTTGTTTTTGGCAGTGGACTGTTGTTATTACTGGTTTCATCGCATGGCACATGAGATTAACTTTGGTTGGGCGACTCATATCGTGCATCATTCCAGTGAGGAGTACAATCTTTCGACAGCGCTCCGTCAGGGGATGTTGCAGGAAACATTTTCATTCGTATTCTACCTGCCCCTTGCCTTGATCGGTTTTCCCCCGCTTTGGTTTTTAGCATTAAGTTCGCTCAATACCACCTATCAGTTCTGGGTTCACACTCGGTTGCTGGGGCGTTTTCATCCCTACTTCGAATTTGTCTTTAACACTCCGTCGCACCACCGCGTCCACCATGGCAGAAATCCTAAGTACCTCGACAAAAATTATGCGGGAACCTTGATCATCTGGGATCGCCTTTTTGGCACGTTTCAAAAAGAGGAAGAAGAGCCGATTTATGGTGTCACCGTTCCGCTAAATTCGTGGAACCCGCTGCGCACCCAGTTCCACTATTTTGCCGATCTGTTGGCCGACACTTGGCGGGCGCCGTATGTCTTCGACAAGTTCAAAGTCTGGTGGGCGCGACCTGGATTCCGTCCCCGTGGTTTGGAATCTGTGGTGAAACATATCTGTGAAAAGAAGTTTGATCCTCCGATTTCGGCGAACGAAAAACGCTGGGCCCAAAATCTCTTCTTAATGGGGCTGTTTCTAGCCATTCTTGTCCTTCTGCTTAAGGACCTATCGTGGACAAAATCTATCCTCGTAGTTTTGGTTGTAGGGCTTTTGACCTATGTCGGAAAGTTACTCGAAACAAAAACCCCCGAGACCTGAACCAATGCCTACGACCGCAGAAGACTTGGTTCATACAGCGCCCTCTGCTCCAAGCCCAGAAGGTCAAGCACCGTGTTTGCAATATTAGCCAGGCTTCCCTCTCCTTCAGCCGCAATTGAGCGGCCCTGCATGCCGAGCGGGTCGAAAATGTAGCAAGGCACAGGAGCTAAAGTATGCGAGGTCTTGGCGCGAGGGCGTTGATCGAGAGGCGGGCGCGAGTGTCCTTTGCCACTTTCAAACATGTCATCGGCGTTCCCATGATCTGCGCTAACAAGGAGGATGGTGCCCGTCTCTCCAGCCGCCCGAATGAGGCGTTTTACCATGAGGTCAACAGTGGCAACCGCTACAATTGTGGCTTCGAAATCCCCCGTGTGACCTACCATATCAGCGTTGGCATAGTTGAGGCGTCCGAAGTCGAAGGTGTCTTTGCCCATGCGTTTTATGGTTTCTTCCGTAATTTCGTGTGCCTTCATCCAAGGCTTCTTTTCAAAGGGAATATTATCGGACGGAATTTCCAGGTACTCTTCCAGAGAGCGGTCGAAGTAACCGGAGCGGTTACCGTTCCAGAAGTAGGTCACATGCCCGAATTTCTGCGTTTCACTGCACGCAAATTGACGGACATTAAGGGATACCAGGTATTCGGAAAGCGTATGATCTATCGCAGGAGGAGGGACGAGGTAATGCTTAGGTATCTGCAAGTCCCCATCATATTGCAAGATTCCTGCAAAAAATACATCCGGTCGGTGCTTACGATCGAAGGGGGTAAAATGTTCCTCCTCAAACGCCTGGGAAATTTCCAGCGCTCGATCCCCCCGGAAGTTAAACAAAATCACTGCGTCCCCATCTCGTATCGGTCCCACCGGCTTCCCGTTTTCCGTGATCACGAAAGCGGGAAGAAATTGGTCGCTAAGCAAGGGATCTTTGCGAAATTCCTGCAGGGCAGCTTCCAAACTGGGGCATTGATGCTCAGCCTCCCCCAACACATGAGCTTTCCATCCGCGCTCCACAATTGTCCAATCCGCCTTGTAACGGTCCATCGTCACCAGCATACGCCCACCGCCGGACGCAACCCGTATGTCAGCACCTGCCTTATTCAGCGGCTCGATGACCGCGCGCAAACGCTCTGCGTAGATTTCCCCCGACCGTTCGCCAACATCACGTCCATCCAATAGCGTATGAAGGCGGATACGCGTCACCCCCTCCCGAACGGCTTGTCGGATGAGGGCAAAGAGATGTTTCTCATGGCTGTGAACATTGCCGTCCGAGAGCAGGCCGATAAAATGTAGGGAATGATGTTTCCCTTGCTTAATTGCCTTCCCCCACACCTCTCCCGCAAACAAAGTGCCGTGTTGCAGACTTTCATTTACAAGCTTGGCTCCTTGCCCGAAGATTCTCCCTGCTCCCATTGCATTATGGCCTACTTCGGAATTTCCCATATCATCTTCCGAGGGAAGGCCCACCCACGGGCCATGCGCTTTTAGTGTTGTATAGAGGCCGTGTTTGCGAAGATAATCAAGGGCTGGCGTGGCTGCCCAAGCCACCGCGTTGCCAAATGTTTCTTTGCGCACGCCAACGCCGTCCATGACAACGGCTAAAACTTTTCGCTTTTGCAAGGATCGTCTCCCATAAGGATAAGAAGGGGAAGGTTATCATAATGAAGGATACAATTGAACGCAGACTGAAGGAAGCGGTGAGCGTCAAGCAGGCGATCGCTAACGATCGGGAACTTATCTCCCTCGTGGAAAAATCTGCGCAAGCTTGTGTGAAATCTTTGAGCGAAGGAGGCAAGGTTCTCTTCGCAGGGAATGGAGGCAGCGCCGCTGATGCCCAGCACTTGGCAGCGGAATTGTCAGGGCGCTACTATTTTGATCGCAAGCCGCTCTTTGGAGAAGCCCTCCATGTCAACACTTCCTATCTCACAGCGGTAGCTAACGATTATTCGTATAACGAAGTCTACTCCCGTCTTGTGGAAGCCATGGGGCGACCTGGTGACATCCTCTTTGCCATCTCGACTTCCGGGAATTCACAGAACATTCTCAATGCCGTTGAGACCGCAAAACGCCTCGACATGATTAGCATCGGGATGACAGGGATGGGTGGCGGCCTGCTTGGGAAGAAAGCAGATATGATGCTTAAAGTTCCCTCCAGCGATACTCCGCGTATTCAGGAAGGCCACATCCTGCTCGGCCATATCATCTGTGAACTCATTGAAACTGCCATGTTCAAGAACTATAGTGTTCAAGATAATTAATTTGGGGACAAACTTTTTGAAAAAAGTTATTTCCCCAACCCCCTTTTCAAAAACTTCAGTATTTAAAGTTTTTTGGGGGGAGGTGTGGAGGGGAACTTTTTTTCAAAAAAGGTCCTCTCCACAAATTCTTTTTCCCAAATACTATAGTTAATCATCGAACAGGCCGGAGATGGGAGAACGGAATGATAACCCATCGGCAGAAAAGTGTTCCCTCGCCCGACTAACGAGCACCTTTTCTTTGATCGCATAGGGAATCTTTCCTTTGTTCTCAAAGAGTGTTTGAATTCTGTCCATATTCTTCGCGTCCGACTGCCGAGGAGAGCTGGTCCACTTGCACTCAAAAAAAGAGAGAAGATGGCCCTGCTCCCATATGAAGTCTAGTTCCCACTGAGCTTGGTCACGGTAATACCAGAGCTTCGGACGATGACCTTTAAACGCAAGTTGCTTTCTCAGTTCCGCAAAGACGAAGGTTTCCCATAGGGGACCTACGAGTGGAGACGTCTCCAGGTTAGAAGCATCGACGCCACAAAGTCTGCAAGCCAAGGATGTCTCGCTCATGTAAAGCTTGGGAGCTTTGACAAGCCTTTTGCTCACATTGCCGAACCAAGGTTCGAGCAAAACGATCTGTCCCAAAGCTTCCAGCACACTTAGCCAGGACCCGATTGTGGGAACACTTACACCGACCTCTCTTGCAAGATCCGACTTGTTGAGTTGCTGAGCAGTTCGTAGGGCACAGGCTCTTAGGAATCGTTCAAAGTCTCGCAAATCACCCACAGCCAGGATTTGTTTCACATCTCGTTCAAGGTAGGTCGCAATGTAGGAATCGAAAAAAAGAGGGGGAGGAGGCGCAGGTTCCACCCAAAGCTCAGGAAACCCACCCCGCGTCATCAAGGAAGGATAGTCCCTCTCCAGGTTTTTTCCCGGCAGCTCAAGAACACTGAGACCCTCCAATTCCATGACCGCTACCCGACCCGCTAAGGACTCGGTCACCCCTTTCATGAGGGTAAACTTCTGCGACCCCGTGAGAATGAACTGACCTTTCGACTCCCGCTTCTCATCTATCTGGATCTTGAGAAATCGAAACAGGGAAGGAGCATACTGCACCTCGTCTACAATCAAAGGAGGAGGGTTTGCCCGTAGAAACGACTCGGGATCACGTTCTGCCTGTTCAGCGACAAGCGGCCGATCGAGGCTTACATATTGAAAATGAGGATACAGCTTTCGAAGAAGGGTCGTCTTTCCCGTCTGGCGCGCACCCGTCAGTACTAACGCCGGGAAATGCCGAACAGCTTCCTGAAGCTGATCCGTGATTTTTCTGTCAATAAAGGCCATTGGAGATAAGTCTAAAAAGAATGACTATACTTTAAATAAGTTAAAGTATAACCTTAAATTTGTCAAGATCGCATATGGCGGAGAGTGCGGAGCACTTGCAAGCTACTGCAATTCCACCACTCTCTCACCCCACTTACGACCGATTACGACGGCGACGAAAAATTGAGAACCTTCGCTCCTGAAAAGTTTGGATCATGTAGGTTCAGACAGTCAGTCATTCCTTTGATGTCGATACCGGTCTTCCGCATATAGATCATCATGGTCTTCATGTCCTTCCATCCCCCCATCATCATGACCTTTGCAGGTGCTACTCCTTTGGATAGCAACAGTGTTGCCCAAGTTGCTCTCAAGTCATGGAATCGAATCTCTGGTAAACCAATGCCCACTAGAAAGCGTCTGAGCTGCCTAGCCTGCTCTCCTATCTCCCATTCTCTCATGTGAGGTAGGACAAAGGATTCGCCATAGCTTTTAAGCTTCAGCTCTTTCAAAAGTGGAACCAAATTTGGCGCTATTTCTATAACCCTATCATCGCCAGATTTCGTACTCTTGAAACCTCCCTTGCTGCACCAAGATCGATCAATAATGATCTGCCTTTGGTCTAGGCTCACCCTGTCCCAAGTTAAGGCGTAGAGTTCGCCATTACGAAGGCCTGTGTAGAGGCACATAGTAACGTGAGGGTACCACTCCCAGTTCATGGACTTGGCCGTCCTCAAGAGAGTTTTCACCTGATCTTCTGTGAGTACCTTCTTGATTTTGTCTCCAACTCTGAAGGCAAGTTTGGGTACCGGATCTCTTTGAAGGTATCCATTCTCAAGCGCGTAAGTGAAAACCTGACGCAGATACTTAAGCATTGCCCTCTGATGGCTTGGCGCATTATCTTTGAATTCCACTTGAATCAAGTTTCGAATATCCTGGGTCGTGATCTCCGTTACAAGACGCGACCCCCATTTTTCGAACGTTGCAGCCTCTACACACTTCTGAGTGTTGTAGATCGTGACTTCTGCTAGACCTCGTGCTCTTGCATCTTCGACGTAGCTAGAGACGACATCTTTCCACCTGGGAGTTACCTTTTCCGCAATCTTACGCTCTACAGCAGCGATAAGTTCTCGCTCAATTTGCTTTACCTTAGTTTTCTGTTTTGTTTTTCGTTTAAGAGAGACAGGCATTCCTGTTCTTGGATTTCTTTTGCAAAATGAAACAATATAGTAGCCAGTCTTTTCATCGTATTTTGTGCCCATTAGTGGCCCCTTTCTTGTTTGCAAGAAGGAGACTTCTCAGGTCACAAAGTCTAAACCTATTGCGACGACCCAACTTATAGTAAGGAACCATCCCATTACAACACATGTTCAGGAGCGATTTCTCACTTACTTTGAGTAACGTTGCAGCTTCTTTTGTAGTTAGTATTTCATCCGAATTTTCAAAGACCTCTTCGCGTTTATTGCCGCGAGTATTTTCCATAAATAGTTACCTCACTAAATAATGGGCTAGCAATCACGAAAAAACGAAATAATTCACCGCCGTTTTTTAGTTCGTATTCTCAGTTGCTTGAACGATGGGCTGTTTGAAGTACCAAACCTCCTTAGGACGTCCTGGAGGGGCATGAATGACCTCATAGGTCGCCTTTCCGGCTACCAAGGCTGACCCGAGAATCTTCTCCAGAGCACCCCGACCCCTATTGCGGCCATAGAGATTTGAAATATCGGTTCGAGTCAGTCCATCTTTTCCAGCCTGCTCGAGAGCCGTAAGGAACTTTAGAAGGTCAGGATCTTCTCGGAAGTCAGCAAAGATGTACTCGCACGACTGAACGCAGTATTGCCAAAGACAGTATGCTGCAAACAGATGGTCAGCAGTAATAACGGAACTGCAAACCGACAAAGTAAGGATCATCGATAGCCGAAGGATTTGAGCTTCCCCACGACTTGTGAGCACACCGACCAAACCATCTTTTTCAACGGAGAGTTCTTCATATATCTCTTCCCACGCCTTTCTCCCTTCATCATCCATTGTGAGACGTTGTTGCTTCCTGCCGAATTCAATCGCACGTTTGATTGCATCAATTTCAAGGAAGAACTTTGAAGCATCAATATCTCCACCGTGTGGAAGCAACTTAGAACGTTTTGAATAAATGAACAGAAAGCGATTCCCAAACCCGTTGAAAATTTCTGTGTTGGTCAAGTATCTTTGCAATTCTTGCTGAACGATTTGTCCTACGATAGACATATGCGGGTCAGTTGCAGTGATTCGGTTGTGTTTAATGAGGGAAGTTAAAATATTTCCGTCCCACGCATCTCTCACGACAGATGAAAGTTTGTTTCCGTCCCGCTGCAAGACTCTCAAAGCTCCGCCAAACTCAGTTTCAAGAAGAAACAAACGCTTGTCCGATACCCCAGCGTCCTCACCTTGTTGATCTCGAATGCGATTGATGATTCCTTCACCGGATGAAAGCCCCGAATCACAACAGTTCTTGGCCCACTCTGGTTCAGCATCTCTGAAAATCATTTTAGCTAGGTCGGCAGCTGTGCCCTTCCGAGCTTTTGACGAACGCCCGACTATCAGTGAGAACAAGACTGGATAGTGTTTTGTTGCACCGACGAGGTAATAGGAATTTCTCCCACAACAGTTCCCAAACATCGACAAAAGCTGCGCGAAAACTGCAACGGGATCAGCCTCCGTTTGTGGGGAAACTCGTGTAACGATTTCTCCGAGGGGACCATAGTACATGCGAGGATTTGGCGATGGCTCATTTTTGGTGTTTGTGCTATATTCCATCGTGTTTCCCCCTTTCTCTTTTTGCGATGCTTCGGACAATGTGAAATACTTCAGAGCTAGGGAGGGGAGGGAAACATCTCTTCTCGTTAATGCCTAACGCCGCAACCAACGCAACTTCAAATGAGACCCCCTTGCCTAAAAGATGCCCAGCAATCTTGGTGAGTGAGCAGTTTCTCGTCCCCGACGAAAATCCTGCCTTAAGTATCCCTTGCCAGTCAGACTTCTGCTTTTCATTCCGTGAGGCTATGAGTGTAGTCAGCCAGGGAGGAGCAAAGGCAATGGAAATATCCTCAGGGTGCCGTTCACAATCCCAAGCATACTCTTTCCCTGAGTGGTGCCTGCTTGGTGGAATGACGACGAAGCCACCCTCACCTCGAATATCAATTCCCTGAAAAATTCCCACTCGATTATTGATAGAAACCCTTTCAGGAATGCGTAGAAAAATATGGCGACCTGCACCGGTCAAACTTTCTACGGTCCGAGGCAATTCGGAATACTTGGATTCAACGATTTTTAAAGATTCAGCTCCGTCATGATCATCTCGCTTATCAACATCGACTACAATAATCTGGCTTGCCCCACCCGTGATCAAACCGTAGTTGATAGGACCAAAGGCTCTCTTGACAGAATCAAATTGGTCCAGGGATGTACACGCTTGCCGCTGCCAATTGGGATAGATCGGATGCTTCCCTGGAGAGCCACAATCCTTTTTTCTGCATGTGCATAACCGAGCCTCCGTTATTCCATGAACAGGAAAGACCATAGCTCCTTGCTTAAGTATTGCTTCGAGGTCTTCCATCTCTGCCCTCCTCTATGTTTAACGAAATCTCATGTTTCTGCTCCATCCACTTTTGAATCTGCTGAAACAACCAACCCACCGCTTGCCTTGAAATTTTGACCCTTCGTGGAAAACTTCCTTCTTTCTCTAAACGCCAAATCGTTGTTCGACTGAGACCTGTAAGGTTGAGAACCTCAGGCTCACGAAGAATGCGATCCTTCATGCGACCTCCGCAGAAATTTGTTGAACTTCGATGTCTGGAATTGAACTTAGAAGAAATTTTTAGGAGTGTCGCACGAGATAGGCGGGATCTTTATGGGCCACTAAATAATTTTAACTATTAAATAATGTATTTATATTGTTAATAAATTATTTAAATCCGTAAATTATATATGGGCCTCGATCTTTGTATTAAGTTCCCTCACTCTCCGAGTAAAGGCATCTCGGTCATGCCCCTTCTTGAATTCCGAGAGGTCGTAGTTATAAACTGAAGCAGATTGATAAGGATTGGTCTCAGCGAACGTTAACAACGCACTCACACTAAGCTTTCCATTTCGATAAAACTTATCCAAGACACCAGCTCGATGGGCCCTGTCCATGGCTAACACAACAAATTCAAAAAAGGAGCGTTCGTTCTCTACCTTGTCAATTCTAGTAGCTCGCTTTTTGTCACGGCTACGCAAACCTTTTCCATCCTTAATCGCTTTTATTTCCGACTTTAGAAAATAGATTGAACGATCAGTGTTGATTTCCAGACTGTCTTCCGCGCTTCCGCCAAAACGGTAAACATACTTTGGGTCTTCTTTCAGGTCTGAATCAAGCTTGACCCACAAATCTCCTGCAATAACAACTTCACTAAAAGAAGGCATTAAGTCCTTTTCCTGTGGTCTTCTCTGAGATAGAAGAAAATTTGCGACGATGTTCGTCGTTAGCTGAAAATACCCTAAAACACGCTTTTTAGTTTTAGTCCTGATATCGTTTTTTTCGTTTCTTTCGTACTGAAACAATTCTTCATAAAAAAAGGTAGAAACGTCGCCATGGCTTCCGAGAGTAAAGATATAGTCCTTATCTTTTCCAAGCTGCTTCACTGCTTCTTTGACGGAAAAAAAATCTCGTGGGTTGTCGAGCATATTGGTCTCTCCTGAGAGTACAGAAATCGATTGAAACGAGCTGAAACAGGATTCTAGGAGACCGGAGGACTTTCTTCAAACCCTGTTAAGATAGTGGTAAAAATTAATGGGAGGGCACTTAAACATGAGCAACCCGTCAACAAACGGTGATATCGGTCGCGATGCGCAGGGAAGATTTGCAAAGGGAAACTCTGGCGGCCCTGGAAACCCTCATATTAGGCGAGTCGCGAGCTTTAGAAGAACACTCCTATCCTCGGTAAGTGAAGGTGACGTGAATGAGATCGTTGCGGCTCTTGTGAAATCCGCCAAAAATGGAAATATCGCGGCTGCTCGCTTCGTGATCAGCTATGTCATCGGCTCTCCTGCTGATATCGAGAACGACCGACAGAAGATACTACTGAACGAAAGTATGGGCTCTTTTGAGCAAGTTACTACCCTGAACTACCCCACTGACTAGCGCATAAAAAACCGGCAATGCCTGCCTATCTATCGAACCCAGAAAGCTGCCGAAGAGAAAGAAAAAACTCGAGGTACCTTCGGTGAAAATTGATCCAAATAAAAACACCATTGTTTGCGGTGACAATATTGACTGGCTCAATTGGATTCCTGATGAATCCGTTGACCTTTGCTATATTGACCCCCCCTTCTTTAGCAATCGAGACTATGAAATTATTTGGGGAAACGGGTATGAACTAAGATCATTCGGGGATAGATTTTCTGGCGGAATTTCACACTATATCGAATGGATGAGGCCAAGAATCGAATTGATCCATAAGAAAATAAAAAATACGGGAACACTATTTCTTCATTGTGACTGGCACGCCTCACATCGCCTCAGGTGCTTACTTGACGATACATTTGGAGGAAAAAATTTCAGGTCTGAGATTATTTGGAAAAGACAGGGAGCCAAAGGACTTGCTTCAACCAGATTACCCAATAATCACGATACAATTCTCTATTACACAAAATCTGAAAAATTTACTTGGAATCGGCCGTTCAGCAGTCAGGACCCTGAGTATATTCGAAAGTTCTATAAGCATGTCGAAGAAGGGACGGGACGACGATATCAGCTAGACAACCTTGCAAATCCAAACCCTAATAGGCCAAATTTGACTTATGAGTTCAGAGGACATCTAAAGGTATGGCGTTGGACAAAAGAAAAAATGAACGACGCGGATCGACAAGGGCTTATTTACCAGAAAGGAAATGGGGTTCCACGCTTGAAACGGTACTTAGATGAAAACAAGGGAAGGCCGGTTGATACAGTATGGGACGATATCTTGGCAATCCAAGGACAAGCCACTGAACGTTTGGGGTACCCAACTCAAAAACCAGAAGCCTTACTTCAAAGACTAATAAAGTGTTCATCAAATCCCGGTGATCTCGTTTTGGATTGCTTCTCCGGAGGCGGAACCACGGCAAAAGTTTGCTCGATGACAGATCGAAGATTTATCATAGGGGACGTATCTCCCGTAGCTATCAAAGTGTCGGCACAAAGGCTCAACAGCAAATCTTCGAAAGTTAGTTTCGAGATCAAAAATGTTCCCAAAACTGAGAAGGAGTTGAAGGAAATTGATGGGCACGATTTTGCAAGAATCGTTTGTGAATATATGGGCTGGAAAGTTAATGACAAAAAGACAGGTGATCGAGGGATCGATGGTTGGGATGGAAATCGCAATCCAATTCAAGTGAAAAACCATTCAACACCTGTCGGACGACCTGACATACAAAAATTTCATTCAGCGATAACATCGGAAAAGAAGAGGATTGGTGTTTTTGTAGCCTGGGAATTTTCAAAAAATGCCCTCGAATACATTGCCACTTTAAAACAAAATGAAGATATCGAAATCATTGCAAAGTCAGCGTTTGATATTTTCAAGGACATACTGATCCCTCATGCAAAGAAAGAAGAAATCGATCGCTTGTTTGAAAAATATGATTATAGCGACAAAACTCTTCCCCAATCTGCGTAACTGGCCCAACTATGATTGAAGTGAAATACAAAGAATACATAGTTGCTTTTCTTGATGTCTTAGGATTCAAAAAAATTATCCAAGGTGAAAATTCGGAACAAGAAACTTCGAGGTTTTTTAACAATGGTCGCGTTCTTAAAGAGTTCATGACAAACTTTCGATCCGGATTTGATGGAATAGAATTAATTAGCGACTCAATCATTGCGTATCGAAAGTTGGGATGCAGCGCACTTGAAAATGATAGGATGACTCAGGATTTTCTGCGAAATATCTGTTCAATTCAGTTTCATTTAATGGACACGAATCATCCCGTGAGAGGAGGGATTTCCGTTGGAGCTCTCTACGTAAACCTCGAAGAAAGAATAATAACTGGTCCTGCATTTATCGACGCCTTTGAACTGGAATGTAAAAATGCCAACGTTCCGCGAATTGTAGTGAACCAGAAAGTGATCGATTTGATCAGTAACGAACAGGAGATCGTTGTCGCTCCAGAAGCACATGGTGTCCCTTCCGTGAGAAGAGATTCTAGTTTTATTATTAATTTCCTAAACGTTTTTGACTTAAGCGATGAGTTAACCAGGCCCACTAATTCGGTCGGCACTCCTCCGCGAGAAAACGCCAACACATTCCTGAGAAATATTCGACGCACGATAGAACGTGGTTTCCAACAAACTGAACAAAATGAAAAGTATTCTTGGCTTCTGGCCTATTGTCTTTGGCACATCCGTCGGAGGATTCAGACTTCAACTCAACGCGATTTTTGGCAGGCTCAGCTTCTTGCGTTTCAGGGCATTATCGTGCCCAAAAGATACCTCTTCAGGAGGGGGTTGGATCAAATTGTTCGCCTAAAAAATTCTATCACAGGTCGATCGAAATTCTGACTGTAAGGCATTGTTATGATTTTAATTTTTAAAAAATATGTAGTTACTCCCTCAATCACTACAGAAGGTAACTACAAACTAACTACAATGGCTGTTATTTCGGATGATGTGCGGTGATTTAGACGTTTGTAGCTGAGAAGTCTATCTTCTAAGTCTTTGTTATTACTGATACGGATTTTAAGTGATTTGCTGCGTAAGCAGTGTGTCAGGTGGCGGAGAGAGGGGGATTCGAACCCCCGAGACAGTTTTACCCATCTACCCGCTTTCCAAGCGAGCGCTTTCGACCACTCAGCCATCTCTCCTAGCTCTGTTTATTCTTAGTCTTAGTGCTGATGTGCGCGTCGTCCCACGAGATGCTGATAGTAAGCTACAAGCACCGCAGGAGCCGCCCAAGCAGCAACTCGCCAAACAATCGGTTGAACAAAACCATCATATACCAGATGGTTCAGTAAATGGCCAAGATCAAACGTTTCGCGCAACAAACTCTCCTTGCCCTCATTTTCTCCGCCCTCCGCAACCGAAACTAAGATTCTCCGCTCCTGGTCGTCCCTACCCTCGCCGGAACATGTAAGTGTGAAGTGAGTGTCTTCATTAACCTCAACCGGAAGAAAGCCTTGCGTAGGTAGCTCTTGAGTCGAATGACTGTTCCCGTGAATCATGCAAGCGTCCGCCCCCTTTGCGACCCAATAAAGGTACACATCTTCGCCCACTGACACATGTTTCTTATGTGGAAAAAAACTTTCAATCGAGATGGGATTTTCCGCCACTTGTGCCCAAGCTGTCGGGAAAAACAAGATAGCAAGAATGAAAGATAAAACACGCTTCATTGAGAACTCCAACTCTTTTTATGGTAATGCGTAAGCCACATGGGGCAAATAGGGAGAGGGGGGTTTGGGGGGGCGAGTGAAGCGTCGCCTCCCCCGGATTTCTTGGAGGAACCAGCTGCGCAGTTTCCTCCAAACCACCTCCTTGCCCCAAGTGGCTTACGCATTACATTATTTATGATAGAAAGCATTTGACGCCCTGATTTCAAAGGGCTATGTAGAGGCAGTATTTCAACCAAATACTGCTCGAATTCAACCCACAACTTTCACCGGATCAAGAGAATGAGAACAAAATCCATTATTTTCAATTGCTTGGTTTCATGCTTCCTGCCTTTAACGGCGACAGCTAGTTCCACGAAATCAGACTCCATCGTGGAGAAAGACAAGCTGACTGACGCACCACTACGATGCAAGGAAGGAATTTGTGAGCTTGTTGGCGGGGATGAAGTAGAAACCGATACTTACATCGGAGTCTGGAAAAAGAATGCAAAAGATGCCCTCGTGTTTGTATGGAAACGAATTCCCAATACTCAAGAAATGTTCATAGATATCGTTATTCAAGCCCCCCTTGATGTTGCCCTGGGAAGTTTCACAAGTCAGCTTGGTGACAATCCCTCGGCGAAATCTTTCTTGAGAGATCTTTTGAAGTTGCCTCCCACCCTTTTGAAAGCATGGAAAAGTGTCAATATCGGCAGCACCGGCCTCGTATTCGATGTCAGTAATGTTTACAGCCAAGTCTCAAAGGTCGCGATGAAAGTAGGTGGAATCCTAGTCTTCACACACCTGGGAATGAATCCAGAGGCTGCGGGAACGACCGCAAACTATTTGGGTGACCCCCTGGCAAAACTCTTCATCAAAGCAGGAAAAGATAGGCAAACAGAGAAAAGCGATCTTTCCTTTCCGCGTTACCTTTTAACGAAATTCCAGGCAGTACGCGGTATGATGAGCGTTGCTATGGAAGTTGGCCCGAAAGTTTTAATCGTCAATAACCTTGGCGAACTTATCAAATATCTCGGGGTTACTCGTCGGATCAAAGGCCTGACAATTTTCATCCCTCCCACGGGAGCAAGTCCTGTCCGCCGATTAGCCTATGCAACAATGGCGACATTTGCCTCCACCTGGGTAGTCACCTACATGCTCGCACCCGCGGCACGCGTTGCTCAGGATAGCATGAGTGTGTTAACTGACGATTATGTTTACCCTGTTGTTATGAAGTGGTGGAAATCAAGGGCAGAGGAAAATAGCGCGGAGCCAATCGATCTCTAGTGTTTCTTGGGGGAACCAGCTGCGCAGTTTCCTCCAAACCACCTCCTTGCCACAAGCGGTGCTTGTTACAACAGCCGTTTCATACCTAAAAAAGATGGGAAGAAATGGTAACGCCTCCTGAAATTTTTCCTCCAGTTCCCCCAACAAGTACTCTCTCCTGGTCAGATTCCACTCCTGATCATATTGCGTGAGAAGCTGGTCAATTCCCTTATTAGCGAAACGCCCGTAATTCTCTCCGACATAAAAGTTATCTCGGCTAGGAATGGAAGAACTGGCGAGCTGCGTACTCAGGCGGGAAAGGTCTGGGCTTAGTTGAGCATAAAGCGCCAGCGCACTGAAGCGTGCTTTCTTAACCAGATCGAAAAACTCCTGAGCTGGCAACTTTTTGATCTGAATATCGACGCCTAGTTTTGCCCATTGTTGCTTGAGACGTTCAGCAAGCTTATTTCTGAATTTGTCCTGAGTATCAACGGCGAGTGGCAAGCTCAGCGGTTTCCCCTTTCTAATCAAGAAACCATCTTTTCCCTGTTTCCATCCGAGATTCTTCATAATGAGCTTTGCTTTCTCCAACTTCAAACCGGATGGCTGCACAGTCATCGAGACACCTGGAAGAAAGGAAAATGCGGGCAGTCGACGGTCTGGGTAGATTTCATCACGAAGCTGGGTACGATCCAGACTCAAAGAAAGCGCCCTACGAATGCGCACGTCTCCCAACAAGGGATGCGTGTGATTGAAATCAACCCGCTCCGATACTGCCGTAGGTCTCTGATAAACCCGCAATGGCGGTGATTCCTTAAGCGCCTTTTCTTCCCAATTGCTCAGTTGTTCTGAAGAAAATGAATCGGAAAGCGCGACCTGCATGTCTCCCTGCTTCAACATTTTTTCCAAGAGGAGAGGGTCTGGCTCCAGGATGACCTTTATTTCCGCAAACTCGGGAACCTTTCCCCCAAAGTAAGGATTGCGGGAAAAAAGAATGTGCCGCCCCACTTCAAATTCCTTCACCACATAGGGACCATTGTACAAATCAGGAAGAGTGGGCAGGGTGCGATAAAGTGTCTTGTTCCCGTAGTCTTTCCCCAGCAGGGGGGCCTCGTTCTTCGCACGCACGACCCTAAATCCTGCTAATTGCCACAAAATGTTCGCACTTGTTCCCCGCGCCAAGAGGAAACGAACCCGCTCGGGCTGGGTTTCTAAAATCCAGACGTCCTCGATCAATGAATAGGGTTCGACCCCTTGAGCTTTTCCCACTGTCCATGAAAACCGCACATCCAATCCAGTGACGGGGGACCCGTCCCCGAAAATTGCTTGCGGGCTAAGGTCAAATTCAAGCATGGTGCGGGCCTCTCCCCCGATTATGTGGGACTTGAGGACGGGCAGACCCTTCGCAAGGACTGGCCTCAAATGCCCCGCTTCGTCCACTCCCAGAAGCGCTCTCAGGCAAAGCGCCAGCAAGCTATCCTTCCCCTTTCTCGTCGGACCAATGGGGTGCATATCAAAAAATTCATCGCTTACTCCAATGGTTAAGGGTTTTTCGGAAGGTGAGGGCTGTGCGAAAAGTTTCGCCGCTCCTAAGAACAAAAGAATCAAGGCTGTTGAGAATCCAATGGGCATAGGCTATCTCTTTCTCTCAGATTTATAGGGAGTATACTACAGTGCTCGACAGAGTTTTCCAGACCGAGAATTACCCCCGTCCTTTCTCTTTCAACCGGGATGTTGCAAACGTTTTCGACGACATGGCAGTGCGGTCTATTCCCTTCTACCAGGAAGTGCAATCGTGCATTACCGCATGGGCGGAGGCTTACAGCAAAGAAGAAAGTACGATCTACGACATAGGCTGCTCGACAGGAACCACACTCGCTTTACTTTGCCAAGATATCCCCTGGCACCTCGACTTGATCGGTGTCGACAGCTCACAAGCCATGTTGGACAACGCAGAGGCGAAGTTAGCTCCGTTCAGGATTAAAAACAGGGTCTCCCTCCAATGTCAAAACGCGCTTGACATGAAGTTCCAGGATGCTTCCATGATCATCTGCAACTTTACGCTGCAATTTATCCCGGTGCGAGAGCGATTCACACTATTGCAAAAGATTTTCTCGGGTCTTAAGTCCGGTGGACTTTTGTTCCTCAGTGAGAAGATACGGTCTGCAGTCCCTGCGTTTCAGGAAACACAGACCTATATCTACGAGTCCTTCAAGAGAAAAAACGGCTACAGTCAAAACGAAATCGAACGCAAGAAAGAATCCCTTGACAATGTGCTGGTCCCACTGACTCTGACCGAGCAGTATGATCTTTTGGAACGCGCAGGATTCTCTACAGTGGACATTGTTCTGAAATGGCACTCCTTCGTTTCCATTGTGGCATTGAAATGAACGAGGCCCACAGATTCCAACAGATCATGGGCAAGGTCCCCACCTTTCGCACCCAATGTTTCGACGCAAGCGGCCCTGAAGTGGTGATCGGAGATCCTTCAGAGCTAAGCGCAAAGGAACGCCTAGAGATTCTCAAGATTCTCAAAGCATTCATGCCTTGGAAAAAGGGACCTTTTCGTATTTTTGGAGAACACATTGACGCCGAGTGGCGATCTGACTGGAAGTGGGCGCGTATACTCCCCCATGTTTCGCTCGAAGCCAAGACGGTTGCCGATATCGGTTGTCATAATGGATACTACATGTTCAGGATGAGTGCCCTACGACCCGCGGAAGTGATCGGCTTCGAGCCAGTGCTTCAGCATAAGCTATGTTTTGAATTTCTGCAGAGTTTCGCGCAGGTTCCTCGCCTGTATTTCGAAACCCAGGGAGTGGAAGCGATCGACTCCTTCCCCAAGACTTTTGACGTTATCTTCTGCCTGGGAATACTCTATCACCACACCGACCCTTTGGGCATATTGCGAAAGCTAAACAAGGCGCTTAAAACAGGTGGCACCGTAATCATTGACTGCCAAGGAATCTCGGGCGACACCCCAAGTGCCCTGGTCCCTGCTGGCAGATATGCAGGAGCAGGTGGAATGTGGTTCCTCCCCACTTTGCCGGCACTTATGAACTGGATAATGAGGAGCGGGTTCAAGGATCCCCACTGTTTTTACAAAGGCCCGCTCTCCACTCAGGAACAGCGGACGACTCGGTACGCTCCGGTGAAAAGCCTGGAGGAATTCCTCTCACCTGCCGATAAGAAATTTACCGTGGAAGGCTACCCTAGACCTTGGAGATTTTACGTCAGCGCCCGAAAATGACAGGAGTTCATGATACAATAAAGGCAAATATAATAGTATTTGGGAAAAAGAATTTGTGGAGAGGACCTTTTTTGAAAAATGGATCCCGCGGTCAAGCCGCGGGATGACAAAGTTCCCCTCCACGCCTCCCCCCAAAAAACTTTAGATATTGAAGTTTTTGAAAAGGGGCTTGGGGAAATAACTTTTTTCAAAAAGTTTGTCCCCAAATTGATTATCTTGAACACTATAGGAGGCCAGGAATGGCAAACAATGCCAGCACCAATGAACGCAAAGGGTTCGATGACTGGGAAGTTATTAAAATTATCCTCGATCAAAATCCTTCCCTTAAGTCACGTGTCCTTCAGAAATTAAGAGAGATGAAAAAGGAAATCAATTTGAAACGCTCAGCCGAGGTAAAGAAGAATACTCGTGAGAAAGAAAAAAAAGGATAGCGTGATACTATGTCGGAAAAGACTTTAAAGAGCTTTTTCCAGAATCTCAGGTTTAGCACACTTCAAGGGCAGGAACTTTGGGACTTGATGAAGGTGCTCCCCGACAGCTTCGATTCTGATTTTGACCTTGTCGCGCGCGTCAAACAAGCGAAGGGCCTCGAACTACCGACGCTGGGTAAACAAGGAATTCCTTATTTGCCTATCGAATATTTTAGAGAACGTCAAATTCATCAACTCTTCTTGCAAAATTCAAACAAGAAACCTGCGAAAGTTTTTAAATCGAGCGGGACCACCAGTGCCACCGCTGCTCAATCACTTTTTAGCACAGATGGCCTGCTGCTCTATATGGGGCAAAGCCTCAAAGTTTTCAACGATGTCCTGAAGCGATTCTACCAAAGGCATAGTACAGCCATACCGGGCATCAGCCTTGTACCCCATATCTCAGACCGACCAGACAGCAGCCTGTCCCAAATGATCTCATGGATTGGTGATTTTTGGCATGTGGACTTTGTAAGACCGGAAAAACTTTCCGAGTTCCTGGAATCATCGAAGGTAGATCAGGCGCTATGGGTTTTTGGAACGGCCTTTGATTTTATAAATGTTTTCGACAGGGGGGTGCGGAGAAAACTGCCCGAAGGATCCGTTGTTTTTGAAACCGGAGGGTATAAAGGGAAAAGTCGCGAACTCACTCGCGATGCTCTTTTCAAACTGATCTCAGACCTCTTTTTCCTTCCGACAGAGAAAATTGTCAGCGAATATGGGATGTGTGAGTTCGCGTGTCAGGCCTATGATTTTTCCTTTTCCCCCGATCGACCACGCACCTTTCGCTTCCCAGCATGGGTGAATCGCCTTGTACATCAGGGGCCTCAAACTGCAAGTGGAAAAGGTGAAGGTGCACTGGTCACCTACGACCCCCTAAGGATCGATTTCCCATGGCCCATCCGTACTCAAGATATCGTCGACATGAAAGCTGATAGCACGTTCACCTACATGGGAAGAGTCCCGCAGGCACCGTTGAAGGGTTGCTCGCTCGATGCGGAAGAAGGCCACCGAGAAAAGAAAACTCTATTCCCTCCCCGCCCTCTTGCACCTGCGTCTTCCCCATCTCTTACTCTCAAAATGAACCCTAAACTTATGAATGAATTTCTAAGTAAGTTTCTGAATGATGCCTCCACACTGAAAAGTCTTGAAGATGAATTCAAATCTACATCCGCTGCACGCTCTGCCCTCAAAGATCTGAGTCTGTCTATTCCACAAAATGACGAAGCTTGGAAACAAGCAAGCACGAACTCAAGCGCCAACGCCGGAGATTCTTGGCTTATTATCGCTCCCAACAATCATAGTCTTGCAAGCATCTATCCAGTTGTCATAGGTTCCATGGCAGGACTAGAGCTTAGTGTACGTCTGCCGAGGAATTTTGAACGTCCAGATTCTTGCCTTAACCTTTTTCTGCAAGGGCTTGGAAAACTAAGCCCCATCTCTATTTTACCTTCCTCTGTACGTGTTCCAGAAGGCCCCTTCCCTGAGAAGATTTCTCACATCTTGGTGTTTGGGGATAACCAGACGATCCAAGATTTGGAAAAGAAAAGTCAGATACCCATCAAGGGATTTGGCACCGGAATTACAGCTAGTCTTTTGACTTCCTGCTCGCCATCTGACGCAGACCTTCTCGCCAAGGATATGCTCAGCTTAGGACAGCGCGGTTGTTTTTCTTCCCGTGCCCTCTTTTGTTTTGCGTCAGGTAAAGGTCTCCTTGATTTCCTGCAGGTACTAAGAGATGAGTGCAGACGGTTCTGGAATGCCCCCCTCTCCACTTTCGAGCGGATCGCTGTTGACCTGGAGGCTGTACGTTTTCGCAACTTGGGAACATCGTTCGTCGTACCACGTGACTCCAACGATGACTGTTTTCTCCCTATTATCGAGATTACGGAAACCAGAAAGGTGTGGGAACTTCTATCCCCTCATCCTTTCGTGCTCCCTGTGTTTTACTACAGGGACGAGAACAAATTGCTAAGTGACTTAACTAAATTTCCCAACCTGATTTGTCTAAGTGTTTCTAACGAAACGCTTGAACAGGAAATTGGGAAGGACCTTCTGAAAACGTTCCCTGTCGTCCCCCTAGGATCTGCGAACGCCCCCGTCTGGGATGGCCTCCACAACGGAGTCCCTCTTTTTTAACCTTTCACCGCCTGGAAATCGGTTCGTTCAAGTTTTTCAGCAATAAGTCCGATGTTCACCCGGGGGATTTGGCATGGCAGTGGAAGGAATACAAAATTCGCCTACAATTACGGAAACGCCAACGACATCGGGAACGTCGAAGGTTCTTCGCTACGCTCAGGATGACAACGACTCTCAGGTTGACGGGGAGTTTCAGCACTCGATCCTTCCCACGTCTGGGGAGCTGAGTCCGTCCGAGATAAGGGAATTGCATGCGCGCGCTCGTTTTTTTGTTGAAAGGCTCGAAGCCCAAGTGGAGGAACTCAAGCGGCTACGTAAAAACATCGAGCGGTCCCGCTACGGTTTTCTTCCTATACTCGAACACCTGACGGCAGGTCAACAGATGCAACTCGATGTCTACAATCAATCGTCTGTCTCTTTTCATGTTCCGTCTGAGATGGTTGTGCTTTCCGTCGATCAATTCCTGCGCGGTAAGACGTCACGCATCACTTTCCCTGAGACTCGTCATCTCACTTGAGGGAAACCAGCTGCGCAGTTTTCCCTCAAACTCCCTTCCTTGCTTCCTTTTAAGTCACGGGTTGAAAAATAAAGGGGTAGGTAACGATAACGTCGGCGTCTCCTCGAGGTGTGGGGAATTGCCACCGCTTGATTGTTGTACTTACACAGTTTTGAATGTTGAGATCGGAGAAGGTCGAATCAGCGACGTCGGAGGTCCGAACCCTTCCCGTCAGCCCTATGATAAATTTGATCCTAACGCGGCCAAGCGCCTCGGGGTCCTTTTGAAGGAGTTGTTGATAGCAGTGACGTATCTGATTCAGATTTGCATTGATCACCGCTTTTACCTGATCGTCGGTAAGTCCTCCTGAGATCAGAGGATCTGTACCCCGCACATTTACGTCGACTCCTTCTCTGGCAAATCCTCCTCCCACCTCGGAATCTTTCAGCAAGCCGCCCCCTCCGAAGCTTCCTACAGCTTGTTCCGCACCGGCGATCCCCAAAGACTTTCCTGTACCCAGGCCGCCAAGCCCGAATCCTTTCGCTCCTCCCGACCCTGTTCCTCCTCCCGCTCCTCCTGAGGAATCCTTGAACTTTGTGTATATGGCACCCGTTCCCGACTGCGAGGACACTTTGCCGACACCTAAACCGAGTTGGTTTAAATTGATGCCTGACGATTTCTTGTTATTGACTCCCTCCACACCCATAACATTCGAGCTATCGTTACCTTTTCTTTGTCCCCCTGGTTTATCGTTTCCGAACTGCTGGGGTTTCGGCTGCCCTGGTTTCTCGGAAGCTTTCCGTGTGGGTTCTTGCGTACGTGCTTTCGTCAGCGTTTCCGAACCACGAGGAGGAGGTGAAGGAGGTGCCGCTTGGGGTTTAGGTTTTGGCTTCTCCTGCTCCTCAGGGGTCACAGCTTTGACAGGCTGTGGTTTTGGAGGAGGAGGTGTTTCCCGAGGAGGGGGAGGAGTTTTTAGCTCTGCAACTTCGACAGGTGGCTTGGCTTGAGGCCGCTTCTTCTCAGGAAGTCTGTCAGGCAACTGAACAATCGACCATAGGTCCGGCTCACGTTCTTCGAGAAGCTTAGGGTCCGTCACCAAAAAACTACCTGTGACTAAAGCCCATAGCAAGAGGCCGACAGCCATCATCCCCGCAAACAGTGGGTCTTTCCACCCCTGGGGAGGCAGAATGAGTTCTGGCAACCTCATAAAAAGGAAGAAGTAGTGGATCGGGCCAAAACGCACGTGGGTAAGATCCCGTCGTCCCAATTCGTGAGTTCCTGGTCCTAGCTCCTTCACCTCTCCGGCACTGCGAACTCTGGCAGTCATTCCGTCCAACAAATGGAGCGTGTAGCTGCCGTCATCTACTTCCGCGAGAACATGGTGGGCAATATCCTCGTCCCCCGCGGCAAGAAAGTGGGTCTTAGTCGGATCTCCAATGCTTACCTTGTCGAAGCCTTTCAAGGTCGGATGAAAGTGCTCGACATCAAGAACATGACCTTCCCAATACGCAACGACTTCCAGCATGTCCCCACTTGGTAACGTTTTTCGCGGGGCAAAAAGAGACCCTAAGCTTCTGCGTTCCCCACGTTCGGCAGGCGTTTCCTTTTCAAGAGGCTGGGAAGCCTTATCCATGCGGGGAAGGGGAGGAGGCAAGGGAACAGCCTTTTGCAACTTGAGCACGACACGACCTATGGTGAGCGTATCGCCTTCCCGCAGTGTCGCCTCGATCGACACAGCTTTACCGTTAACCAGCACACCAGCATCAGAAAGGTTTGTGAGGAGCCATGCTCCCTCTTGTTTTTCAAGAAGAGCATGTATCGGATCGACTCCCTCGGATTCAACGACGATTTCGTTAGATAGGAGGCTCCCGATTTTCATCGACTGACCACTTAGTTCTATGTGTTGGTCACCGGTATCGGGCATGTTAAAAAAGATTTCCAAGAGACCTCTCCTTGTTGTCACATAGATCGTAGAAGCCGTACAGCTTCCGCGTTCCACTCACGCTCGCCCCCAGGGACGGCCATCGCCTTTTCAATCAGGCTCCGCGCTTGCCGGATATCACCCTTGCTTTGAAATTCCAAGAGTCCGCAGTTGAAAAGCGTCATCTTGTGCTTACCATGTTTGTCAAGCACCTCGTCACATAGCTCGTCCGCTCCCTTGAGATCACCGCTCAATCGTTTGATCACAATCAGCCCACTCTTTGCAAACCAGTCATCACCCCCCTGCAAGAGAAGGGGCAGAGCTTTGTCGAAGTACCCAAAACGCAGGTTTAAAAACCCAAGGTTCAGAAGTGCTGCTTGGTTGGAGTTATCACTCCTTAGAGCTTCTTGAAAGGAGACTACGGCTTCGGACAGACGTCCTTCCCTGAGAGCGAGGACACCTTGAATATTGTGAGCTTGCGATCGCACTCTGACATCGCGAGAGGCCGTCAAATCATCCAAGAACAGAAGCAATTCCCCCCAATTTTGTGAATAAAAAGCGCCCATAGCAAGGCTGAGTTTAGCCGCGTCAGGAATGTTTTTGTCAGTCCCCTGCATTGCGACTGCCTGTTTTTTCTGGATCAACTTACGCGGATCAACCGGATGGGAGATCAAGGGATTGTTCGATACGCTGAAAATCTGAGCTTCTCCCTGTCGAGCTGGCGCGTCTTCCTTGGGGGAACGTTCGACAGCCTCCTGCACCTCACCTTCGGGAGAGGGCGCAGTACATGCCGTCACAATGCAGAACAGAACCAGTAAAACTCTCACCACGGCCGGGATCCAACTTGTTCGAGGAAGGCTGCTCCTTTGGATCCCGCGGTCAAGCCGCGGGATGACAGCGCAAAAAAGGCTGCTCCTTTGGATCCCGCGGTCAAGCCGCGGGATGACAGCGCAAAAAAGGCTGCTCCTTTGGATCCCGCGGTCAAGCCGCGGGATGACAGCGCAAAAAAGGTCCTCTCCACAAATTCTTTTTCCCAAATACTATATCTATTGCCCGAGCATGTCCGGTATCAGAACCCAGTCAAGGAAACGCTCCTTACGATGACTCATCCGTAGCTGGGCATCGACAAGCTTTGGCACAGATTCATTATAGACGGAAAACTTGCGTGCGGTATCCAGTCCGACCTTATAGAATTCCCTAGCTTTTTCCATCACCTGGTCAACCGATGCTTTCAACTGGGCCTTCAACTCGTCTTCCTTCACACCAGCGATTGCCGGTGGCTTAGCAAGTTGCTCAGCGAATTGTTCGTTAGCCAGACCGAGTCGGTAGAATACGACTGTTCCCCAGTAGGAGTCCTTCGTTGCAGTCACTTGACCGTAGGCGTTCTCAAGCTGAGTCAGACTCGCGGATATTTTTTGGATGGAAGCTTGCAAGTTCTCCACTGACCCGCTTCGAAGACTCAAGGCCATATGCTGCTCAAAACGACCATCATGCCCGAGAAAGAGCATTTCTGCGTAGTAACGTAGAGCCTCTCCGGCAACACCCTTCTTTCCCTGTTCCAAAATAATCTTCCGAGCCGCGACCCGATGAGAGTCTGATCCCACTTGAAACAATTTGTGGTACGCCATGATTTTCTGTGAAGGGTCTAGGGGGAAATTCGGCAAATAGACGTTCTGTACCAGATGAGCGACACGATCCCCATCTTTTCTAAGGAAGGCGATTTGAATCATACGCTCGACTTGCCGGGCACCGATCGTTTTATGTTGCGTGGCGAAGGCTTGGCAGATGTCCCAGGCACGATCAAGGTTTTCTACAATAGCCAGGTCACAGGCTCGTTGCCCGGCCCCTGCCGCTTCCTTCTCTGTAGGATTACGTTGTGCATAGAGACTGTAGAACTGAGACGCTCTTTTGTACTCAAACAGCTTATCGTAGAGCTTTCCCAAGGTGAGAAGCGACTCGCCATAAGCTCTCGACTGTGGGTATTTTGTGGCTATCATTTGAAAAGCGTTAACCGCACGTGCCATGTCCCCCGACTTCATATAGTCATGAGCAGCGTTGTACCAAAATTTGTCTGCCTCGGGATCGTTGGGGAATTTCAAGGCCCGCTCTTCGTAAAGACTGGCTCGTTTTTTTTCCGATGTCTCCTGGGTCAAGGTCTTCAGTTCTAGCCCGCGCATGACCCCCTGCAGCTTGGCCCCTATTTTTCCCTTCTGGTAAGCCGAGAGAGCGAGCAGTCTTCTTACGGTGGACACAAGAAACGCTTCATCATCTTTGACGAGGGGAATGAGGTTTTCCACAGCTTCAGGCCCCTCTTTGGCGTCTGCGTATTTGAACGCGACTGTGAACAGTGCTTTTTTAGCTTCTTCACGATGCCCGGTTCGGTAGTAAATTTCAGCAACAAAGGAGTCACAATTTCTTATCAGGGCCTTTTCTTGGGGGTATTGCTCCGTGAACAATTGGCAGGAAGAGATGAACTTCCGCGCTTGCTCGCTAAGGGTTTCTGGGGTCTTCTCAAAATTCGGGCGTTTCTGGAGGAGTCCCTTAAGTTCATCCGCCATTGTTTTATTGTAAGAATCGAGCATGTTCTTCGCAGACCGGGCATGAATATTGAGAGTGACCTTGCCTTTCTCGTCATAGATCACCGCCTTGTCTTTGCCTAGCTTAACGATGTTGAGGTAGACGTCTCCGGCCTGTTCATATTGATTTTGCGCGTAAGTAACATCCCCGAGCAATTCCCAAATTTCTGTCTGGTCCCTTGACTCAGGATAGTGTTTCAAATACTGGACGTAACCTTTTCGCGCTTCAGAATAAAGTTTGGAGGAGTCACTTTTCTGAGCTTTCTTATGGATCACTTTCGGATAGTAAATCATTAACTCCGCTGTTTTCCGAGTTGCATCTTTAACTTGGTTCGGATTTGCCGTGGCCCAGGAACCTTGCGGTGAAATGCGAGCGTGCATACTTTCTAGCCTAGTCCAAACCTGGTCATAGGCTCCCCGTTCGTTGAGAAGCGCGATCGCTTCCACCTGGGCATCAAAGGCTTCCTGTGAATCTGGTGTTGTAGCAAGGAGTCGATTCCAGACATCGAGGGATCGCTGTTTCGCTCCCTTCTTCTGGTAGTTTCTCGCGAGTGAGTCGAGAAAGCTTGCGATAAACTCATCCCCCTTGTTTTGTCGAAAATACGCTATTGCTTCGTCAGTTTGTCCCAATTCAACGAAAGCCAAAACGATGTCCCTAAGAACTTCTTCCCTCAGGATCAACGCTTTTTTCTCGTTCTGAAAGTTCTGAGTGACGGCAATCGTTTGCTTCCAAAATTTCAGGGCAGCTTGAAAATTACCCAAGTTGTAATAGCACCATCCCATCTTGAAAAGTGCCCATCCCAAGCGATCTGGGTTGTCTCTGTCGATTGATTTTTCGAAATGAAAGAGCGACCGATTGAATTGCGCACGTCCGAATTCATATTCGCCAAGAGCAAAATGCGCATCATCGAGCATCCTGGAGCGAGGATATTGCTTAACTAAGTCCTGAAGAGAGCGGGCTGCTAGATCCTTTTTTTCAAGGTATTGCTGGGCGATGGCCTGGTGGAATTTTATTTTGTCCGCTTGGGGGGCTTGAGGATATTCCTTCAACACGTCATTGGCGAGAGTTTCCACCCGTTGCCAATGCGCCTTTGAAACTCGATTGTTGACCTGTGGCTCTCGGCCCTTTTGTCCTCCCTCGTTCCATACGTTCCAATCACGATCGTAGCGCTCGCTTTCTTCGGAGGCGATGAATACGGCTTGCTCGAAGTGCAAACCTAGGATTTTATCCAGAAACTTCAAGCGTTGGGGTGACTTGCGGGGATACTGTCCAGCAAGTTTGCTTAGATAGGCGATCGTCTCATCGATTTTTTCTATAAGTTCCTTGCGCAGTTCCCTGTGGTATAGCTGCTTTCTGTCCTGGGGAGCTTCTTTCCTTGGGAGAATCTCTTTTTTCGAGGGTGTCTCAATGCTTAGCGGTGGGCGTTGATGCTCCTGCGCTGACGCGGTCAGGGCACACACTGATCCGCAAGCAAGGAGAAGAAGAATCTGGCGTGACGAAGCTTGCATCTTATCCCCTACACTTGCTTGCGATGTTGTAAACATAGCCTCCCAGCTCATCTTCCCAGTATTCCCCTTCAAAGGGCCAATATTCCAAATCTTGACCTAACACCAACGGTTGTAGCCCTCCGATAAAGTTCTCCTTCTTCGGAGTTGTGTGAATCTGTAACTCCTGACGAAGGGCTTCGATCCTTCCCAACAGCCGCTCGGCTGTAATCAGCTTGGCTTGCGCTCCCAATTCGTTCAGATAACGAAGGTAAAACTGTCCCTGTTCTTGCAACGAACGTCCTAGGTCTTGGACAAGTCGTGACTGTTTTTGCTCAAGCAAGGAGCGAAGTTTGTCGGCAAAGGGACGAGGCCACGAGCTGGGTGCTGTGACCAGACGCTTTTCCTCATCCGCAAGTTTTTCCATCGTCGCAAGGCCCTGCTTGAAAAGATCGGTGCGGGACAGGGCGTCAAGCACCGTCCCTATTTCTTGGTATTGCTCTAGCTTTTGCATCTTGTAGTCGCGGACAATTTCATAAATGAATTCCGGATTTTTTTCCGCTGTGCCGATGACTTCCCTAAGTTGATTGAAGACAGGCCCATAGCGTCTGTCAAACTCGTCGACAGATGTTTTCACACGATCGAAGCGACAGAGGCGGAGAAAGCTTGTCGCCTGGAGGATGAAACTTTCTGGAAAGAACCTCTTTTCGAAGAAGGGTGAGTGAAGGGTGTGGATATTCCCCAGCGTGTTGTTGGGCTTTTCCATGAGGAAGAAAGCCCAAGCGGATTCAAGGACTGCCGTAAGCCAATTCTCGGAGTCTCTCGGGATTTTTGCGTAGAATTCGACAGCTCGCACGAAGTCTTGCTTTTCATAGTGGAGACGCGCTAGGTTCAAAAAGACCTGTTCACGAAACCAGTCCGAATTTCGAAGAGTGCTGGCGACTTCCAATGCTTTGTCGAAATAGCGCTCGCTCATTGTAGCATTGCCGCTTAGATGGCTAACGATGCCGAGGTGAAACAACGCTTTGGGAAAGAGCGCACTGACCGGGGGTACCTGCTTGAACAATTCCTCCGCTTGACGCCAAAGTTTTCTCTGAAAATATTCTCGCCCCGCATAATAGAAGAAAAACCCCCGAGCAGCGGGTCCTACACCACTCAGTTCGACATCCTGCTTGAAAAGGCGTGCAATCGTCTCGCGACTCAATGGGGTCAGCTCGTCTATGGCCGCATAAGCCTCCAGACCTTCTCGAAATAGGGCAGCATGCCCTGACTCTACAAGCATCGCAAAGTACTCTGTCGCGGCGTAGGAAAACCCTAGACGTTGGAGACTAGTCGCTAGTCCCAGTGCCGCCTGGAGTCTTGATTTTTTCTCCTTCGCATTTTGAAAGGCGCTGTAAAATTCAGGGGCAGATGATGTGTAATTCTTGGCGTTAAAGAGTCGCAGCCCAGACGTGTAGTCGGCAAAGGCTGAGCCAGCTGACAAGCTGAGTAGGGAGCTAAGCATGTATGTTCGAACGCCCACCTAGAGAAACCTCCCGTACCCAAGTTGCAGCGTGATGTTCGGGGCGAAGAAGTTCTCGCCCTCTGTCCCTTCCACACATGCGGAATCTGAGGAGTTGACAGTATAGACCTGTCCTTTCAGGTCCCAGCGCAGACTGTCCGATTGACTCACGAAGAAACGTTGACCGAGGCCAAGTTCAAAAAAGGGATAATCAAAAACGCCAGGACTCCTTGTACTTCCTTCCCCGCAATGGTCGTAACGTTGTCTGATCCCCAGCAGCCCCCCTCCCGCTGACAGGAATGTGTCGAAGTAGATCAGACGTCCATTCCGAAGCTGATATTTGCCGTACATAGGAGTCCACCGAACGTTGCCACCGTAATAACGTTCCGTCGTCGCGACCTGCGTGTTGATGTCGAAGTCTTTGTCGAGGATTTGCTTCTCGGTCTTTTCCAAGGATAAGCCGTAAGCACCGACAAGTTCAGCTCCCCATTGTTCGCTGAAATGGTAGCCGACGTTTGCAGCGAGCAGGTACGTATAGACGAATGTCTGGTTGGTGATGGCTGCAAACTGTGCGCCGATCTCGAAACGGTGTCTTTTTGTGAAGTAGCGAGGACGGATGACTCGTATTTCGAATTCCTCAAAAAGCTCATCCGCACCGTGAAGAACAGTGGGAGTTAGGCACAAAAGAATGAGGATCTTTTTAAGCATGGGTCAAATATTCTTCGAAGCCATGAGTTTAAATTTCACAAAATCCGCTTGCTGTGCAGACAGCATGACCATTCTTAACAAGCGAAACCGGTGCTCTTTGTCGACTTCCATGGTAAGAGACCCCGTTGTAGTTTTTACTTTGGAAAAACGACGGTTTGCCTCGGCCATTTTTTCAAGCTCCTTGAATAGGGGGAAGATGGCTCCCTGACTTTTGTACCTAGCTTCGACATCTCGATTGATCAGGGTGACGATTTTTTTATCGTTAGCGAGGATTTCCGATTCCGACAAGATAAGGGTCGGTGTCTCGTCCAAAGAGTCAAGAACCGCCGTTTCTGGCAACTCAACCCCCGCATGCAGGTCATGGCTGATCGGGTCTGTGGAAAAGCTCATCAGAAGGAAGAGAATCAGAATGCTGAAAATGTCGAGCATAGGCATAAGGTTTAGGGGAATCGACTCCCCTTGTTCACTGCTTACAGAGGCCATAATTCCTCCTTTTTGGCTAGAGCATAACGCTACCAAAAACAACTTTGGGAAACAGGACATCTCCTTCAAGATCTGACGTGCGAGGGTCTTCCGGGAAGCGCAATTTGATCTGATCTAACAAGCCGATGATTTGGTCATAAGTGATCTCGTCATCTAAAAACAGGTCAACCTTATCCACTTTCGGGTGCGCCTGTTTTAGGTCTATGAGTGACTTATGGAGTTGTGCGATGCCTGCCTCCGCATGAGGGAATTGTAAAACTTTTTTTTCGAGAGGCTGCTCGGACCATGACGTCACCAGCTCAATATTGTCCTTGCCCACGTCCACACTTACATTCAGTTGACGCTCAACTTCTTCCTTTGAAGGGGCGGCATTGCTTATGAAGGGAATCTGAACGAAGTGAATACCCACCGAAAGAAAGACTGCTGAAAAAAGGAGAAAGGTACACAGCAGCGAGAAAACATCAATAAAAGGCATGATGTTGAGTTCGACCGACTGGCCTGCTTCAAATACTTTTTTTTTTCCAAGTCGACTCATGGTGTACCTATTTTACAGGAGATCCCTTCATTTTGATCTTGCGGGTGATCAGCAAGTCAATAAGACGGGAAGCATTCTGGTTGATGTCGTTGATGATGGTCCCCTGCTTCATCATAAGAAACCCGTGGGCCAAAAGACAGAGCAGTGCTGTCGATAAGCCAAAGGACGTTGCGGTAAGGGCTTCTGCAATCCCTTCCGCAAGTATGGTCTGCTTTTGCACGCCTGTTGCGGTCGCTGCTGCGCCGAACGCTTTGATCAGGCCGAAGATTGTCCCCAAAAGGCCCAGGAGGGTTGCAACGTTAGCTGTGGTTCCCAGAAAGGGAACCCCTCTTGTCACTTTCGGCAAAACGGAAAGGGTGGCGTGTTCCATCGCGTTTTCAATCTCTTCCTCGGAGTCGTTCGCACGCATGAGTCCTTCCGTAAGGACTACGGGGACAAGCTTCGGGCGAGCATTCTTGCAAAGCCTTATGGCATTCTCGATGGAATTGTTCATAATCATTTTCTGGACGGCAGCCATAAATCCGGAACTATTCGCCAGGTCATATTGAAACCAGTAGCGCACAGCCCGTTCCCCGATCAAAACAACGGAAATGACCAGAACGAAGAGAATTCCACTCATCACAAACGGGCCACCCTGATAAAACAAGCGAGCAATCGTGTCAAACATTCCGTTTCCTCCTTGAATACTTTAAGAGATGGTCCCGACAGAGGGTAATTTCAATCACCCCGAAACTTCTATACAATGGTTATTATAGTGTTCAAGATAATCAATTTGGGGACAAACTTTTTGAAAAAAGTTATTTCCCCAAGCCCCTTTTCAAAAACTTCAGTATTTGAAGTTTTTTGGGGGGAGGTGTGGAGGGGAACTTTGTCATCCCGCGGCTTGACCGCGGGATCCATTTTTCAAAAAACGTCCTCTCCACAAATTCGTTTTCCCAAATACTATAATAATATTTTAGAAACGTTCGTTTTCCACTGTCAACTCACGTGAGAGGCCGAAAAAGATGAAGCCCTCGATTCTATTCGTAGATTTAGCAGGTTATAAAAAAATACCCCCCCTTTCTTTTTTGAAAATATGTGCATCGGGTCTGGAAGTGCTGTCTGTGTCCAACACAATGTCTGCTCTCAAAGTCATAAAGAACAGAAACGATTTGATGATCCTACTGTCTAATGCTCCAGATTTGCAATTGTTTGCTGAGTTTTTTAGATACCATCCCAACGGAAAGTCGTGTTTACTTACAGATCTGCCTATGGCTCGTTATTCTGAATCATTGGGGTCGCACGAGGAGAAATATGTAGATCACATCATAGCGAATCGCGCACCTTCTCCCTGGACTTACAACGAGCTGCGTATATCCTTGCAGAAAATGATTCGACAAGACCTCTTCGGCATTGAAAAGTACCTTTTGCCTTCCACCGAAATCTTCATAAAACCAATTGCAGATACTGTACGCACAGAACTAACTCAGGGGGTGATTGCTTTTGTACAATCCAAGAAAGTTGGGACTCAGCTCCCAAACCGAGCAGCCAGTATTACGGAAGAGCTTGTGATGAACGCTCTCTATGATGCACCCCCGCTCTCGAATGGGAGTGTCGACCCCAAAGTCGAGCTGCCTCAAAACCAGCGGTCACAACTCAGCTACGGGTTCGACGGCTCAGTGTTGGCTATTGGAGTTAGAGACCCTTTCGGAAGCCTGAGAAAAGAAACTATCTTCAAATACTTGAAAAAAGCTCTACCTAATACAAGACCCAAGGATCTTATTGACAGTAAAAAGGAGGGAGCTGGCCTTGGCCTTTACTCAATTCTCTACAATAGTCACGCCCTTGTTTGCAACTCGGACCCTGAGCGGGCGACAGAAGTCATCGCCCTTATCGACGTAAACTACAAAGTCCGTGACTACCGTAAAGCTGCAAAATCAATTCATTTCTTCCTCACATCCGTGTAAGTTGGAGGCTTCGCGAATCACTTTGAGACGGAAGGATGATAAATGAAAGTCAAAGTTTCAAGTCCAGTCGTAGACATTACAGGGGATGAGATGGCGCAAGTCATCTGGGAGAAAATTAAGGCAAGATTTGTCATGCCTTACCTTGATATCCAGCTAAAAACCTTCGATTTGAGCATTCAGAATCGCGATGCCACGGAAGATCGCGTTACGGTCGAAGCTGCGAATGCTATCAAAACGTATGGCGTTGGTATCAAATGCGCGACCATCACTCCGGACGAAGACCGCGTGAAGGAGTTCAAGCTGAAAAAAATGTGGAAAAGTCCGAACGGGACGATCCGCAACATACTCGGTGGGACGGTGTTCCGCGCTCCGATCATTTGCAAAGGAGTCCCCCGGCTCGTCAGGACTTGGAAGAAACCCATCATCGTCGGACGCCACGCTCACGCCGATCAGTACACAGCCGTTGACCAGCGGATTGAAGGACCAGGCAAACTGAAACTTGTCTTCGAAGGAGAGAAGGGGAAAAAAGAATGGGAGATTGTCGATTTCAAGTCTCCTGGAATCGCCATGGGGATGTACAATACTGACGAGTCAATTACAGGTTTTGCACGTGCATGTATGGCCATGGCTGTACGCACGGGACTTCCTCTCTATCTTTCCACCAAAAACACCATATTGAAAGTATATGATGGGCGCTTTCGAGATATCTTTGCCCAAATTTATGAGAAGGAATTTGCTCTGAAGTTTAAGGAAAAAAGCATAACCTATGAGCACCGCCTCATCGACGACATGGTCGCACAAGCTTTGAAATCGCCAGGTGGTTTTGTGTGGGCTTGTAAGAATTACGATGGAGACGTTCAGTCCGATATCATCGCACAGGGGTTTGGAAGTCTGGGGCTGATGACTTCCGTTCTTATGTGTCCGGACGGCAAGACAATCGAAACAGAAGCCGCTCATGGGACTGTGACACGCCACTACCGCCTTCACCAGAAAGGTATTCCCACTTCAACCAACCCAGTCGCAAGCATCTTCGCCTGGGCCCACGGTATGGCGCATCGCGGGCAACTGGATGACAATAAAGCTCTCATCAAGTGGGCAGGAGCGCTCGAAGCAGCCTGTATCCGTACTATAGACGCAGGCCAGGTTACAAAAGACCTTGCTTCCGTGATCCACGACACCAATAATCCAGGTGAACACACATACCTGTCGACTGACGGCTTCCTTGAAGCTGTTGAGAAAAATTTCAAGGACATCTGGTCCAAACTTGCCCCCCCGGACCAATATTAGACATCTCTTGGAGGAAACTGCGCAGGCCTTGTGGCAAGGAGGTGGTTTGGAGGAAACTGCGCAGCTGGTTCCTCCAAGAAATCCCTTGGGGGAGCGACGGTTCCCTCGCCCCCCCAAACCCCCCTCTCCCTATTTGCCCCAAGTGGCTTACGCATTACCACAATCCAAACCACCTCCTTGCCACAAGCCGATTGTTAACGTACAATGCAAAAAGACTGATCTCCTAAGGGTTCAAAAACAATGCGTTTTTTAAACTTCTTGTGCGTTGTGATAGCGATGCAGGCACCGACGATTGCCTCGTCGGACGATCAAATTGTTATTATTTCTCCTCATCGCCACTCAGTTCAGCAAGAGATTATCCCCCTTTTCAAGGAACACTACCAAAAAAAATACGGCAAAAAAGTAGAGGTCGAGTGGTTGGACCAAGGCGGTGCTTCAGACGATCTGCGCTATATTTTGGCTCGCTTTGCTTCCCAATCTGCCACATCAGGCATCGACTTGTTCTGGGGGGGAGGCGAGCAACCGCACCTAGAGTTAAAAAAGCTGAAGCTATTGAAATCGCACCTCCTTCCCTCCCACCTTAAAAAAGAAGTTCCCGCTAAACTTGGTCCCCTTCTCCTTTACGACAAGGAAGAGACTTGGCACGCCGTCAATTTTTCTTCCTTCGGACTGTTCTTTAACAAGAAGCTCCTGCGTTTATTGCAGCTTGAGGAGCCTAAAAACTGGAACGACCTTGCTGACCCTCGTTATTTTGGCCATTTAAGCAATGCTGACCCCAGACGCTCGTCGAGTTATCTCACCATATACACTGTGATGATGCAGTCGTCCGGCTGGGACAAAGGTTGGGCTTTGCTGACCAGGATTGCGGCCAATACGAACAAGTTCAGCCACTCCAGTTCCGCTCCGGTAAAAGCGGTCGTTGCGGGAGAAGCTGCGGCTGCTCCGAGCATTGATTATTTTGCCTTGGCAAAAATTGGAGATCTTGGTGTCCAGAATCTCGGTTTTCACTTGCCGATTGATGTTTCCATCGTTAATGCGGATCCCATTTCCATGCTCAAGGGAGCCCCGCACCCCATTCCTGCCGGCCGTTTTATCGAGTTCCTCCTCGATGCAGAAGTGCAGAAGCTTTTTATCCTTCCCATGGGAGCCAAAGATGGCCCACGTTTCTCATCGCTGGGCCGCTTAGCGGTGAACAAGAAAACTTACGCGGACACGGAAAATCGGCGCATTACTCAACTCAATCCGTACACTCTGGCCCCCCCCAAATTTGTGTTAAATAGAGACCAGGCAACGGATATCCAATTTGTGCTCAGTGATTTAATAGGAGCCGTTCTGATCGACTCTCACAAGGAACTAAGACAGGCCACCGAAGTACTTATCAAGACAAAGCGTTTTGCAGAGCTAGAAAAAGGTCTGTTTCCTGTGAAAAAAGAAGAGGTGACTTCAGCCGTAAAAAAATGGGGGGACCAACGGTTTCGTAACCAGATGATCAATCATTGGTTAGAGCAGGCACATCTGTCTTATCAGAAAATAGTAAAAGACGCTGACATGAAAGGAGCCGTGGCTCCGCAATGAAAGTTGAGTTTCAAAACATCTACAAACGCTACGGCAACGTCACTGCTGTAAATAACCTGAACCTTACGATCGCTTCGGGTTCATTCCATTTTCTCCTTGGGCCGTCCGGCTGTGGGAAAACCACAACCTTGCGTCTTCTCGCTGGTTTGGAAAAAGTTAGCGACGGGCGCATCCTTTTTAACGGAAAAGATGTAACGTCGCTGCCTTCTTCAGAACGCGGGATCGGCATGGTTTTCCAAAACTATGCCCTCTGGCCCCACATGACAGCGAGGCAAAATATTGAATATGGTCTGAAACTTCGCAAGCTTTCCACGAAGGATTTGCGGGAGCGGACGAACGAAGCTTTGTCGATCACGCACCTTAGTTCCTACGAACACAGGCTTCCTGGCCAACTTTCCGGTGGGCAACAGCAGAGGGTCGCCTTGGCCCGAGCTTTGGCGATACGGCCCAACGTACTTCTGCTTGATGAGCCGCTTTCCAATCTTGACGCGAAACTGCGGATGGAGATGCGCGACAACATTTCCCGCATCCACCGAGAGACCGGCATTACGACGTTCTATGTCACGCACGATCAGAAGGAGGCCCTTTCGATGGGCACGCACGTGACGGTTATGCGTAACGGAGTTTCCATCCAGACCGGCACACCTCGCGAACTTTATTGCGACCCCCACTCGACTTTCCTTGCAGGATTTATTGGGGAAACCAACGTGATCAGCGGGTCCCTAAAAAGGGAAGAGGGTGAGATGTATGTGATAGAAACGGCGCTAGGGGACCTTCTGGCTGCGAAAACAAGTTCCTCTTATAAAGTTGGAGAAACGATCCAAGTTTCCGTCCGCCCTGCCAGCATTCAAGTCATGGAGAAAGAAGAGATAGCATCGGGCGACAACGTTTTCAAGCTTCCCCTCTCCTATGACACCTACCTGGGAGAAATTGAACAGCTCATTTTTTCCTACGACAGCCATCAAAAGTTAAAAGCGAATCTCTACAATTCCAAGCATGAATGGCAGCTTGGTGAGACGATCACCATAGTCATAGATCCGGCGGATGTGAAAGTCCTTCCTTTCGAACACGGAATTTACGATGCCTTTTAGAAGTAAGCTGTCATCAGGTAAGGTTCTCTCTCGCTTGATTGGTTACCTTACGGTGATTGGCACGCTCCTTCTGCTCATATTTTTCCTTATCTGGCCTGTGGCTACGATCGTCGCGAAGGCATTCACGTCCAAGACCGGGTTTACCCTGGAATATTTCTCCCTCTTGTTTTCCAACGATATCCAACTTTCTGCCATCGGAAATAGTATTCTTATCAGTCTTGGCACCACCTTTTTTGCAACACTCTGGAGCCTTCCCCTCGCCATCATCAGCGCAAGGTTTAAGTTCCGGGGAAAGGGGCTACTGACCGGGCTTCTTCTGGTTCCCATGGTCATGCCTCCCTTCGTTGGGGCCATTGGGATGCAGCGTTTTTTTGCCCGTTTCGGCGCCGTGAATATTTTCCTCATGGACAAGGGGATCATCTCGTCACCTATCGCGTGGCTTACGGATGAGAACATGATCTGGGCCGTGATTTTCCTGGAGGTTCTCCACCTTTATCCCATCTTGTATTTGAACTTGACGTCTGCTCTTTCGAATATTGACCCGTCACTGGAGGAGATGGCTCAGACTCTTGGCGTAAGCCGCCTACGGCAGTATTGGGATATCGTTTGGCCTTTGGCACGACCTGGCTATTTTGCAGGGGCCATTATTGTTTTTATTTGGTCATTGACCGACTTGGGAACTCCACTTCTTGTGGGTTTTCACAACACCATGCCGGTGCATATTTTCAACCTTGTGACCGACATAAACGAAAATCCGGTCGGTTATGCCCTTGTTTTTTTCGTCATAGTCATGACGATTTCCTTTTTCCTCGTGTCTCGATTCTTCGTCAGCGGCAAGAAATATCAGATGCTTGCCCGTGGCCATGTTACCAGCTCGGTTAAACAGGCTTCCCGCGCTGCGCAAGTTTTTATTTTCCCATTTCTTGTAGGAACTATTCTTGTGGCCCTCATCCCTCATTTTACAGTCTTGATTACAAGTCTGGGCGAGGGGTGGTTTATGACAGCCCTGCCTGAACAGTACACTTTGAAATACTATGCCATGGTGTTCCAACAGGAAGTTTCGGAGATCGGCATCAAGAACAGCCTTCTTTTCGCAAGCCTATCTACCTTGCTTGACCTCGTGCTGGGTATCTTGATTGCATTTGTAGTCACTCGGAAACTTATTCCCATGAGTGGCCTGCTTGATGCCGTTGTCATGGTCCCTCTAGCGTTGCCAGGCATAGTTTTAGCGTTTGGTTATGTGGTTACTTACACTGACACTTTTCTCGACCCCCTACACAACCCTGTCCCCTTGCTGGTTATCGCCTACGGCATCAGGCGCTTACCTTACATGGTTCGCTCTGCCAGTGGGGGGTTGCAGCAGATAAGCTCATCGTTGGAGGAAGCCTCGGAATGCTTCGGCGCCTCTAAGTTTCACACCTTACGAAAAATTACCCTTCCTCTTATTGCAGCCAATTTACTTGCTGGGGGCCTTCTGTGTTTCTCCTACGCGGTTCTGGATGTCTCTGACTCTCTCATCCTCGCCATGAAAGATCGTTTCTACCCTATTACAAAAGCGATCTATGCCCTTTACCTCGAGCAGGGGAGTGGTGAATTTGTAGCCAGCGCTTTGGGGATGATATCTATGCTGATCCTGGCCGGCTGCATTCTTGCAGCCAGCGCCATTTTAGGGAAAAAACTTGGAGAAATGTTTCGCAGCTAGTTTAGCTTCCGGAACGAACTTTCGCCCTTTCTAACTTAAGAAGCTCCTCAGCGTCGATGGGAACCGCATCCCAATCTTCCTCTTCTTCTTCAACAACGCGAAGGTGCTTGAAGTTCGATCGTTCTGGGGTTTTATGGTGCTTGATTTTGTCCTTTTGCTTTTTTAACTGACCCTCCATTTTGTGGAGCATCATGTCGATGGCGGTGTGTAAATCGGTATTTTCCGCTTCGAGTTGGAAGCTAAAACCGTCTCCGCCTTTGACATGACACCGCACATCGTAGTTGATCCCCTGCTGTGTGACAGTAACATGTACATCTATTGGCTTAGTCGCATACTTTTCAATTTTCGCGAGGATTTTCGGCTCTGAATAATCGATCAATGTTTGGGAACGCTTCACATGCTTGAAGGAAAACCTACAGTTCATACGATCTCCTTGCTTGGGTTGGTTCAACAACGGTCGACGATGATTCCTCCTTTCTTTTATCCGACTCTGAAATAATGTAAAACCGAATTTGGGAAAGACAAGGCGTCGAGGGGTAATTTTCCTCATTCCGTCTTCTTTTCCCGCCTCCCTTGACTCAAATTTGATTATCGGAGTAATCAGCAATGATCTTTACAGCTTATTATAATATTCCACTTGGGGCAAATAGGGAGAGGGGGGGTTGGGGGGGCGAGGGAACCGTCGCTCCCCCAAGGGATTTCTTGGAGGAACCAGCTGCGCAGTTTCCTCCAAACCACCTCCTTGCCCCAAGTGGCTTCTCTCACTCTCAACACGACGCCTTGCCTCAGCATGAGGTACAGGTGAAGCTTCAAATCACTCGCACAACTTACAGGGACGAAAACAACGGGTGGTCGGTACTGCAATGCCAAGGCGAAAAAGGCAATGCGGTTACCGTTACTGGTTATTTGGGAGATACGCACCCTGGCGAGACCATAATGGCCTTTGGAAAATGGGGGGACCATCCAAAGTTCGGAAAGCGTTTAGTCGTAAGCCGTGCAGTTTCTGTGCTTCCATCGGATGAAGATGCACTCATACATTACCTTTCCTGCGGCCTATTCAAGGGGATAGGACAAAAAACAGCCGAAAGGGTCGTCAAACACCTGGGTATGGACCTCGTGAGCATTTTGAATGAGACCCCCCAGAAATTGAAGACTGTCCCCAAGCTTGGCAAAAGAACCGCCAACAAACTGATCCATGCCTGGGCTGAGAAGAAAAAACATTCAGAAGCGATGATGTTTCTCATTAATCACGGTATCACATACCGGTCGGCCCAGAAAATGATCGCTAACTTTGGTAACGATACTGTCGACGTTATTTCTGCCAATCCCTACTGTTTGATCCGCCAGATCAAAGGCTTCGGTTTTGTGCGCGCCGACCAGATCGCGCGAGAGCTAGGCATTGCAAAAGACGCACCCCAGCGCATCGAACACGGCATTATTTTCCTTCTCCAGCAGGCGGAAGATTTCGGGCACTGCTTTCAGACAAAACACCAGCTCATTCAGAATCTGGCAGGCCAACTGGAAATCGACGATCACGAAAAGATTGACGAAGCCCTCGATTTTCTCCTGCGACAAGACCTCCTAATAACCGATCACGATCAGGAAGAACTCTTCACGAGAGAACTTTTTCTGGCGGAAAAAGAAGCGGCAAGTTACTTGAGCCAAATTGCCTCCGCACCTTTCCAGGGACACAACCCCAAAGAACCGGACGTGCGCCAACGTATCACAGCATGGCTGCACCGTTTCTGTGAAAAAAGTCAGATCGAACTGTCCCCATCTCAGCAGAATGCCGTTCTTAACGCAGTAAGTTCGAAAGTCTTTATCCTTACCGGAGGACCAGGAGTCGGAAAGACGACAACCGCTAACGCCATCATCCACCTGCTTCGCGCTATGGGGAGAGACATTTTGCTTGCCGCACCAACGGGACGAGCAGCGCAACGCCTTTCGGAAGTCAGTTCCATGAAGGCGAAAACGATCCACCGTCTACTGGAATGGTCACCCCTTCCCCCGACAGGTTTTCAAAAAAACGAGACAAACCCGCTTACCGCGCAAGTTATCATCGTTGACGAAGCCTCCATGTTGGACGTCAGGCTTGCGAATAGCCTTCTACGCGCTGTACGCGATAGATCCCAACTCATCTTCATAGGAGACCAGGACCAACTGCCCCCCGTCGGCCCAGGAAATGTGCTCAAAGATATGATCCACTCGGAACGCATCCCCTTCACCAAGCTTACAGAAATTTTTCGCCAAGCTGCCGGTTCCCAGATCATCCAAACAGCTCATAGAATCAATAATGGCGCACCCTGCTCCTTTTCCAATGAGGCTCAGAGCGATTGCCATTTCATAAAAACAGCGAGCGATGAAGAGACACTCGCCACACTTGAAGAACTTCTCGGCACCAGTCTCCCCCATGCAGGCTACAACCCGAAGACCGACGTGCAAATCCTCTCCCCCATGAACAAAGGCCCCCTCGGTTGTGGCAAGCTCAACGAGCTGTTCCAGAATCTGCTCAACCCACCAAAGGGTGATGGAGAAAGCCAGGGGAACAAATCCGAGTTCCGCAGAGATGACAAAGTTATCCAAACAGTCAACAACTACGAACTTTTTGTCTTCAACGGTGACATCGGCTATGTAGAACATAATAACGTCGAGGGAGGCAAACTCATCGTTCGCTTCGGCAAACGCCTGGTCACATACAATAGTGAGCAACGTGGTGACTTAAAACTTGCCTACGCCATCACCATCCACAAATCGCAAGGAAGTGAGTTCCCCGTCGTCGTGATCCCCCTTTCCCTCTCCCACTTTGTCATGTTGGAACGCAACCTCGTCTATACCGCACTGACAAGGGCCAGGAAACTAGCCATATTCGTAGGCTCCTATAAAGCTTTTGCTCTGGCGGTTCAAAACCAACGGAGCCACCAACGACAGACAAAGCTCAGGGAATTGCTGGTAACGTCTTAGAGGAGACCCGCTTGTGGCAAGGTCGAAATCCGCTTTTATAGTATTCAAGATAATCAATTTGGGGACAAACTTTTTGAAAAAAGTTATTTCCCCAAACCCCTTTTCAAAAACTTCAATATCTAAAGTTTTTTGGAGGGAGGCGTGGAGGGGAACTTTGTCATCCCGCGGCTTGACCGCGGGATCCATTTTTCAAAAAAGGTACTCTCCACAAATTCTTTTTCTCAAATACTATAGAAACTTTCAAAAAGGAGGCTCGCTTCCTCAGTCTCAAACAAAACTTTTTTTTCTAGGCACCTTATTTATTTTCTCTCTCGGCCTTGGATTCATGGCGTCATGGCTTGTCCCTATCACGACTGACGAAGCCTATTATGCGATATGGGGGCAGTTTCTTGACTGGGGTTACTTTGACCATCCACCGGGTGTGGCGCTTCTTACGAGCCTTTCTCAGATAAACGGAGATATATTTCTAAACGCACGGGCAGGGGTCTTATTGCTAAGCCTTGTCTCGCTGCTGCTAGCCTCGCGATTTTTCGGGATTCTGAAGTTAAATATCGCTCAGTGGGTTCTGGCCCTTCTTATCTTCAAGTTCAACATCGCAGGGTTGATTGGTGGCACATTGGCAACACCGGACGCGCTCGTGATTACCTTTTGGCTACTTGCATTACACGAATGTTATGTCGCACTCACGATTGCTCGTTACCGATGGCTAACAGCAGGTTTGGTCACCGGCTTAGGCCTTCTAAGCAAGTACACCGTGGTTCTCCTTGGACCGATATTCGCAATCATGCTGTGGAAAAAAGATCGAGAGGCATTCAAAACCCCGTGGCCTTATGCGGGAGCGCTGGTCTGCCTGCTTGTATTTTCCCCGAACCTCTATTGGAACGCACAGAACCACTGGCAGACCTTTCGTTTTCAGATGGGACGTCTCACGGCTTCTGAATTACCGCATTACAACAGCAAGCTGCCTCTTCCCCAAACTGCAGAGGAGGGGAGTCCTGAAGACCTCCTGGCGAAAGCTCTTCAAGATGAAGTGAAGAAACAAGATGTAGGTGAAAAGGAGAAGGAACCAGACTTACCGTCGGTCCTTAATAAATGGCGGACATTCTCAAACCTTGGGATTTTTAAGATCGTGCAACGCCTCAGTGAGTTCATCCTCGGTCAAGGGGCCATGCTAGGCTTTCTCCTGATCCCTCTGCTGCTGGGGCTGTTTCGGAGAAAGAAGAAAAGCACTCCACCCCCTTCGCTAGCCTTGACTTTGCTTAGAACAGCTTGCTGGGTCCCGCTTGTCTTTTTTGCGCTTGTGTCCCTTTTTATTCGAGTAGAGCCGAACTGGTCCGCAATGTACATTTTATCAGCCGCCCCCTTGTTGGCTTTCTATTATGAACACTTCAAGAAGACGATTTATTATGCGCTTCTGGCAAACCTCGTGCTCTTCCTGGTAATGATCGTTCATGCACACCAACCCTTTCTTTCACTTGCGAATGACCGAATTCTGAAAGAAAGTTCTGGTTATACCAAGCTTGCCGAATGGAGCCGCAAGGAACATGTTCCCTTGTATGCTGACAGCTACCAGATCACCAGCATGGTACGGGTTTACAACCCGTTCTCAAACATTCACCAGTGGCCTGGAATCACCCGACCTTCTGAGTTTACCTTCAACATGAGCTTTGCATCATCCCTGGCCCAGATTCGAGAAGCAGGTGAGTTCCAGCTCATAAGCACAAATGAAGTTCCTCCTCACTTCGCTTCCTTTACTCCTGTTCGTATGGTGCGATTGCAAACTTGTAAGCAAGGTGGTTTTCTTTTTTCAAGCACCACCGGAGTTTCTTCACTCTCCGATACTCCCTGTACCCCCGTTCACAGGTGGTTTCTGACCCTGTATCGTCCCACCACTTGAGGCAAGGAGGTGGTTTGGAGGGCATTCCCCCTTCCTCCAGCAAGGAGGTGGTTTGGAGGAAACTGCGCAGCTGGTTCCTCCAAGAATTCCTTGGGAGAGCGACGCCATAAACAGCCCCTTGCCTAGGTATGCAGTCTAGGCGTACAATATTCCCGACTAAGTTCTTAAAAAAAACTCTTCCGACGAATCTCTACTACCCATAAAAGGGATTATCCTTGAGCACGTCTTCAAAAAATCAAGAGGCGGAAGCCGACCTTACAAGCCTGCTTCTCAACGCTGCAGGATACCGAAAAAGTCACATCATCATGTCAGCAATTGATTTGGGCATTTTTGCTACACTGGCTGCTCATCCGGACGCGAATCTCGAAAAAATTTCGCAGCTCTTGTCTCTTGCTCGACGCAGTATGGAAAGCATCCTAGGAGGTCTGGTCGCCCTCGATCTTGTGAGTTTTGACGGATCAAAATATTCAAATTCCCCAACAGCTCAAACGTACCTTGTCCCCAGCTCCCCGCTTTACGTCGGAGAGGCCATTAAAATCCTCTGGCGTCTGGGAAGAGAGACCTGGTTAACTTTGACTGACACAGTAAAAGATGGTCACCCGCGTGCCCGTCAACGCACGGATGAACCGGGAGCAGAGTTCTGGAAGCAATTGGTTCGCGCGATTCGCCCGTTTAGTATGCAGGTTGCTCAAAGTGTAGCCCGTTCACTCGCATGGGGCAAAAATGAGATCAGGAACGTGATTGACTTGGGAGGCGGCTCTGGCGTCTTTGGAGAAGCCTTTCTCGCATACTTTCCGCAAGCTCGCGTTGTACAGGTAGACTGGCCTCATGTGAATGAGGAAGCTCGGACTTTCAATCAGAAAGCCTACGTTGAAAAGCGTTTCCACACGGTTGACGGGAATATTTTCACCACTCCCTGGCCGCAGGAAGCCTTTGACGTGGTCATCCTGTCCCATCTTCTCCACCAAGAGTCAAAGGAGACAATTAAAACCCTTCTTAAAAAAGTAAGCAAGCATATCCATCCGTCCAGTCTCATTGTGATCAATGAATATTGCTTGAATGAAAAAAGGAATTATCCCCCTTACAGTTTGATCTTTGGTCTAAGCATGCTTCTTCAGAATGAGGCTGGCGGAGTCTATTCCATTCGAGAGTATGAGGAGCTTCTTGCAACGATAGGTCATGAGGTCTTCCTTGTAAATTCCCCTGTTCCTCCTTCAACGGTATTGGTTTCACGGAGTGCAGGGATCCAAAAGAAACCGTTCATCATGCCAACGACTGAAAAAACCGGAGACTCGATGCCTACTTCTTTCCTATCCCGCGACTGGGACACAAACGATCGCAACATTTTGGAAAAATGGCTTTGCGAGCTTTACCGACAGCAGATCTTGTTTGCCTCGGAACATTGTGATTTCTGGCAAAAACGGCTACCAGAGGGCCTTCTTAAACGAGACAGGCTCACGAGGGAGGACATTGAAAGCCTTCCTCCCATTGGCAAGCAGATACTGCGCCTCACCGACCCGCAGGATTTGATCGGCCTGAAAGACGCTCCGATCCATCTTGTCCGTGGGTCGGGGGGAACAACGGGTGTGCCCACACCGATGTTTTGGACAAAGCCAGACTGGACGGCTGCCATGGAAACTGCGGTCCGATACATGAAGCCCCTGCGAAAAAGCTGGAAGGGTTTGCGAGTGTGGAACGGCTACAACCAAGGTCACGTTTCCGGCCCCGCTTTCGACGATATCATGCGCTTACTGGGCGCTACGCCCATTCCTCGGCATTTCAATAGCAACGAAGAGGAATCCATCGCGGAAATGGAGCGGCTCAAGATTCAGGCTATGGTCCTGACTCCGCGCAGTGGCAGCGGGAAGGGGGGAAGCCTGGAAGACTTCCTGGCAGTTGACCCTGACTTTATCCCCCGTATCGGAATCAAAACTCTGATTGTCTCCAGTACAGCATTGGGCAAGGACCTGCTTGAGGAACTTCGTGAATTAGGCGTCGAATATATTGCCAACCTCTACGGTTCGACGGAAGCCTTACCAACAGGAATTTCGTGTTCACACGATTCAGCTGGATTCCACCTTTGCCAGGGTCATATCTTTTTGGAAGTCGTGGATGACTCTGGTAAACACGTCCGCTCGGGGGAATCGGGACTGGTGGTCGCATCGAGAATCGGAGCAAGTCTGGAAGATGGCATCGGCCCTGCGGAAGGAACACAGCTCCTACGCTACATCGTGGGAGACAGAGCGACGTACTCGGAAGAACCATGCCCGTGCGGACTTAAAACGGCCAAAATTTTAAACCCGTCACGTTTACCGAACGATCTGGACAAACTCATGGGAGGATGCGAACGATGGGACTAATTGAACAACTACCCTGCTATATTGCAGGGAAACGAATCGATGTTGAGAATTCAGCAAGAACCATAGACTCCATCGACAAGATTGACAAAATCCCTATCGCTTCTGTAAGCGCTCCTCAACTTCGTAAAGCCCTGCGCTTTGCCGACGAGGCACAGGAGCGCCTGAGCCGGACCCCTATTAAAGAAAGAATCGAAGTCGCCAGATTCTTGCTCTCGGAGTATGCAAAAAACTACCGATCCCATGTCTGCTGGGGGCTGGCAAAATTCAGGGGATTGGTCGCAAAAGATGCCTCGTGGATGATGGATATCCTGGCAAAGTCGACAGAGGAACTGGAATTGTTCGTCGACGCTGTTTTCGGCATGGATACGTCCTTTAAGCGAAATATAAAAGCCGGAGACAAGGTTCTCAGCGAACTCCGTTACAAGTCAGATGGAACGGGTGCTCTGATCTTTTCCTCAACAATGGACGGCCCGCCAGCGGGAACTGCGCTCGCCCACACTATATTGTCAGGAACTCATGTCATCCTACGGCCGAGCTGGAGAGACGTCGCAACACATTTTCTCCTCGACATTCTTGTGGAAAACAACCTGGGTGACTACGCCCAACTGGTGCGTTGGCCGTCTGAAGGCGAAGATACAATCTCACTCAACAAACAATTGATCCGAAACGTCGACCAGACCATCGTGTTCTGCTCCGATGAAACATTCGTCGAACTCATGGCGCAGGTGGAACTCGGAGAGCAGCGGCACCTTGACAAGAAAGTGATCAAATACGGAAAAGGTCTCCCCCTCACTATCGTGCAACCGGACGTTGACCTTGATGATGCTGCAGGACTTCTCCTGGAAGGTGCTAGACTCGGCAACGGTAAATTTTGCCTCTCCCACTGCCCGGTCCTTGTCAACAGAGCCTGCTATGAAGAACTCCTGGCTCGTTTGCAAGAGCTGTCGTCCCAACTAAAGGCTGGCGATCCGCTCGCAATGGAAACCGACCTGGGTCAATGGGAGGGAACAGAAGTCAAGCAACTGGAAAAATACCTGCCCACGTTGGGAGGAAGCATCGCCTGTGGAAATTTCGAAGGTACCAGCATGGACGTTGTGGTCCTTAAAGGCGTACCGCAAAATTCACCCTGCCTCTACTCGGAATTTCCAGGAACACTCCTAGCCTTGATTCCCTTCGACACCATCGACGAAGCGATTAAGATTGCCGGGACAAGTCTAAAACAAAACCACCGCAAAGCGTGGACTGCCGTCAACATCTTTGCAAACAAAGAAGACTTCACAAAGTTATCGTCACGTATCGATTCCTATCATTTTCTCAACGGCGGAATCACAGCGCTGCCTAAATTTATACTTCCCCATCAAGGCAGCTATTTTGCCATTGATCTCATGAGAAGGGTCATTAACGACAATGAAAAAGAATGGAGGGTTCATGCGGGACATCTATATCATCGGGGAACCCCAAAAGCATAATTCCATTAAGCAAGTTCTTAATGGGAAACTGAAACCGCTCTGTCTCGCTCCCAACGAACTTAACGGAAACGCGCTGCAAAGCAGAACCCCCATGATTCTGCTGCCCTGGAATGGATGGCGAGAGCATCTCGGTATCCTGATAGACGGCCGTCGCACCCTCGTTGTCGGTGACTTCAATTTTTTCCCCCACGCTGAGGAACATGTCCTCGCTGGACGCTGTTGTTTTCTAAGGGAAAATTGCCCTCCCCAAATTATTTTCTCCACAATTACAGAAATCCTCCGACAAACCGATCAATTAACCTGGTAATTTCGGCGAATTATCAGGTGGAATAAAACATATGGCAACAAATAGAACCATCAATAGTAGAGAACAACTCGTCCACTGCTTCATGAGTCTCTTCAATACCGCCCCGGATCCGGTGGGGATTGTCGACATCAGAAGTCTTGACATTAGCCTGGCAAATATCAAATTTGAGCAGCTCCTCAACAACCTCAAATACAAACCGGGAAACCTGGAACAGCTTTTCCGGGACGAAGAGCAGCTGGCTTTCAACGTTTTCCTTGAAGAACTCAAAACGAACCAACAAGCAATGCTTTCATCCAGACTTACACCTCCCCACGGCACGTCATTCGACGTGTTCATACGAGCTTTTTGTATAACTGAAACCGACGTTCTCCTGCACTTCGTCGATATTTCCTGGGAAGCAAAGAAAAAAGAAGAAGAGTCGCAGAAAAAATGGATTCGCTACTTCGAACACCTTTTCGCAAATAGCAAAGACATACTTAACCTTTTTTCACTCACTCACCAGAAAATCCTCAGACTCAACCCGCACGCAAGCGAAGTTCTTGGATATTCTCGTGATGATCTTGAAAAGACTCCCATTGAAAAGATCTATCCCCCGGAAGAGCTTCTCAAGCTAGGCGCCACTTTCCAACGCCTGGGCGAAGCCGGTGTGGCCGAAGAAAAACTCAAAATCTACGACAAGCAGGGTAAGTTGCGGGATATATGGAGCAGAGCTTTCGTCATCCAATATGAACCGGAAACTCTATGCCTGGTCCACACGATTGACATTACTGAAGAAAAAGAGAAGGAAAGACGATTGCTGAAAGAAACTCGTCTTGCTGCCCTCGGAGAGGCTAGCGCAACCCTCGCTCATGAAATCAACAACTCCCTTCAGTCGATTCAATTCAACCTCTATATTGTCAGGGAAGCAAGGGAACAACTTCCTGAGACACTGATCAAACGCTTGAAGAGCATTGAAAACAGCGTCACGCACATAGGAACAGTGGTTCGCAACATTCAAAACTATACAAATATATCGAGAGCTGGAAAAACGAATGTATTCATTTCCACCCTGGTAGAGGGCGCTCTTCAACTTCTTGAAGGTTATGTTGAAAGCAGACAGGTTCAAACTTCCCAAATGATCCCAAAGAACCTTCCTCCTGTTCATGTAAACCCTAATCAGGTTCAGCAGATCCTTCTAATCCTTTTCAAAAATGCTATACAGGCTATGACTAACAGCCTTAAAAAGGAACTGTTCCTCACGGCTGAAAACGATGACAAAAAGGTGATCCTACGTATTAAAGATTCAGGCAGCGGAATCCCAGATGAAATCAAAGACAGAGTCTTCGACGCCCTTGTCACCACAAAGCCCATTGGAGTGGGTCTAGGCTTAGGCCTTTCTGTTGCAAAAAAACTATGCGAGGCAAATAACATCACGATCGAATTCGAAAGTGAAATCGAAAAGGGGACCGAATTTATACTTACCTTCATCGTACCCGAGGAGGAGAAGAAGCCCGAGGCTGTCAAGTTACCTCAGCAGAACATCCTCCTCTACGTCGACGATGAAGACACACTCTTTCCTTCCTTTGAAGAATCTCTTGAGAAACTAAAAATTACTGTCATAAAAGCATACTCAGTCAAGGAAGGGCTGGACATTCTTTCCAACAACCGTGTTGATGCCATCCTCTGTTCTGAAAGAATGTATCCAGTCTCCGGATATGGTTTCGTAAAAAGCGCTCGAGAATTGTTTGAAGGCTCCATCTGTCTTATGCAAGGCGCGCAAAAACTTCGTTCTGGCCCCGATGCAAAAGGAATAGAAAAATTGAAGCTATCCTATTTGAAATACCCTTGCGAATTTGGCGAGTTCCTTAATAGAGTAAAGGATCTCCTAAAAGATGCGCAATCACAGAGGGAAGAAATTGAAGGAACTAAACGAAAGTAGAGCAGTATCACAGACTTTAGCTCCCCTTCATATTCTCGTCGTAGATGACAGTCAGGATGTGAGAGAGGTTTTGCAGTATTTTTTGCAAGAGAAAGGAGCCCTGGTGGATATTGCGATGGACGGAGCAGAAGCCATCTCGAAAGTGCATAACGAGCGCTTCGATCTCATCATTATGGACCTTCATATGCCAGGCCTTAACGGTGTTGACACAGCCTTGAAACTTAAGAAACTCCCTTCTGAAACCATCATCTTTGCCATAACTGCTGATATCAACTCTAATAAGATGCTCAACACGGGAGCCGATAATCCGTTCGACGACATCATTCTGAAACCCTTCTCCCCCAGCCACCTCACCAGTCGTATACTAGATAAGATAACGAGGTAAATAACTCGCCTGACCTGTGAGCGTCCCCACTATTTCCAAAATGTCTGAGTGAATCATTTCGCTATAGTAACCAATCAAGCCCAAGACCTTACTAAGATGGTCATAACTGAAATTGTCGTTGAAAACTTCCACAAGTAAGAGAACCATCCCATCATCACTCATACCCAGTTTTGCTACCGAAATTTTCTGGTTAAGTTGGACAAGATATTCCATCATATTCTTCCTGTGCTTCTTCTCAAGAAGTTCGGAAAGACCCAAAAGCTTGACTTCAAACAAGATAAAGGATTCCTTAACTTCCACTCGGAGCGAATACGTTCTATTCACTGAGCGCCAGCCGGAATAAAACACATTGCTTCCATCGAAACGATAGACCCATCCATACGCGTCCAAGTATTGTTTGAGTCGTTCGTAGCTACAATTAGCCATCTTCTCTCCAACAAGAATCCCCTCTAGCAAGGAGGTGGTTTGGAGGAAACTGCGCAGCTGGTTCCTCCAAGATACTCAGCGACTTTTGACACTCTGAATCTCATCACTTACGTCAGGATGCGGGCTTGCACGTTTCAGCTCATCAAGAAAAAGAGAGACCACAGGGGTTAAACGCATGTTTGCCTTTTCAATGAATGCCAACTGCATCCATGTCGGAAGTTGAGCTAAGACGTAGGCAAGATGCTCACCATGCCGAGGCATAAGTGCTTCAAGCACATCCCTGGCCATTTCTGCTAAACCGTTGTTGCGAGAAATGGAATAAAGGAATAAGACTTCCAGTCTCGGATCAGACATAGGGGGCGGGTTTGCAAGGAAATGCTGGAGGATCAGTGTGCATGTAAACACATCGACTGACTGGACATTCATCTGTCGCAACTCCTCTATGGGAGCCTTTGCCAGATAGCCCATAAAATCCTCAGATGCTTTCTGGGGCGCTAGGGTGAGCATTGCTTTCGCAAACGCACTGTCTCCGTTTGTGAATAAGCCCTCCCTTACAATTGTATAGCTATCCTTCAAGCCGTTATTTGCCACCGCATCAGCCATGCGAGGGAGCAGATGCTCGCTCAGTTCGTTTTGTAAAACCGCATCGGTTAAAATCTCATCAATTTCAATCGCCATTTTTTCACTCGGCTGTGAAGCTGCCAATTGCCAAGCTAACTGGCGTTCGATAATCCTGTCGGACCGAACAAGATCCTTGAAAACCACGAAAGAACGCCGCGACGGACTGAGTTGATAAAGATTCATCGCATTGACAAGGGAAACCGTGGGCCAGTCCGACTTGTGGTTTTTTATCAGACGAAACGTTAGCTCCTCAGCTTTGTCCCACTGCTTCGTTTTTTTTATCAACTTCTTCACATCATCCAAGGTTCGACCACCAAATTCAATGCCCACAGCAATAGCCTCAGGAAGGGGCATAGTCTCTGTGACCTTCGGAGCTTTTCTTTCTTCCTTCGTCAGGCTCACACAGCCTGAGAAGGCAATACTGCCAATAAGTAATATGATCCTCATTTATCCTCCTCGTTGCTATAGTATTCAGGATAATCAATTTTGGGAAAAACTTTTTGAAAAAAGTTCTTTCCCCAAGCCCCTTTTCAAAAACTTCAATATCTAAAGTTTTTTGGGGGGAGGCGTGGAGGGGAACTTTTTTTCAAAAAAGGTCCTCTCCACAAATTCTTTTTCTCAAATACTATAGTTGAAATTACCCGCACCTTTATTTGTAAAGCGTCAGACAGTTCACTTTCCAGAGCATCCACGCTAGGAATACGCCTAGCTAGACGAAAAACAACACATGTTTCCCCATTCTTTTCATAATTCTCTTCATATTTTATCCCATCTATCCCGTAAAGCAGAAGAGTATCGAACAATACATGCTTCTGAAGCCTATGCGGTCCATCACCTTTTTTCCATCTGCCAGCAAGAGGAATTTCCATCGCTCTCGCGAAAGAGACAAGGAAAGAAAGTGGCCAATCGACACTCACCTTCCTCCTCAATTCACCGGCAAGGTAGGCTTTCAAAAGCTTCTTCTCCCTTGTTTTCTGAATGTAGAGAAAAACCATGATTGTAAATGCAAGTGCCGCAAACAGGTGAATGGCAAGGTTCATTCAGTTACAGTTCTCCGTTGGAGGAGGCGACCGCATTTGCTTCTAAGGGAATGCCATCTTCCTTTGTCTGAAACCCAAGAGACAAAGGCCCAAAGAAGGGGAAGCATAAAATAGAAGAGCACTTCCTTCAAAGAGTCAAAAACGTCAGCCCCCCCGATACTTCCACATTTTAATTCGACGCGCCTCTCCTCTCCGCTAAGCCTTAGAGGACGATCATTACTTTGTGCCGCTTTACGCAAAGCTGTCCAGGCGTCGACCATTCCCTTGCCCAACAGGGGAACATTCTTGTGATCTACCTGGACCAGGTAATTCCTGAAATTATAGCCCCCTGCATATCCTTCTCCATAAATCCGCGTATCGGCCGTGCTTATTAGCAAATTTTTCAATGCGGCGAGGGAAAGGCCCGGATAAGCAGACAGAACTAATCCAGCAACCCCTGACACGATGGGCACGGCCATAGAAGTCCCTTGACTGTAAGAAATTCCACCGCCAGGAAAACTGGAATCAATCAAAAATTCAAAGCCCTCTTGGCTCTCTCCCGCTGGTGCGGCAATATCCACCCACGGTCCGAAATTGGAATAGGACGCCTTCCGGCCTGATGCCCCCAAACCCGCTACTCCCAGGGCTAGCGGGTGAGCGGCTGGATAGACGCGACGTTGACTATCTTCGTTTCCTGCTGCACCTATCACTAGAATACCATCCCGCAATTGAGAAATATATTTTATATAAAGCGATACCGCCTGTCCCTTCTGATATTTGCCAAATGACAAATTCACAACACGGACCAGGTTTTTCCCCTCGGCTGTTTGGAAGCTGCTGAGATATGCCAACGCTCTGAGAATCGCTCCGTCAGAAATGCGTGCTTCTCCTTCTATACTTTCCACAACCCGCAAGTTCATAACCCGACAAGTCGGACAAACCCCCATCACTCCTTCCGCTGGATTCCCAGCAATGACTCCCGCAACGTGGGTACCATGCGCGCAGTCTCCTTCCCCCAAATCTCCTCGCCGGCCCGTACAAGGCCGACCAGGACCAGGCGCACCAAGTGGGAAAACCGTCCCATCCCCCAAAGTTCCCTCACGGGGACTTGCGGTATTGCAACCATAACGCCCCCCCTTACAAAGCGAAGACTCCGGATGGGGATGCTCCCACACACGCCCCACTAAAGCAGGGTGCTCATAGTCAATCCCACTGTCTAACACCGCAACCACCGGGGAAACCAATGGCAATCCTGCAAGGGAAAATACCTCAAGTTCATGTAGCGCGGGAACTAACTTAATTCCGTCCGCCCACCAACGACTATCTGCCTCAACATAACGATCCAATCGAAACACGGGAGGCCCACTCAGCCGACTCAACCAGTTCGGTTCCCAAAACACAAGCGCCCTAGCCCCCTCCCACTGAGTAAGGAGAAGCTCCGCATCCTCCTCCTTCCAGACATCCACCTGCACAATAGCAAGCGGCTGCATAACTGCCCCATCTCCGGCGTCTAGTACAGACAGCAATTCAAACGATCGGATCCGAAAATCGTCCCCAAACTTTCTAGCCAAAGCAAAACCCAAAGACTGAGAATCCCCATGGCCCCACCCCCGCCCCATCCATGGAGTGCGGTCAAAGGCAAGCAGATAACTTCCTTTCCGAGCTTCACCCTCCTTCCCATCTTTTCTCGTTTCAATAGACCCACACGCTGCCAGCCACCCAGACAATAACCAAAACCAATAGGGCATTTTTAACTCCCTCCATTACAGGGGATCTCACTTTCCTATAGAGAAAAATAGCCAGCTTGATAAAACCATTCCACCAATTTTTCCGTTACTTAACTGCAAGGGGCTTTAAAAACATCGAAAATTAGCCGATCATACTATTAGCAAGAACCCGGACGATCTCATGAAAAAAATAAACGGAAACGCGAACATACTCATAATCACGGCCCCTTCAGGAACGGGCAAGACGACCCTTACCAGACGCCTTGTCGGTGAAGTTCCAAACATCAAAGTTTCCGTAAGCGTCACTACCCGGGCAAAACGGCCCGGTGAGGAGAACGGGATCCACTACTGGTTCGTGAACGAAGAAGAATTTAAACAACACGTTGAAGCCAATCGCCTCGTTGAATGGGTCAAGCTTTTCGGCCACTACTACGGCACTACCAAGGACGAAATCCAGCGAATCATACAAGCAGGTCAGCGGGTCCTCCTCGAAATTGATGTGGAAGGCGCCCACCATGTTCAAAATATCTACCCGGAAAGCTGCACTATCTTTATCCTTCCTCCCACTATCCTCTCCCTCTGGACGCGACTCTCACAACGAGGGACCGACACACTCCCCTCAAAATGGAGAAGGCTGAACACCGCAAAAGAAGAACTCCTACAGGGAAAAAACTTCCAGCACTTCATTATCAACGACAACCTGGAGAACGCATATGCGGAATTAAAAAACCTTGTTTTGAACAACCAAGCAGTTAAGCTAAGCCATTCCGAGGGTGTTAGGCACTGTATGAAACTAAACGAAGAATTTGAAACCGCTGACTGGCTCGTGGAACTCAGAAAGAAATTTAAGGAAGAAGACGCCACGGAACATCAACGAAGGAGCCGCTCTTGATCAAAATTATAGTAAAAACTTCAATATTTAAAGTTTTTTGGGGGGAGGCGTGGAGGGGAACTTTTTTTCAAAAAAGGTCCTCTCCACAAATTCTATTTCTCAAAGACTATAGATGGGAAAAAAAGGGCCATGCCTACCCCAATCAAGCAAAATGAAGAAAAAAATCAAGGGAACGATATAAAGTCGCTCGACCCTAATGAACTATTTCAGAAATTCCTCAGCAAGGTCAAATCCTACATCAAAAACGAAGAAGCTCTAGCTAATATCGAAAAAGCTTACAACTACGCCCACACCAAACACGGGGATCAAAAACGTGCCAGTGGCGCACCCTACATAATCCACCCCATCGCCGTTGCAGAAGTGCTTTCAGAACTCCATGTCGATGTCGCGTCACTCATCGCTGCACTGCTTCACGACGTCGTTGAAGACACGGGTACCGGCATAGAAGAAATCAAAGCAGAGTTCGGAGAAACGATCGCAGACCTTGTGGACGGACTCACTAAACTCGCAAAAATCGAGTTCCGCTCAAGCCAGGAAAGAATGGCGGAGAATTTCCGTAAAATGATCCTGGCTATGGCTAGAGATTTGCGCGTCATTATTATCAAACTCGCCGACCGACTCCACAATATGAGAACCTTGGAATCCCTTCCCTCATTAAAACGTCGGCGCATCGCCCAGGAAACACTCGACATCTATGCCCCCCTCGCCGGACGTTTGGGGATCTACCACATGCGCAGTGAATTGGAAGACCTCTGCCTTAAGGAAACTAAGAACGAAGTATATAAAGAGATCGCTCGCAATATCGCTGCGAAGAAAAAAGAACGCGAAACCTACATCAAAGAAGTTAAGGAAATCCTGGAAAACGAACTTAGAAAATACGGATTCAAAAATGCAAAAGTCTACGGTCGACCCAAACATTTCTTCTCCATATATAAAAAAATGCTAGATCGCCAACTTGCGTTTAAGGATATCCACGACCTTTTCGCATTCCGCATCCTTGTCGATAACGTCCGCGACTGCTACGAAGTTGTAGGTATCGTCCATGCCATGTGGAAACCCATGCCCGGCCGGTTCAAAGACTATATCGCGATGCCGAAGCCAAACTTCTACCAGTCTCTGCATACAACAGTCATCAGACCTAACGGATCTCCTGCAGAAATTCAAATCCGCACCCACGACATGCATAAAGTTTGCGAATACGGGATAGCCGCCCACTGGGCCTATAAAGAGAAGGCAACACCAGGGAACGGGAGCACCGACCTCGAAAAATTCGCGTGGCTACGTCAAATCATGGAGCTGCAACACGACGTCAAGGATCCTAACGAATTCCTCGCTGCTATCAAAGTGGATCTCTTCGATGAGGAAATCTTCGTTTTCACTCCTCAAGGTGACGTTCATCCCTTACCGCTTAGGGCAACACCACTCGACTTTGCTTTCGCCGTACATACGGACGTCGGCCTTTCATCCGTGGGGGCAAAAGTCAACGGCAGGATCACCCCGCTGAGGGGTAAATTGCAGTCCGGTGATATCGTAGAAATCTTGACCTCCCCCAACCAGCACCCTTCGAAAGACTGGCTGAATTTCGTCGTCACTACAAAAGCGCGAAATAAAATCCGCTCGTTCCTGCGTGCTGAAGAACGCACCAAAAGCAAAGAAATTGGGAAGGAAATTCTCGAAGACGAACTGGAGAAAAAACACCTAAACCTAAACAAACTCATTTCCAATCGGCAGGTGGAGCAACTTTACAAGGCAGCAAAGGAAGGAACACTCGACGACCTCTTTGTCGTCATCGGCTACGGGAAAATAAACGTTCCTGAGCTAATCGAGAAAGTGTTTCCCGAACATACTTTACCACAAACCAAGGAGATCAAAGCCCCGAGCCACGTTCCCAAAAGCACAGGATCCGGTGTCCTCGTCTCTGGTCTGGATAACATTTTGGTCACCTTCGGACGATGTTGTAACCCTCTTCCGGGAGAAGATATCTTCGGATTCATAACAAGAGGACGAGGCGTTTCCGTCCACCGGACCGACTGCCCACGCGCCCTCGACCTTGACCCGGTACGACGCGTGAAAGTTTCCTGGACAGACACCACCCGACGAGTTGCCCTGCATCGCGTCCACCTCCGCATCATCACCCTCGATCGCCAAGGCGTTCTTGCAGAAATTACCATGGCCATCTCCAAGTGCGGAGCCAATATTCAGAAAGCCCAGGTGAAAGTCTCTAACGATGGGAAAGGCATCCTGCTCTTTGAAATCACTGTAAAAGACCTCGAACACCTTACCAGTGTCATGAAAGCAATCGCATCTGTCCCCGACACCATCCTGGTCGACCGACAAAGTTAATGATCTAAAGAAACCTTGGGAGAGGGGGGTTTGGGGGGGCGAGGGAACCGTCGCTCCCCCAACAGATAGGACGCTGTTCACCACCTAAAACCGTGGACTCCGCCCCATCTTCCCCTGAGAAAAGGCCATCGCTCCACAAAGTTTATAGAGCAAACGTGCTCCCACATTCCCATCCCACTCCCCACCACCCCCTCCACGAGCCACTTCGCTCAAATCAAACCCGACAATCTTCCGCCCACTCAACGCCAATTCCTCAAGAAGATAAACAGCCTCATGATACTCCAACCCTCCGGGGACAGGGGTCCCCGTTCCAGGACAAAATCGCTGATCGAGTCCATCGACATCAAACGAGATGTAAACGTTCTCAGGAAGGTAACTCAAAATCTCCCCAACGATCGTTTCGAAGATAGCCCCATGCATATTACGCCTCGACAAATCGCGGTCGGGAAACACTTTGATGCGTTCCTTGTGCGCCACGCAAACGTCCCACTCCTCCCGAGAAACATCACGAATACCGACAGACACTAACGCCTCGACACCAGGAAAATCCTGAAGAACATTTCTCATAATGGAGGCATGCGACCACTGAAATCCCTCATAAGCCTGCCGCAAATCTAAATGGGCATCAATATGCAGGATTCCAAACTTGGGAATGTGCTCGCATAGCGCCTTGATAAATCCATAGGGCGAGGAATGATCCCCTCCCACAACTCCTACCATCTTCCCACTTTTTAGAAGCGCTCCGCTCTCCCCATACACATACTCATTCACCCATGCTGATAATCGATTCACACCTGCAATTGCGTCAGCATCAACGGGGTCTGACACCCGACTTTTCTTCGCAAAACTCGCAGCCTCGATATTGCGTTTCACAATCCCTTCCGATTTTCCTGCCATGAGGATCCCCACCTGATACGGCCTGTCAAAACATAGATCCTCCAGATCCAACTGTTGACTAGCCTCAACAATCGCATCCGGCCCTTCCGCCGCCCCTCCCCCATAGGAAGTCGTGGCGTCCCAAGGGACAGGAAGCAACACTAGATCCGCCTCACTTTGCCCAATAGCAGTCCCAAGAAACGCACTCCGGTCCTCCGCACGTCCCGCTTTTTCAATGTCTCGCAATTTTTCTTTCGACAACATAAAGACCTCATTCCGGAGCCAAGGTTTCACATTAGTGTTCCAGGTGCTCTAAATTCCTTGCATCATCTGGTGACCCGATAAAAATAAGCACATCATTGGCTTCCAACACCATTGCTGGATCAGGGTTATAAATCTGCGTCCCGCTTCTGGCAATGGCAATGACATGGATGCCAATCTTCTTGAAAGTATGCAAGCTCTCTAAAGACCTGCCAACCTTCTTACTCCCCGGTGAAACGGAGACCTCCAGAATCCGTTCAACGACCGACCGCCGTAACATTCTGTCCAGGAAAGAGACTACATGGGGCCTCAAAATCTCAGACGCAATCCTCATGCCGCCAACAAAGTTAGGACTTACGACATGATCCGCCCCTGCGTTTTTCAATTTTCCCACCATGGACAATTCAATCGCTTTGGATGCGATCTTTAGATGCGGGTTCAACATTTTTGCCGTCACAACAAGTATCAGATTGTCCTTGTCATCTTTTAGGAGTGCAAGCAAACCCCTCGCCTTCTCAATCCCAGCATCTTTCAAAATCTGATCTTGAATCGCATTACCGGGAAAGACGATCGCACCATGAAATTGCGACCGTAGCGAATGAACAACTTTCTCGTCTTCTTCGATGACAACCATCGGAGTTTTCATGTCGTGCAATTCCTTGATCACATGAATACCGGTCTGTCCCGCCCCGCAAACGATATAGTGATGTTCCATCTTCCCAGCTCTCCTTTTCATTGAATGTAACATGAGTAAATACCCAAATTTCTCCTCCAGGAAAAACGCTGTAATGGCTGAAACACTGTAAAGGACTATCCCCATCCCCGCCAACATCAACACCATGGTATAGTAGCTGGCAACAGCATTCTCTTCCACATTGAGCACATCCCCATATCCAACAGTGGAAAGTGTTATGGCGGTCATGAAAAACAATTTTGACCATTCAACGTCAGGGTAGATAATCTTGTAACCTAAGGCTCCTCCGAAAAAGATTATGAGCAAAAGTGAAACAGGCGTCTTAAGATTGTCCCATATAAGAGCTATCGTCATCGTAAGCTCCCTGACTCACCAGAAAAATGCCTTGAGGTAGAGACCAAACATCTGTGTCTGCACAATATGCGACCGAGTATTTCTCGCCTCATCCTTAAAGTCATAATGCATGTTCTCAAATCGGTAAAACACACCACTCGACATATTCTTGAAATGCTGCTTTTCAAATGCAGCCCCAACACCTATATTTGAATAATTTTCAATAGAAAGTGGAGATGAATCGAGCAAAAACCCAGCAGAAAAATAGCCTCTGACCAAAATGTTAAAATACACGACCCTGGGAAACATCGTTATAGCAAACGAAGTAACCCGCGTCGGACTTGTTGTTATAGTTGTGCCTTCCGACGTAATGTTGCTGATGCTTTGATGAGAAAGCTGCACACCCACATCAATGATCTGATCTATAAAATATCTTTTTAATCGGAAAGCTCTGAATGTCCCAAGGTTAATACTTTGGTAACGAAGGGGAATGGTATCTGCTGTGTTCGTCAACTGATCGGTGAATTTCAAATCCCTTTTCGCATTTTGATACTCAAGATAAGCTCCCGCTCGTCCTTTGTGGGAGTATTCAACTGCTCCCTGAAAAGAACTGGCAAAAAAGGCACTTATTTTTGCGTTTATCAATGGATTTTGAATACTGTACGCTTTTACCATAGGAGCATAGGACGCACTAACATCGAAAAGATGATCCTGCCGAATCTTTTGAACATGATCGAAAACGACTTCTGCAAAGTCCGACTCGATGCGAAGAGGAGCCTGGGCGGAAACCCTGAGCTTGTATTGACCAGACTTATAATCACTATCGACCCCAAATGTTCTCTTTTCGAAACCAGGCTTGGATTCCACTTCTTCCCATGCCTCGGCCTCCTCGTTGTATGTCTCCAAAACCAAGGCGTAATTTTGCCCGTAACGCGAACTCCATGAAAATTCAACCGAGTCTTCTAAGTCTTTGCGCTTGATTTCAGGCGGATCCATTTTCTTACCTTTGAGCACTAACGCCCAAGCTTCCGAAATATCACTCTGCGGACACCCAGCATTAACAGACTGCACCTGCCATGAATACTGATGAGCGACGGGAAGCTTAATTTCCGCAGAATTTCGACTGACCTTTTCAAATGCAACACGCCCACCTTTCTCGTCGAACACTTCCAAAACATAATCAACAGATTGGTCCACGGTCTGCCATTCAAAGGCAACCGATGCCTCCACCTCATGGTCCGCCTGCACAAGAACTCCTCGGCGGGGACGAACACGCTCCACCTCGCGCATGGGAACTACGAACTTGGGAAACGCCTTCCAAACCCCAGGCACATTCCTTCGATCGTAAGACCGAGCCTTCAATTCATAGACACCACAAGGGACTTGCCCCACCCAGAAATTCTTTGTCGTGACAAATCCTTCAGGCTTGCCCCCTTCCTTCTTAATCGCCACCTCATAATCCAAGGCCCCCGAGACATGATTCCACCCCAACTCAACCGTGCGAAGGTCGGAACGTCTCTCCTCCCCAAAAGCTGCGAGAGCAAAGAAGAAGAAAAGAAAGACAGTAAAATCCCAGGGAGAATCCCAGGGAGAGGGGGAGCACGAGGGGGGCGAGGGAACCGTCGCTCCCCTCGCAAAGGCTAGCAATTTACTGACCAACTCACTCACTTAATCACAATCCTCTCAATCTCGGGTGCCTGAATATCACTGACGTCCGGCACATCAATTGCGTATTCTTCAGAAACCGGCCCCAAAACCCCGTTCACATTCTTTGACCGTAAGTTCAGAGAATAACGTCCGGGCATCAAGCTCTCCAACTGGTGAGATGTCTTCTGGGTGGAAACCTTCCTCTTCCCCAAATCCGTATGAACCATTTCAATCTCATAACCCGCCGCTCGGGTAACGGAATTCCACCTCAGAAAATAGGTGCCATCCCTCTTTGCCTGAAGGACACGCGTCTGCTCATCCAGTTGGGGAGGAGGAATCAGAGCAGAAGGTTCAAGCTTGACCAAAAGTGGCTTCGATAAGGCAATCATTGTTCCCTGCTCGTCGAACCCTTCCACGGCGAACCTCCATAATCCTTCTTCCAACACCAGGGGGGTTTCCGCCTGACTCAAGGTTCTTTTTCCAGATTGCGAAATATCTCCTTCCTCCGACTTATAGTGTAGAACCCACAGTGCTACACCCTGCGTCGGAGTCCACGCCAAATCCAATTGCGGCTTGGGAGTGAAATACTCCACTTGCTTTTGCTTGGGCTTTAACCACTCGACGTCCGCAGCATGGATGACGGAAAAGCGTCTTTGCTCGGACCAGGTCGAAACGTTAAACTCGTCAAAAGCCTGCACACTCCAGGTCCCCCCCTTTGCATTGGGGTCTTTGAATCGGAACACGGTCTTATTGGTTTCAATGACTTGCTCCTTCTCACCATCAAACTTGACTTTAAAACGGTAACGATCTGCTTCCCTGACAGGTGTCCACTCGAAGGCAAGCCCTTTCGGGTCGAGTCGTTGGAAGACAAAAATCCGGTCGTTATCAGGAAGAAGAGCTTGAGGCGTGGGAAGATTCTTGAGATGTCGGAAGGAAAAACGAGAGACCGAGGATGTTTTGGGTATGAAAGGTGCCTCCCAAACAGCAGTGACGCGCCAGAAATAGGGCTTGTTCTGGTCGAATAAAACGTTAAACTCGGATCGGTGATCCCACTCCTGGGTTAGGAAAGGGGTTTTAAATGCAGCATCTTCAGCAATTTCCAGTTTGACTTTTTGAGTCCGATGGGGAACTTTCCAACTCAGGTGTAAACGCGGTTTAGTCTCAAAACTATCAAAAACGGCATTATCCGAAGGATAGAAAAGTTCCGGTGCCGAAAGGGCAACGCCCTCTCCCCTGAAAAGCATACTCTCTCTAATTTCCTTCCCTTGTTCAAGAGCAACGAGTTGCCAGTAAAAACTACCCTCGGGGGCAGGAAACGTCATGGTTCCTGAAGGCATCGTATCTTTTACGGAAGCAACACGGTTCAATGTTTTCAAACTGCTCCCCATCCTAAGGGCCACCTCTACGCCTTCTTTGATTCCTTCCCATGCGAACGCAATAGGGCTTCCTTTCTCAAGTAAGGCATTGGGTCGTGGATGAAGAATTTTAATAAACGCCCTTTGGTCAAACCCTTCCTTGGAAAGCTTGCCGGTCGCACCTTCCTCAAGGTGAATGTCCTCTGTCTTTGTTTTTATTGACACGTTTCCCTTGGCAACAGCTGCATGAATTTTGTCGTCATGAGCGGCAACGTTGAGAGCACTCCCTTCTTTAAGTGAAAAATGAGCCTCCCCCGCTCTTATCTTCGGCGCACCCGCGCCGGTTACGGAATGCGCAAAGAGAGAACCGCTCAGAAGATTCAGAGACGACTCCCCGAACAGTTCTTCGATGATGATGATTGTGTTTTCATGCAGAAATATCTCAACGCCTGATTTCAGAAAGGCAACCTCACCTTCGCTCTTTGAAGCAGTCCTGACGGTATCCCCGTGGTAGAGAGGCTGCCCTTTCCTGATATCCTTCCATACCAATCTATCCACAAGCTTTTGCTCTACGACATTTTGGTCTGCCTTAAGATAAGCAATGGATTCACGCTCCGGCTCTCCAAAATCCTTCGCCGTCCTCACGTACCATATACGCGTCGCCACAAATCCAAAAATAGAGATAGATAAAATGACAAGAAACCGTTTGATCATGAAAACAGTCTCCTCAGTACCGCGGACTTCAAGGCTGGTGCTAAGTCTCGCTTAAGTTACGCATGACTTTGCATAAGCCCTGGCACAAATTTCCTTTACCTCTATTATATAACTAGGCTCAAAACAATCGAACGTGTCAAACTATACCGAGCTTGGTAAAATCCATCGTCCAATAGGAATCACTCATGAGGCTTCCCTCAAAATTTTCAATTTCAACAAAACTACTTTTGGTCATCTCTGCAATAATGCTTGCAATAACCATTCCCCTTGCCTTTCAAACGGGATCGTTATTCAAGACTCAGAGTGAAAAGCGAGAAGAAGCGCTGAACATGGCAGATGCAACATCACGTTCTCATGAAATAAACTCACTATTAGCAAATATTCGCAAAAAAGTTTACATCCTCGGCGCCTTACTTCTATCCCCCGAATTAGATAAATCGAAAAACCTCCAGGAGATCCTCCAGTCCTTATTTATCAGCGATGAGGACATTCTAGCGTTCCGATTTTACAAAGTTTCAGGTGGCAAACAGGAAAGGATTCGCTCCTTTGTCAACGAAGAAAGACTTGAGCAACTGGAACAGGATAAGGACTACCTTCAGAGGCTCGATCAGGCTATCGAATTCCCCGTTCACCGTGTATTAAAGGGTGAATTTTCCATCTACAACAGAAGTCTCCGCGGCGGCCTAGCGGTTCTCACGTTAGGCGTTCCTTTGGCCCAGGATGAAAACGGGCATGTCAGCCATTATGTTCTTGCTGACATAAAGCAGGCAAGTTTCCAGAAAAGCTTTTCAATCATCGGAGAACGAAGAACATACCTTATCGACGAGGACGGGACCACACTCGCACACCCTCACGAACCCTATATTTTTGAAATGAAAAACTTACAAAATTTGGAAATTGTAAAAAAGGCACTTGAATCTAAAATAACGAAAGGGCAAATCAAATACCGAAGTGAGGAAGATGGACAGTCCTACTTCGGAGCGTTTGCCCACACCGAGGCTGGCCCCATCGTTATAACGGAAGCGCCGGAAGCTATTCTTTTAGAGCCTGCCTATTTGATTAGGCAAAAAGTGTACTACTTGACAGGCATCATACTTTCTATCTCACTTATTCTGATCTTTCTGTTCTCACTCACATTGACACGTCCCATCATTAAATTATCTGAAATTGCATTGAAGATTGGTAAAGGGGATTTCAACATTCCCGTCACAAAATTGATCCGCTCAAGAGATGAAGTGGGCGCACTCGCTGTTTCTGTGGAAAATATGCTCGGCGGACTGAAAGAGCGCGACAAGGTAAAAAATATTCTGACGAAGTTCCACGGCACAACGATTGCTCAAGATCTCATTTCTCTTGAGAACATAGAACGACAGGGGGTGCGCAAAAACATTGCCATCCTTTTTTCCGATATCCGAGGGTTTACAACATTAAGTGAGAACACATCGCCCGAGGAAGTAGTGAGTCTCTTGAACGAATACTTTGCAAGCATGGTTCATGTCATTACAAAACATAACGGAGTTATCGACAAATTCATCGGAGATGCCATCATGGCTATATGGGGTGTCCCCCAGGAGCGAGGAAATGAGCAACGTGATTGCGTTACCGCAGCAATCGAAATGCGCCAGGCCCTCAAGGAGTTTAACGAAAAAATGGAGAGAAATGGTAAGCCGCAACTCAAAATAGGCATAGGTTTGCATTATGGACCGTGCGTTTCGGGTATCATAGGATCAGAGGAAAGACTCGAATATACTGTGATCGGGGATACGGTAAATGTCTGCTCACGGGTTGAGTCTCTGACGAAAGAATATAAATGGGACATTCTCGTTACAGACACCCTGCGCAACTATGTCGCGAACCTCTTCAATTTCGAAGAAGTGGGAGAAACCACTGTCAAGGGCAAGGCTAAACCAGTTAAAGTTTTCAAAGTGCTTTAAATGCGGAGACTCCTATGTCCCCCCCGTCTTTGGGAAAACATTTTTTACTCGACTTCTTCGGATGTGACCCAGATATCATTAATAATGCCACCCTACTTCGCGAAATTCTTTTGGAAGCTGCACGACGGGGAAAAGCAAGCATCATTACAGACGTCTTCCACAGATTTTCCCCCCACGGTGTCAGTGGAGTGATCGTAATTGCGGAATCGCATATCGCTGTGCATACGTGGCCCGAACACGAAAGTGCATGTGTCGACATGTTCACTTGTAGCGAAAAAATGAAACCCGAAGTCATAGAGTCTTTTTTGAAAGACACCCTCCGGGCTAAAGAAGTTATGCGCCACGAAATCCAACGCGGTCGCGATAAATGGGGGCCGAGGGAAAAGCCTGCCCAGAGCGAAGCCGAAGGGTCGTTCCCCCTATTTCCCACCTAGCAGTTTTACCTTCAAATCGCTGTCAGCAGGTTTCGCTCCCAACCAAACCTTCATTAACGCTTCCGAAAACTGTGCGTCACCGATAATTCCACGTCCCATCCCCTGAACGGCAACACTTACCCCCATACCAGGAAGGATGTCCATCACCATACGGTTGCTTTCCTTGAAATCCCCTTCCTGGAACAGGTTTGAAAAAGACTGGATCGACTGAGCCATAGCGGCCATCTCTTCATTCGTCGAGTTCGCTGTAATACCTTCCTGTAAGGCGGTGATCATTTTTTCCTTGCTAACGTCTCGCTTCAGGACCAATTCGAGACGCTTGGGAGTTGAAGCGCTGATCAAAGCACTCTCGTCACTCCCTGCTGGTGCATACAGCCCCATGACGTAAACTTTGAAAAACCACTTCGTTCTTACACCCGCTCCTTTAAGTGGCAATTCCATCCCTCGGACATTGGCTGTCTCGGCTAATTTCACGTTATAAACTTCAATTGCACCTTGTGCTTGAGCGAAACTACAGGAGACGACACTGGCAAGTACGATACGTTTTAGCATGATTTTTTCCTCGATTCTGTGACAAAACCAACGAAAGTCAAACTATTACAAAGACTTGCCAGAGTCAACCCACTCTAGAAAGATCAGCCCACTTGGGGCAAGGAGGTGGTTTGGAGGAAACTGCGCAGCTGGTTCCTCCAAAAAATCCGGCTGAAATAAAAAAGCCCTCGGTTAGTTTCCCAACCGAGGGCTTTTTATAAATAAGCAGGGCTGCATTGAGCTACTCTCCCACAGTTAAGACTGCAGTACCATCGCCGCTGGTGAGCTTAACTTCCGTGTTCGGGATGGGAACGGGTGTTTCCCCACCGCT
>JACPKR010000040.1 GCA_016186945.1 Deltaproteobacteria bacterium | reverse complement strand
TTTCACTCGCCCCCCCTCTCCCTCTTTTCACTCGCCCCCCCTCTCCCTCTTTTCACTCGCCCCCCCTCTCCCTCTTTTCACTCGCCCCCCCATCTCCCTTTTTTAATGGTGGCCATGGCGGACGAAACTTTTTCTTTCTTTTCCTGAAGGCATGCGGTCGATGGTGGGGTCTTTTTCCGTCTCAGGCTTGATGGACTTTATCCCACCTATGAGTTCTTCTCGCTCCGTCAGGTAGTCCTTAGTGTAAACCCACTTTTTCTCTGTGGTATCGACCATCGCATATTCAGGGCCAAGGCGGATGGCATCGACTGGGCAGGCTTCTTCGCAATAACCGCAGAAGACGCAGCGCAAGATGTCGATCTCAAAACGGACGGGGTATTTTTCCGTCTCCCTGCTAGGGTGTTGACCAGCTTCGATGAAGATGCACTGAGCGGGACACGCGGTTGCGCATAGGAAACAGGCAGTGCAACGCACCTGACCATCAGGTCGTGTGGTCAGGAAATGCTTTCCCTTGAAACGTGGTCCGTAGGTAGGAGGCTGCTCAGGCCATTCCACCGTTTCCGTCTTTTCCAGGCGGAGCAGTTGCTTGAAAAAAATCTTAAGTGTAAGGGCCATTCCCTGCGCTATTGATGTCAGATATCCCCAGGCAGCTGCGAAAACATTTCGATCCAAGGGTGGTCTTTGGACTTTGATAACACCCATCGCTTAATCCTTTCCCAGCATTTTGCGCATTTCGCTTCTCAAGGCACTCACAGCTTCTGAAACATCAAGCGCGCCAAAGACAGCCGACGGATAGGGGCTTTCAAGTTTACGTTCTACCTTGTTGTAGTTAAGAGTGGTCCCTTTTTTCTCAAAGAAGCTTTTCATGGGAATCAGGTTTTCGAGTCCTTTGATTTCAGTAGCCTCTATCAGGCAGGTCCAAAGAGAGACGAACGGCATTTCCGCGAGTTGTGTCAGGTGTGTTCCCAGACTGGGAAAGCCTGACGTGATTTCCGGACACAGAGCGATTACCACCTTGCTTTTGCTTTTCAGGCAGTCGTCGAATTCGTTTCTAGCGTTTCTGCTCAAGCCGAAGGTTTCGAGTGTGCCCATGAGTCCTTGCGTATTTGCATTTCTGTCGCCTCTCAGGAGGATATTGTCGAAATCATCCCGCTTTTCCGTCGGCTCCCGCCATTGGTAGACTTTCTGAACCCCGAGTTCTTTGACGAAAAATTCAAAGAAGGATTGGTATTCCTCATTGAGGTATTGGGCAGAGACCAAGAGTGCGATGTCACGGGGAGAGCTGGCTTCAAGCTGCTCAGCCAATGCTGCAAGTTCTCCGTTCCCCCGCTTGACTAGGGAAGCTGAGTCTAATCTGTTTTCGAGATTGTGATGTTCGAAAGTGCGTCGGCCGATGTCACACATCCAATAGCCGTTCACTTCCTTATCAAGAACGGGTTTGATGCGGAAGTAGCGTCGTTCTTGTGGTTTTGCATGAACGCTGATACGACAACCGGTCGAACACCCTGGGCAAATCGATTCTTTCTGAGTGAGGAACCAGACACGCTGTTTGAAGCGGAATCGTTTCGAGGTGAAGGCTCCGACCGGACAGATGTCGACTTGATTTTCCTGGTAATTGTGCTTGAGTTTTTCCTCGTTATACGTGCCGATGATGGAACGATCTCCACGGGAGAAGATGCCAAGTGCGTTCGTCTTTGTGACTTCCTCTTCGAAACGCACGCAGCGTGAGCAGAGAATGCAGCGTTCGGTATCGAGAACGAGTTCCGATCCTACATCGAGGGCTTTCGGCTTAAGAATCTTGGGTCGAGTCATCTGGCTTTTGTATTTCCCGACTTCCATGTAGTAATCTTGCAGTTTACATTCCCCTGCCTGATCGCATATGGGGCAGTCGAGCGGGTGGTTGATGAGGTGGAATTCCAGACCCCACTTATGAGCATCCTTGACCACGTCCGTTTTCGTGTTGATCTCCAGCCCTTCCGTGACGGGAAGGTTGCAAGCGATTTCAAGCTTGGGTCGTCCCACGACTTCGACCATGCAGAATCGGCAGACCCCTGCGATTTTCAAGCCAGGATGCCAGCAGAAATGGGGGATACTCACGTTTTCTCGTCGTGCCGCTTCCATCACAGTCCAGCCTTTAGGGACGCTTACGTCTTTCCCGTTAAGTTTAAAGGTAACTTGCTCATTCACCGCGTGTTCCTTTTTGTTTCTATATAGGCGTTAAGTTCATCTCGAAATTTATTCACGAACCCCCGGGCGGGCATAGCCGCTGCATCAGAAAGAGCGCAGATGGTGCGTCCCATCAATTGCGTAGCGATCTTATAAATGCGTTCGAAATCTGCGGGTGACCCTTTGTTTTCCTCAATGCCTTGTAGAATGTTGGCAATCCATCCCGTTCCTTCACGGCAGGGGGTACACTGGCCACAACTTTCGTGGTGGAAGAAGTCTGCGGTAACTTTGAAAACATCGAAAATGTTGACGTCGTGAGGGATAACGATCACCGCACCTGAGCCAAGCATGGAGCCAGCTCCGGCGAGCGATTCAAAGTCGAGTTTCATCGTCATGACATCTTCTTTATTGAGAACGGGGGAGGAGGCTCCTCCAGGGATGACGGCTTTCAGTTCTTTCCCGTCGATAAGTCCACCCGCGTCTTCGTAGATAAGTTTCTGGAGGGGGTAGCCAAGGGGGCGTTCAAACACACCTGGATTTTTCACGGGTCCGGAAACGCAGAAAAGTTTAGTGCCTGGGCTTTTTTCCGTACCGAACTTGCGAAAGGCTTCTGCTCCGTGTTCTATAATCCAGGGGATAGTGGCAAGTGTCTCTGTATTATTAATGATCGTTGGTTTCCCCAGATAACCTGCGACAGCAGGGAACGGTGGTTTCAATTTAGGGTATCCTTTTTTCCCTTCGAGAGACGATAGCATGCCAGTTTCTTCCCCACAGACGTAGGCACCGGCGCCTATATAGTGGTCGAGGTTGAAGGAGAAGCCGGAGCCGATGATGTTTTCTCCCAGGTAACCAGTTTCGTAAGCTTCGTCGATGGCCTGGTTCAGCCATTCGATCTCCTCGTAGAATTCGCAGCGCGTGTAGACGTACCCTTTTTTCGACTGAATCGCGTACGCCGTTATGATCATCCCCTCAAGCAGCATATGCGGGCTAAGTTCCAGGATGTAACGATCTTTGAACGTTCCTGGTTCTCCCTCGTCATTATTGCACACGAGGTAACGTTCCTTGCTGTCTTTGGGGATGAAAGACCACTTCAGTCCGGTGGGAAAGCCAGCTCCTCCTCGTCCACGAAGTCCAGAGGCTTTTACAAGATCGACCAAAGCATCAGGTTTCATTGAGAGTGCTTTTTTTAAATTCTGGTAGCCCCCGTGTTTCAGATAAGTCTCCAGTGATCGGGACTGCGGAATACCTTCGAAGGCTGTAACGATTTTGTGTTTAGCAGCGGGCATGGGGAATCCTCACGTGTTATGCTCCGTACTTCATCAGAATTTCTTCGACCTTTTCGCTGTCAACGCGCAGGTATCGCTCTTTATTCACAAGCATAGCAGGCGCTCCGTCACAGACGCCGAGGCAGGGGACCCCCTCCAGGCTGAACGGGCTTTCTAGTCCCTTGTCCTCGTAGGATTTCATCACTTTGCGGATTTTCTCCATCGTTTTTTCAGCGCCCATGAGGGTGCAAACAATGTTGTCGCAGAAATAGATACGATAGGGCCTCGGTTTCTCGGTTCGGTACATCGAGTAAAACGAGACAACTTCCTGCACGTGGACTTTAGCCAGACCGTATTCCTTTTCCAGGCTTTCTATATGTTCCGGTTGAATCCATCCGTACTCGTCCTGGATTTCATGAAGAATGGGGAGAATTGCCGAGCGCCTGGTTTCATAACGCGCCAGATAGTGTTTGAATTTGTCCTGCAATTTTTCCGAAAATACGCTCATTTTATCACCACATCTTCTGTTAACGATCCAGTTCGCCTGCGATAATATTGATCGTCCCTAGGGCAGCGATAGCGTCGGCGATCATATGTCCTTCAAGCAGTTTAGGAAACCCTTGAAAAATGGCGAAGCAAGGGGGTCGGCATTTAACTCTGTAAGGGTGGCCGGTCCCGTCGCTTACTACGTAAAAGCCCAGTTCGCCGTTTGCACCTTCTGAGCAGTCGTAGATTTCTCCAACAGGTGGCTCGACATCGTAGATGACTTTCATGAACTGGTGCATGAGACCTTCGATATTCCCGTAGACGTTACTTTTCGAGGGAAGGACAATGTTGGTGTCACTGACGATAATAGGACCGGCAGGGATTTGTTTGAGTGCTTGCCGGATGATGCGCACGGACTGGCGGATTTCCTCCATACGCACGAGGTAACGGTCGTAGCAGTCGCCTTTTTCCCCGATCGGGATGTCGAAGTCGAACTGGTCGTAGCCCCCGTAGGCGTGGTCCTTCCGTAAGTCACGAGGGACCCCACAGGCACGCAGGCAGGGACCTGTAAAGCCCCAGTTGATGGCTTCCTCAGCACTGATTGGGGTTATGTCGACCATGCGGTTGACGTAGATACGGTTTTTAGTCGCGAGGACATCGACTTCCCTGTGCGTTTCTAGAATGATGTCGCAGACTTTTTCAGCAAGTTCCACCCAGCCTTCCGGAAGGTCAAATCCCAATCCTCCTACGCGGGCAAGTGAGACAGTCAGGCGAGCGCCGCAAAGCTTTTCGAATAAGTCGTAGACAGCTTCCCTGGCGCGCATGCCAATCCAAAAATTCGTGAGCGCCCCCACATCTACGAGTTGAGTGATGATGCAGACGAAGTGGTCAATGACCCGAGAAAATTCGTCCAGAATGATGCGGATCACTTTGGCACGGTCGGGGACATTGATTCCGCACAACTTTTCAATGCTACGGCACCATGCGTTGTTGTTCAGCGGGGATGAGCAATAATTCAGCCGATCGGTATAGGGGATAACTCCGTTGTACGTGTGGGTCTCAGCCATTTTTTCAAAGCAACGATGGAGGTAGCCTATTTCCACATCTAGGGAGCGAATGGTTTCACCCTCAAGGACTGCCATGAAGCGAAGAGTTCCATGGGTAGCCGGGTGTGCAGGGCCGATGTTGAGCCAGACTTTATCAGAAAGATGATCGACCTCTTGACTCATCATACGTTCGCGATCTTTGGCGAAGGTGTGCTCCAGGGGAGTTTTAAGGGACTGGTTTCGATCCGCCGGATAATCTTTTCGCAAAGCGTGACCGACGAAATCTTCGTGGCAGAGGATCCTTCGCAAATAAGGATGGCCGGAGAAGGGAATGCCGAACATGTCGAAGGCCTCCCTTTCAAACCAGTTTGCGCTCTTGAACACAGGCGTGACTGTGGGAACCTTTTCTCCTTCCTTGACGAGACTTTTCACCCGCAGGCGACGTTTTTTAGCCGGATCGGCGAAGTGGTAGACGACCTCGAATCGTTTCTCCCGCTCGGGGTAATCTACCCCGCAAACATCCATCAGAGATGGAAAGTGCGGCTTCAGCTCCCTCGCTATATTTTCGATCTGCAAATGGGGAACAACGACAACATCTTCGTCATCGTGACGTTCGTGAGGGATGTAGTCTATATGATCCTGTGGAAATTTTAGGCGTAGCTCCCGGACGATCTGCTCAGAAAATCTCTCCCCAGCCATCAATGACCTTTCCTGTCTTATGTTTGAGTGCGACCCGCACGGTGGATTCAGTAAGGCGTCATGGATCGTGCTAAAGTACCATTGCTTTTTTTTCGCAGCAACTCCTCCGTCATAGCCGACTCGGGGCAAGGAGGTGGTGGCTTACGCATTACCTGAAAAGATAAACTTCACTGGCACGAATCCGGCGGACATGATAATAAAGGCCGACCAACTGACACCCCTAACAGGATACCAGAATGAGCGAAACTTTTTTTCCTCAAGATTGGAAACGCACGCATTTTTGTGGAGAACCGCGCAAGGAACTTATCGGGCAAGAAGTGATACTCAACGGTTGGGTGGCTCAACGCAGAGATTTAGGCAAGCTCGTCTTTCTTGTTCTTCGTGACAAAACAGGCAAAAGTCAGCTCGTTGTGGATACAAGCAAAAACAAAAGGCTGGACGAACTTACAAAAGGGATTCGTCACGAATACGTGCTTGCCATCAAGGGCAGGGTTAGGGCGCGCCCCGCAGACCAGGTCAACACTGAGGTGGCGACAGGTGAAATCGAAATTGAAGCTGAGGACATCGCCGTGCTCAACACCTGCGACGTCTTACCTTTCCCCATCACCGATAAAAGCGATGCAACGGAAAGCCTGCGCCTGCAATACAGGTACTTGGACATGAGACGAGACGTCATACGGGAGAACATCCTCGCCCGCGGCAAACTTGTTCGGCTCCTGCGAGAAGAGATGCACAAGGCCGGCTTCGAAGATATTGAAACACCCTTTCTCTATAAGTCCACCCCAGAAGGCGCGAGGGAATTTCTAGTCCCCTCACGTATCAACCCCGGTTACTTCTACGCCTTGCCCCAAAGCCCCCAACTTTTCAAACAGATCCTCATGATCGCAGGCTTCGATCGCTACTACCAGATCGTCAAGTGCTTTCGAGACGAAGACTTGCGCGCCGACCGTCAGCCTGAGTTTACCCAACTGGACTGCGAAATGTCCTTCGTCGATCAGGAAGACGTGCTGACTATTTTCACAGACATAGTCAAACGAACCGTGAACACGTTTTTCACCAGAGACGTCATAGGGGAAATTCCTCGAATGACTTACCAACAAGCTATGGATACATACGGAGTCGATAAACCCGACACGCGCTTTGGCTTGAAACTTGTGGATCTGAGCAAACTAGTGAAGGACAGCGAGTTCAAAGTTTTCACCGAGGCTGTGGAAAAGAAAGGCATAGTCAACGCCCTGAGGGTGCAGGGTCAGGGAGAAACGTTCAGTCGCAAACGGATCGAAGACCTCGAAACAGCGATCAGACCTTACGGAGCCAAAGGTCTTGCCTTCGCCAAAGTCAAGTCCGGACAAGGGAAGGAAAGCTGGCAGTCCTCACTGACAAAGTTTCTAAGCGATGAGTTGATAAATATTATCAATAAGACGACGGAAGCAAAACCTGGCGACCTCCTCCTCTTCTGCGCCGGCCCCTATCAGACCGTCAAGGCGGGGCTGGGTGCCTTACGAAATGCGTTAGGCAAGGAGCTTCACCTATATGACACCCGGGAATTGAATTTTCTCTGGGTGACCGATTTTCCGCTTCTGGAAAAAGGTGATGATGGGCGATTCATCGCCATGCACCACCCCTTTACGTGCCCCAACGAAGAAGACTTGGCGCTGCTTGAAACAGATCCCGAGAATGTGAGAGCTAAAGCCTACGACTTGGTCTGCAATGGAGTCGAGTTGGGCGGCGGGTCGATCAGAATCCACCTAGAGAGGATTCAGGAAAAAATATTCAGCCTCCTTGGCTTGACGAAAGAAGAAGCGGAAAAAAAGTTCGGCTTCCTCTTGAAAGCTTTGAAATTCGGAGCACCCCCTCATGGAGGAATCGCCTTCGGTGTCGATCGCTTCGCTATGCTTCTTACAGGATGCGAAGCAATTCGTGACATTATTCCTTTTCCAAAAACTCAGAAACAAGCCTGTCTCATGACGGGATCCCCTGCGCCCACTTCTGAGAAGGCGCTGAGGGAACTCTATATCTCCGTTCTCAAGGAAGAAGTGGAGAAAGCAGGCATCAGCAAACACGCATGACGTGAGAGGAATTTTATGCCTAATCAGCGGATTCACACGGACACGGCACCGAAAGCCATCGGTCCCTATTCGCAGGCAATCAAAAGCGGCAATCTCGTTTTCTGCTCGGGGCAACTCGGCCTCGACCCTAAGACGGGATCCCTGGCGTCAGGTTCAGTCACCGACCAAGCGCACCAGGCTCTGAAAAACTTGCTGGCCGTATTGGAAGCGGCTGGGTGTAAGAGCGAGAATGTCGCAAAAACGACTGTTTTTCTTAAAAATATGTCGGACTTTGCCAAGGTTAACGAAGTGTATGGCCTTTATTTTAAAGCTCCCTACCCGGCTCGTGCTACCGTGGAAGTTGCGCAATTGCCGCTAGGAGCACTGTTTGAGGTTGAGGCGATTGCTTGTATGTAGCCTCCCCTGGATTTCTTGGAGGAACCAGCTGCGCAGTTTCCTCCAAACCACCTCCTTGCCACAAGCGGGCTACGAGAAATTGAACTTGACTTCCCGTCTGTGTTAGACTTTTTGTAAGAGGATATTTCCTGTAGGAACCATGTGTTTGCCAAATTTAGAACATCAGTAGTCATCACCACAACCTTTGTTAGTACATTGGTTTTAATGTCTTTCTTTGTCATCTTATCCCCAGGAGCTTCCGCTCGACTTGGCATTAGAGAGACAGAGACGTCTATTCATATAGACGGCGTCAACTACGGCAGGCTCAGTAAAGTCAAAACATTCGCTGACCTTCAATTTACCCAGAATTCTGGCGAGGATTTTTCCCGCGTAAGCTTGGGCAGGGATTTTGTAACGGAACCCTCCCTCTATCATTGGGCACGTAAGAATGCTCAGGCCCGTGACCAGCTTAACCATATCAGTATCGTCACGCAGACCACGGATGGTTATGAGGTGTCGCGCTATGATTTGAAGAACTGCAAGCCTCTTTCCTGGACGGTAGAAACAGCCGACCCATCACAAGGCGGGTTTCATGAAACAGTCGTACTTGCTGTACAAGAATTCGCTGTATATTAGCGTCTCGACAATTTGTTTACTGAGTTTACTCGCCTCTTGTTTTTTGAAGGAGAGGCCCGATTCCTCCTCGCGAGGGGAGGGATCAGGAATCCCCCTCTTAAACGAGGCCCGCAATTTGTTTCAAGCCTGCCAGGTTTACCAAAGTGTGCTCAGAACCCCCCTTTCTGAAGTTCCCATCCGCGCACGTTTGAATAGAGAAACCCAAAGCGTTGAACTGGAAATTGCAGACTCCAAGCCAGTTTCTTTCAATGTTCCCCTTCCCCCCACTGATCAATTTTGCAAGGGCGAGGAAAGCACAGTAAGTCTTGTGATGGATTTGCTAGGGAAAAGTATACCTGCCTGTCGGATCTATTTTGAAGACGATAAGTTTTTCTGCACCATGCAGGCAGACCCGGCATTAGCAAGTGCGAAGAAAATTCATGCTCTCAAATCAGCAATGTTGAAAAAAAGCCAACGACCAGCCTATCTTTTTTCAAGAAGGCTAGCTCTTGCGGAAAATCTGGCTAGCCTCTTGCGCAAGCCAGACTGGCAGAATCGCCTCGACTCCTTTTGTGCAGTCGTCCAGTCGTCCCTTCCCGAGGAACTACCCCTAATCTTTACTGTCGAAGCTTGGCGAAAAAAGGTGTGCACAACAGAGGATGAGGATCAGTCGCTTTCTCTAGCCCTCCTCGCCCTCAGCAAAGCTGTGGAGGAATTAACCGTTTTGGCGGAACTACGGGATGAGGTGACCGCGAACGGCATCTTGTCCGTTCGTTTGCCAAGGGCGGCCTTGGAAGGTACACGCATGACCGTGCACCTCGAAGCTTCCCCCGAAACGAAGTCACTTCTCTTGACCGAGCTTAAGCATACCTTTAGTGGGACCGCCGACGGAACAGCGTCGCATGTCTGCTGGTTTCCAGGCATGAAGGCTAACGAACTGATTTTCGAGATTGCGCGCCTTATGGGGATCCTCGGCCACCATGACGAAGCCCCCTGTCAGGCACCTGAGGAGACAGCATACGAGGAATTAGCTAGCTATTTTCTCGCAAACCTCACTGCGGAAACACGTTTTACTGTGACCAACGGCCTAGCCAAAATCCTCACCCTTCCCCAAGGACAATATGAGTATTCCATCTACAGCGTTCCGGATGAGATTAGCGCAGAGATGGACTCTAAACTTGTCGACAAAGGTGCCCTGTCCTGGACCAAACAACGACGTTTTCTAACCATAGCCAAAAGTCCCACTCCATAAAGGGATTTCTTGGAGGAACCAGCTGCGCAGTTTCCTCCAAACCACCTCCTTGCCACAAGCGGCTCTTCGGTGTATACGCGCTAGATGAATTTACAGAAAAACTCCCCAAGGAGACGATACGATGCTCGACATCCTAAGTAGCGGTTTTAAAAAAGCTTCTGAGAAGTTGCGAGGCAAGGCAACCCTGAGCGAGGACAACCTCGCCGAAGCTATGACGGACGTTCGGCAAAGCCTTCTCGAAGCCGATGTTGAGTACTCCGTAGCTAAGAACTTTATCAAGAACGTGAAAGACAAAGCCCTCGGCGACACCGTCTCTCTAAAAGCCGGGAGCGGAGCCAATCGTCGCACCGTCAACCCGGGTGACCACTTCGTCAGCATTTGTAAAGACGAGCTGGAGAACCTGATGGGCATGGGAGAAAGTGGGTTCAAACTTCCCTCCCAGCGTCTGGCAAAGGTGATGCTCGTCGGTTTGCAAGGAACAGGAAAGACCACCACCTGTGCAAAGTTGGCAAAGTACTTGGGCGAGCGTAAGCACCGAAAACCCCTTCTCGTCGCTGCGGATATCTACAGACCCGCAGCTGTGCATCAGCTGAAAGTTCTGGGGCAGAAACTTTCCATGCCCGTGTTTCATATCGAAGGTCTTGCTCCTCCAGAAATTTGCCAGAAGGCAGAAACTAAGGCAGCAGAACTCGGCTGTGACGTCATCATCTTTGACACTGCCGGACGACTGAGCATCGACCATGATCTCATGCAAGAATTGCTTGCCATCAAATCAGCAACAAGCCCCGACCACATTCTTCTCGTTTGTGACGCTATGATGGGACAAGACGCGGTGACGACGGCAAAGTCGTTCAACGAACTCCTTGACCTGTCCGGTTTTATCATGACCAAACTCGACGGTGACGCTAGGGGTGGTGCAGCACTTAGCATCAGGGAAGTTACCGGGAAACCTATCAAGTTCCTTGGCGTAGGGGAAAGTTTGGAGCGTTTGGAAGTCTTCCGACCCGACGGCTTGGCAAGCAGAATCTTGGGGATGGGCGACGTCGTCGGACTGATGGACGACTTCGAGCGTGTGTCGGAAGGGGACAAAGACGCGGACGCCTTGCGCATGTTGCAGGGACGCTTCAACTTCAACGACTTTTACGAACAGATCGCTACGATCCAAAAAATGGGGTCCCTTAAAGAGGTCGTCGCCAAACTTCCCATGCAAAACCTCATCCCCAAGGATGCAAAAGTCGACGATGGTGAACTTGTCAAAGTCAAGTCTATGATCGACTCAATGACAAAAAAGGAGCGACTCATCCCCGATTTGGTGAATCCCAGTCGAGCGAGGCGTATTGCCATGGGAAGCGGACGAAGTCTTAAGGAAGTCTCTGACCTGGTGCAGAAATTCAAAGGCATGCGCAAACTGATGGGCAGCCTCGGCAAAAACATGGGTGGCCTGATGGGGAGAATCCCAGGCATGAACGCCTTGTCGCAAATGAGACAACTCAAAAAAATGGCTGGTCAGGGGCTTCCTTCCCTCGCTGACAATTTCGGCATCTCGGGTCAAAGCATGCTCACGAAACGTGTGGATAGAGATAAAGTGAAGAAGGCGAGACGAGCAGCGAAAAACAGCAGGAAAAAGAACCGTAAGAAATGATCAGCATGGAGCCTCAAAAATCCGTAAACCCATCCCGACCCCCCGCACGAGTCCACATAGAAACGTGGGGTTGTCAGATGAACGTTGCCGACAGCGAACGCATGTTAGCACTGATGAAACTGCAAGACTTCCAACTTGCGGAAAGTGAACAGGAAGCTGACCTCATCATTCTCAACACCTGCCATATTCGAGAAAAAGCGAAGCACAAGGTGATGAGCCGTCTAGGCATTCTTCGGCAACTCAAAGATAAGAACCCTGGCCTCATGATTGCCGTCGCTGGTTGCGTGGCGCAGGCAGAGGGCAGAAAGCTGATGGAAGAAGCCCCCGTGATCGACATCCTCCTGGGACCAGGAAAAATTCAGGAACTTCCCAGCCTGGTCGCTGATTTTAGAAGAAACAGAGGAAAACAAATCGCCACGGGCTTTATGAAAACTGCTGAGGCTAAGGCCATCGACTTCGTCATTCCCCTCCCCCTAGAAGGAAAGAACGAAGTTTCCCGCTACGTGAATATCCAGCAGGGTTGCAACAACTTCTGCACGTTCTGCGTGGTCCCCTTCACGAGGGGAAGGGAAATCTCCTCTCCCGCTGATACCATTAAGGAACAGGTAAACGCCTACGTCGCAAGCGGGGCACGAGAGATCACACTCCTCGGGCAAAACGTAAACAGCTACGGACTAGACCTCGTAGAGACAGGCGCCTTGGCACCGTCAGAGGGTCCCTTTGTCGACTTGCTGCGTGAAGTTGCGGAGATTCCCGAACTCAGGCGCCTACGCTTTACAAGCTCTAACCCTCACGATTTTACAAAACCGCTGGCCGATCTCTTCAAGGAAATTCCCAAGTTGGGCAAGTACATCCATCTTCCAGTCCAAAGCGGAAGCGACCGCATCCTGACCGTAATGAAGAGGAAAGTCACCGTTGCAGAATATTGGGAACGCCTGGCATGGTTAAAAAACGCAGTCCCTGATATGGCTGTTTCGACAGACTTGATCGTAGGATTTCCTGGAGAAACAGACGATGATTTTCAAAAAACGTACGAACTTGTAGAAAAGGCACAATTCACCTTTATATATTCTTTTAAATATTCGCCCCGCAAGGGAACAGCAGCAGCTCGCTTTCGTGACCAGGTCGATGAAACAAACATGGTCAAACGCCTGGCAGCTTTGAATGCACTGCAAGATAGAATCACGATCAAGCAAAATGAAGCTGAGATCGGACAAACCAGAAGGGTGCTTTTTCACTACGCCAGTCAAAAAGATCCGCAAGTCTACTACGGAAAGACCGAGCATTTCCGCCCTGTGCGGATAAAGTCTGGGCGTGATATGATCGGTAAGGAAGTGGATGTCCATATCCTAGATGCAAACAAAACAGCTCTCGAAGGAACATTAGTTTGTGAGGCTGTGTAATGCGTAAGCCACTTGGGGCAAGGAGCTGGTTCCTCCAAAACCACCTCCTTGCCCCAAGTGGCTTACGCATTACGAGCCTGTCATCCCGCGGCTTGACCGCGGGATCCATACGCATTACGAGCCTGTCATCCCGCGGTCCAGCCGCGGGATGACATAGAAATGTTCAAACGTTGGATCCCGCGGTCCAGCCGCGGGATGACATAGAAATGTTCAAACGTTGGATCCCGCGGTCCAGCCGCGGGATGACATAGAAATGTTCAAACGTTGGATCCCGCGGTCCAGCCGCGGGATGACATAGGCAAGCCGCGGGATGACATAGGAATGTTCAAAGCCCTGACCACCTTTTTCCTACACCTTCGTCTCCCGATGCAATTTACCCTGGCCCCTTTTTTCATCGCGGGCGCAAGCTTTGCGGGTCGTTCCTGGACGCCGGCTCTTCTGGTGGATTTCCTCCTCGCCCATGCTGCTCTCTACGGTGGATGCACAGCCTTTAATAGTTACTACGATAAGGACGAAGGGCCTATCGCCTTTATGAAAAAGCCACTCGCGATGGAACCCTGGATGCTGCCTGCCAGCGTGATCCTGCAATTGATAGCTGTCTTTTATTTCTTCGCTCGCGACGTTCCTGCTGGGGCCGTCAGTACGAGCATGTTTTTGTTAGGCGTTGCGTATTCACATCCTCTCATACGATTGAAGAAGCGGCTTTGGGGATCTCTCATTACGGTTGCGATCGGGCAAGGAGGACTCGCCTTATTTCTCGGATTTTTCGTAGCAGGTGGGCGGACACTGCGTGGGGAGTTTTTCCTCTGCCTCCTTGGTTCCATGCTTCTCGCTGTGGGATTCTATTTCGTGACCCAGATCTTTCAAATCGAGGAAGACAGAAGCCGAGGTGACCGCACCTTGGGGACCATACTCGGCCCGAGGAAGACGCTTTACGTGACTTGGTGTTTGGTCGCACTCGGAGGAGCGCTCTTTTTGTCAAGCTGGTTTCGGGGTCTTGTCGCCCTAATTCCTGCCTTGGCTTTTGCTCCGGTCGTTGCCCTATGGAAGAAAAAGATAGAGACGTGGAACTCAGAGAGAAATCATGACATCGCTATGATGCTAGTCCTTGTTTGTTCCCTGGCATGTCTCGGATTTCTCCTCATGTTTGGATGACACCATGAAGATGCAAAGCCTTCTATTCTTCGTCATACTCTACGGAGCTAAAATGAACGCCGCTACTTGGGAAGCCCCCTTCATCATCTACGAACCAGAGACTCGCAAAGTTTTGGCCCACGGCACAGAAGTGCTTGAGGAAAACGGACAAGATCTTGTGAAAAAGACCACGTACTATATTGGCGATCTTGTAGGGCAGGAAGAGTACGTGCGGTTCAAGCGCGAAACTTACACACTTGTCGACTATGAGTTCAAAGATCAAATGTTCGGGGAATATGCTAAGGTCGTTGTCAAGGGACAGCTTGCCAAGATTTCTTATAAAGGGATCCACGACAAAAACATGCGGAACAAGGACCTTGCGTGGACCCCGCAAATGGTTTCTGGAAAGTACATCCCGGAAATGATCGTCAGCGCTTGGGACAAACTGATGGGCGGGGAATATCTGTATTTCGACCTCTATGTCCCCTATCGCATGGACACAGTTGGCTTCCGTGTAAGAAAAGAAAACAGCTCTGACGGGGTGATTACGTTTTTGATGGAAGCGAGTAGCTTTTTCATAAGGCCCTTCGCCCCCAAACTTCGTTTCACCTTCGAGTCAACAGCGATGCGTAGGCTTTTACGCTACCAGGGACCGAGTATCGTGGCGATCGACGGGAAAAAGGATCTGGAGGTTGTCGTCGAATTTGACTATCCTGTCACGGGGCAAAATTCCCCTTAAGTAATGCGTAAGCCACTTGGGGCAAGGAGGTGGTTTGGAGGAAACTGCGCAGCTGGTTCCTCCAAGAAATCCGGGGGAGGCGACGCTTCACTCGCCCCCCCAAACCCCCCTCTCCCTATTTGCCCCAAGTGGCTTACGGGTTACCCCCTTAAAGGATATCTTAAATGTACCTTTGCGGTTTTGAATCCTTAATTCCCGACTTCTCGCTTTCCCAGGAAGAGAGCTTAGAATGGTTAGCCAAAATTCACGCACTTTATGAACCAGAAAAAAGCAAAACCATCTTAGAAAAACGCCTGTCCCACTACGCGGTGAAACCCGACCGTATCTCACGCCGTTTCGTGTCCAGCAACGATATGACCCATCATAATGGAGAAGAATATGAAACCTTTCACAGGGATCAAATTTTCGATCAGAAATTTAAGTCGCAGCTTTTCAAGGAAAGGTCTGAGGCAGTCTTTCGTAGTTTTTACACAAGCCGTGAACGACTGCCTGAGCATCTGATTCATGTCACGTGTACGGGTTATGTAGCGCCAAGTGCTGCTCAAATGATCGTGGGAAGCTTGGGTGCTGATACTGCCGTAACCCACGCCTACCATATGGGATGTTACGCAGCTTTGCCGAGTATCCGCATGGGTCATGCGCTGACGCAAGTGCAAGGGGCGACCTATCGCGTAGATATCGTTCATACGGAGCTGTGCAGCCTCCACATGGATCCGCGCGACAGCACGCCCGAACAAGTTGTCATCCAGTCTCTCTTTGCTGACGGGTTCATCAAATATTCCCTACAAAGAAAGGAGCCGAGGGGGCCTTGTTTTTCAGTTCTTGGCATTGAGGAAATGCTTTTACCTGACAGTTTGCAAGACATGAGATGGGAGCAGGAAGCTTGGGGCCTGCGCATGACCTTGTCTCGGACTGTGCCAACAAAAATCGTGAGAGTCCTGCCTTCATTTCTTGCCAAACTTTCGATCAAATTCGGATTTTCGGTGAAAGATTTGGTGCGAAACGCATTGTTTGCCATTCACCCAGGAGGGCCTAAGATCATAGACAACATAGCCAGGTCTTTGAAACTTGCAGATTGGCAGACGATCGCGTCCCGACAGATTCTGTTCGAGAGAGGCAATATGTCCTCGGCGACCCTACCCCATGTCTGGGAAAGAATGCTCAGCACAGGATACCCCAATGGTACTCCTATTGTAAGTCTTGCCTTTGGCCCCGGTCTCACCATATTTGGGGCCATTTTTCAGTTTCAAAGTAAAGCTGGAAACAAAGAAGGGGGCCCATGAGCAGCGCACGCATCAACAACTCTGTCTACAACACATTGGGGGATCGGTGGTATCAAGCGTACGATGATCCCATCGCTTTGCTGCGAGCCGAATCACGTTTGCTAGGCCCCTGGATTCTTAAAACAATGCGAGAAAAGGAACTTCTGTCACCGCATGTCATTGATCTTGGTTGTGGGGGTGGATTTATTTCTAATTTTTTGGCGCGGAACGATTGCCAGGTGACCGGTGTCGACCTTTCTTTGGAAAGTTTAGAGGTTGCTAGAAAGTATGACGAGACCAGCAAGGTACGCTATCTTCAGAGGGATGTTTGCAAGACGGGATTTCCCGATAAAAGCTTCGACGTAGCCGTTTCTTGCGACGTCTTGGAACACGTTGAGAATCCCCGACTGGTGGTGGAAGAAGCTCGACGGCTTTTGAAACCTGGAGGGCTTTTTTTCTTCCATACCTTCAACAGGACGCTCCTTTCCAAACTAGTCACCATCAAATTAGTGGAAGTCCTGGTGAAAAACACGCCTCGCTACCTACACGTCCACTCGATGTTTATCCAGCCCAAGGAGCTGGAGACTTGGTGCCTGAGGGCCGGGTTTAGTTCCTGCGTCTTCTTTGGGGTACGGCCGAGTTTAGCGTCCCTACTTGACCCTTCTGTCTTTCGAGGGGTCGTTCCGAAGAACTTGGCTTTTAAGTTCTGTAAGAGCATGTTGAATTCTTATGCTGGGTTTGCCGTTGGCAACTTGGAGCGTAAGCCACTTGGGGCAAGGAGGTGGTTTGGAGGAAACTGCGCAGCTGGTTCCTCCAAGAAATCCGGGGGAGGCGACGCTTCACTCGCCCCCCCAAACCCCCCTCTCCCTATTTGCCCCAAGTGGCTTACGCATTACTTGCGCAGTTTCCTCCAAACTCCTTGCTCCAAAGCCTAGTGACTAGAAACCTGGCGTAACATCCAATTGACAAGCTGCTGACGGTAGCTGTTTTCGCTGGCAAAGGCTTGGGTGTGCCCCTCCCCTTCCCAAGTCCAAAACTCCGCATGGGGGATGAACTCACTGAGTCGCTTACTTTCTATGTATGGTACTACAGGGTCATTTTTCCCATGGATGATTAAGGTTGGGACGGAAATCTGTTCCGCAAAGTCTCTCGGGCTGTATTCGTCACCGACCAGATGTTTGAGTAATTTTTTGATGGGGTAGGTGATCAGGGACGCTGATAGTTTTTCCTCAACAATGCTCTGGTAGGAGGAGAAAGAACTATCGAGGATAAGCCCTCGCAGGTTTGCTGGCTTAAGCTTAGCGATGGCTGGAATTGCCACGGCGCCTCCGAGGCTCTGCCCGAGTATGAATAGGTGCTCGCTGCGTTTCACAGCCTCTTGCAGAATCGCAAGGCTGTCTCGGTAAATCCCCTCCCTCGTTGGTTTTCCCGTGGAGGTGCCATAACCCCTGTAGTCGAAGGTGATGATGTCAAAACCATATTCGGCAAGCCAATAAACATAGAGAAAGTGTGACGTCATATTTTGTGCGTTACCGTGGAAATGAAGAACAGTCCCCATACGAGGTTTTTTCGCTGAGACATGCCAGGCATGAAGCGACACCTGATCGTCAACAGGAAGGGTGAAGGATTCGTAGTTCTGGCCCACTTGGTCAGGTGTGCTGTAAATCACGCTGTCCGGGTGGTAGAACAGAGAATTGCAAGCTTGTGTCAGGATGCTTAAAATCAGAAGCTCTCTCCCTTTGCTATGAAATCTCGACATCTCCATGCCTTTTCTTGATTCGCTCTGCTTCTTTCAAAAGGATCTTTTCCGGCACTGCTTTTGTAAAAGCGAGGGCGTAGAGGTCACCGATTTTTCTTGCAAGCTTGGCTTTTGTCTTGATTGGTTTCTGTTCTACGAAAATCAGTTCCACGATGTATTCACTTTGCCGGTCCAAGGGAAGATCTTTTGTGCCTTTGAATTTCACCCCGATGGGGGAGAGATCCAGGATTTCAAAATTTCCATCGTTGATGCGGATCATGGGGCGGTCGAATTTTGGGAATTTCACCCTTCCTCTGCCTTCCAATTTCACGCTTCAATCTCCTTGCTCAATAAAGGGACCCCAGTTAGGTTCCTCAGCCAGATAGAGGCCAGTGTCGATTCGCCTTTGTTCACTGCCATCGTGGTTCATAATGTAAAGTTGGGAGACTCCCTTCTGCGGGGAATTTCCGATTCGGTTTGACTGGAACATCATGAGGCGACCATTGGGCGAGAACGTCGGACTCTCGTTATCCCCCGAATCGAGGGTGAGACGCTCAAGTTTGCTCCCGTCTGGATTCATCATGAAGAGATCAAAGCGGCCTATGTCTTTGTCAAACCCAGCAAACACAATTTTCTTCGAGTCAGGCGACCACGTGGGAGTCGCATTGTACCAGCCAGCGTGGGTAAGGCGCATGTCGCTTTTGACTTTCAAATCGGAGAAATCTGAATTCCAGGTCAGCTCTGCAACGAAAATGTGGGGGTTAAAGAAACGTCCTGATACATAGGCAAGCCAGCGACCGTCAGGTGAAAAAGAAGCGTCCACCTCACTTCCGTGCCCCACAAGCAGGGGACGGCGAGGGCCTCCGGACGGTTTGGTAACGTATATGTCTGAGTCTCCATCAGTGGAACCAGTGAACGCAACAAGCTTTCCTTGAGGCGTGAACGTTCCACCAATATTGATTCCCTGCGTCCCAGAAATCAGGATCGTCTCCTTTGAGGCAAGCTTAGTCAAATACAAGTCAGGGTTCCCCTTTTGGTACGAGGTGTAGAGAAGTTCTGTTCCGCTCGGATTCCAAGAGGGGGAAAGGTGAATCGCTGGCTCAGCGGTGATCTGCCGGACATTGCTCCCGTCGAAATCGCAGAGATAGACCTGCTTATGGGAAGTCTTTGTTTTCTTCCCGATGAATGCAATTTTCGTCTGGAAGATGCCCGGCCTCCCTGTATAGAGGTTGAGAACTTTGTCCACATAGTTTCTCAGATGGGTTTCCAGCTTGAGCGGATCTGACAATTTGTAAGTTTGCTTAAGCAAGACTTTATTTTGATGCACATCCTGGGTCCAGAGAGTCAGGGTGAGGCGTTTGTTAACAAGTGTCAGGCTTCCTGAGCTTACAGAATCTACTCCGATCGTTTTCCAAAACCCAACGTCAAGGACTTTCCTTTCTTTGCTCTTGAAAGCATCGGCACTCATGACTTCAAATAGGCCCGTGAACTTGAAAAGGTAAGACAAACGTTCGCTGGCCTTCGCCTGAAGTTCCAGTAACTGCTTCTCCTGACTGGGGGTGACGTCCAAACTAGGAAGAGCGACCACCAGTTTGCGAAAATTTGGGCTGTCGATATTGACGACGTAAGGAGTCTGCGCCTGTACGATCATGGATGAGCAAAAATATAGAAATGCAAAAAAGATACGCGGTTTCACACCTACTCCTTAGCTTTAGGTTCGAAGGGGAGCAGAATCACCTTTCCCACCCATTCCTGCGGAGGATGAGGAAAGGGGGCGGCATCTCTTACTGTTTTCATTGCCAGTTCGTCGAACAAGGTGTTAGTGGAGGATCGTTCCAAGCGTATGTTTTGAATCGTTCCTTCACGATTCAACACCAGTCGTACAACGGCTTTAATGTCTGCGTCCTTGAGACCAAAAATTTCCGGAAGAGTATAATAGCGCAAGATCCAATTCCTGAGAACCGAAGTATAACCGTTCTCGGTGTCCCCAATGGATAGGATGGCTTTCATTTGACCGCCTGCCAGTTGTTCCTTGCGTTCTTTCAGTGTTTTCGACAGCCTGGGAATTTTTCCCTTTTCAGCGGTATCTTTGGCTTTCAATCGCGCTATTTCCTTCATCAGGCGATCCATGGAGACTTTTCGTAAAGTTTCGTCTTTTTTTTCCTGTTCCTCGCTTGGCTTTGTCTCTTTCTTGGCCTCTTCCAGCGCAAGTTCCTCTTTTTTCTCTGACAGATCCAGCTGAAATTTCTTGGGAACCTGGGGCAGCATCCGAGGAGCTGCGACGTCCTTCTCCTGCGAGCTGGGAGGCAGGGGGATGAGGTCAGCTTCGATGACCATCTCGGTATCCATTCTCTTAGGTTTAAAATACAGGTAGGAGGGATCGAATACGAGAATGAAAATGTGAACGAATGCCGACGCGATGAAGAAGCGTTCGAGTGTCTTCATCTCCACGTCGGTTCGCTCATCCTTAGACTGAAGGATCGAGTCGTACACGCCAGGCTTTTTCCAAAGGCCCATCGCTTATCCCTTTGGAGGAGGAGTGGTCAACATCGCAATCTTGTCGACTCCTGCTAGTTTGGCAATACCCATCGCGTCAACCACGGTTCCGTAAGCAACATTCTTGTCAGCTCGGATGTAGAGGTTTTTTTCCTTCTTCGTCGCATAGATGGCTTGAATCTTGTTGGGAAGTTCCTGTGCGGAAATAGGAACCTTCTCCAGGAAGTATTTTCCATTCCTGTCGATAGACAGTATTACTTTGTCTCCGTCAACATGTTGTCCCTTCGCCTTGCTTGTGGGAAGGTTAACGTTAATACCACGAATCGAGAGGGGCGCTGCGATCATGAATGTTATCAGCAGAACGAGCATGATATCGACAAGCGGGATGATGTTGATCTCCGCCAGATCGTCTCGTTCGTCATTGTCCATGCCGAATCCTATTTTTCCCGCCATTGTCAGTCCTCTTGGCTATGTGTTAGCTCACTCGGCCCTGCTTTTTTCGTCTTGTCGGCAACAAAGTAACGCTCGATGATATTGAGAAAATCTGCGGAAAAACCATCTATTCCGATAAGAAGACCTCGAATATTCTGATTAGCAATATTGTAACCAATGACCGCCGGAATCGCGGCGGCAAGACCAAAAGCTGTGGCTATGAGGGCTTCTGAAATTCCCGGTGCGACCGTGGCAAGACTTGTGCTTCCCGTCTGTGCGATGCCTTCAAATGCAGACATAATCCCCCAGACCGTCCCAAATAGCCCAATGAACGGACTCGACGAAGCGCTGATAGCTAGGAAGGTAAGGAAGCGTTCCAGTTGTCGGCGTTCCTCAATTTTCGTTTTCTGAAGGGTACGTTTGAGGTTATCCATAGCAGCGCTGATTCCCAACTCAGGCACTTTGTGCTCACGTAGGTGTCGGTTACGCAAAAGTTCTCCATAACCCGAGCGAAACACCTCACGTAGAGGGCTGTAAGGTTGTTCGTCAATCTGGCTGTTCAACTCGCTTAGAGAACGGCTATCTTTGAACTTCGTCAGGAACTTATCGTTTACCCGCCTTATCTTTCGCAAATATTTCCATTTTGCAAAAAGAATGGCCCAGGTGAGAATGCTCATCATAATAAGGATAGCAAGGACAGTGAAGACTACCGGGCCGGATTGCAGACCTCGCTCGATAACCGTTGGCACCGCGGTCATAGGGGAATAAATATCGGTGACGGAAACTTGCTCAGCATAAGCAGGCGCGGAAGCGATTAGGGACGTCATGTGAATCCTCTACTATTGTATTTGGTGTATTTGGAAAAAAGAATTTGTGGAGAGGACCTTTTTTGAAAAAAAGTTCCCCTCCACACCTCCCCCCAAAAAACGTTAGATACTGAAGTTTTTGAAAAGGGGGTTGGGGAAATAACTTTTTTCAAAAAGTTTGTCCCCAAATTGATTATCTTGAACACTATATTACCCCATTTTAGGAAGAAGCCTAATGATCCAGTATCCATTATCTTACAGTTTTAGAGACGAGATTTACACGCCCGACCAGGCGATTGATAAGTTCCTGGCTTGGGTCACAGAGCAGGAGAAGGAGCTTTACCCTGCCCAGGAAGAAGCGATTCTCGAACTTTATAACGGTAAGAATGTGATTCTTAACACACCAACAGGCTCTGGCAAGTCTTTGGTTGCGACGGCACTTCATTATCTTTCCCTGACAAGTCGACGGCGGTCTGTTTACACCAGCCCAGTGAAGGCGTTGGTAAACGAGAAATTTTTTGCGTTATGCCGCGATTTCGGCCCGCATCTCGTTGGGCTTCTCACCGGCGACGCTGCGGTAAATCGGGAGGCGCCGATCCTTTGCTGTACTGCTGAAATTCTCGCGAACATGGCCTTGAGGAAAGGAGCAGACGTTCCCGTTCAGGACGTGATCATGGATGAGTTCCATTACTACGCCGACCGAGATCGAGGGATTGCCTGGCAACTACCTCTTCTGACTATGAAGAAGAGCCGTTTTCTCCTCATGTCAGCGACGTTTGGGGCCACTGAGTTTATTGAGAAGGAACTGAAGAAACTGACAGGACTTCAGACGGTCTTGGTCCGCTCTGTTGAGCGGCCGGTACCTCTGGAGTTTCAATATAGTGAAGACCCTCTGGATCAGACGGTGACGAGCTTGATGGAGGCGGGCAAGGCACCGATCTACATCGTCAATTTCTCGCAGAGGGAAGCTGCGCAAGTGGCGCAAAGTTTCCTCAGCCTGAACTTCTGTCCGAAGGAGCAGAAAGCCAGAATCGCTGAAGAAATCGCTGAATATCGTTTCGGAAGTCCCTACGGGAAGGAGATGAAAACGTTTCTGCGCCACGGGGTCGGGCTTCACCACGCTGGACTTCTTCCCAAGTACCGTATCCTCGTCGAATCGTTAGCGCAGAAGGGGTTGCTGAAAATCATCAGCGGTACGGATACCCTTGGGGTCGGCGTCAATATTCCCATTCGCACGGTTCTCTTCACTAGGCTTTGCAAGTTCGATGGGCAAAAAACGGGAATTTTAACCGCCAGAGATTTCCACCAAATCAGCGGTAGAGCGGGTCGAAAAGGTTTCGACGTGAAAGGCTTCGTCACCGTTCAAGCCCCTGAGCATGTGATTGAAAACAAGAAGTTAGAAAAAAAGGCACTCCTCAATCCTCGGAAGAAATTCGTAAAAGCCAAGCCCCCTGAAAAAGGGTTTGTCCCCTGGACGGAGGAGACGTTTCGGAAGCTACTGGACTCAGACCCAGAACCTTTGCGTTCAAGCTTTCAAATCTCTCACGGCATGCTTTTGAATGTCCTCAGTCGCACAAGTGACGGCTGCGGGGCCATGAGACAAGTCCTGCGGGACTGTCATGAGTCCGATGCTGCGAAGGTACACCTGCACAAACGGGCTTTTCAGTTATTTCGCGCCCTGGTCCAGAAGAAAGTTGTGGATATCATCCCCGTCGCAGATCGTTTTGACGAACGCAAGGTAAAGGTGAACGTTGACTTGCAGGAAGATTTTTCCATGGACCAAACCTTGTCGCTTTTCCTCCTTGACGCTCTTGTGTTTCTGGACCCGTTTGAGGAAACTTATCCCCTCCAACTCCTCTCCCTGGTGGAATCCATCCTGGAAAACCCCACCCTCATTCTAGCGCGGCAGTTGGAGAAGATTAAAAGTGAGAAATTAGCCGAGCTAAAGCTCCAGGGAATGGATTATGAGGACCGTTTGAATGAGCTGGAAAAACTGGAATACCCTAAGCCCATGGCGGATTTCATTTATGGGCACTTCAACAATTTTATAACCAAGCACCCGTGGGTCGAGCAGGAGAATATTCGTCCCAAGTCCATCGCAAGGGAAATATACGAGCATCATTTTTCGTTTTCCGAATATGCCAGGGAATACAAGCTGGAGCGGGCCGAAGGAATCCTCCTGCGTTATATCTCCGACACATACAAAGCTCTTTCTCAAACAGTTCCCCATAGCGTTAAAAACGATGCGATCGACGATATGACCAAGTTTTTTGAAACCATGCTCAAGGAAACCGATTCAAGTCTGGTCGATGAATGGAAAAAACTACAAGAATTGAAGGTTAATGTATGATATCTCTATGTTAGAGGAGGGCTTCTCCTATGGAACTGACGAAAAACCGCCCGCTTTTGGCTTCCCTGATTCTGTCCGTTTCGTCTGCCTTTCTTCTGAGTGGATATGAAATCATCCGAAGCTCAACCAATTCTCTCTTCAAAGCAGCTTATGGGGTGGACCAGCTCCCTCTGGTGATTGCGATCACACCCATTGGCATTTTTGGAATGCTTTGGATTTACGGGAAACTGTTATCAAGCTTGGGGCCACGGAGAACTTTATCGACAACGACGCTGGGTTCGGGTTTCCTCATAGCCGTGTGTTACAGCTTGATCGCATTGAAAATGAAGTGGGCGACAATCCTTCTTTTCGTAGTTAGGGAAGCCTATGCAGTGCTACTGATCGAGCAATTCTGGTCTTTCATCAACAGCATTCTCGATGAGGTAACTGCTAAGAAATACAACGGCCTCATATTGGGACTGTCAACGTTGGGCAGCATTTCAGGGGGTGTCCTCCTCAACCGTCTCGTCGGTACTTATGGGACGGAATCCATGGTGCTCCTTGGTGCCTTCCTTTGCCTTCCTTGCTGGGTCTTTGGTCAAATCGCTTACGGCATAGGTGGTGATAGTGAACGCTTAGAGCATAAAAAGCACAAAAAGAAAAGTGAGGATGTGTTAGGTCTTGGCTTATTTTCTAATAATCCAGTCCTTGTCATCGTCTTTGCTATGATTCTTTTTAGCCAGTTTTATGCATTTTTTATGAGCATGAATTTTCAGGAAATCCTTCAAGTGGAATTTCCTGACATGGATGCGCAGACCGCCTTCTCGGGAATGTTTTTCGCAGTGTTGAATTCCTGTTCTCTTTTTATGCAGCTAATCATGGCTCCTTTGTTATTATCCTTGTTACCGGTTCATGTCATTCACATTGCCATTCCTGTTCTGAACCTTGCTCTTGTAACGGTCGCCTTTCTGCAACCGGGTCTTTATACATGTGGCGCCGCCTATATGCTTTTCAAGGCGATGGATTATTCGGTATTTCGGGCAGCTAAGGAAATTCTCTATATTCCCCTCTCATTCGATGTCCGGTTCCGGGCAAAGGAAATCATCGACGTGTTGGGCTACCGACTGGGGAAGGGAGCCGCATCTTGGGGCACCAGTGTCTTGGAAAAGCTGGTTCTCATGCCGCATTTCAACTTCCTCTTTCTTGGGATGCTCGTGGCGGGGGGTTGGCTTCTTATCGTACTACCTCTGCAATGGACGCGATCGAGGGAGCATGTTCCCCTTACGGAGTGAGCCGGAAGACGTCAAAAGCAGGTATCCACGCTGCTGCAATTCTGGACGATTTCACAAATTTCGATCTTGCCGTCACCGGCCTGAGCGGTCTTGCTTCCGATTATGGACTGAATGCACCCGAATTGTAAGGCTTCGCACGCATCTTCCCCAAGAGTGCAGGTGATCGTCTCACAACCTTGGTCGGCGCCTTCGTTGAATTTGTCGAGGAGCTTTTCGACCTCATTGAGCGAGTCGGTGGAAATGGAGGCAAAGAGGGGGCAATTGACGGTTTCAGTCAATGCCAGGTCAAGGTCAGCTCTGACTTGGGAAACTTTCGCAAGGCTCTTGTTAAATCTGTCCAGGCTGGGGCATTCGTCCCCACTCCCTCCCGCAGCAGCGACTTGCTGTTTCAATTCTTGGAGAGCAGCGATTATCTCCAAGGCTGCGTCCTTCCCGTCAGTGATCGAAGGAAAGGCGAGGACACCCGCCAAAAAACAGCGAAAATTCTCAAGACGGGTCTCCGGATCAGGTGCAGTTTTTAACTCTTGAATGCTCTGAGAAAGGGCACTCAGTCGCGCGGTTCGGACATCTCCCGTACCAAAGAAGGTATCACCAAGGACGTTAAAAATCCGGTCTGCGCCCGTTCCCGTCGAGTTTTTTAAGTTTTTGGAATCGACGAGGTCCTTTACAATCCCCCACATGCTCAACCCAGCATTACCTAGAAAAGCTGAAACTTTCATAAGAACGGTGTCATTGTCCTTATGTTCGATATCTTCAAGAAGAGAGAGGGCTTGAGCATATTCCTGATTGTCTAAATGAATCCGCACCTGTTCTTTTCTGTACCGATCGCTGTCCTTGGGTACAAATCTGTCGTACAGGTTCCAACCGCATGCCACTACGGTGAAAAGAGTTAGCAAGTAGGGGAGGAGTTTCATAATGTGTTCCTAAAAGGTCATGGTTGTACGAGCTGAGAACGCCCAGCGACGGTCACGATCCTGTCCAGGGTTGAAGGCGTCTTCCACGGCGTAGTTGCTAATGTCGAAACGAACGAGTAGAAGATCGAGAAAGACGCCCGTTGTTATGTAACCTTCATTCACTCCCAGGAGGATGCCGTAATCGTGGTCTCGAGAGATCACCGACGTTCCGAACTCCAGACCGTAATGGAGCAGACGCAAAAGGTTCAGGCCATCCCGATTTTCCAGGTCCTGAATGTCGGCAAGAAAGTCGAGGTTCCACGGTCCCCATTGGTTGCGAGAAAGGATCCCCGTGCTGAATTTTTGGCGGAAAGGCTCTGGTTTCGTTGAGTAGTCTTGAAAGTAACCCATGTCTCCCACGTTCTGCACGACCAAGCCCCATCGAAACTTAGGAGACACTTGCCATACTCCTCCGACGTCAACGCCCAGGCCAAATCCAGAGACGATGGGGGAAATGTCGGAAAACTGCTTGCTGGCTGGAGGGAGGAAATCCATAAGGTCCGTGAAGCCAATCTTACCGTCGATCTTCCATCGGTACATGGGACGCAACGTAAGGCCAAGAGCAAGACTTGTGAAAAACTTGCGACTGTACGAGAAACTCGCGCCTGCGTAGGTGTCGGAAAGCCACTTCGACTCGGGAAGCGTGGGCGAGTTGATTTCAAGCGTTGTGTCGAGCACGACAAAGGGAGAAAATTCGAAGGCTCCAAAACGCATACTGAGAGGAGAGAACTGACCGCGGAAAAACTGCTTGTCTCCGAACTTGTCGTCAAACTTACGCATGAAGGAAAGTCCGTCCTCGCTGCCACTCGTATCTGCTAAGTCGTTAATGGTATCAACTGTCGCTTCGGCTAGGGAAAGGTCAAGCTGATAAAAGCGCATCTGAAACGAAATGTCGGTTTCCGCGAGAGTCGCAGGATTGAAACGAGTCGCTTCGTCAGAATCATAAGCCGCAACATACGCTCCCCCCCGGCCCCAATTCCTGGAAGATTCGAAGACAGATTTTTGTTCGATGGCGTGCGAATATTCACTCAATAAGATTAGCACACAAAGGAGACTTCTTTTCATCATGCGTACTCATTGGAAAGTTTCCTCTATCTTATAACGCGTAAGCTGCTTGGGGCAAGGAGGTGGTTTGGAGGAAACTGCGCAGCTGGTTCCTCCATGAAATCCGGGGGAGGCGACGCTTCACTCACCCCCCCAAACCCCCCTCTCCCTATTTGCAACTATCTATTCCCCAAGAGCGCCGGCGTAAGCGATGAGAGCATTCAAGTCTTTTTGTTTCAATCCTAGGAAAAACAAGCCATTGAAATACCCCTCTTTCAAATAAGAAAAAAGAGGGGATTCAATTTGGGAACTCAGATATCGAAACGCCTCGTCACGATTTTCTTGTGTCCAGATCATCATCAAATCCACCTTGTCACCAATCTGAAACTGAAGATGGCGCTTCGGCATTTTTGTGTCGATCGGAATTTCAGTGAGAAGACTGACAACTGCATCGAGAGCTTCTCGACTCCTTTCATGCTTAAAACGACCAAGGCTTGCATCTTCCAGGTAATTCAACATGGAGAGGTGCCGTCTTTCCATTTCCGGCGAATAAGGAGCTTGTAGATCTTTGGCAAGAGCTTTTTTAATCGAAGCTACATGACGTCTTTTCTTTAGATCCTCGGACAGTTCATCTTCGATCCTTTCTAAGAAAACATAGTGGCCCCGTTTTTCGGAATAAGACAGGAGCGTTTTAAAGTCGCTTTCGCTTAAGGTCCTCTCAATCGAGTCGTCTTCATCTCGATTTTTGTCGCTGTTTTTTGAGTTTTCAAGGTTTGAGTGTTGATGAAGGTCTTTCTGTGGGGCTTCCTTCAGCAAAACCGGCTCTGACGTTTTCTCGGAATGACTTTCGGCCGGTTTAAAGAAAATCAAAAGGAGAGCGAGAGAAATGGCGAACAAGCCAGCCAGCACCCGATGTATTCGTTTTCTAATAAACAGCATAAAACTGGTGTTCCCCAAACTTTATTTCTCCACAGCCTTGCAAAGTACATGGGCGACGATATGTTCTCCCTTTTCATCGAAAAGAGGAACTGTGCCAAATGCGACTGACTCCTCGTAAGTCCTAAGATCAATTTTTTTGTTGATAAACAATGACCATCTATCGGAAATACATCGGCATTTGTCTTCGTCGCGTTCAACGTCGCAAGCATTTCGGAGTAGCTCTTTTTGCTCTCTCATTAGTTGGGCCTGTCGAGCTTTCACTTCCTCTTGTTTTCCCTCGCCGATTTCAGAGGATAGAATTTCCGTAAGCCTGAGTCCGTCATCATCGCTTGGATCATGTTTTTGTTTGTCTTCTGAATCGTCTCGTCCGCAGGCTGTTAGTAAAGTGATAAAAATGCTTGTTAGCTGTAGTTTTCTTATAAACGTCATTTTGCATCCCCATTTTCCTGAACTTGAGAAACATCTCGCATGCTTCTCAACATTTGACGATACCACATTGATTGGAAAAGCTGATGATACTGATAATTGGCTGAACCTGCTAAATAGCCTTCCGCGACCAAAATGTTCTCGACCGGATCGAGACTATCTGGTGCGAGGTTATAAACTTTTCCAAAATATCCAAGCTCCCGAATCTTGTCGATTGGATCGAACTCGCCTGTACTTCGAATGAGGCGATCTCCAACCGACAGATCCTTGGCTTTAACCATAATTCCGCTCGATAAGAGGATGGGATGGCCGAGGGTGACTTCTAAGTTCCCACCCGAGCGCATCTCCAGTACTAGAATTCTTTCATACCCATCCCTCCAGGATTGCGTGTAAGACTCGACCGGAAGAATATCGTAGGTAAGATTTTCAAGACTCGCCGATTTTGAGAGGGTTGTCACGTTTCGTTCGCGCGTGAGAAGAGCCGTCTTGACGGGTATGTCAACTCCATCAAATCGAATTCTCTGACTGGGCGTGTAACAGGAGGCTACACAAAAGGCATGTATTGTTTCAAACTCACCGCACGCATCTTTTGCATCAGTCGGAGCATTCCATTTAGACTCATTCTTGTCAGAAACCAAAGCATACTCGACGGGAGTCTGTTGATCATGGAATGTGATCTGCTCGATTGCAGATGAGAAACACTTTTTTGCCCAAGCGTTGCGCCCGTGAGCGGGACCAGGGTCAAGATTGTTTTCTGTACAGCGTGAGCGAATCGTTATGTAGGATGCCCCCCAACTTGTTTGATTTGCGGCGAGTAACGAAGCAGCAGAAATGAGAAAGATCAAGAATTTTGTAGTGATGCGCATGTTAGACTCCTTATCCGTACGTTGTATTCAACCAAGATCGGTTTATGCGTTGCAACCCAATCATTCCTTGAAAAGATACCCATAAACTAAACACGATGCGGAAGCGACCACCCCCGACTCCACATCATTTTCATTCCTAAAAATGGGGACCTCACCAAATTTCTTCCACTGAAGATACTTATTAAAGTCGACCATCCCTCTTTTGTAAGTTTGCCATCTTAGGCTTTCACAATATTCCAAAAGTCCTGTGGTACCCTTTTTTCTTTCCGGAAGAACAGGAGCACTCGGGTAGCTTTCTTGTGGAATCGAACAGCCGTTCACGTAATTTTCAAAACAGTCCACGACGGCTTGTTCATAAATGTTGATGAATCGCGATAGATTAACCTCGGCCTTTGAAAGATGAGACTCATCAAAGTCTTCAAAGACATGAGAATTTCTTTTCACATAAATGATGGAACGTCTGCTTTCATACGCGCCTTCGATCGCTTCGGCTAGCTGCTTGATCATTCTGTTTTGCCTTGTCAGGGAGGATGCATACCCACTGATGTCGAAAGGCTCGACGCCATCATAATTTTTGGTGATCAACTCCAGGGTGACGGGAGAACCTGTCATTGCAGAAACGACCGTTCCGAATTTGCTTCCGTAGTCTTGCAAATCTTTAATGTCAGGCAGCGGACCGATCCCACCAAAACGTAGCATTTTGACATGAACACGAGCGCTCATATTGAATTTTGCAAGCTCTTGGTTGATGTTTCCGGAGGCTTTCCAGCCAAATCCACTCGCTTCGATCGCAGTATTGAACCTTTTTTCTTCCTGTGCGGAGTGAAACTCATATTCGAATACAGCATAAAATTCGCCACCTGTTCTGCGTCCATAAACAAATTCGTTTCCACAGTTTCGAACGAAACCTTCTTTGTCCGATGCGAGAAGAGTTGCGGCTTTTTCTTTCAGACGAAAGGAGGTGGCCAGTTCCAACTGATTGCCAACGCGAGCGTGAACAAGGACATAGCGTGAACTTCCCGTTTTATTCACACTTCGTACAAAATTCATGCGAGCACTTCCACCACCCATCACGGCAAATTTCATTGAGCCGCTCGCTGAGACGTTCAGATTTTCACGAAGAGAACTCTCCGATGTGATTTCTAAAAGCCGATATTCGGCGAATGAACCTGATATCTGACCGGTTTGGGTTTCAAGACCGCCGATATCAACACAGTGGCCTTTCGCACCTGAGTTGACGGAATTGAAACCCTGGCCGACAAGAAGGGCGATGCTGGAGTCCTCACCCGCGACGTTTTTTGAGATGCTGTCCTGCAGATTCTCACCGCATGCAAGACTTAAGAAGACAAATGGGATCCACATGACTAACGTTAACAATCGACACGACGAGCACGTCCACTTACGAATTTCCATAGCAGCTCCAGAACAAGAAGGTTATCAAACATCGCGACTCTTGGTATTTGCTAATCAGAGCTTTAACATGAGGATTTTTAGAAGACAAGCGGATGTGAAGGGTTTGGAGAAATGTCATGGACGGACATTTTCTCCAAATCCACAAGCTTCTTTTTTTGATGGCATTAAGAATCCTCGAAAAGTCGTTCGAGACCTATGATGGGAGATTGCTTACGTTGGTATTTATCCCATATCCGAATAAGCAAGTTTCAGTACTTCGTACTGCTTATGAGCCAGATAATTGGGAATATAGTGGACCCCGAAAACTGGACAGCTTGCTAAGTAAGACCCTCCGGTATATTAAAACATCGCCAAGGAGGGATTCATATGGCGCAGAGGAAACGGCATACAGCCCAGTTTAAAGCAAAGGTAGCAGTGGAAGCACT
>JACPKR010000039.1 GCA_016186945.1 Deltaproteobacteria bacterium | reverse complement strand
TTGCGCTGTTTTTAAACTCGAATGCCTGAAAATAAAACACAAGATGAATCATTTTGCTTTGAGGGTAAAACTGTTGCTTACAGCAACTCAGCAGGCTTATTTTCAGCTACAAAAACTGCAGGGTGCGTAACATCAGTTAATAAAAAGGAAATTCTGTGGAAGATTACTATAAGACCCTAGGGGTGGAAAAGGGATCCTCCACCGACGAAATCAAAAAAGCCTACCGAAAACTGGCACTTAAGTACCACCCCGATCGACACGCCGGGAATAAGGAATTTGAAGAGAAGTTCAAGAAAATTAGCGAAGCCTACGCAGTACTCAGCGATCCGCAGAAGAAGAAACAATACGACACCTTTGGCTCGGCCGACTTCCACCAACGATACAGCACCGACGATATTTTCCGCGGTACGGACTTCGGGTCCGTTTTTGAGGAAATGGGTCTCGGTGGGTTTGAAAGCATACTCGGGAGAATGTTCGGAGGGTTCGGCGGGGGGAGGGCAGGAGGCTTTCATCCCCCTGTACGTGGGCAAGACCTTGAGTACGAATTGCAGGTGAGTTTCGATGAAGCCTATAAAGGGGCGGAACGTCAGCTCGACCTGGACCTGGGACGAGGAGAGCGGCGAAGTCTCAAACTCAAAATTCCCGCAGGGGTAAAGGCAGGGGGGCGCCTTCGGGTTGCTGGCAAAGGGGGTAAATCGCCAACGGGAGGACATGGGGGAGACCTGTATGTGAAGATCGACGTTGCTCCCCATCCGGACTTCACGCGAAACGGAAACGACATTGAGAGCAGCATGGGCCTTAAAATTTCCGAAGCCCTTCTGGGCACGACACGAGAAATCGCTACTCCCGAGGGGGTGAGGAAGCTGAAAGTTCCGGCCGGTGTGAAAGGGGGGACTAAAATCCGTCTTCGCGGCCTTGGTTTTCCCATCGTGGGAAAGAATGAGCGCGGCGATTTCTATGCTGTGGTCGAACTGATAATCCCCAAGCATCTGTCCAGTAAGCAGAAAAAAATAGCAGAGCAATTACAGGCCGAGGGACTCTAGCCGCCTTACAACACGCGACGACAATTCCATGGTTCCCGCTTCAACTTCCTTGTAGTACACTCCACTTCCGAATATTCCACCGCTGAAAAAAGGGGGGTGGATAATCTGCACCTCTGGCCAACCCTGTCCTTCCGGTCTGTAACGGGGCCGCAGCTCTGTGAAGGTCATTGCAAATTCACCAGGGATGTGTTACCGAGGATGGTCAATTAAGTATCGCTTTATCAATCATTTACCCGAGCCCCAAGCTCAACAAGGAGTACCTTCGTTTTATGAACAGCGTCACGAAATCAAAACTGCCCGGCATCGGGTATGTTGAATGGGAAGACCAAGACAGCACCTTCGATTATGAAAATGAGGTTTCAGAAGAATTTGACAAACTCTTGGCTGACACAAACGAAGGGTCCTCTATTAAAGAAGGTACGATTGTAGAAGGGATCGTTGTCGGTATAACCAGCGATGCAATTCGAGTCGATATCGGCCACAAGACCGAAGGCGAAGTTCCAGCTTCCGAGTTTAAAACTCCGGAAGGAACGCTCAAGGTGAAGGTCGGCGATAAGATTGAGGTTTACCTCGATTCTTTCGAAGATGGCGACGGGGAGATGATCCTTTCTCGCGAACGTGCCGAGATGCTCAGGGCGTGGGATCGCATTGCAGAGGCTTATGAGAAGGGCGAAATTGTAGAAGGCCTCGTCATGGCTCGTGTAAAAGGCGGTCTTTCTGTCGACATAGGCGTCAAAGCCTTCCTCCCAGGTTCTCAGGTAGATTTGAGGCCGGTACGAAACCTCGACAAACTCATCAACAACAAATTCAACTTCAAAATCATCAAATTCAACAAAAAACGTGGCAACATCGTTCTCAGCCGACGTGCTCTTCTGGAACAGGATCGCGAAAAACTTCGTGCCGAAACTCTTGGCAACCTGAAAGAAGCTGCCGTGTTGAAAGGTATCGTCAAAAACATCACAGACTACGGTGCCTTCATTGACCTTGGTGGAATTGATGGTCTTCTACACATCACTGACATGTCCTGGGGACGTATCAATCACCCCTCCCAGCTTTTTGAAGTGGGGCAGGAGATTGAAGTGAAAGTCCTCAATTATGACGAAGGACGCCAAAGGGTATCCCTCGGTTACAAGCAACTCCTCGAAGACCCATGGGAGAAAGCTTCTGCCAAATACCAGGTCAACACAAAGACTAAGGGAGCGGTCGTGAGCCTGACCGATTACGGTGCTTTTGTGGAACTGGAAGACGGCATCGAAGGACTGATACACATCAGCGAAATGTCTTGGTCAAAACGCATCCGCCATCCATCCAAAGTTGTAGCAATTGGTGACGAAGTGGACGTTGTCGTTCTTGCCCTTGACCAGGAATCTCGGCGCATAAGCCTTGGCATGAAGCAGATGGAGCCTAACCCATGGGAGATCGTCAAAGAAAAATACCGCGTGGGTGACATCATCCGTGGCCGCATACGCAATATCACTGACTTCGGTATCTTTGTGGGAATCGAAGAGGGTATTGACGGTCTGATCCATATCTCTGACATTAGCTGGTACGACCGAATCAAACACCCAGGCGATCTCTTTAAGAAAGGTGACGAACTGGAAGCTAAAATCCTCCAGATCGACACCGAAGGGGAGAAGTTCTCTCTCGGTATCAAGCAGCTGTCAGAAGATCCATGGATGTCTGCTGCCAAAACACTCACCCCCGGCACTAAAGGACGCGGTCAGGTGACCAAACTCACCGATTACGGAGTGTTCGTACAGTTGGCAAAAGGCGTCGAAGGCATGATTCATATCAGCGAACTCGATGTCAAAGAGCTTGGCAATCCAAGCGAAGTTGTGAAGGAAGGCGATGAAATTGAATTTGTCGTTCTCTCCTCCGATGCTGATGACAGGCGCTTCTCTCTTTCTCGCAAGGCTCACATGAAAGGCCTTGAGGGCGACGACCTCAAGAAGTACATGAATACCGTTGGGGAGCCACAGACGGTCTTTGCAAATGCCTTTACACAGGCTAAGGAAGACCTTGAAAAAAAGATAAAGACGGTAAATTCCTAATTTAGAAATGGTCTGAGGGCCTCTGTCCCCCCTTTTCCGCCCTCAGCGCCTTTCTTGTCCAACCCATACCGAACAATCGAAAAGAGGCAGAGCTTGTCAACCAAAGTTACGTTAACAAGAGAAATCGCTTATGATGCTTTTTCCAAGATCGTGGAGAAGGGGAAAAATCCTGAGCAGGTCCTGGAGGAATACTTCAGGAATCACAAGGGAGATCTGAAACGACTCGATAGGGCATTTGTTAAAGAATTGCTTTATGGCAGCTTACGGTGGTTTTCTAAAATCTACTGGATCGTCCAAAATACGGCTAAGAAAAACCTTAGCGATTCTTCAGCCGAAATTCGAGCTGCTCTGGTTCTCGGGACCTACCAGATTTTTTACATGGACGGTGTTCCTGATCGAGCGGCAGTGAATGAAAGCGTGGAATATATTCGCAAGAAAGGACAAGCGAAGGCTGTCACCTTTGTAAACGGAATCCTGCGAGCGATCGCACGCAGGGCCGAGTATTTTCCCAAACCAGATAAGGATACGCAGCCCGCTCAGTACCTTTCGCTGCAATACGCTCATCCCCTCTGGATTGTGCAACGGTGGTTGCCACGCTTTGGTTTTGAAAAGACCAAAGAGCTTCTCGCCAGTAATAACCATCCACCACCCTACGCGATCAGGATGAATGTACGTAAGATTACGGAAGATACGGTGCAAGAGTTCCGCTCGCAAATTCTTCGAGATGAGAAGAACCATTCCGAGAAAAAAGCCCTCCGCTCTTGCCTTCACCTACGCGCGGCGCCTCTGTTGGATGAGGGAAGCCTGTTCGCCCAGGGTTTCTACACCATTCAAGATGAAGCCTCTCAACTGATTGCCAACCTTGTTGTACCCAACGGGGGGCATATCGTTGATGCATGTGCTGGGAAAGGGGGCAAAACGGGTCATCTCTTCGAACTTTCAAAGGGAGAAGCGGAATTGACAGGCATTGACCTGGACCCCCGTCAACTCGCGAAAGCTCAAGAGACGATGAAAAGGCTCGGGCATATCGGCATTGAATGGGTGAACAAAGACTTTCTGGAATTCCAACCCGACAAACCTGTCGATAAGATTCTTCTCGATGCACCCTGCTCAGGTTTGGGCGTCCTAAGGCGTCACCCTGAGGGAAAATGGCAGAAACACTTGGATCTGGTGCCTAAAATGTCGGAGCTTCAACGACGCCTGCTGTGCCATGCACTCAACATTGTAAAACCGGGGGGGGAACTTATTTACTCAGTGTGCTCCTTCGAACTTGAGGAGACATTTGACCATCTTAAATGGCTTGAACAAAACGCTTCGGTAAAATTCGACCTGATTTCCCCCGTCTCTCGTGTTCCCGATTACTACAAACGTTTTGTGACACGTGAAAACGTCCTCATGATCTACTCAGGGAATAAGGATGCCATGGACGGCTTCTCAGCTTTCATCCTTAGAAAAATATAGGCTGATTTAGCCAAGCCTGATGCAAAGTCATAGAAAAGGTCGTCATTGCGAGGAGGACGAAGCACGACAAAGCAATTTTTGTCATGTGGTTTCTTCCTTTATAAATTCTAAAGCCATCTGGCCTTCACGTTTTAAATCCTTCACATTGGCATCATGCCCATACCAGCAAATTGCTGTAGCTGAGTACAAAGCCCACAATTTGGCTCGATGCCACATCTCTTCACCAATCGGACCATAATTTTTGAGAAACAACTTGTGGGATTCTCTGGGAAGAAAACCATAAGCGATGGCAAGATCAATCGCTGGATCTCCGATATGCATATCTCCCCAATCAATAATGCCTGCGAGTTTGGTATCATTGAGGAGCAAGTGCCTTGCATATAAATCGCCATGAACCAGGGATTCAAGATCGTTAGGTTGGGTTATTTGCTGAGCTAGCTTTAAAAGGGATTGAAATTTTTCTTGTGAAGAAATTGCTCCGGCTTTAATAATAATTTCCAACCGCTCATTCACTCTAGCAAAGCACTCCTGAAAACTACCACGAGCGCGTTTATCACCTATGGGTAGGACATGTTTCCATTCTGATTTAACATCAAGTGAGTGGAGATCTTTTAGAAAACAAGCTAAGTCTGCAGATATTGAGCTTCGCTGATTTCGAGACAAATTGAGAAAACATCCACTTAAGCCAGGAATATGCTTATAGCCTTGAAAAGGCCATGGATAATCCAATGAAGGCTTTCCAAAAAACAAAGGATGAGGAATTGCTAGTGGTAACTTTGGAGCAATATGAGGAAGAACATCAGCCTCTCTCAGCAAAAGATCGACAGCGACTTGTCGTCGTGGAAAGCGAAAAACGTATTCTTCATTCACAAGGAAAGCGGCATTATCCCATCCATGACCAAGATCAGTAAGAGAAGTGATATGAAAGTCAAACTGCTCTCTGATTAAACGGGTTGCCAATCCTTCATCGACAAATATTTCGTGCGCCCAAGACTGGTTCATAAATTCACCATATTCGTTTTATTTTTTGTCCTTGTACTGTATGAATTCAGCCAGCTTAAGGCTTGATGCTAGTATCAAAGCTATAGCAATGCTTCCTCCCATAATGAGAGCATTTTGATACCCTAATTTTTCTGCGGAAATACCAATGAAGAGCTGTCCAAGAAGTGGACCACTCATATACGACAGCATTTCAAAACTAGCCATTCGTCCTCGTATGGTTGTCGGAATGGTTTTGTTCCAAATGTTCATGCGAAAAATACCACTAATCATATCGAAAGCGCCTGAAAGAAATAAAAAGATCAGCATGTACTCAATGCGACTAACCAATCCGATTGCTGCAACAGTAGCTGCCCAAGCACTAGCTGAAAAAGCGATGGCGAGACCATGTCGATTTACTCTACCTGTCCACCCACTAAAAATAGCTGCTATTAAGGCTCCTAAAGAGGGGCTGGCATAAAGAAATCCTAAATAATGTTCCTGTGACAAAGATTTTGCTATATGAGGCATCAGAACTTGCGGACTGACACAGACCATTGCAAAGAAATCGATGAGATATGTTCCGACGAGATCTTTTCTATTTTTTAAGTAGAGCCAGCTTTCTTTTATTTCTGAATAAAAGTTCTCATGGTGTTCTCTAATGCTCCCTTGAACATGTGGAATAGCAAGCCAGGCAATGAGGCTTATAGAGAATAAAAATGTAGATGCATCAACCAAATACGTCCAAATAGGTCCGTAAGTGGCAAGGATAAGGCCTGCTATTGATGGTCCAGAAACGGCAGTAACGATATTTCTAAGGGGAGCAAGACTACTTACTGCCGCCAACTCCTCTCGCTTTACAAGAGCAGGCATTAGGGCTTCAACTGCCGGACGGTGCAATCCATTCAAAGCTGAAATAATTGCAGCACAAGCAAATATAAAATAAAGATTTGGTTCTGCAAAAAATGAATTCAAAATTAAGCAAGCGACCACGATAATCATGATAGATTCTCATGCAATCATGATATGTTTACGATTTAATCGGTCAGATAGTACACCACCTATAAGAACGGTAAGGCCCAAAGCAAGAAGTTCAACAGAACCCACAAGACCAGTTAAAAAAATTGAATTTGTAATGCTATAGACTTGAAATGGAATTGTCACCATTGTCATTTGCGAGCCGAAGCTAGAAATGACTTGAGCTGCAAAGAGAAGTCTAAAATTTTTGTTGAATCGTAAAATTGATAAATCTAAAAACATAACATCCTATCTTACAAATAATTCAGAATTTCCATGATGTGTGACGTATAGGGATAGCGCGATACGGCATTTTTATGAATCTATCAGACGAAGAGAAGGCATTGGAATCATGGGGTTTAAGCATCTTTAAATTTATCCCTAGAAAAAATTTTTTTTAAAAAGACCAAGTGGCAATCCCTCCTGTATCAGCACTAGTACTACTGTTGTAAGTGTTTAAGATTATTACGGAATTTTATTTGGAAATATTGTCAAATGTTGTGGATCAGCGTCAAGCAGCGCGCTCCTTCTTTACTCCATCAATAGACATAAATCAAGCGTCAATCACATCGTCTATTTTCGCTGTCCCTTCCAACCCGTCAACCTTCCGTCGGTTCACCCCCCCACAAAAAAATAGTGCTTGGGGTAGTTGTTGACCCTCAAAAGATCGTGTCGGTAGGGATCCTCAGCGTCATCCTTGCTGGCTTTACGATGTGGTTGATGAAGAATCGGCCATTCAACTCCCTATAGTGCTGAAATAACTATCCACAACACCACGGAAATACTCTATACCCCAAACTTTCAAAACATGTTGGTCTTGGGCCCTGAGAAACCTTGAAATATCATCTTTCGTCTCTTCCCATGGAACTTGATCAATTTTCTGCAATAAAGCTTTCCTTAACCACTTAGCATCCAGGTTCAAGTTCCCTGTTTTCTTCCCTTCTATCTGCTCCACACCTCTGGAGAGAAAGTCATAGTTAACTTTGCTTTTCATCGAAAAATACCATGTGAGGTCAAACCAGTCCCTACCCTTGTCATATTTCCTGCCCAAAATAGCCAGGCACTTGCTTGCAAAAAGTGACGGGACATCCTGAGTTAAGACGGAATGTGGATACGGAAAGCTTAGATAGTGAGTTTGAAATCGAGATTCCGTAGGAGGGTTGGTATCAATCTCGAATTTGATGCGAATATTTTGTCTGTCAGAGATATTGCTAGGGAAACTTAGGTCTAACACTTTGCCGAAGGAATCCTGCTTAATAAATGCCTTTCTAACAACAGCATCTGTCTGACTTCGGTCTTTGATTTGCACTTCTAATGAAAAACTTTCGAACAGGTTTTTGACATCCTTTAAATATTTTTCCCATCTAAAGTCTTCATGACCTATGGAAATAAAATCAAGATCCTCGGAAAACCGTTGAATGCCATGTATGATTCTCAAGCAGGTTCCACCTTGAAAAGCTGCCTTGGAAAAAAAATCACTTTTTGCAAGAGCTGCCAATGCGAGTTCCTGGGAAATTTCAGCTATGGCATTCAACTCTTCTTGTCTGGTGGATGGATTATAATTGGCAAGTTTAGACCTAATTAAATCTAGAGACATTGGACCAGTTCCTTCAATAGATTTTTTAATACCACCCTTACTCTTCCCTTAGAGTAGTTTTCACTCAAGAATCTGAGGTCCTGTAGACCATGCTCAAGCATGGATTCTTTCTCAATGCGCAGATCCTCTTCGACATCTTCCAAATTCTTGTAAGCTTTCGCTGACCAATCAATGAGATCCGCGAAAGCTTTCCACGGCCGAGCGAGCAAATAGGATGTTTCGGAGGAAGAATCCATATGATTAACCCCATAGAAGAAATTTATCTTAGGAGTCTTAAAGTAGGTGAATTTTCCAAGAGCATTTTCAATCGTGTGTGATCTGTTGGTCGTCACGCTCGTGGTTGTATAAGCCCTCTCGGGAATCCAATTCCAATAGGATAATGAAGACTGCATGCTCACATAAGAAAACGGATACATGAGACAAGATACTTCGAACAAGTCCGGCGCTCTTTGCTTGTACGGTTGACCAATCAGGTAAATTCCTTTTGTAAGACGAATAAGGGTTTGTTTTTCCAACGCTCGATGGACGAGACCATATTTTGCACTTTGAGAGTCGGGTAGATTGCTTTCGATGTCCCTCATCCACAAATAATGGGTCTTTGATTTTAAGAGAAGCTCTTCAAAAGACTTCATTTTTGGTTAAAACTCTCTAATATTCAAAAGTTTCATGCTAAAATTCACTTACTTTATATAAATATTGCATGAAACTTTTAAAAAATGCAAGTTTCATCGGGTGGGCGAAGGAGATGGGCAAAGCCTTTGCGAGAAGCTAGGGCAAGCCCCTATGCTATACTCAAAACATGAACGATTGTTTCAAGGCAGGAATTCTGGTGTTGCTTCTAAGCCTATCCTCAGGGGCGCTCGCCTCAGCTATGAAATTTGACTCCTATCGTGAATTGCAAAAAAACCTTCTAAGCCTAATGGAAAATGCGAAGCTACGCCTTTGGTACGCCAGCCGCTGGCTAGCCGACGAGGAGATTGCCGAGCAGGTTTCCCAAGCCAATCATCGACACGTAGACGTTCGGATGCTCCTGGGAACGTGGACCGAGGACGGAGTCGAGGGGCCAAAGATTCTGATGTTCCTCAGCGATCGCAGTGTACCTTTCTTTCTTAGCCCCACACTGCGTAAAGAAACAATCACGGCAATTCTAGTTGATGACCGCCTGGTTTGGGTTAATGCCATTCTGGGAGAACCACAGCAGGCAGCAACGCTTTTTCTTAAGACGGCAGAAGCTTCAGAGAAAACCAAAAGCTACATTGCTTTTTTCCGAAAACACTACAAAGCAGATCAGGCTGAAAAGGAATGGCAGACGGTGCCTGAAACCTACAGTTACGAAAAAAACAAAGCGAAAGAGACCCCTCACGTTATAAAAAAACTCCCAAAAACGGTAAAATGGTCAGAAAAGAGTAAAGGGATACAATGATAAACGCGACGCAGAGACAAAAAGGTGTGAGAGGGGTGTGTAGCCTTTTTTCTCTCGTGATCCTTCTAGCTGCTTGTACCTGTACACCCACCCACAGGGATATGAGCGCAGAAGAAGTCGTAGAAGCATATCTCAACACAGCCCTCAATATGGAGACTGTTGAGGAAAAACATGAGTTGATGCAGTACACGACGGGGAACCTTAAAGATGCAATAGCAGGAGCCACTGACGAAACCATTCACGACGCCTATATCGTCAATCGGTACAAGTTGTCCCGCTTCTCCCTTGTGAGCAGGAGGGACTTAACCCCTCGAGAGACGGAGATAAGTTTCCGACTTGCCTACGAAGATCGAAAAGAAGGCTCTGAAGAAGCTGTAAAAGTGGTGACAGAAAACACCGTCGCGCTAACGAAGGAAAAAGGGCGCTGGCTGATACGAGACGTGATCGGCAACCGCACAAGTATCGACTTCCCCATTTCAGAAGCTTCTCGCATCAGTGGAAAGCCTTAATCAGGCGACGGAACGGAGACGCTTCGACTTGGCATTTCCAATTTGCTTGAGTATCTGCTCCCTGGACTCGGGCCGGTGAAGAAAAAAGCCCTGGACAAGATCAATCCCCATCCGGTGCAGAACTTGCAACTCTGCGTATGTTTCTACACCCTCAGCAAGGACGAGAGAGTTCGTCGTGCGTGCCGCATTCACGAGGCCCTTGACGAAGGATTGCATGCGTGCGTCTTTCTCTATTTCGCTCACGAAAATCTGATCAAGTTTGATAACGTCAGGCTGGATTTTGATAATGCGGTCGACCCCCGCATATCCTTTGCCAAAATCATCAATCGCAATTCCGAAAGACCGTTTGGCAAGCTTCTCTTTCATTTCGATAATAAGACTCATATTGTTGATAGCTTCGCTTTCCGAAACTTCGAAAATAATCTGTATGTCCTTGGGAATGTGGCGTTTGAGTTCGTCAAGGTAATAAAAATTGCGAGGAAGAATATTGACTAGCAGTTTTCCAGGTAACGAATTGAATTGTTCCATTGCCAAACGGAAGCATGCTTGATCCAACTCAAGTTTGAAGTTCACCTCCTCCGCACGAGCGAATAAAACAACAGGGGTCAGGAAATCTACGTTTTGACTGAACTCGGGACTGACAATCTTCTGCAACGCTCCTCTGTCAAGGCGTGTCAGCGCCTCAAAGGCAAAAATGGAATCCGGAGCAGCTTTCAGAGCCACCCCCTGTTTAAGTTGCTTGAGACGCGATGGGGAAAATGCACGCAGGTCAAAAACACCCTGAAAATGAGAAAGCATCAGGTCTTCCCCCTGGATGAGGGTCTGAATAAACTCCCGTTGCCGATTCAACATGCGTGCGTCCTGAGTGATCGACGCGTCACGACAAGCGCGGAACAGTCGCTCCACGGTTGTCTGGCTATCGACACAAGGGTTGAAAACAGTCGACGCATAACTCACAATGAAACGAGGGACGATTTCAAGAAACTTCGGCAAGATCCTTTCCTTGGATGCAGATTTGAGTTCCTTCCACATAAGATTTTCCAATTTGAGCGACAAACGGTCCGCCAGGCGCTCCAAATCTCCAGGGACAGGCATAAATCGGTCGGCGCGGGAGCGTTCCAGCAGGATGTAAAACGTATTGCTTTGCGGGGAACGCCTACACAAGATGTCTGTTTTGCGAAAAGCTCCCGTAGCACCCCACACCTCATAGAGGATCTTTTGTAAGGCTGCCTGTAATTGAAGGTAGGCCTCATTTCCATATTCCAAGGCAACTCGCTTAAAATCAGCAGCATGGATACTGACGATAGCGAGGAAGCCATTCGCTTTCAGTATGCGTGAGGCTATGTGCGAATTGAACATCGGGATCGTGTTCTGGTAGATGGGCTTGAAATGCGAACTTAACGCCCCGCATGAATCAAGGAAACCCATCACCTCGTCCACGCTCGGTTCTTGAAGCCAAGTAAGTAGACTCGATTCCTGAATCCGAGAGAGAAGTTTCAGATTCCCGCTTGAAATCAGAAGAATCGGAACTTTTTTCGCCAGACCTTCGAGAAGATCAACCCACATGTCCTGGGGAAGATCGGAGACTTTTTCCTCAGCGATGATCGCCCGCGTAGAATCCGGGTTACGACCATAAGCGGACTCAAGAGCGGCAATGGTCCCCTTACTCACTAGTTTCGTGCGAATGGATAACGCACTGAGCTTAGCCCTCAGCTTTTCGAAATTTTTCGCATGGGATCCGAAAATGAGAATCATAAGTGATACAAACTTTCGCAGTCCTTGCCTAGTGAAGGTATCGGTCACGATTCAAAAAAGTTAATTGGTCGTTTTTTCAAAAGGCGATAAGTTACTTTTTGGGGAAACATGCAAAAGCGCGGAGTTTTAAAGTCATCCACAGGCCCTGTGGATAACTCGGTTCGCCGAGCTTGCAAACCCAAGAGCCACAGGGTGTTCTCCTGTATGCATAAAATTTAATCATAATTATGCATGGGTTTGAAAAATCAGGAAGGTGACGATGGGAGTTTTTTTTCAAGATCTGAAATTTCTTTGCAAAAAGTCTAAGGGCAAGGTTGCATTCCCTGAGATCATAGATCGAAGGATTTTGCAAGCAATAAATGACATGCTGCGAGAAGACACCCTGGACGAGCTGGTCGTTTTACCGCCGACAGGTGAGCTTTTGAAACTTGCCCGTGACGCCGCCTGTGATGACATCCTGGCGAAAAAAGATAAGCTCTTCAGCATCCAAGAAGAACAGCCAGATTTCGAAGGTCAAGTGTTTGCGTTCCTTAAAAAGAACCTGAAAGATAAACCTTGGACAGAGGAAGCTCTGAACGAACTTGCGGCGAATCCCCTCTACCAAGCGGGCTATTTGCTGGCAAAAGGACGGGTCGATTGCGTCCTTGCCGGAGCGATCCATGCGTCTCCCGACGTCATTCGAGCAGCTTTGAGGACCATTGGGAAGGCTCAGGGCGTCAGGGCAGTCAGTGGATCTTTCCTCTTGGAGAGAGATGAAAAGGTACTGCTCTTCGCCGACTGTGGAGTGAATGTCGACCCCAGCGAGGATGACCTGGTGACAATTGCAAGCGAGTCGGTCAAGCTCTGGCAACACATGCCTCCCCTTGCTAGGCAGGAACCTAAAGTCGCCTTCCTGTCTTTTTCAACAAAAGGTTCAGCGAAGCATGCTCATGCCAATAAAATGATCGCCGCGACAAAAAAATTCCAAGCTCTATACCCGGATATTCCTGCGGATGGTGAATTGCAGTTCGACGCTGCGTTTGACCGGGAAATCGGAGAACGAAAGGCACCCGGTAGTGCCGTGGTTGGCAGTGCCAATATATTCATCTTTCCTGACCTTGACGCAGGAAATATTGCCTACAAGATCACCCAAAGACTTGCCGGCTTCGCTGCCTATGGCCCTATCCTCCAAGGTCTGCGCCTCCCCTACAGTGACCTCTCCCGCGGTGCGACCGTGCATGATATCGTTGCCTGCACCTATATCAATCTCTTGCGCGCCCGCAGTTTTCTCCAAGCCACATCCTTGCGTAATGCGTAGGCCACTTGGGGCAAATAGGGAGAGGGGGGTTTGGGGGGGCGAGTTACTATGTTGAATAGTAGTAGCGACCTGGCCCACAAAAAAGGAAACTCCTAGATCAACACATCATAGGAGTTTGTATGAGAGTCTCTTATCAAGGAAAAACTGTCAACGTGG
>JACPKR010000043.1 GCA_016186945.1 Deltaproteobacteria bacterium | reverse complement strand
CATGCCCAGGTATTGGGAATAAATGACAACTTTTTGATTGGACTCCAAGGCCTCGGCCAGAAGTTCCTTCAGAATTTCAAACTTCCCGCTTTCATGCTTTTGCCAGTCGGCGGATTTCAGAATGAGAGCCGGGTGGTCGCATACCTGCTTGAGAAGCTGCAACACGGTCAGAACATGCAGATAAGAAACGGTCTGCTTTTCGTCTTGCAACGATTGAATGATGGGCTTAGCGCGGGTGTTCAGAATGTCGCGGTACAACTTCGCCTGTTCGTCGGAAAGCCAGGCGAAACGGGTGTCCTCTACTTTGTCAGGCAGGTCACTTAAAACCTGCTCTTTTGTTCTCCTCAGTTTAAGAGGGTGCAGGAGCAATTGGAGTTCCTGCTCCTTTCGGGCATCTTGTTTCAAGATCGGGGTTATGTATTTTTTGAGAAAGTAGCGGTCCGAGCCTAGATAACCTGGGACGATAAAGTCGAAAATATTCTTCAACTCATCCAAGCGGTTCTCCATGGGAGTTCCTGATAAGCCCAGACGGAACTTCGCGTTTAAACGGCATGCTGCCTTATAGGTTGCAGACTTGTTGTTTTTTACAAAATGAGCTTCGTCAAGTATGACGCATTGCCACTGAAAATGTTCCAGCAAGGCGATGTCACGGAGCAGAACACCATAACTCGTGATGATAGCCCCGTGTTCGGAAAAGTTTCGATGGAGCATTTCACGTCTGGCGCCGTGGTATTTGAGAGGTTTCAAATTCGGCGCAAAGGTTTGAATCTTGTCCAACCAATGGTCAATCACCGTTGTAGGACAAACGATCAGGAATTGAGTTTCTTTTTTCGGCTTCTCACATCCTTGAATAGCGGACATGATGGCCATAGCCTGATGAGTTTTTCCAAGACCCATGTCATCGGCCAGTAAACCGTGGAGACCTTGACTGCGAAGCCACCAGAGCCATTCCAAGCCTCTTTTCTGATACTCGCGCAGGTGGAGTTTCGTATGATCGAGGGACGGAAGGTTATTAACCGTCACCTGCTCGGTGCTTTCTTGAATTTTCTTTAGAATACTCTTCTTACCCACAAACTTATCGAAATGTCCGAGAGCTGAGCGAAGCCGGATGAGGTCCAGGTTATTTACTTTCAGGCATTTGTTCTTTGCGTCGATCTTCCATTCGTGATGCCTAATGAGTTCGGGAATTTTGACCCATGAGTTGTTGGTTTTTACAAACGAACTGCCTGCCTTGGCAAATTCCCGGATCAAGGAAAGCATCGACGTGGAGGAGTTCCCCGTTTTATAGCGAGGGTCAAGATAAAACCAGCCATTCTTTTCTTTGAGAACCTTGATTTCACAAAGCTCAATATTAGAAACAATGTCGAGATCGGTCAGAGCTTTGCTTAAGAAGACAGGGATGCCTTCAAACAACGTGTCGAACCCTTTGATTAGAAGCTTGGACGCGTCTTTGTCTGTGAAAGACTGCTCGGCCGAGAGTTCTTCCCACTTCGGTGATGAAGCTCCCAATTTCACATAGCCGTGTTCGGGGATGAGGAGAAAATGCTTGCCAGCCCACCGAGCAGTTGCCTCACTCGAAAATGTCTGGGTGTGCTGCTCGCTCTTTTCTCCTTCAGGAGTGATCAGGGTACAGCGCTCATGAAGGCTACGGAGTTTGGTGGCGATTTTACGACCCTTCGTATCGAGTGCCCAAACTTTTCGGGCGACAACCGTTTTTTTCTCATCGAGCGTTATGTGGACCCCTCGTGTGACGCTTTGAGGACGTACAGAGAGCTTCTGATATCTGACAGGAAGTAGCTTCTTCTCCCTTTCGGATAGAGAGCTGAGGAACGAGGGCTGGTCGTCGATAGGGATTTCCAGTTGACTGGCTTGTCCTTCCTTCATTTCAAACTCTGCAAGCAGTTTTGTCTCTTTCTCTTTTATTTTTAGGATACTGCCGCACACGCTATGAAGAAGCTTGCCGTGTTCGGATTCGATAGTTTTTGTTAGTAGAGGGAAGGGGATCTTCGACGCCTGGGGAAAAATGCCATCGCGCTCCTGATGCAAATGGAGAAAAAGAGCGGCAATGTGCTCGCAGTAGGTTCCTTTTTTTCGATTGCGGGGGCAGGTACACTCAACCCACTGGATCATCTTTCCGTTGGGGTGAAGCTTGAGGCGGACTTCCTGTTTTCCTTCGAAAGTTCGGATGTTACCGTAAATGAGCTGCTCGAAATGATTAACTTTTATGATTTTATTGTCGCGGTAGAGTTCGATCCCAGCCAGCCAGTCATCTTCCGATAGATGGCGGGATAATTGATTTAACCATTCTTGTTTGAAGATAGCTTCCATTCGATGAATGCTTTATTTATCGGTAACTTGCCTGAAAACATTAGATGGGGAACTTCGCGGCTCATGATACCTGCTGACTAATTTTTACGCAACTCCTCATCTATAAGTCCCACTGATGGGCAGGGCCTGTTCATGTGAGAAAAGGTCAAGAGAATTTCCGTCATTGCGAGCGAATGCGAAGCAATCCAGGCTGAAATTTGCCCACCTTATAAGCGGCAGCCAACCTGGATTGCTTCGTCGGGCCTCGCCCTCCTCGCAATGACGTTATTTTGTCTCATTCCATTCTCATATGAACATACCCTGCAATGAGAGGTCTGCGATTCCTCTTTTTTTCCCCGCCGCATCTATGCTTATAAAATTTATTGACGAACAAAATCGTCCCCCGTATAAACCGTTCTCTCGTCGCAATGGTGACGAAAGTTCTTTGAAAACTGAATAGTGAAGTTAGGAGTTGTCTTTCGAGACAACAGAGAGTTGCGGGTCCGAAGCGTGAGCTTTGGACGCAAGTCATAGACTTTGAGAAAAATTGGTTGTCTTAAGGGCAATCATTCAGGATTT
>JACPKR010000012.1 GCA_016186945.1 Deltaproteobacteria bacterium | reverse complement strand
TGTGCCGCAGACAATGCCAACTGCGGTAGGGGATGGAAAGCCGTTGAGAGATACGACTAAGCTCCGTACTCGATGTTGATGTGATCTTGTTGAACAATAAGTAATCTTTGAGATTCTCTCCCCATAATCTTCGCTTATAACGTAAGACGTCGGTACTCCCCACATTTATAAAATCCTCCGACCTGTCACAGTAGAGCTAGAAATAACTTCTACTGGAGGGTTTATGGACTGCGTAACGCTCAAGAAAAAACTGAGTACGTATGTGTCCGATGGAGGACGTCTTCGAAAGGTTAGCGAAGATGTCCTGTTCGAGGTCTTAGCCGCCTGGGAAGAATGGCAAGGAACTCCGAAGGAATTCTATAAAGCTATAGGCTTTTCGTACTGGCAAATCGCCAAAATTCTGGGCAAAGCGAAAAAAATAAAACGTGAAGGTCACTTTGGCAGCGAGTCTTTTAAAGAGTTAAAACTCGAGGCAAGCAGTAGCCTTTCCTCCACCGTTTTCAACAGCCAATACATCGAAGTGGCATGGGGAGAAAATAAAATTATTCGCTTCCCAAACGTTGAACAAGTTTTGGAGTTCATCAAGAAGGCTAGCTATCAGGGCTTGATCTTCCTGAAACTATTGGTAATCTAGCGGTACGACGTTGGCCGGCGCATCCATTCCAATAAGCTCCTCTTCATCTCTCCATTTTTTTAAGTTACTGCCGTGGATTTATGGTAACTTTGCCTAACGCTTGTTACTCAAAGGAAACTTCCATGGCTTCTACACAGAGTTTGAAAAAAGCTAGTCTTGAAATGCTCCCTAGCCCACTCGTAGACAGTTCCCGACGGCGGATACGAAAACTTCGGGTGTCTCTCCTGGACGCCTGTAATTTCCGTTGTTTCTACTGCATGCCGGTGAATGTCAAGTTCATGCCTGCTGCGAAATGGTTGCGCCCTGACGAGATAGAGTCCATCTGTCAAAACCTTGTCCAGTTTGGCATCGAGCAAGTTCGGCTGACTGGCGGGGAACCGACCTTTCGCCGCGATTTTCGTGACATCGTGACACGTCTGTCGAAACTTCCTGTCACAAAACTCGGGCTGACCACAAACGGATTTCTACTCGCAAAACACTTACCCTTCTTGAAAGATACCCGTTGCCAACATATCAACATAAGCCTGGATAGCTTGAACGAGGAACGCTTTCATAAAATCACCCGAACGAGTGTGTTCAAGCAAGTTAGATCGTCCATCCTTCAAGCTCAGGAACTTGGTTTTAACGTGAAGTTAAATGTCGTTCTTATGAAAGGAGTGAACGACGACGAACTCCTCGACTTCGTCGCCTTCTCCAGTGAGCACGGAATCGCAGTCCGCTTCCTTGAGCTAATGAAAATCGGGCAGGCATGTAAATGGCAAACCGCACGTTTTATGGACGCAGGAACACTCGTTGCTCGTTTGCAAGAAAGCTTCTCTCTTGCTCCTGAGTTGGCGGAAAACGACTCGACCTCTTTCAACTTCAAACTCGCCAACGGCGCACGGATAGGCTTCATCGCATCGGAAAGCCGACCCTTCTGTGGCTCATGTTCACGCTGGCGACTCTCTGCTGACGGCTTCTTGCGCGCCTGTCTGATGGCTGAAAAAGGGGTGAACCTGCGCGGCGTGCTGAAGGACGACTATCTACCGTTGCTACAACAGGTTCTCCACATGAAACCGCGTGCGCGCCTTCCCGATATCCAGCAAGATATGTACCAGATTGGGGGGTGATGAAGCGTCGCCTTCCCCCAGGAATTTCTTGGAGGAACCAGCTGCGCAGTTTCCTCCAAACCACCTCCTTGCTACAAAGGGCTGATCTTTCTTGGAGGAACCAGCTGCGCAGTTTCCTCCAAACCCGCGTGGGGGGGGGGGGGGGGGGGGGGGGGGGGGGGGGCAGTTTCCTCCAAACCACATCCTTGCCACACACAAAGGGGTGATCATTGATCTTTCATCCGGTCACGCAATCTCGCTAGGCTTCTGCGCAAAGTCTTGTCTTCCGGGTCGAGTTCAAGCGCCTTGTGCCACGCTCGTTCGGCGAGAGGAAGATCATTCATGTGGATGAATATAGTCCCCTTCATCTTGTGAAGCCTGGGGCTATTGGGGTAGAAAGACAACATGTCATCAATGGCGATGAGAGCGTATTCAAATTGTTTCTTTTGATAGAACGATTTTATTTTTGCAAGTCCAAGCACATAACTTGGCCCTCCTTTTGACCCCTCGATCTCTCCCACACCGAACGCCTTATCCATAAGTTGCGCTTGGTCCGGATGTTTTGCCGTCACTTGGGGAAGAGTTCCCACAAGCTCGCGGTCCGTCTTGGTCGGAGGAGGAAGGTCTTGCGGGCGAGCTTCGTCCGTATCAGGCTGGAGAGCAGCTAGGGGGATTTCTATGTCGTACTCTTCCCCTGCGTCAGGAATTTCAATTGCATATTCAGTCGCACCCATGCGGGAACGGATGACGAATGGCTCTTTCTTTCCGTTCACGCCGAGAGGGCGTTCGGGAAGGAAGGGGTAGGAGATAAGCCCGCTTAGTTTTTCGTCAATCGAATCGTTCCGCGAATGCCTGCAGCCCGACAACGCAAGCAGGACCAGGCTAGAAATTAAAGGAAAGTATGGCATCGGCTCCCATCCCTCCTTTTGTTTCTAAGAATTCACTCCCTACGAGAACCCGTGACGGGGTGATGTACACCCCCCCGAGAGAAAACGTAAAGCGTCGTCCGAAGTATGCATCCCAGCCAATCCGAAAAATTGGGGCAAGATAGGATGCCGTAAGGAGAACCCCAACACCTAGATGGAGACCGTGACGGACTTCGTCGTACGATTCGATCTTTCCTAGAAAGTTGTTTACGTACAAACCATAGAGCGATAAAGCAAACTGGTACGGTTGTAGGTCCGGAGTCTCTCCTGTAGTTGTTGTGGAAGATGATGGGCTGCTTGTTGTGCTTGTCGTGCCAGATTCCGTGGGATATTGCTGAAGGATGGTGGCCATCGTAACATGCACACCCATCATCAGACCAAACTCCATCTGTCGGTTGTCGAATCGTTCCGTCCCCCGAAACTGGAATTCGATCATCGTGCGGTCAACGGTTTCTCCCCCTACGTTGGGTATACCTGCAGCTCCGATACCGACGAGAAGTTTGTACTCAGGCTGGTATTCTTCCCCGACCCGCGACTTGGCCACCTGGCTGTAGTCCACAGCAAGTTTTTGAAATCGACTCCTGATCGTCTCGCTGTTGTAAGTTCTTGCCCATATCATTTCGTTCGTTTTTGTCTTGAAAATCTGGAAAGCAAGCACCATATGTGTAGAATGATAGACTAAGACTATATCAAGAAAGTTCTCGATTCCAAGTTGATCTGCGGCAGTTTGAAGTTGGTAGATGTTCGTAACCGGAGATGTAATGACAATCTTTCCATCGACAACTTTCGATGTCCTGCTCTGGCAGGGAAGGCAATTGATGATCTTTAGCTGCGAATTCTCTCGAAGGCGTTCGCTGATAAGAAGCTTGACGTAGTCCCGGTAAGTACCAGGTAAAGCGTCGGACACTTCTACTCGTCGGATCGCCAAGTTTGTAAGTCCATTGAGCTGCCCAAGCTTGACGTCGTAACCGAATTCTGCAAGCAACTCGTCCAGAACCTCGTGGAAGCGACGGATTCTTGTTGATGAATCGTCGTCTTCTTCCTCCTCCTGCTTTTTCTTAAGTTCCGACAGATATTTTAGCTCGTCAAACTTCTCCTCCTTTTTTGTCTCCTCCTGTGCGAAGGAAAGAGTTCCGAAAATTGTAGAAAATACAAAGAGTGTCAAAAGAAACCAGGAACTTGAATTCTTGACACCCCCAAGCTTCATAAACGGACATCTCCCTTGTCCAAAATGAGAGAACTTCGTTAATGTGATCGGCTTGTTTTGGGGAATCTTAACGTATAGACAAGGTGTCCAAACAAGGGGAACGTTTTTGCCCACTCCCTCGGCTGGCTGTTGCTCTCTATAATAAAAGGAAAAGAGAGACTTGGGGCAAGGAGGTGGTTTGGAGGAAACTGCGCAGCTGGTTCCTCCAAGAAATCCCTTGGGGGAGGCGACGGTTCCCTCGCCCCCCCAAACCCCCCTCTCCCTATTTGCCCCAAGTGGCTTACGAAGAGAGGTTCTATGAATCAGGTCTTGTCACAAAACGAGGTCGACGCCCTTCTTTCCGCTGTCTCCGACAGTAAGTTAGACTTGGGTGAAAGCGTTGAGCCTAGCGACTCCAGCATTGTCCATTACGACCTTGCCAACCAGGACCGGATCATTCGCGGTCGTCTGCCGACACTGGACATCATCCACGACCGTTTCATCCGCATTTTCCGCGTAACGCTATCAAACGCGCTTCGCAAGATGGCTAACTTGTCTGTGAACTCCACAGGGCCTCTGAAATTTTCGGAGTTCATGAACTCCCTCCCTCTTCCCTCTTGCTTGAACATCCTCCGCCTCGACCCCCTCCGTGGACCGTCCATCATGGTGATCGAATCAAAGTTGCTCTATGCACTCGTCGACAGCTTCTTCGGAGGAAACGATGTTCCCTACACGAAGATTGAAGGCAAAGATTTCACTCAAATAGAGATCCGGATTGCGCGTAAAGTTGTATTGGCCGCCCTGGATGATCTCGAAAAGGCTTGGGAACCTGTCTATCCACTCCGCATTGGCTACAGCAGGACAGAAATCAACCCCCAGTTCGTAGCAGTCGTTCCTCCGTCCGATGTGGTCATTGCTACTACCTTTGATGTTGAGCTTGAGAAGGTGAGTGGAACAATCAAAATCGTCATCCCCTATGCCACCCTCGAGCCTATCAAGTCAAAACTATCGGTAGGATTTCAATCTGAGCAATTGGAAGTCGACTACATCTGGATCAATCGTATTAAGGAACACATTGTCGGCACGACAGTGGATGTACATATCAAATTGGGAGACGCCGACATCACTGTCAATGACCTTCTAAACCTCGAGGTCGGTGACATCATCCAGCTTAACAAGGATGCTTCCACCTTGCTCGAACTGGAAGTGGAAGGGATTCCGAAATTTCGTTGTGTGCCTGGTGTCTTGCGGGGCCAACGAGCTGTACGCGTGACGGAAGTGCTAAGTCCCGGTAAGCGGTAAGATTCTCAACTTCCGACCAGTGCCTCTTGCTCATCGTCAAACTTCCATGTAACCATCCCAGCCGAATCGACTTGTTTCCCTGCAAAATGTTCCTTGATTGGAAATTTCAAAACAAACTTTGTGCCACGCTTTTTCTTCACACTAACCTGTATGTGCCCTTTGTGATGTTGCATGACGTATTTCACGATCGACAAACCCAGCCCCGTGCCCACTCCGGCCTTTTTGGTAGTGAAGAATGGGTTGAAAATCTGACCTATGTGCTCCTTGGCAATGCCTCCGGCATTGTCCTCGTATTCAAGGTAAACAGCCTCCCCAGAAGCATACGTTTTGATAACAATGGTGGGTTCGGTCTGCGAACTATACAGAAAAGCATCAGAGCTATTGAGTATAAAATTCTGCACGACGCTTTGGAGCTGGCTGATATTCCCCATTATCAAAGGAATCTCTGGTGATTTTGTGAGCTTTAACTCCGCGCTCCCGATTTTTGTCTTGAGCAACTTGAGAGATTCGTCGATAGCTTCGTTTAAGTTTACTTCACTCAAGTCGTTGAAAGAATCCTGACGGGAGAATACGCGGAGGTGATCCACAAAGTCTTTCATTCGTGTTGTTGCTGAGCGAATCAGTGCGAGCTTTTCTTCCATCCCTTCGTTCCATTGTTCCTTGTCCTCCAGAAGGCCCAAAATCCCAAGGATCGAGGCAAGGGGGTTTTTCAACTCGTGAATAACACCGGCGCTCATTGTTCCCAATATAGCGAGCTTTCCCGCATGAGTGAGCTGCATCATCATGTTACGACGGTCATTTTCCGCTTTCCGCCGTTCCCCAACGTTTCGAGCTGTGGCAATGTATAGCCACTGACTGTCGTTCTCGAACACCCCCATGCGGACTTCGCAAGGAAACATAGTAGCGTCCTTCCTCACAAATTCGCTCTCGAAACTTATAGTGCTCTCATCAACCACGCAGCGGGTGAGATGAGATCTGAATTGGTCGCTGTCGATAGATGCTAACTTGTGAAATTCCACCTTTGCCAGTTCCTCACGGGCATATCCCAGCTCCCGCATTGCCTCCGAATTGCAATCTATGATGTCCCCCTTACCGTCGAGCAGAAAAAGAGAGTCCGCAGCGTTCTCAAAGATACGCTTGAATTTCTTCTCATTTTCAACACTCATCCGCTGCAATTCCGCTCGATCAAGGGAAATTTCGATTGTTCTCAGTAATTCCTTCTCGTTGTAAGGTTTGCTAAGAATAGCGTAAGGATGCGTGAGTTTCGCCCTTTCCATGTGTTTGCGATCAGTGTGCGATGTACTGTAGATGATGGGTACGGCTAACTCTTCCTCAATAACTTGTGCGACTTGAATCCCGTCCCAAGCTCCTGGCAGATGGATGTCCATCAGGATCAAATCAGGCTGAATAAGACGCGCTAAGCGGATGGCATCCTCAGCATTCACGGCGATCTCGGGAACCTCAAAACCCAGACTGTTCAGTTTTTCCTGCATGTCCAGGGCAAAAAGAAGGTCATCCTCAACGACAAGGATCTTAGGTCTCATAGCTTGGCCCCCTTTTAAAAAGGAAGGCAAGGGGGCTGAACGGGCGAGGGAATAGCTTGCCCTGATCCTTCTCCCCGAGCGGACAGTCTGCTATAAGAAACGTATTGATCATCGCTCCCTCGCGGTGGCCTTCTCTCGTGAGACTTAAATTCACAACCCCTTAACGGAACAGAGGAATAAAAGTTTACTTGTCATTATCCCAATCTCCTGTTTTTTAAAGAGAAAGAAATTCATGAGCTTCGTACACCTCCATGTTCACAGCGAATACTCCTTTGTCGACGGCAGCATCCGCATTCCTCAGCTCATCGCGCATGTGAAGAACTTAGGACACACCCACCTTGCCCTGACAGATCACAGCAAGATGCACGGCGCGATGGAGTTCTACCAGAAGGCCAAAGAAGCGGGGATCATCCCCATCGTGGGATGCGAGGTGTTTTTTCGATGGCAAGACAGTTTTTACCAATTGGTGCTGCTTGCTAAGAACCAGCAAGGTTACAAAAACCTGCTACGAATCGTTTCCAGTGCCTATGTGGGCGATTTGAATCCTGACGCACCCGTGATTTGCTCAAAGACCCTGCGCGAAAATGCCAGTGATCTTGTCGCCATCTCCTCATTTTCGCGAGGTGCCTTCTCAGAAATGGTCAAGGTGCAAAACAAGCTAAGCTTGAGTTCCTTTGTCGAGCAGATGCGGGCTTTGTTCAGCGAAGACTTCTACGTGGAAATTACTGACAATGACCTTCCCGGGCAAAAAGAACTAGCGCGCAAAGTCGTAGAAACAGCGCAAGAACTTAGCGTGGACGTCGTGGCCACCGCTAACGCTCACTATCTCACGAAAGACTTTGCTGAAACCCATGCTCTCGCTGTGGCCATAAAGAACAGTCTGACTTTAGCGGATATTCGCAACCGACTTGCCAACGTTCACCTTCACGTCATGGACAACGAAGAGATGGCCGAGAGATTCCGAGACTACCCCTTCGCACTGGAGAACACTCTGAAAATCGCGGAAAAATGCTCGCAGGTACACATTCCCACAGGCAAATACTATCTCCCGCGTATCAAACTGCACGGTAACGAAAGTGCTGAACAAACGTTAAGGCGCCTCGCTGAAAAGGGGTTGAAGGAACGAGGCAGCTGGGAAAAAGAAGAGTACAGAAAACGCCTCTTCTTCGAGCTTGATGTGATCGCAAACATGGGTTTCCCGGACTACTTCCTCATTGTGCAGGACTTCATCGCCTGGGCGAAACGGCAAGGCATCCCCGTAGGCCCCGGCCGAGGCTCCGGCGCAGGATCGCTGGTCGCCTACGCACTCCAAATCACAGACCTCGACCCCTTACCCTACAACCTCATCTTCGAGCGCTTCCTCAACCCAGAACGCGTTTCGTTGCCCGACTTCGACATTGACTTCTGCCAGTGGCGCCGTGATGAAGTGATCCAGTACTGCGTCAAAACCTACGGCAAACAAAACGTTGCCCAGATCACCACCTTTGGAAAACTCAACGCGAAAGGGGTCGTGAAAGCCGTAGGTCGAGCCATGAACCTGGGTTTCAACCGAGTCGATCAATTCACGAAACTCTTTCCCATGGAACTGGGAATCACGCTTCAACAAGCGCTCGACCAGGAACCCCGCATACGCGAGGAAATGGAAAAAGACGACTCGCTGCGAGACTGCATGGACCAGGCGATGAAACTGGAAGGCCTCAGCTCCCACACCTCCGTCCACGCAGCCGGGGTGGTCATCTCAGACGGAGATATGACCAACTACGTGCCCATCTACACAACCGATGGAGCCTCCTACATCACACAATATGAAATGAAGCCCACGGAAAAAGCAGGGCTTGTGAAATTCGACTTCCTCGGACTCAAAACCCTGACCGTCATCGACCAGGCTGTCAAACTTGTTCGACAACGCGGCATGAGCGACTTTGCGATTGAAACGATCCCCCTCGACAACGCAAAAGTTTTTGCCATGCTTTCACAAGGACACACTGTAGGCGTGTTCCAGTGTGAAAGTTCGGGCATGACCCAACTCATCCGTAAACTGAAGCCGTCCACCTTCGAAGACATCATCGCACTCGTCGCCCTCTTTCGCCCAGGCCCCCTCGGCTCAGGGATGGTCGATGACTTCGTGAAGAGAAAACACGGACAGCAGAAGATTTCCTACCTGCACCCTGACCTTGAACCGATTCTCAAAGATACCTACGGAATGATCCTCTACCAGGAGCAAGTTCAAAAAACAGCGGCCGTCCTCGCCCATTACTCACTCGGTGAAGCTGACCTCCTGCGACGCGCGATGGGAAAGAAAATTCCCGAAGAAATGGCCCAACAGAAAGAACGTTTCCTCTCCGGTGCCGAACAAAATAAAATCCCCAGAGAGACAGCTGAAGAAATCTTCGACCTCATGGCAGAATTCGCCAAGTACGGATTCAATAAGTCCCACTCGGCAACCTACGGCCTGCTGAGCTATCAGACGGCCTACCTGAAATGCTACTATCCAGAATGCTACCTTGCTGCATGTTTGACCTGCGACAAAGATAACACCGATAAGCTCGTGCGCTATGCCGAGGAATGCAGACGCCTGGGAATCAAACTCCTCACCCCCCACATCAACCGCAGCGGCCTGACGTTTCAAGTTCCGCAGGAAGGTGAAGTAGACTTCGCTCTGAGCGCAATCAAGGGGATGGGTGAAGGCCCCCTGCTACCGGTGCTCGAAGAACGGGAAAAGAACGGTCCTTTCAAAAGCCTGACCGAACTCGCCACAAGAGTCCACCTCGGGAAGTTCGGGAAAAAAACCCTTCAACTCCTCATCTACAGTGGCGCCCTTGATGGCCTGAACTACAGCAGGCAAGTCATGGATGCTATGGTCCCCTCCCTGGTGGCATACAGCACCGACCTTCACGACGCATCCTCGTCAGGCCAACGCTCACTCTTCACCAGCTCAGGCCCCCGTGTGAAGGAACCCAATTGGGTTAACGATCAGAGCTTCCCACCACTCAAGAAAGGAGAGAAAGGTTGGGATATACGAGATCTTTTCTGGGAACGAAAACTGCTCGGCAACTTCCTTACGCATCACCCACTCTCGTTCTTCCGTCAAGATGTCGAGAACTGGGGAAGCACCAAGCTTGGGGATTTAGCAAAACTTGGGGAAAAACAAGGTAAACACAAAGTCTCCGTGCTTGCCCTCCTGGGGAAACTTGAATTCCGGCGAAGCAAAAAAGGCTCCCTCATGGCTTACGTCCGCCTGGAACAGGAAGACGATACCCACGAAGGCATCATGTTCTCGTCCGCATTGGAAGGAAAAACACTCCCGCCCGCCAACTCCTTCGTCCTGGCAGAAGGTACAATCGAGCGCATGAATGAGGAAATGCCCGCTCGTTTCAATATCGAAACATTGATCCCCGTCGAGTCCATCCGACGTGAACGTGTCAAAAGCCTCCTGCTGACCCTTAACGGAAAAGAAGACGAACCCACCCCACAAGCGCTGCAAAGTCTCCGACGCATCCTTGAGAAACACCCCGGCAATACCCCCCTTCGCGCCCAATTGGCACTGAAAGACTGCAAGGTGCGCCTGTCCATCACCCACCGTCGGGTCGTTCTGAGCGATGCCTTCATTCAAGATCTGTCGAAGATTCACAGTCTGAGCTTCACATACATTTGAAGCCGACTAACGCCTTTTGGCGCTCTTAAAAAAACTGGCAAGTTTTCTATCAAAAGTTTTTATCTCTTTAATGTTATGAATTTTGCATATTGCTGCGTGAATTAGGTCCCGAGCTTCCAACCCCGGGTTATCATAGCTGAGGGACTTTGCAATTAAAACACTCTCTTCCGATACCGGGAGAACTTTCTGAATATTACCGATCACCAATTCAAAGGCAGCCTCCATTGTCTCCACACGATTCACCGGCAAATAAACGTGAATCAACTCTTGTAAAACTTCCGCAGAAGTTACAAGATTGGCTCCCTTATCCGCTGCTTTCAAAAAAAAATCCCTCGCTTCGTGCTGCAACTGATGCTTTCGTCCCACAGCATATATAATGACGTTCGAATCGACAAAAATCATAAGAACGCTCCCTTGCCTTGCGCAATCATACGCTTGTGTTCTTCCCATTCTGGTTCGCTGCCCATTTCCCGTTTGTCGCACTCTTCGAAAAAAAGAGCTAGTTGCTTGGAGCTTCGCAGTTTTACACGTACCTCTTTCAGCCTCTTCTTAGCAGCCTCCTTAAGCCATGAGCTTAGGGACTTGGATTCCTTGACTGCTTGATTTTTAAACTCCGCAGCTTCCTCCTCCGTAAGGATCACCTGTATACGTACAGCCATCGCGTTTTATCTCCATCATTACTCATGTGTAATTGTAATACGTATACAGATGTGCGGCAAGGAGGTGGTTTGGCCTCCCTGCAAGGAGGTGGTTTGGAGGAAACTGCGCAGCTGGTTCCTCCAAGAAAGCCAGAGTCCATTGCTACCAAAAAAGAAAAATGTGTTAGACTATTAGCAAGAATTCCAAAATCTGAAATAGGGGACGTCCATGCCTAGGTTCAAACTATTTCTTCCTTACCTGTTCGTCAGCATTGCTCTTCTTTCCTGCAAAACAGCTAAGAAAAAAGGAGCGCCCCCCCCTCCCCCACCCGCTCCTGAAATTGGGGTGGCGGACTGCGCGCAAAAGCTCAACCTGTTCGAACTTCCCCCACCCGAACCTCTGAACTCAAGCGCCTTACGCACCACCAAATTTTCTGTTGAAAATATCCCCATTAGCGGGACCTCCCTGGTCCTTGCGAAAATCCTTGCAAGAAGAGATGACAACGCTGACTTCGTCTTCTACAAAGCCTGCAAAGGTGACGAATGCTACGAAGCCATCCTCAGAGACCTTGCGCCCGATGAGGATAACAAAGACGGAGACATACACCTGGTTGCAGCCCTCGACGGGCGCTACACACGAGGCGAATTTGAAGCCACAGCCCGCTCCTGCGTCTGGGCCGACCTCGAAGCTAGCCCCAAAGGCAAATCAACAATGGCCTACCCCAACCACGGAGGGCGCAAGTTCTATTGCGGCGAGTCAGCAAAGGCCAGGTTCGTCTTCCCAGGGAACAATCAAAATTACCGAAGCCTCTTCGCCACACGTTTGAAGCTCGGCGACGCCCTTCATGAAGATATCTATCGTTTCAAAGATGGATTGAAAACGTTCCAAACGGCAAACTTGCCCGACAAACTCAAATTGAAAATTTCCAACATCCTGTACCTGCGTGACACTTACAATCTTCTCGTCGACGGAGCAGCATTCGAAGCCATGGCTGCTCAAGCCGTCGGCGCAAGAAGGGCAAAAACAAAAGCAGGTCTCGGACTCGCTGAAGAAGCTGCCGATCCTAACGCCTGCACCCCTCCTGAAGAGGCGATGGCAGAAGCTCCTCCCCTAGCTCCCGAAGCCTCCGAGGAACAACAGGCCCGCATCAAAGAACTCGAAGCCCAGGCAGGACAAGCACGTCAAGAGGCAGCAGCCAAGGAAGCAGAAGCAAAAGCTGCCTCCGACGCCCAAGCAGCCGCACAAGCAGAGGAAGAAGCGAAAGCAGCGTCCGCACAAGCTGACCAGGCAGAGGACGAACTGAGCTGCCTCCAAAGGGGCGAAGGCTCGTACTGGGTCCAAGACGAAGATGGCTCCTGGGCCTGCACCTCCAGCCCCTCCGGGGCCTACGACGTTGCGTACGAAGAACCAACACCGTCCGCAGCACCGACTCCTCCAGCACCCCCCGCACCGGAACCCTCGCGTGAAGAATGGCGCTACGCGGTCGGCATCTCCCTCATGGCCGTCGGGGGCTTTCTGACCGCCTCGTACCTTGTCGAGCCGATGGTGAACAAGGCGCTGATGACGAGGACGCAAGTCGCTGCTATTGCTGACCTTAGAATGCAGATGAGCAGCGAAACAGGTTCTAGGATCAGTCCGGAACTTCAGGCTAAAATCAACAAGATTCAAGCAGAGGTGAGTTTGAAACCTCATGCGGAAGCTGGATTTCTGAAAAAAGTCGGGGTGTATCTGGGGGCGGCAGCAGCAGCTCCCGCTACGGGTTTCCGACGCTTGGCTAGCAGAATCGAAGTTCCAAAATCAGCAATGTCGCCGGTATATGGTAGGTGGGATCGGTTCGATGAACCGGGCGACTGGTCTACTACCCGCTCAAAGGTCGATTGGGAAGGACCTTCTCTTACCCGCTCCCGGAGCGCCAAACTTGCTCGCTACTCTGGGCTTCTTGCAGGTCTAGCGATGGTGACGATGGGAGCTTTGATCACAAGTGGGGTAGTAGGTCTTGCCGCTTCACCGACGGAGGCGTTGGAGGCGCTACTTGCGAAGTGGGGGCCGCAGATCGACGCCGACAAGGATGCGATTGTTAAGCATGATGCCAGCATCAATGAGGCGATACAGACCGAGGCTCGTCTCTAGACTATCTCTCTCTTATTCAAGATAAGAGATTTGGGGAAAAAATTCTACGAGTCTGTCATCCCACGGCTTGACCGCGGGATCCAACTTTTTCGAGGAAGGCTGCCGTTGGATCCCGCGGTCAAGCCGTGGGATGACAGTGGAGGGGAACTTTTTTTTAAAAAAAATTCTCTCCACAAAATCTTTTTCTCAACTACAATAAAATGGATTTAGGATGGCAATTTTGGTTCCCAGGAAATCCTTTTCGTTTCTTGTGACCAGAGTGCAGTCATGGATCCTCGCAGCTGTCTTGCGATTCTTGCGAGGAGGAATTCTAATGTCAGTCTGTGTTTCTCTAACATCGCGCAAACTATCTACAAATTCAAGCAAACTCGGTTTCTTCAACTGCACCTTGTATTTTTGAAACTCCTGAAATTCTTCAAAACTTATCAGGACGCCAACTTCTTTGTTACGACTTACTATGATTTGGGGGCCTTCCTGCCCCTTCTTGATGAGTTCGGAAAATTTGGCTTTTGCCTCATTGACCTGCCATTTTACCATTCTCAGATCCTAAGCCACTTGGGGCAAATAGGGAGAGGGGGGGTTGGGGGGGCGAAGGAACCGTCGCTCCCCCAAAGGCATTTCTTGGAGGAACCAGCTGCGCAGTTTCCTCCAAACCACCTCCTTGCCCCAAGTGGCTTACGCATTACGGTCAGAGATTCAGACGGTCGGTATCTTATGTGTAGTAGCGGGGGAGGGTTTTCACTTCACGGATGAGGATCGTATGCCACGCCCTCTTGGTTGTAGTCCAGATCAGCAGACACTGCATAGTCCAAGCTATCGAGTATTCTAAGAACTTGTCTTCTTGCTATTTGCGCTGAGGCCAGTTCGGCCTTGATCAGATAGCATGATGCTATATTTCCTTCAAAAAGAAGGATTTCGACTGCACTTGTGAATTCATGCTTTTTTGATTTCCAATACTCGGCCCACACGCTCGTATCGATCAATACAATGTTGTTCAATTATCTTCTCCGGTTTTCCCTCAAAATGAGTGCATCGATATTAACTTTTCCTCTCAACTTGGAAAGATCGGCAAACTTTTTTTTGCGAACGATCTCCTTAAGTGCAATCACAACAGCCATAGTTTGGGTGCTCGCCCCGGTCGCCTTGACTGCCTCTTCAAGAAGTTCCTTGGGAAGATTCATCGTCTTGCGCACTTGCATGCAGACTCCATATGTACAACTTTTTATTTTCGTATGTATGTTATCACGGCTCACAAACTACGGCAAAGGTCTTTGGGGCAGGGAGCTAATGCGTAAGCCACTTGCGGCAAATGCTGCGCAGTTTCCTCCAAACCACCTCCTTGCCACAATTGGCTAAACATTTAAACGGTCGGTATCTTGTGTGTAGTAGCGGGGGAGGGTTTTCACTTCGCGGATGAGGATCGATTGCTGGTTGCGAAGGTAGCGGACGATATTTTTATTCTGCGGTTCGAGGCGTAGCCGGTCGATCTGCTGTTGAATCTCGTTCAGTCGTTCCACCCCGTTGTCGGTTTTGTAGATTTCATCGAGGATCGCGTTAAATTGCATCTTTTCTTCTTGATTCAGGCCCGTCGTGTTGCTGTAGCGGTGGTATTTATGAATCTCAAGCGGTTCTGTGTCGACTACAGCCGTTCCGTCTTCCTTCTTTTCGACGATGACGCCAGGTTCGGTATAAATCCCCGACTTGGGGACAAGATCACCGATATGTGCCATGTTAATCCTCCTTTAAAGCTCACGATAGAACGTCATGGAAGGGAATTTCAAAAGTCCTGGGTTCTACGTGATAAACTTGCATGACGTGGAAGAGTTCCGATTTCAGATAACGCGCTAAGATCTGGTTTTCCTTGATATGGCTTTTCGTTTCGAGGGAGGCAATTTGTTCCTGAAGAAAGGCTAACTTCTCCCTGGGGTCTTCCGTACTTTTGACTTTGTCCATGACCTTGTTGAAGGTCTCGCGCATTTCCGGTTGAAGACCTTTGATGTAACCGTGACGTGTTGCCTCTTGAACCTTTTCCGGGTCGGCTTCAGCGATGAATTTTGCGCTCTCCTCTTCTTTCCCCTTCAAGACATGAGGGAAGCCTTGCGAATTAAAAATCGGGTCACCTACTTTAGCGGGCACAGTGGTCTCCTCTACGCCTAGTTCCATTATAAAGGAAGGAAAAAGGAGGAGGAGAGGCAGCTTTTACCTAGCTACGCAAGGTGTCTCGTTCTACCGCTACCAGCAAACCCATTGCTGCGCAGATGGTGAGGAGAAAAGATCCCCCGTATGAGAAGAAAGGAAGGGGCATACCGACGACCGGAAAAATGCCGATCACCATCGCAACGTTTATAAAAAATTCGAGAAAGATAAGTGCTCCGATACCGATCGCCAGTAAGGTGTTGAAGGTATCCTTTGCTTCCCGTGCGATTTCCAGAGCTGCATAACTTAAAATCGCAAAGAGAACGAAGATCAAAGCTCCCCCCCAAAAACCCTGTTCCTCCGCAAAGACGCTGAATATGAAGTCCGTCTGCCGTGCAGGCAAGAACTGCAACTGCGCCTGCGTTCCGTGGAGAAACCCCTTTCCCCACTGTCCTCCACTACCCACAGCGACAAGGGACTGGAGTGAGTTGTAGCCCGAACCGGAAGGATCGAGAGCCGGGTTGAAAAGGTTGAGAATACGAAGTTTCTGATACGGTCTTAAGAGAAATTGCCACCCCATTGCAATCATTCCCAAGCCTGAAAAGAGAAGAGAAAGGAGCATCCCGCGACTGATAGATACCTTTATAAAAGCGACCTGCGTCAGTGCTATCAGCAGACAAACCCCCGCTGTTCCAAAATCAGGCTGAATGAAAATCAAAACAAAGTAGGCTCCCACGGCAATCAACACGGGCCAAAGTTCCGTAAGCTGGTAGGAAAGTTTCGTACGGTTGTTGTAGAAATGCTTTGCTACAAATAAGGCAATACTAAGTTTCGCAAGCTCCGAAGGTTGAAAACGCAGGGGACCCAGTATCAACCAACGCTGCGCCCCCCCCGCAATATAACCCAAGACCAGGACAGCAATGAGGAAAAATACGGTCAACGAATAGAAAATGTAAGAGTAAGTGTTGATCATCCGCAAGGGGATCACCCAACCGATGCCTACAAAAAGAAGCAAAGCCGGGATGAGGTGACGGAGTTGTGTCCTTAAAGTTGCTTCCCCAGCAGCACTGTAGAGGTTGATGAGACCGAGGGTCAGGAGGATAGCAAAGACAACGAGCGTGACGAGTAGCCTTGTTGAGGTCCGTCTCTTACGGATCCTGGTTTGTTCGACAATGGCTTTCATCGGCTCTCCAGAACGTTCGAGACACTCTCTTCACGAGGTAACCCGCCGCTCGCCTCTAAGGACCCCTCCTGAGACTCCCAGTACTTTTTGATAATTCTCTGGGCAACGGGTGCGGCCTCACGCCCTCCTCCTGCGACGGGGTCATTTTCGCTCACGACTGCTACCACAATCTCCGCATTTTCCACTGGCGAAAACGCAGCAAAGAGGGCATGTTCCTGCCACTTCATGCTCATGGCTTCCTTACGATCCCGAGCCTTCTTTAAACTGACAACCTGTGCCGACCCTGTTTTCCCAGCAACCGTATGTCCGGGGACACGCACGCGCCGCCCTGTCCCTCGGGGGTCTTCTACAACTGCTTGAAGCATGTGACGTATGATGCGGAAACTTTTCGCACTGATCACCTTGACCTCCTGAATTTGCTCCGGGCCGTGTTCGCGTATCGTCTCTCCAATATGGTTGCTTGCCTTTTTCACGATGATCGGTCGCCAAACTTTCCCACCGTTGGCAATGCTTGCGTACACACTGGCAAGTTGCAGCGGGGTCAGCAAGTTGGCACCCTGCCCGATGGCCAGGGAGGGCGCGTCCCCTAAAGTGAAAGGTGTTTTGTAAAACTGTTTGCGCCAGGCGGTTGTAGGCACCAGACCCGCTTCTTCCTTATTAAGGCGCACTCCCAACTTTTTCCCAAGGCCAAGGGCTTGAGCATATTTTGCAATGCGATCGACCCCCAGCTCGACACCCAGGTGGTAGAAATAGACATCGCACGAAAGAACGAGAGCCTGTTCCAAGTTAATCAGACCATGACCCCAGCGGTTATGACAGCGGAACGTATCTCGCCCTAGGGTAAACACTCCATGACAGGGAAACGTTTTTTCGGGACGGATGATGCCTTCCTCCAAAGCAGCAAGAGCGACCACCGGCTTGTAAACACTCCCCGGAGCAAAAGCACCTCCTGTAGTTTTATCGAATAGAGGTTTGAAGGGGTCGTTGACGAGAGCCTGCCACTTGTCGTGGCTAATGCCCTCTTGATAAATTTCCGGATTGTAAGAGGGAGAACTCACCATGGCGAGGATTTCTCCATTTCGGGGGTCCATAACAACGACAGCCCCGTATTTCCCCTGAAAGGCATTAATCGCTTCCCGTTGCAGATCCATGTCGAGTGTAAGGACAAGGTCTACACCGGGGATAGCCGGTTTTGTAGGAAATTTCCACCCCAAGTCTTCCGCAAAACGCGTCTGGCGGCCGTGAGCGTCAACCTGAATATACTTGTATCCTCGTCTTCCGCGCAAAAGCGATTCCCACTGTGCTTCCAACCCATGTTTGCCGACTAGTTCCCCTGGAAAGTAGGGATTGTCTGCTTCCTGCTCGTTGCGCGCTTTCAATTCTTCAGGGCTGATTTCCCCAACATAGCCAAGGATATGAGGAGGCGCATCCTCCTTGTAATCCCGGCGCGGGGCGATGTTTATTTCGACCCCCGGAAGGAATGACTTCTGTGCTTCGATAATGGCCACTTCGTGAATCGTCAAGTTGCGCTTCAGTGTTATCGGGAGAAACTTGGGCTGCCCTCGCGAATTGCGAGCGTCCCTCCGCAAGTCCGTTATCGACAGATGGAGAAGTTGGGAAATGATGGCGAGAGTCTTCTCCTCGTCATTCACATACTGAGGAATCAGAACCAGGTCGAAAAAAGGACGGTTGCCAAGTATAACCCTTCCCTTCCGGTCAAAAATCACCCCCCGGGGAGCAGGTATCTCTATGCGCCGGATGCGATTGCTTTCAGAAAGGCGCAAGTAATATTCACTTCTGTATATCTGCAAGTACCAAAGGCGGATGAGAAGCATAGTGGCCAAGAAGACAAGAAATATGCTGCCCGTGATAAAACGGCTCTCCTCAATGGGGCTGTCCACATGGCGTCTACCTAGCACGGGCAAGCTCCTGCCAGTGGAGAAGGCCAAAACGCCAAACAAGCACCGCTCCCAGCGCTGTCGTACTCAAAACTCGTGCTACAAGGGTAAACCAAGACTGGCGATCCACAAATGGTAGTACAGCCCCCCCGGACACACTCGCAAGATATTCGAGAACCACCAATAAAACCTGGCTGAGGAAAAAAGCTGCAAGCCAGGGAGCCATGTTTTGCCATGAAATATGGTGGCGAAACGAAAAGAGTAAAACACCAATCATCCAATAGAAGCAAAAAAACAGACCGATCGGAGCCGATGCGTGTGATTCCAAAAGAACGATCGCAAATAAAAAGACAGGAAGCACCCGCCCCCAGTGGCCGAACACACATATAACAAGCAACCAGGGACTCAGTAAGTCAACGAAAAAAAAATGCCCCATCATCTGCGGAAGCACAAAATCCTGAAACACTAAAAGCTGAATGACAAAAAAAAGGTCCAAACTCAATCGTTGAGGAAGAGGATGAGGCAAGATGGCCCTGATAAGTTTGGCAACTCTATCTTTTTTGGGATGAAGCGTGTAGCCCACTCGCGGCAAGGATCTGCTTCGGAGGAACCTGAGAAGAGGGCTGCTCCCTTCCGTAATGCGTAAGCCACTTGGGGCAAGGAGGTGGTTTGGAGGAAACTGCGCAGCTGGTTCCTCCAAGAAATCCCTTGGGGGAGCGACGGTTCCCTCGCCCCCCCAAACCCCCCTCTCCCTATTTGCGCTAAGTGGCTTACGCATTACCTCCCTTCCTTGCTCATCGCTCATTCATCCATCTTTGTAATGTTATCCAACCATTCCTTGCCAACCGTTTCCACCAATGTTTCAACCTCATCGCTCGTCTGTTGCAAGATCATAACTTCGTCCAGACTTTGAGTCTCCACCCAAGGTTTGATCGTGACAACTTGCGCGACATTATCCATCTCGTAGCTGATGCGGACCACAACGCCCACAGGTAAGCCTTGCGGAAAGCCCCCCGAAATCCCAGAACTGACGATCGTATCACCGATCCGAACGTCTGCTCGACGATGAAGCTGGAGGAGACAGCGGTTGTTGTCGATGCCCTTCAAAATACCCCGTATGCGGTTGCGCTCAATGAAGACGTCGAGGTTGAAGTTGCTGTCCCCCAAACGCTGGATGTCGGAAAACTTAGCGTTTACACGGAGCACGCGACCGACAACACCCTTTGAAGAGACAACGGGCATGCCGATGCGAACACCAGCGTCAGCACCCTTTTCAACTCGAATGCTTTGAAAGGGTGGGTGGCCAACTATACCCACAATTTCCGCCAGGACGATCTGCTTCCCGAGAGGTGTTGCGAAGTTCAGAAGTTTACGCAACCTCTTCACTTCATTCACCTGGTGATCATAGTCCAGAATTTTGGTTTGCAAGAGGGTTAGCTCCTTTTGGAGCTTCTGATTTTCTTCCCGCAAACCCACAAGGTAAAAATAGTTACGCCAGGTATCGTTCAAAAAAAGTACGCCAGTGTGCCAAGCTGCCTCCATCGGGTAAAGAAGTTCCTGACCCCAGCGGAGGAAAAAAGGGGTATTTTCACCCCATGGCATTCGCTTTGTCGAGAAAAAGAGAAAAGGCGAAACCAAGGTGCTAATGATCAGCCCTATCCAAAGTTTACGCCTAGGCTGCCATGACATGACCTAGGCCATCGCCACACTGCTCAGGATGTCGATTTCATCGAGAGCTTTACCGCTTCCCAAGACGACAGCACAGAGGGGGTCATTCGCTACAGTGATGGGTAGCCCCGTCTCTTCTCTCAAAAGAATGTCAAGATTACGGATAAGCGCTCCTCCTCCCGCCAACACGATACCCTTGTCGACAATGTCAGCGGCTAGCTCAGGTGGTGTTTTTTCCAAAGCTACACGCACTGCTTCGACAATCGTGTTGACCGGCTCAGAGATCGCCTCACGGATTTCTTCAGAGCTAACTTCGATGGTTTTTGGGATCCCTGCGACGAGGTCTCTCCCCTTCACGTGCATAGAACGCACCTCGTCCTCGGGGTAGGCAGTTCCGATATTGATTTTGATCTGCTCAGCAGTTCGCTCGCCGATCAATAAGTTATATTTACGCTTAAGATAGTTCACGATAGCCTCGTCCATCTTGTCGCCTCCGACACGGACAGACTTGGAGTACACAATCCCAGCGAGAGAAATGACCGCGACCTCAGTCGTTCCCCCGCCAATGTCGACGATCATGTTACCACTCGGCTCAGTGATCGGCAGACCTGCTCCAATGGCGGCGGCCATTGGCTCTTCGATCAGAAACACTTGCCGTGCCCCGGCCGACTCTGCCGACTCGCGCACCGCACGTTTCTCCACCTCTGTAATCCCGTAGGGCACACAGATGATAATCCTAGGCTTAACCATCGTTCGGCGGTTGTGTGCTTTCTCTATGAAATAACGGAGCATGGCTTCCGTAATTTCAAAGTCAGCAATCACACCGTCCTTCATAGGGCGGATCGCTGTAATCGAGCCAGGAGTGCGGCCCAACATGTTTTTCGCTTCTTTCCCAACGGCGAGAATTTTCTTACCGCCCCGAGCGTCCATTTGAACAGCTACGACGGAAGGTTCATTGATGACGATCCCTTTTCCCTTGAGGTAAACAAGCGTGTTCGCAGTACCAAGATCGATCGCAAGATCATTGGAAAACAAACCGGCAAGCCAATCGAAAAACATCCTTTTCTCCCTTTCAAAAAACTCTGCTATTGTTCCATGGGGAAGGGCCACGACGGCCACTCCGGTGTGAACCCGTGATGTTTAGGACATTATAAGTCTTCAAATGGATTTATCACGAAATAAATTTTGTGCTACATTTGCTATCCCTCTTTTTTTCCCACTAACGCCAAAATGGGGAGAGGGCGCCTTCCCCCAAAAAACTTTAAATACTGAAGTTTTTAAAAAGGGGCTTGGGGAAATAACTTTTTTCAAAAAGTTTGTCCCCAAATTGATTATCTTGAACTATAGCTAACTTTGAGGACACGATGGCAAACAATAAAAGTCTGATGGGCGTCGGCGGTGGGCCGAAAATTGAAAAAAACTTGGGGACCTATCTTGTCCTAGCCCTCGCTCTGGGAGCTATGGTTTTTTTCGGCATATGTAGCCCAACAGGTTTCATCCAACAACTTGACAACGTTGCAGGTTCTGTCGACGGTGAGGAAATCACACAAATCGAATTTTCCAGAGCCTATTCGTCTGAACAAGAAAGAATCCGTCGCCGTTACGGCGAAAATGCTGGCGAGATGAAGATCGCCGGCCAAGTCCTCGACCAGCTTATCAACTACCGTATTATGTACTTGGAATCTCAAAAGCTCGGCCTGGATGCGACAGAGGACGAGGCGATCTCTTATCTTAACAAAATAAAAGCCTTCCGCGATAAGGACGCTCAGTTTTCGGACACAGCCTTCCGCAACTTCCTTCGTAACAATCGCTACTCTGAAACCACCTTCCTGTCTGAAATTCAGAGAAACATTTCCGTCGACCGATTGCGAGACCTGGTTACAACGACCGCCTACGCTTCTGAAAACGCCGTCGCGTTAGACCACACCCTCGGTGAAAGCAAACTGGAGGTCGAATACCTGAAATTTGATCCCGAAACTACACCTCTGACTGTAAGTGATGCAGATGTGAACACTTTCCTTACAAGCGACGCAGGCCGCGCCCAAGTGACAGACTACTACACGTCCCACGAAAGCGAATACAAGACCCCCGAAAAAATTCACGCACACCACATCCTCGTCTCCCATAAAGATGCACGTAACCCAACAGGAGACGCCCTGCAACGCAGCAAGGAAGAAGCACGCAAACGCGCTGAAAACATCCTCGTGAAAGTCAAACAAGACAACGACTTTCAAAAAATCGCAAAAGAAAATACCGACGAAGCTTCGGGGAAAAACACCGGGGGTGACCTAGGATTCTTCACGAGAGACATGATGGTGAAGGAATTCAGTGACGCCGCCTTTGCCCTCGCCAATAACACCGTCAGCGACGTGGTAGAAAGCCCCTTCGGCTTCCACATCATAAAAACACTTGAAAAACAAAACGCGAAAAACACACCACTCGAAGAGGCTCAAAAGGATATCGCCCTCAAACTGCTCAAGCGCGAAAAAGCCCCGACGCTCGCACATGCAGCAGCACAGGAAGTTCTCGACGCCCTGAAAGCTGGCACACCCACCGAACCCCTTCTGAAAAAACATAACGTGCAGTGGAAAAGTACCGCTCCCTTCTCGTTCAACGCTACCTACATCCCCGGCCTAGGGAGCAAACCGACAATGCTTAGCAATCTGCTGCCCTTGCGAAAAGTCGGTGAAACCGCCCCTGCCGTAGAAGAGCTGAATAAAAACTACTACGTGATCCGTCTCAAATCCCGCAAGGAAGTGACCATCGGGCAAATTGAGGCCCAAAAGAAACAAGAGATGGCGAGATCCTTGGAATTTCGCACTGGCTACGCTTTCCTCAGCCACTTTGAGGGGATGATACGAGAAAAATTTGAAAAACGTAACGCTGTCTACCTCAACCCACAATACCTGGCACTCGATAAGGCAGTCGCTGAGCAGTAAAGGCAAATCCATGAAAGTCCTAGTCGTAGCGAAAAAGACAAACCTGGAATTACACGGTGAGACGATTCGCAAACGAGTCAAGGCAGGGCAAATCAACCCACGCTACCTGGCGCGGGTTGAAAAAACTCATAAGGAACATTACAACACACTGGATCTTCTCTTTTCCCTCCTCGACGAATATTCCATCCCCTACACAACGATCGGCAGAGGGCTTTATTGGCCCGATCTTTCCGACGTATCCGCAGTGTTCACCGTCGGAGGAGACGGTACCATCCTCGAAGCGAGCCATCATATCGAGAATAAGGACGTCATCCTCTTCGGTGTCCGATCTGCCTCCACAAGCGTCGGAAGGCTCTGTCACTGCAGTTACGAACATTTGCGCGAAAAATTGGAAAGTTTCTATGAACAGAAGCTGGAACCCGTGAAAGTCGCCCGGCTTCAGGCGCGCATCCAGTTCACAGCAACCCGAGGCAGCTCCCTCACTGAACCCGTTCTCAACGACTTCCTCTATGCCAACCAATCCCCAGCAGCAACGACACGATATAAAATTTACATAGGCGACAAGGAAGAAGAACATAAGTCCAGTGGCGTCTGGGTAAGCACGGCCAGTGGAAGTACGGGTGCTGTCCTGGCCGCAGGTGGCAAGGAAATGGACCTGCGCAGCCGACTCTTCCAATATATGGTGAGGGAACTCTACTTCTTCAGTTCCACCTATACACCCCAAGTTCATCAAGGCATATTCGACCCTGACAAGGTGCTTCTAAAAATCGAAAATTTCTCTGAGCGGGCCATCCTAGCCCTCGACGGCCACCACGGTGCCGTCTCTCTAAGCTTCGGCGATTCTGTGGAATTTATTCGAGGCTCGGACCTGTATCTTGCCCCCCCCTCCTTTTTACAGCAGCTCCCCTCCACGCCTCCCCCCAAAAAACTTTAGATATTGAAGTTTTTGAAAAGGGGCTTGGGGAAATAACTTTTTTCAAAAAGTTTTTCCCAAAATTGATTATCTTGAATACTCTATAAAGTTGGCGATCCTCACTTCCAGAAGGAACATTTTCCTCTGTAAGAATTTCTTAAATTTTTCCACAAACTCAACATAGTCGAGTGATTTCTGCCGCGGCAAAAACTCCGCTTCCAAATGTTCTATCTCCCGTTGCAAATCCTTCCATTCCTTGCTTTTTGGTTCCTGCCTGCCTTGCTTCGCTTTAAAGTTTGTGAGTGTACTTTGAAGCACTGCGATCATCACTTTGTCTGCACTCTCCTGATGCGCTTTGAACGCACGACTCGCCTCTTTTTTTAGGACACCAGCCAACGCATTGCGGTACCGTTTGTACATGTGAAACATGTGGGGCACATACCCGAGCTTTCCTTTTCCATGGTAGCTGAATCTAAGGTCACGTGTAAGATCTCGGATTTCTTTCCCCAAGTTTCGGGCGAAATCAGGAGCAACATACATCCGATCGTCTTCTTCAAACACGGTGTTGGGCTGATACATCTGTATAAATTCGCTGATAACCCCATCCTGTAGGGGAATCCACTCGAACTCGCGAAACATTTTCCGTCGCATAGGGTGTTCGTAGATCGCATCAACATCAATCTCAGGTTTGTTCAGCGCGTCATTGATATCGAGAAAAGTGTGAGAAGGGATTGCAAGCTGAGCGAGCTGTTGGAAAAACGGCAGATTTGTCTTGCGCGGCTCCATAATCCCCACAGCCGCCATTGCATTGATAGGCGTGTGTGTACAGTTATCCCACAACCCGTCCCAGTGATAATCATTGTCCGTCTTGACAAGTCCTCGATAAGGAATCCCCTCTGATTTTTTGTAGGAACAGTTAAGCTCGTTCAAATACCCAACGATCAAGCCCATTACGGGGCGAGGTACGGGTACGTTGATGCAGTACAAGTTTCGCCCCATTCCAACCCCAAAGTCTGTACCTAAGGAGATTCCTGCCATGTAGTGTTCCCGCTCTGCTTCAGGCAAGTCCTTGGGGAAAGCGTCTTCGTGAAATTCAAAATCCTGGAAGAGCTTCTCTTCTTCCACCTGTTTTATCATCCGCTCCTTAACAGCATCATCAAAAGTCTCTCCTACGGAAAGGTCGGCAGATAGAAACAATTTGCGTGTGGGAATTACAAAAAAATTCGCATTCTTGAGAAATCTGTCAGTGGACAGACCAAGTCCCAGGTCGGGGTCAGTATAGTCACGATCGTCAGGGCAAAGATTTAAACCAGAGGGGCCTACGCTTTTGTCAGGGCAAACACCTTTCAGATAAAACACTGCATGACCAGGGATGCCTCCCGCTTTCCCCTTCCCGGGCATGGGACTTAATTTTGTGGTCGTGCAATACTTTACATAATAAGGATGAAGCTCATCGTATTCCCGACCCAAGCTCCCGGGAAGAGCTGGGAGTTTCTTGGCAACACCTGCTGTCATTGTTTCCAGGGCGTCAGCCTTAAGGGGTCCGCTTCCCCACACGAGGCATAAGCCGCCGGCGACTGCTTTCCAGACTTTCATCTCCTTCTCCCTTTTGTTCTTAGTCTGGAATATCAGATTTATTCAATATAATAAAGCACTTACATCTTTCTAAAGTAACCCGTAAGCCACTTGGGGCAAGGAGGTGGTTTGGAGGAAACTGCGCAGCTGGTTCCTCCAAGAAATCCGGGGGAGGCGACGCTTCACTCGCCCCCCCAAACCCCCCTCTCCCTATTTTGCCCCAAGCTACTTCAAGAGCAGGCGCCGTCTCACTCTCCCCCACAACGACTCCTTAGCAGCGGCACTGATTTCCGGATATGTTTTGTTGAGAAGATACTCATTGCCCAGAAAAATCCATGGTTTCAGATGCCCTGCAATTTCCCAGTCCGACTGTCCGTTTTGAATGATAGGGAGAAGTTCCTTTCCGTCGTAAGGGCCTTCAATGTCTTGACGTCGTTTACGGATGAGATAGCGTGTTTTCATGGGATAACCTGAGAAATAAGTGCAGTGATGTTATCGTTACCGCCTCGTTTGTTAGCTTCTGCAAGCAGCGTTTGGAGCAGAGCTTGCTTGTCATGCTTTCCTTTTGCGATCATCTCCGCAAGGTCGGTGTCGGGAATCATATCGAAAAGTCCGTCCGAGGCTGTAAGAAACACCTGTCCTGGAACAAGCTTGATTGTATAGACGTCCACTTCTGCTTTCTTATCTATCCCCAGAGCGCGGACCAACGCGTCGCCTCCTGCGAGTTTTCCCATTTCCTCGGGGATATCTCCGTAGAACGCCAGAGTTCGCACATTATGATCAATCGTAAGTTGCCAAAAGTTGCCTTCATGGAAAAGATAGGTGCGGCTGTCACCAATGTGGGTGAGGTAAAGTTCCTTATCACGGAACAGCAAGCATTCCATCGTCGTTCCCATTCCGTAAAGAGTTGGGTTTTGTTCACCTACAGCGATGATCGCCTTGTTTGTTTTTTGTCCGGCAGCTTTGAGAAAGCTAACTAGGCCGTTGTCGGGGGCTTCCCTCAACGCATCTTTCATTGTCTCAGCAGCAAGTTTTGACGCAACTTCTCCCCCTTCCCTACCTCCAATCCCATCACAGACGATACCGAGGCTCAGAGTTTCGTCGAACAGCAAAAAGTCCTCGTTGTTTTTCCGCACGCGACCTAAGTCACTTACCCCCGCCATTTCTATCTGCACAGAAACTCCTTTTTTCCACTCGACTTTCAAGTATCCTTTTCCAAGTTTAGCACGAGTAGCGCACCGAAAGGATCGTGCGATGTTGCGATGTCCAAGCTCAAAGTTGAAATTCCTAGTCCTCTCTTGTTTTCTATGTGGAGCAAATGCCTTTTCGGACAATGTTTCGCTAAGTCTTTCCCTTTCCGCATTCTCTCACCAGGCTCTCAGTTTTGACCCTACGACATTGGGGGGAAAAGAACGTTCCTATGAATCGGTCTCAGGTTTTGTCCCCGAGTTAGGCTTTACGCTCAGTTTTTCACCGCAGGCAATGATGGAGATAGGAACCTTGTATGCCTTCCGTTTTAGCTGGCTGCCGGAGAATGAAGCTATTTCTGTCAAAGGAGAGGGGGACCTACTCAACGCAGGCACGACGTCTGCTCATAAAACCGAACGTCATGACATGACAGGCTATGTTAGAATGGAGCTGGGACAGGGAACTGCCGGGTTCCTTGTTCGTGGAGGAATCGTTCGCAGCGAGTTGTTAGCGACCAGGAATCAACCACGCGTGAATGCATTTCTCCTCCCTTGGATCACTTGGCATTGGACTGCGGGTCATGAAAGTCACGTCTTTCTTTTCAATCGCAGGGAATGGGACGCGAGCGCACCTGAAAATTCCGTTGAAAGCTCCGTCCCACACTGGTTCAATGTCAGCGGAGGCATGGCCCATCAGTGGTCAGTCAATGCCCATACTACTCTTGGTGCCGCCTATGTGCAGGAAAGTTTGCTTGCAAACGACCCCTGGTTTGACCACACTAAACGGGGAGCTATTCTGAGACTAGGCATCCACCCCTTTTCTGAAGTTTACTTAGAAGGGCGCTTCGAGGGGGCGCGTCGGATTTTCGAGCTTCCATGGAAACGCATGGGTTCATGTCAATCAGGTAGCAACGTACGTTCCGCATACTACGCGAATGATCCCCTGAATTGCAGCAGGAATGAAACTGAAACCTTCTACCAGGTTCAGGCGCACTGGGACCCGAAACCTCCCTTGCGCTTCAGCTTACGTTATTTCGTTGCTGAGACGAAAGTTGCAGACCTCAAGGAATTTGACACTTCCACAACCTGGATCGAAGCTTCCCTCGTCTGGCAGATGGGAGGGAAAACAAGCCTTCCCTCCATCCTTGAGTTCCTGCCTTACGACAGGCGACAATTTGACCGACAAGGTTTTTAGGAGGTACGCTTGCGTGACGAAAGCAAAACAGGGCTGCCCCTCTTCAAGAGAGTTTTCGTAAACCGCTCGCTAAACTTTGCCAACACGAAGCTCGTCGGTTTCGACATGGATCACACCCTTGCGATCTATAAACGAGATGCGTTCGAGGGACTGGCCTTTCGCGAAACAATCAAGAAGTTCATCGAAGCGGGCTACCCCGAAGAGCTACTGGAACTTGAATTCAAACCCAACTTCCTTATCCGCGGCCTACTTGTGGACAAAAAGAATGGCAACATCCTCAAAGTCGACACTCACAAATATGTTAAGAACGCCTACCACGGCTACCGCCGCCTCAGTAAGGAAGAACGCTACTCCCTTTACAACGCGCAAGGTATCGATCCTGAAAATTTCCTCTCCATCGACATGTTTTTCGAACTCAGTGAAGTTCAGCTCTATGCAGAAATTGTGCATTTCATGAATATGCACCCAGGGCGAGTGAAGAAAACCTTTGAGGAGGTTCACCTCGATGTGAGAACCTTCATCGACCTCTGTCACAAAGATGGAACGATCAAAAACCACGTGTTCAAGGAACCTGAAAAATATATCCAGCGCGACAAGTACCTTTCCACAACACTCGTCCGATTGATCGACGCAGGGAAAAAACTTTTCCTCCTGACAAACTCTCTCTACGACTATACGAAAATTATCCTGGGCTATGTTTTGGATAACTCCTACGAAGGCTTCGCCAATTGGAAAGACTACTTTGAATATATGATCGTCGGGGCAGGTAAACCTGGGTTTTTCATAGGCAGCCAACCTTTCCTCGAAGTCGTCGAGGAACCCAACCTGCTTAAACTGCACTCCGGCCCCCTGCATCCCAAACGGGTCTACTACGGAGGCAACGCGCAACTTTTCGAAGAGGTGACAGGCTATAGTGGCGATGAAATCCTCTATGTCGGTGACCACATCTACGTCGATATCATCCGGACAAAAGATACACTCAACTGGCGCACGATGCTAATCATCGAGGAGCTGGAACAGGAAATCCCTAAACTTGAGGAACTGACAGAGGACCTTGAGAAAATATTTGAAAAACTCCAGGAGAAAGAAACTCTCGACGAACGCCTGCAAAAAATCCGCTCCATGATCGCAGCTAACAAACGCCAGGTCCAGAAAGCGGAACACCGAGAGGATATGAAGAAAATCAACCACCTGCTTAACGAAAATGAAAAACTGATCAAAAGCCTTGAAGAGGGCAAACAATCTCTCAAGGACCTCGATAAAAACATCAAAACTCTGATGCAGAACAGAGAGGCCAAATTTCATCCCGTCTGGGGGGAACTTATGAAAGTCGGTCTCGAGCGTTCCCGTTTTGCCAACCAAGTGAACGCCTACGCCTGCCTATATACGTCAAGAGTTTCCAACCTCCGCTATTACAGCCCCTTTAAGAAGTTCATCTCATTCCACGAAGTTTTACCCCACGATGTCAGCCCGGGCGCCTAATGAACAGTAACGTCATTGCGAGAAGGGCGAAGCCCGACGAAGCAATCCAGGTTGTCTGCCGCTTACAAGGTGGGCAAATTTCAGCCTGGATTGCTTCGCATTCGCTCGCAATGACGGAAATTCTCTTAACCTTTTCTCATATGAACAGGCCCTGCCTAAGGAAAACGCTAAAATCTCCGATACCTACGTTGAATCCTTGCGTTGCATAGAGGTTTAGGTGAAGCTTCTCTTTTTTCTACTTTTTTTTTGTATTTATGCAAGTGCGCCAAATTTGCAGGCACAGAGCTATGAAGCAGGTCTAAACTTGTACTTGGCTCACGACTTCGAAGGTGCTGAGCGTGCGTTTACGCAAGCCCTCAATCGAACGCAGGCCCAAGGGGAACAAGCTAAACTTTACAAGATGCTCGGAATTTCCCAATACATGCAAGGGAAAAGACTGGAAGCCGCGAAAAGCTTTGAAAATGCAAAAAAACTTCAGCCCAACATCAAAATTGAAGCCGCAGAGGTCATTGATAAGTCTGTGCTGGACTTTTTTGACTCTATTGAAAGCCCGTCCCCTACTCCCCTTCTCCCAAAGGAAAAACCGAAGGAACATCCGCGCCTAACGCAGGTCATCATTCTCTCCAACGCCGTAGAAGGACAAGTGGTCGTCGACGGAATTCACAGAGGCAAGGTAGGAGACCTTCTCACGGTAGAACCAGGTGAACGGACCGTTGAGGTATATGCGGTAGGCTACGAAAGTCGCACTGCCAAATTCAACGTCCAGGCTAAGGGACTCAATAAGTTCACCTTTCGACTCGACCGGGCGTCCAAGCCTAAAAAAGAACAAGTCGATGTCAAAGTCCGAGAACCTGAACCTGAAAAAAAGCCGGAGGAACCAAGCCCTGCGCCTAAACCTGAAAAACCCGAAAGAAGAAGACAGCTACCTGAGAAACGCGAGATCCCCACAGCGATTCCCTCGATCGAAACGCAACCCGCATGGGTGAACTTCCTACCTCTGGGCATCGGACAGTACATGAACGAGAAGCCAGTATGGGGCCTCGTTTTTACGGCCAGCCAAGTGGCAGGCCTCGGATTTTTCACCTTACGCACACTCTCGGCTGACCGAGCCGTGGATGACTTGAACACAAGCGTCGATGAACGGCTGGCCCAGGAGGACACAATTACAGATCCAGATGAACGGAACCGCTACGCTGCGGAAACAGACGCCATCTTTGATGAAGAAAATGCAAAGATTAGCCAGATGCGAAATGAAGCCCTCCTCGGCCTTGCCTTATTGGGAACAGCTTACGGTGCCAGCATTCTCGAAGGCTTCCTAAACCCAGTGAACAAGCCATCATGGTCCTGGCAGCCTGTCTGGATCCCTAACGGTACGTTTGCAATTACCATGCAAACAAAGTTCTGACCCCAGAACCGCAGAGTCGCCCTCCCCCAAAAAACATGTGGTAGAATAATTCCCAAACAAGGAGGTGATTATGAAACGCGTCGCACGACTAGTCATGAGCTTATTGGCAGTATTCAGTTACACAGCCTATTCTGAGGTAGCTGAAGTTCCCGCACCCATCAAAAAAATAGTAATGCCCGTCGGATTCGACAACAACGACAACGTAGAAATCACCCTGGTGGGGAAATTTCCCAACCTCTGCTACAAAGTAGGCCGCATTGGCTTCACCCTCGACGAGGCGAAACATGAGATCAAAGTTTGGGCAACAGCTCTCATGCATGACCAAAACTCAGGTTTCTGCGCTCAGGTTCTCAATCCATTTGTTCAGAAAATCGCTGTCGGCGTCCTGGAGACAGGTGACTACACGATCCTTCTGGAAGACGATTCGTCACTTAAAACCAAGTTCTCTGTCAGCCGTGCGACTACCAACACGCCAGACGAGTATCACTACGCGCCCGTGTCCACCGCTGAGTTTAAAGTTGAGGCAGATGAACAGGTTGTAGTTCTTAGCGGCCACTATCCCCGCCTTTACGTAGGTTGCATGGTCATGGAAGATGTGAGAATGTCCATAAATCCGAAGGACGTGCTCGTAGTTCAGCCCATCGTGAAAATTCTAGAAAACGATGAATGCGACAGAAATTACAAGCATTACTTCAGTGTCAAAACGGTTGTTCCTGAGCACTTTGTCGGTGAGGGGGTCATGCACGTTCGTGTTTCCAACGGAAATTCGATCATCAATTACATCGAATCCGACCAATAGAAGCCGTCTCGTAAATAGAGAGGGGTGGAGAGGGAAGCGTCGCCTCCCCCGGATTTCTTGGAGGAACCAGCTGCGCAGTTTCCTCCAAACCACCTCCTTGCCACAAGCAGCTTTCTTTTTAGCGTACGATGGATACAGATACATTATGTAAACGATATGGCGTGGGTATTACCGGTGGAATTGCAGCAGGCAAAAGCACGGTAACGCGGATTTTGTCGTCCTGGGGCTACGTTTGCATTGACGCCGACAAACTCGCGCGCGGTGCGGTGGCGCCAGGGTCAAAAGTTTTGTCGGCAATCGCCCGAGAATTTGGTAGAAACGTCTTGACGGACCAAGGTTCGTTAGACCGAAAATTTATGCGGGATCTTGTTTTCCGCGACGTTGAGTTGAGGAAAAAACTAGAAACAATCGTTCACCCTGAAATCCGAAGACTCCTCGCCGTCGAGTTGCAGAACGTCGATCTACTAGCCAACCCTAGACTATGGTTCTACGAAGCTGCCCTCTTGTTTGAGACCGGGGCTTACAAGAATTTTCTCGCCAACTGTTTGGTCACTTGCGACAGGCAAACCCAAATCGCCAGAGTCATAGAGAGAGATAAAGTGTCCTGGGAAGACGCCGAGCGCATTGTAAGTTCCCAAATGCCCGAGCAGGAAAAAAAGAAACTGGCCGACGTTGTTATTGAAAATACCGCTGGTCAAAAAGAGCTGGAACAGACCCTGAAAACATTAATAAGTCACCTGCCAGAGGGACTTATAGGAGACATGAATGCCGAAAAGGAGAAACCATAACGGCCCCCCCTCTTCTGGGATTATGCAGAAAGCCTGGAATCAGACACAGAAAACCTTAAAAGAACTTCTGCACGTCGAAGAAATCCTCCATCACGAACACGAAGCTGCCCCCCACATGGACCCCTGGCAACAGGACGCTCTGGAAGCCCTGATTGCCGGTAACAATGTTGTCGTCGATGCTCCCACTACCGCAGGAAAAACAAGGGTAGTCGAAGAATTTTTCGCAGAGAATATTCACAGGCCCGACTTCCGCGCCTGCTACACCTGCCCCGTGAAAAGCCTGTCAAACGATAAACTGCGCGAATTTCGCACCATGTTCGGCCACCAACAGGTAGGCATCGCTACCGGTGACGTGAAGGAAAACATCCAAGCACCCATCGTCGTCGCGACCCTGGAAACTTACCGTAACTCCCTTCTTGGCACAGAACCCGACCTCGACCGCCATCTGGTCGTTTTCGACGAGTACCATTTCATACAGGATGAAAGCAGGGGAAGCGCCTGGGAGGAAGCCATGATTCTCACTCCCCCCAATTCTCAAATTCTGCTTCTTTCCGCATCCGTTGACAACGCCCGTGACTTTGCTGGCTGGCTTGAAACCTTGAGCACAAGACCCTCGCGCTTGATTACGGTGGAAAAACGCCCAGTCCCTTTAAAAGACCTCGTCTGGTTCAAAGACCACTGGTACGTGCCGGAAGCGATCCCGACAAAAAGCATCCCCCGAAGTCAGGGAGGCCCCCGACCCGCCAATCTTCCCGTTGACAAACTCTGCGAGCGCATTGCTAAACTTGAAGACTGGGAGCTGACCCCCTGCATCGTTTACGCAGGAAAACGAGCCTCCTGTATGGAGCTTGCAGAGGCATTGAAACACTACCTTTCTCCCCTTACTGCCGCACAGAAGGTGCGTATTGAAGACCACCTCACTGCTTGTGAAAACGAGTGGAAAAGCCTTTCCTACATGGACAAATGGACACGCGAACTGATCCAGATGCACGGCATCGCCTACCATCATTCAGGTCTGACTCCCCCCGCACGCATGGCGGTGGAAAGCCTGGTAAAAGACGGGATCATCCGCTTCTGCTTTGCCACAATGGGACTCAGCCTCGGGATCAATTTCTCCGTGCGCTCAACTCTCATCAGCGACAACGTGCGACCCGGTGAAAAAGGAATGACCACCTACAGCCCGTCCGAGGTCCTTCAAATGAAAGGCCGCGCCGGTCGACGAGGCAAAGACGCCGTAGGCTTCAGCCTTTGGCCTACGTGGACAAGCTACAAGAAATTCGCAACGACACGTCGCGAACCAGGCTTTTCAAACTTGCGAAAAGACCAAACCACGTTTCTTGGCCTTATTAGCCGCGGATACTCGCTCACCCAAATCGAAAAAGTCTATCGCAAAAGCTTCCTCAAATACAAAAATCCGCAAGTCGACATGAACTTGCTCACGAAAGAAAAGCTGTTCAAACAGATTTCCAAAGATATCCCCTGCACAAGCCCCGTCCACGAACTGGACGCATTTTCCCGAAATGCAGACTCACTCTGCTACAACTGCCCTTTCCGAAAGAAATGTCATAACTGGACACGAAGCATGCAGCGCGGAGAATTGTCGCGCCTTCATTTTCATCTTCACAGGATGGGTGCCCTCAACTCTGAAGACAAACTTAGCAGCTACGGACTGATCGCTCGCCTTTTCCCCCAAAATGGAGGCATGCTCATCGCTCAGATGATTGACCAGGGAAACATCAACGACAGCAATCTTCTAAAAGCCTCGCAACTTCTTGCTGCGCTATCTCTTGCTCGGTTCAAAAAACCTGGAGTTGACTCGTCCTATGACTTCCCCTTCTCTCTTCAGCACGTGGACAAGCGATTATCTTTACTCTACCCGAAGGAACTTTTTCCCGAATTCTACGATCCCCCCTTTGGACAACGTCGACACTTTGTCTTTCGCGACTTCAACCCGGTGGCCGGCTTTATTATAAGGGAATGGGCGATGGGCGCTTCGTGGGACACTCTCACAAATCAAGTGATCACCGAGCAGTTTAGCGACGGGGATTTGACGGCCCTCATTTACCGAACAACATCCTACCTTCAATCTTTCGCAGGTCTGATGGATTCTTTTCCCGTTCTTGCACGAACTGCACTGGACCTCAGAGCCGAAATGATGAGAGAACCCGTAGCGTTTTAAGAACCGGAGAGAGCACGGAAGGCGTCGGGAAGCTGTTCGACAATATCGGAAGCTATCATTCCGTAACTCGTCTTTTCCTGCGCAGCCAGCTCCCCTGCCACACCATGCAGGTAGGTTCCCAGCAAGGAAGCCTTCTGAGGAGAAAGGCCCTGCGCCAACATAGCGACGAGAATTCCGGACAAGACATCCCCACTTCCCGCGGTGGCCATCCCTGGGTCACCAACAGGGCAAACATAAGGAGCAGGCCCAGCCCCAAGTACAAAGCTCGGACCTCCCTTCAAAATCAAAACAGCCTTACGCTCGTGTGCGTACGCCCCACATTCCCGAAGATAGGAAAGACTTAAAGGAGGAACGTGAGAGGCACCCAGAAGACGCTTCATCTCCCCCGTATGGGGGGTCAGGACGGTCTGCGGAGGAAGCGTAAAATGATCTTGCGCCAGTATATTCAACCCATCCGCATCTAAAACAAGAGGGCGTTCAATCTTGGGAACAAGAAAGCGCAACAGCTCGCGTGTACTTTGCTCTTGTCCCAGCCCAGGGCCAATTAAGACAGCCTTACTTTGATTGAGGATATCCAAAATTCTGCGACGCCCCTCCTCACCAGTCTGCGGATCATACGCATGCTTCACAAGTTCCAAAGGTCCTCGAGAAAGCTCTTGCCTGATAGTTTCCGGATGAAGCAGCCGCACCAGGCCCGCTCCTGCACGCAAAGCTGCATGACTTGCCAGCAATGCGGCACCACTGTATCCGGAGGATCCCGCGAGAATCGCAAGGGAGCCAGCCTCGTACTTGTGCCGGTTACGTCTGATGGAGGGCAAATACATAGATGCCTCCCCCTCATGAAGGAGGAGAAGATCCTCCTTCGCCCGATCGACGTAACTCTGCTCCAGACCAAAATCGACCAGAGCCAGGTGGCCTAGAACATTCCAAGACGAGCCAAGAAAAAACCCGGCCTTAGGAAGACCTAGCGCTATGGTAAGTTCCGCACCTATAACGACCGCCTTCTCGTCGGTAATCCCCTCGCTTGCATTCATCCCCGACGGTATATCAATCGCAAAAATAGGAAGGCCACAAACATTGGCATTGGAAATAATCGTTGAAAGAGGCTCTTGCACCGTGCCCTTAAAACCGGTACCCAACAAGCCATCAACAACGATTCCACTGTCAGGATAAACAAACTCCAAAGACTTGCGCGGAGAAACTACCTTGCCGCCCGCTTTGACAAAACGCTCGTTGTTTCTTTTACAAAGGGAAGAAGCTTCCTTCAAATCAAGAACCTGAAGGGCACTTACCTTGTAACCCCATTTCAAAAGGTGACGCCCGGCAACGTAAGCATCACCCGAGTTGTTCCCCTTCGCACAGAGCAGTATGACTGGCTCCTCTTCAGGAACACGGTCTTGAATGATCTTGGCCACACCAAGACCAGCCTGCTCCATGAACGCAGCCTCTTGCTTCTTTCCATGGTCAGCGTAGGAAAGATTTTCAATACGGACCATTTCCTGTGCATTGACTACTTTCATACTAAAACTTCGCAATCTTTCTATCGAGCCAGCCTAAGCGCATAAAGAACCATCGTTTCATAATATCCACGTTTCCATCATGAGTCGACGAGGTTTCTTTCGTTTTCATGAAATGCTCCTCAATGAAATTGCGAGTCCCCACCCATCGACACTGGTCTCGCTCAGGCGCCATCCCCAATTCCGTATTCAATTGTTCGATCTCAGCTACTATGGTGTCAGGATCCAAGAGACCACCAGGCTTACGAAGCTTCTGATAACGTACCTTCACCTGCGCCTTGAAATAGGGATCCTCCATCATGCGCCGGAACCAAATGACTGAAGGATAAACGACATAGAGGTCTCTGTGTACCCACCCCTTGTAACGCTCCATGCCATAGAAACGAAGGTTGCCTAAAGCTAAGTCGAAATCCCAAATCGGGCCCATCACCAATTTCCCCTGGTCCTTGTGGAAATACATGCTACGTCGGAAACCATCGAGATTTTTCATCACCTCCTGGATGATGAAATAATCCACGAATGAATCCAAATTCACGAAAGGTCGATAACCACGCTCAGGATCTTTGAAATTCTTGGATGCTAAAGCCTTTTCAAAGCCGTTTAGATCCCTATTCATGGTCTCTACGACCAGGTTATGCAGAAGCAGGTTCACGTCCTTAAGTTCTTCAATTTTTTTACGAGACGGATACACATTTCTAAACCTCGTCCCCTTGTCTGAACTAAGGTAACCGTCAGCAGCAGACACTTCCAGAATGTAAGAGAAGTTAGCAAAATTCGATTGATCCAGCTTGGGCAAATCTACACGGTTCTTGTCCCGTCCCACCGTCTCCACCAGAACATAAAGACCGTTGTACTGTCCGTTAAGGACCAGCTCCAGATAGACGGTACGCGGAGCAGCCCAGCGCTCCCCTCGCTCCTCTCCCACTTTGCGACCCAAGCGGTAGATGAACGCGTTACGCATAAAACTACGATCGACGTAGGAACTATGAAGTGCAAACTCGGAGTTCTCAGGCAAACCAGCTAAGCTGATTTCCTTGTCCTTACCGTCCTTGTCAACAACTTCAATCTTGAATTGCTTCTTATCGAACCAATCAGAAGAATTGCCCCGACGTTTTATGAGAACCGTATGCCAGTCCGCTTCATCTTTGCAGGAACGAGCAAAGACCGTCTCGGGACTTTCCAGCAAGATCCTTGCATTGATTGTTTCCGACTTCTGCACCTCTTGTCCGTCCGTACATATGACAAGAAGCGGTACCGACGAACCCTTGCAATTCTCGTCTGCAAAAGAAACAGACGGCAGGAGGGAAGTCACACCGATCATTTTTATGAGGCATAATTTTTTCCAGTTCACTGAGCATTCTCCTTGAAAGGTTAGCGAGAACTGTTGTAATGCGTAAGCCACTTGGGGCAAGGAGGTGGTTTGGAGGAAACTGCGCAGCTGGTTCCTCCAAGAGATCCCTTGGGGGAGCGACGGTTCCCTCGCCCCCCCAAACCCCCCTCTCCCTATTTGCCCCAAGTGGCTTACGCATTACGAACTGTTTTAATGAATCGTTGCGCAAAGTCAATGGACAAGAGAGGATAATTCTCTTATAGTTCTCTAAAATTATTTGCGAATTGCCAATTTTATTTGGTTCAATCTCACTGCATAGGAATAAGGTTATGACGGAAAAAACAGACACGATGCCCGCCATTATAGATGGTGTACGCACACCATTTATGAGAAGTCACAAAGCGTATGTTGATCTGCGGGCCTGTGACTTGGGCCGTTTTGCCCTTAGCGGCCTGATGGACAGATTGGGAATAGACGATTCCTATGTTGAGCATCTTGCCATGGGTACTGTCATCCACGACCCCCACACTCCGAACATAGCGAGAGAGTGTTTGCTGGCAGCCGGCTTGCGTGCCACTATACCTGCCCACACGGTGTCTTTAGCCTGTATTTCTTCAAACATGGCGTCCACAAACATTGCCGACATGATCCGCCTGGGAAGAATCGAAGTGGGCATTGCCGCGGGCGTTGACACTTGTTCGGATCCTCCCATTCGTTTATCACCAGGCTTCCGTCATGCTCTGGTGCGCTGGCAGAAGCTAAAGAAGCCTGCTCAGATTGCCCAGGAATTGATGCACCTCAAGAATTTCGAGCTTGCAGACCTTGCATTAGATGCACCGAGTGTTGCCGAGTTCTCCAACGGGAAAACCATGGGAGAAGGATGTGAAATCCTTGCACAGATTGCCGGGGTCAACCGTGAAGAAAGCGACCGCTATGCCGCCCGCAGCCACATCCTTGCGGTCAAGGCACTTAAAGATAAAGTTTTCGCAGACAACATTGTCCCTGTTCAAATTCCTCCCGCTTTCAAAACCATAGATCAGGATGACGGTCCTCGGGCTGATACCACACCTGAAAAACTTGCGAAACTCTCGCCCGCTTTTGACCGCACCTTTGGGGTGAACACTGCCGGAAATTCTTCATTCCTGACTGACGGCGCCAGTGCCATGCTCATGACCAGTGTGAAACGTGCGAAAGAGCTGGGCTTCCAGGCAAAAGCCATCCTCGCTGATTACGTCTACCAGGCCGGAAACGTCTTGCAGGAAATGTTAACGGGACCAGCCTTCACGATTCCCGTCCTCTTGAACAAGAATAAACTGAAAATCGACGACATCGACGTGTGGGAAATTCATGAGGCCTTTGCATCGCAGATGGTCGCCAACATGAAACTTCTCAAATCACCACGCTTCCTTCAGGAACGACTGGGCTTCTCGAAAACACTGGGCGAAATTCCCTTGGAGAAACTGAACGTATGGGGAGGCTCCCTCTCCCTAGGCCACCCCTTCGGAGCGACTGGCGTGCGCCTCCTCTTCACAGCAGCAAAACGCCTGCAAGAACAAAATGCGCGCTACGCCGTTGTCGCTGGTTGCGCTGCGGGGGGACATGGCTCAGCCATACTTCTCGAAAACCCAAACTTCACATAACAATCACCGACGCTAAACGAAGGACCGATCCCATGGAAAAAGTGATGGAAACAACAAATCGAAAAAATCAAAACACCCTGGACCAAAACAAGTCACCAGATGCTCGTGCTTTAACCATGAGCGTTAAAGATGGAATCGCCGTTATCGCCTTCGACGATCCCGATAAGAAAGTCAATACGCTCAACTCAAAGCTGATCCCCTTGATTGGTGAGTTTCTGAAGGAAATCGAATCCTCCCCATCGATCCAAGGAGCTGTCATCCTTTCGCGGAAAAAAGGATGCTTCATTGCGGGTGCAGATATAGAAGAACTACGAAGTGCGAAAAATGCAAAAGAAGTGGAATCCCTCAGCCGCAAAGGCCAGGAAGTCTTCACCCGCATAGAGAATTCCAAGAAACCCGTCGTCGCTGCTATCTCCGGTGCCTGCCTGGGAGGTGGCTTGGAACTCGCCCTCGCCTGCCATTACCGCATCGCGAGCGACATACCATCAACGGTACTCGGCGCCCCCGAAGTCATGCTCGGACTCCTTCCGGGCGCAAGGGGAACTCAACGACTTCCACGCCTGCTCGGATTGGAAAAGGCACTCTCGATGATGCTGACAGGATCGCCTGTAAAAGCGTCCAAAGCTCTGCGCATGGGCCTCGTCGACTACGTCAGCTACGCAGAAGACCTCGAAGCTCTCGCTATCCAAGCAGCCCAACGCCTGGCAAAGAAAAATCTGGTCAGACGCCAAAAAAAGAAAAAAGGGCTTAGCGGACTTCTAGAAAGTTCATCCTTTGGACAAAAATTCATCCTGAAAAAAGCGAAAGAAAGCGTCGAAGCAAAAACCAGAGGTCTCTACCCAGCCCCCCTTGTGCTGCTTAAAGTTATCGAATATGGCCTGGTCAATTCCTTTGAACAAGGGCTTCAGAAAGAAGCAGAAGAGTTTGGAAAACTCTCTCAAACGCCAGAAGCCCGCGGCCTTATTTCCCTGTACTTTGCCCAGACGGAACTTAAGAAAAACAGGTTCGGTAAACCCGCTCAGCCTGTGAAAACAATCGGTGTCCTAGGCGCAGGCCTTATGGGCGCAGGCATCGCCTCGGTGAGCATTCAAAAAGGGATGACCGCGCGTATCAAAGACATAAGCTTAAACGCGCTTGGCAAGGGAAAAAAGCAAATTTGGAAAGAACTGGACAGCAAAGTTCAAAGAAAAAGCCTGACAGCATTCCAGCGAGACCAGACCCTCTCCCACCTTTGCTTACAAACAGACCTTCATCGTTTCGAGACATGCGACCTGATCGTAGAAGCCGTCTTTGAGGAAATGGAGCTCAAACACAGAGTTCTCAAAGAAGTGGAACCTGCCCTGCGCGATGATGCAGTGTTCGCTTCCAATACCTCTGCTCTTCCTATCTCCGAGATCGCAAAATACTCAAACCGCAAAGATCGCATCCTTGGCATGCACTATTTTTCCCCTGTCCCCAAAATGCCTCTGCTTGAAATCATCGTTACTGATGAAACTTCCAAAGAAGCAACCGCCCTAGCTGTTGACACAGGCCTACGCCAGGGAAAAACAGTGATCGTGGTGAAAGATGGCCCCGGCTTCTACACCACCCGCATCCTCGGACCCTACATGGACGAAGCCGCTCTACTTATCCGCGAAGGCTATGGAATTCGGGAACTCGACGACGCCATGCAGCTCTTTGGTTACCCAGTTGGCCCCATCAAATTGATCGACGAGGTCGGAATAGACGTGGCTTTCCATGTGGGAGATAGCCTCGGCAAAGCATTCGGAAAACGAATGTCAGCTCAGGAACCCACACTGCTCCAAGAATTTATCAAGAATAAATGGTTGGGACGGAAATCAGGAAAAGGTTTCTACCTCTACCAAGATAAAAAAGGAGCCCTGGCAGCCCTGACAAAGAAATCCAGCCGGACCGTGAACCTCGAAGCCCTCGAACTTGTAGAAAAATTCAAGGTAAAACCCCAAAAAATGGCAGCGGACCTAAGCGACACTCAGAAACGAGTTGCCTACCGAATGGTCAACGAAGCCATCTTTTGCCTACAGGAAGGAATCCTGTCTACCCCCACCGACGGAGATGCAGGAGCAGTCTTTGGCCTCGGCTTTCCCCCTTTCACCGGAGGCCCCTTCCGCTATGTAGATACAAAAGGGGTGAAAAAAGTCGCTGACGAAATGAAACGCTTCGCAGAAATCTTCGGCGAACGCTTCGCCCCCTGCCCCCTTCTCGTCGATATGGCAAACGGAGGGAAGACCTTTTACTAAGCAGGCAAATGGTATAGGATATAAGCTGGTTCTGATCTAAAGAAGCTTATGTAAGCATCTGTTACTCCTTCTTTTTCTAGCCAATCAGTCAACAAATCGAAGAAAAGTGCCGAAACTAAAATAGGTACGGCTGAAAAGGATAAAAACAATGAAGAAACTAAATCTGAATATAAAATTCCGCCGGAAAAAGCGTAACGAAGAGCTGATCAAACGCATGAGACGTGGAGACGTTCTGCACACCTACGATGCGCAGACCAGTTGGTACCCCCCACGACCCGTTATCAAAAAAGATAAAAAGGAACTTGCCCGGCTATACGGAGAAGAAAAAGAGACGGAAGCAAACCTTAGCCCTGTAGATAGGAAGGATTCATAGAAGTTATCTCATGAATTCAAGACTCCGCGAACTCAATATCCTAAAATTCATCCAAGACCAATTCATTTCCCTCCATGCTGGCCCTGGCCTATCGCTCTTTATAGGCTATCTGATCCTGGCAATTTCTGTAGTCGTGCTCTGCTGGCTTGCTCATTACATTGCCAAGCGCTACGTGGCAAATTTCATCAACCTTCTCATCTCCAAGGCCCATTCCCCATGGAGCGTCGCCATCACGAAATTCAACCTCATAAGACGAATAGCCTACCTGGCACCCACTCTAGTTTTATATCTCACAGCTCCCCTTTTTGGCACAACGAAGCTAGCTTTTTCTCTCTCTATCGTTTCTGCCGTGATTCTCATAGCCAATCTTTATCTAACCATAGTGATCGGTCTCATCATCGACTCTCTTTTGAAAAGTTTTGAGGGCATTTACGATACGTACGAATATTCCCATAAACGTCCCATCAAGAGTTACATCCAAGTGGGACGCATGGTCGTATTCATCCTTGTTTCGATTTTCTTTATCGCCATTCTTTTCGACAAGTCACCGTGGAGTTTCCTCACGGGGTTGGGAGCAGCAACTGCTGTCCTTCTTTTGGTTTTTCGCGATGTCATCCTTGGTTTTGTCGCTAGTATCCACTTGTCAACTTACGACATGATCCGCTTAGGCGACTGGATCGAACTCCCCTCCTACAATGCCGATGGCGAAGTTATCGAGATCTCGCTTACAACCGTGAAAGTTCGCAATTGGGATAATACCATCACGACCATTCCCACCTACACTTTCATATCGACGGGCGTTAAAAATTGGCGTGGTATGAGAGAATCCGGAGGACGGCGTATAAAACGCAGTATCAACGTAGACATGAAAAGTGTTAAATTCTGCTCTCCTGACTTGTTAGAGACATTGAAGAAGATCGACTGCTTGAAACTTTATTTCGCCAACAAACTCCGGGAACTTGAAGAAAGCAACAGAGGGGTTCAAACAACAGACAAAGACATGCCACTAAATTTTCGCATTTTAACCAACCTGGGAACGTTCCGCGCTTACGTGAGTGAATATCTGAAAGCAAACCGGCATATTCACATGTCAAGCTTTACTTTCATGGTGCGCCAGTTACAGCCGACGGAAAGTGGAATTCCCCTCGAAATCTACGCGTTCTGTAACGAGACCGACTCGGTAAAATATGAAGCCGTACAATCCGATATCTTCGACCACATTTTGGCAGCAATGCCGACATTTGAACTCCACCCCTACCAGAAAATGTCTTCTTACAGCCTTTCATCTCTAACAGAGGCCTTAGGTAAACATAATTAGGACCATACACAATGAAGATACAGACCTCCCTTCCCATCGTTTCCATGAGTTTTAGAACGTTTTTTCCCCTGGCTGCGCTTGCCGCGATTTTATATCCGACTCTGATGGCAAGCATTTCAACAGGGTCCTTGGCTTATTCCGGATTCATGATCAACGCGCTTGCTTGGCACGGTCACGAAATGATTTTCGGCTTTACCCTCGCACTTGTGGTCGGTTTTTTGTTTACAGCAGGCAGCCATTGGACGGGGAACCCTCCGCTCCAGGGCAAGCACCTTGCCGGTTTGGCTGGCCTCTGGATCTTAGAACGTTTGGCATTTGCTCTGCCCTTGGGGAATCTGTGGCTCTTTACAGCGATGACGCTTCCTTTTCTCATCGTGGTTCTTGCTTACATGATTCACATGTTACGAGGGAGCCGAAAAAATTTGATCGTCTTCTCCTTCCTTCTAAGTTGCCTTCTCGCATCAAAAAGTTTCTACATTCTTCATGTCTGGACAAACGATGTTTCCTATTTGATGTATGCAAAGACACTTGGTTTGGGAACTTTCAAAGTCATGATAGTGATAATTGCGGGACGTATCATTCCGTTTTTTTCAAAAAAGCGATTTCCTGATTATCCCATCTCTGTTCCCTCCTGGGTCAATGGTGGAGCAATCGCATCTGCGCTTGGAGTCATGTTTTTGCAACTCGTTGTCGAGGGAAATGTGCTTACCACTTTTTTTGTCATCTCTGCTCTGTTTCAGTTCCTTCGCCTTTCCTTTTGGACCCGTAGGAAGTTCTTTTCAGAACCAATGCTGTTGATTCTTTGGCTAGGTTATTTGTGGCTTGGCCTCCATTTTGCCCTTGAAGCAGGCGTCCGTCTCTTTCCCGTTTGGGGCTTTGCGCAAAGCGCACTCCATGCTTTTGGAGCGGGAACGCTTGGCCTTTTTGCGATGGGGATGATGAGCAGAGTTTCTTTAGGCCACACACAAAGGCCCATCAAAGCGGATGGTTTTTTGGTCGCTGCCTTTCTGTGTGTCTTCATCGGTGCTTTGATTAGGGTCGGGGTGCCTCTGTTTGAACCAAATTTCTTTCTCAGCAGCATGCACTACGGGAGTGGGTTTTGGACCTTGGGTTTTCTGATTCTGCTTTTCAAATTCATCCCCATTTGGCTGAGAGCGTAGGAGTTACGGGAGGCTAGGACGCTTTCTTGTCCTCAATCATTTCCTCAGGTTCACCTTCAAACAGATCTTTTTCTTCAGGGGGATGGGCTGCTTTCGCCAATTCCGCCAATTCAACTGCGCTTTTCTTCGGTCCCTTGTCAATAAAGGTCTGAATACGCTTCTGGAGGCCCTGGGCTTTTTCGAATTTCGGATCTAACTTTAGGGCCTTTTCCATGTGATACAAAGCTTCCTGTGGCCGTTTCCAACGCATATAGGCGAGACCGAGGTTCAGTTCTACCTTGGCTTCCACCTCGGTGTCATTGAGATGTGTAATGGCTGCCACGTAATGCTCAACCGCATCTTCGTATGCTTCCTTTTTAACTTCTGAAATTCCAATCGCGTTAAGAAGACTGGCTAAAGTCTTGGGAGTTTGTTCGACACCTTGGTCCTTGATGTAGGTTCTAATGTTGGTCACGAGTTTCACACCATCCTGAGCAACCGTGTTTCCTCCGTCAACTTTAAGTGCCTTGTCAAAATATTTTGCTGCTTCGTCATACTGCAGCTTCTGCAGGTTAGCGTTACCTATAAGGTTCAGCCTCTCCAGGTTCTTGGGTGATTTGGTGTAAGCCTTCTTGAGCAGCTCCAGCGCGCCGTCGTAATCCTTGGTTAGAAGCTTCACTTTTCCCAGAAGGTGAAGAGCCAATATAGAATCTGGTGATTTTTTCAAAAGAACATTGAGAATCCGTTCAGCTTCTGCAAAGTGCCTGCCTGCGATAAGCGTTTTAGTGGCGATTACACCAAGGGGGACCGGCTTACTTGATTCTTTCAACAGTCGTTCGAGGGAATCAGTTGCGTCGGAAACATCGTCTTGTTCCAGATCTTTGAATCCTTCGATCAACCTTTCCTGCTTTTCTTTGAACCAGAGCGATTCGTTATAAAGCTCGCTGACTTTCGGATGCAGGAAACCCTTCTGCACAGGCTTTTCGAGAAATCCGGTCAAAAGGTATTCTCCTAAAATGGCAAGATCTTCCTTGGACAGGAAACCTGACACTATAAGAATGGGAATTGTTGCGTAAATTTCGTGAGCACGAAAACGTCCGAGAAGAGCCAAACCGCTTATTTCTGGAATTTTCCAATCTAGGACAACAAGGTCATAGGTCTCCTTCATCGCCTCATCCCAGGCTTCCACTGACGACTGCAAATTCTTTACTGTCTTAATGCCGATCTCATGCAGAATTTGTTCAATCAAATAGGCGACAGGCGAATCATCGTCGACAACGAGCACTTTCTCTGGCATCTTAGCTTCTGGCAAGGGCGCTCTCCTCCTTCCTCATAAACCGCCATTTCAGGAATATTCGGCAGGTTAAGTAAAATAATGAACACTTTATTTAGTGATTTTGAAATTTCTTTATATTATTAGGGCAGTGATTGTAAAAGAATTCATAAAAAAGGGGGGGTAATTTATGCTTAATGAGCTAAAATCTTTTACCCACGTCATCTGGGACTGGAACGGGACACTCATCGAGGACCTGGAGGTCGTAGTAGAAATCCTTTGCGAGCAGACGGATGCAGCGGGCCTAGCCCAGGTAAGTTTGGAAGACTATCGAAGAGAGTTTTGCTTCCCTCTTATAGACTACTATGCAAAGTTGGGCTTTCAGATGGATCATCAACGCTTGGTTGAACTCAGCCAGCATTTTCACGAAAGTTATGAGGAGAAATTTCATAAGACCAGGCTCTACAAAGGGACCGAGTCCTTGCTGGAAACTCTCGCTAACCAAGGGAAAACCTTGTCCGTCCTTTCGCTAACGCGAGAAAACGACCTCAAGAACTATGTCAACCACTTCGGCTTGGGCAAATACGTTTCCCATATATATGGCTGCCGCGCCTATCCAACAGAGGGGAAAATAGATCGGGGACACGAATTGCTGGAAAAAACTGCCGCCGATAGGGAAAAAACCGTGATTGTCGGTGACACGGAGTACGATTACGAAGTCGGCAAGGCTTTGGGGGTCGAAGTTATTCTTGTCGCCGACGGCTACCAGGCCTACGAACGCCTTTCCCACCTCGATTGCCGTGTCCTTCCCTCCCGATTCAACTAACGTAATGCGTAAGCCACTTGGGGCAAGGAGGTGGTTTGGAGGAAACTGCGCAGCTGGTTCCTCCATGAAATCGGGGGAGGCGACGCTTCACTCGCCCCCCCAACCCCCCCTCTCCCTATTTGCCCCAAGTGGCTTACGCATTACCAACTAACTTAAGGGGCCTGCGAGTCGATTAACTTCTGATCAGTTGTCAAAATATCAAAGGGCGCCAGTGGTACCTCCACCTGAATCTTCAACATCATATTCGGTTGTACAAGTTGCACCTCTTCCCCTGTCTTCTGATTGATTGCTCTTGAAATCCGATGGCGTTCATTCTGCCCAAAAGGTCTCAGGATTTCTATATCCTTGGCTAAGTCGAAACGCTCCCTTGATTCCATCAGGTATTCCGTCTCGGAAAGTTTCTCTCTCACGAGTCCTGCAAAGTGATGGGAGGCGAAGGTTTCACCCTTCTGTTGCTCAGACTCCTTGTCCAGCTTACCCAAATAAAAGCCGCTTGTGTAACCCCTGTGGCTCATCTTTTCCAGTTCCCTCCTCCACTGGGGATCGTACGTGTAGGTGCCAGAAAGGTAACTATCAAGAGCCTGCCTGTAAATCTTTGTGGCATTGGCACAGTAATAGTGGCTCTTCATACGCCCTTCGATTTTCAACCCGTCGACCCCGGCGTCGAGAAGCTTATCCAGAAATTCTATCGAACAAAGATCTTTGGAATTATAAATGTAGGTCCCAGTTTCATCTTCATAGACAGGGAAAAACTCGCCTGGCCGTTTCTCCTCAACAATGTGGTATTTCCACCGGCATGTGTTGGAGCAAACGCCACGGTTCCCATCTCGCTCACTGAAATACTGGCTGAGATTGCATCGACCTGAGTAGGTCATACACATAGCCCCGTGGACGAACACTTCCAGTTCCATGTCCGGTACAGCATCTTTTATCTTCCTGATTTCGGGAATGCTCACTTCCCTTGCCAGAACCACGCGCTTTGCTCCCAAACGCTCGTACATTTTCACACTTCGCCAATTCGTGGCGCTTGCCTGAGTGCTGATGTGGATGCGGAGCTGAGAATGTTCCTGTACAAGGTCCAGTATTCCCAAATCAGCAACAATCACGGCGTCAATCCCGATCTCTTCAAGGAATTTAACGAAGCGCGGCAGAGCCTTGATCTCACGATCATGGGCGAGGATGTTGAGAGCTACGTAGACCTTTTTCCCCAACTTGTGGGCAAAGGAACTAGCTTCGCGCAAATCTTCCTGGGAGAAGTTGCTGGACCGCGCTCGAAGATTGAACGCTTTTCCACCGATGTAGACAGCATCTGCACCGTAACGAAAGCTGACATTCATTTTGGAAAGACTACCTGCTGGGCTTAAGAGTTCAATTTTACGCATTTTTTTCCCACTAAGGAGAGGGGGGGGGCTTAGGTATTACACAAAAGGCTTGAAAACTCTTCTCACATTATATTAATAGGGGCAATAGCAAGGAAGGGAGTTTGAGGGAAAACTTCGCAGATGGTTTCCCTCAAGGTAATTCTTGGAGGAACCAGCTGCTCAGTTTCCTCCAAACCACCTCCTTGCCCCAAAACACCTTTCAAAGAGAAACCTCATGCTTCGATACGTACAAGTGAAATCAAGAATATTGATACTCCTCCTATTAGTCCTTCCGCATACGGGGACAGCGAATTCCTTCGTTCGAACTTACACCCTAGATGAGGTTCGACAAATAGCCAGCCCGCTTTTTGAAAGTTACAAAGGCAAAAATCAGATTCTCGGGGAAACAGATAAAGAATGGGGGGAACTCAACATGCCCCTCCTCTTAGAAGCTGTACGTCGCACCAAAAGCCAGGTTGGGGCACTTACTTTTGAGGCCCTGCTCGAACCTATCGACGACACCGCAGCGCTGAAAAAGCGTCAAGAACTTGTCCGAGCACTGATGGACGATGAACTTTTTCCGCAGCTGGATGCTTTTTCAAAGGCGTTTGCGAAAGACGAGGGCCTTTTCCTGCACATCATTGATAGAATAGGGGCACAAGGGGACTTGCTTGAGGGGATCCCCGATATGTTCAAGGGCCTTTATCAGAACACTTCGCTCAAATTCCTCCTTACCGTTCATCTCATGTCGACGGCTATGCTGACCCAAGGTCTAGCCATCGAGGCTCGTCACGTTGTGCTCGATTGGCGAGCGATGAGAGCACCGGGAGAACGCTGGGTGAAAAAACTATGGTTGGGTTTCAATCTTCTTGGCCAAGTATCTGGCCTCGGCGTGGGTGTGTATTTTAACTTTGCTTCTTTAAAGCTTCTTCTTGACAAACTTCCTCAGGCCGATGGGTTCGTTGTCAAGATGGGTCAGGCGCTCGGACGTCTTAAGGCTCTTCACGACGCTTTGCAGGCCAATCCTCGTTTGAAGGACAGCCCCTTTGCGCAGAAGTTTGCTGAATTCTGGAGCATGTCCAATCCTAACCTAAAATCCGTTGTAGAAGCGGTGCAAACACGTTCCAGTTATGAAGAAAAGAGCTTCGCCTTCCTCCGTTATTGGTATATGACCGACAGCTTGACGAACTACGATACGCTCCGTCGTTTCCCAAGTAGCCTTGCCATCCTGTTGAAGGCAAGTGCGCTTCTTGACGCGTACCTTTCCGTTGCTCGTCTCATTCGTGAATACAGAGAACACGGGCTAGCTGTGAGTTTTGCCAGTTACAAAGAAGGTGATGCGCCGGCATTCACTTTCCAAAGTCTCGGAAATCCTTTGCTTAAGAAGACGGTGCCCAACGATTTCGAGTTGGGACTTACTGAGGCAAGACATGCGGTCCTAACAGGTCCTCATGCATGTGGCAAGACGACTAGCATGAAATCTATAGCTTTCGCTCACATATTGGGGCAATCGCTCACCATTGTTCCTGCTGAAGCCGCTACGTTCGTTCCGCTTTCAAGCATCAGGACATACTTCAACATAGGAGACAAGATTGGCGAAGGCCTTTCAAGTTTCATGTCCGAACACAAACGCATGACCGAACTACGCGAAGTAGCGGAATCGTTGGGCCGCAACGATCGCATACTCATGTTGGTAGACGAACCTTACGCTAAGACTATTCAAACAATTGGAGAACCTCGCGTAACGAACTTCCTCCGTGATTTAAGTAAAGTTCCCCACTTGATGGTAATTTTAGCAACGCACTTTGAAGAGCCATCTTCCCTAGAGGCTGAAACTCGCGGTACGGTTAAAAACTTCCAACCTGAAGTGCAAGGACTTGAGTCGCTTGAATTCAAGCCAAGTTACAAAATTGTAGGGGGCGCAGCGCAGTGGTGGTTTAAAGATAGGGAGAAACGAGACGCTTTCATCGACTGGCTTGTCAAGTAAGCAGAAGGACCCCTTGCAAGGAGGTGGTGCTTGCGGCAAGGAGGTGGTTTGGAGGAAACTGCGCAGCTGGTTCCTCCAATAATAAACTTCAGTACAATCAACATGTTGCCATTCAGTTGTTCATGCTAGGCTAAACTTACCTAATCTCTTGACGAAGAAAGATGTGCAATCAATGAAACGGTTCACAAGTTCACAGGACGTGGAACCGCATGACAGGAGGTCAGCATGGGCTTGCGCATCCGTACCAACGTCACATCGTTAAATGCCCAGAGACAATTATCTCGATCCACACGCGAACTCAACGACGCCATGATAAAACTTGCGTCCGGTGAGCGCATCAACAAAGCCGCTGATGATGCCGCCGGGTTTGCGGTTTCGGAGAACTTACTAGCCGACATCCGCTCGCTGAACATGGCACGAAAGAACGCTTTGGATGGTGTGTCGCTTTTACAGACTGCCGAAGGTGGGCTTACAGAAGCGAGCAACATGTTGATTCGCCTTCGTGAACTTGCTGTACAGGCGGCTTCCGACACCATTGGGAACAGGGAGCGTGAGTATTTGGATGGTGAGTTCTTGCAGTTGAAAAACGAGTTGGACCGGATTGCAAACTCTACGGAATTTAACGGAACCTATCTCCTTGTCGGTGACACAGAACTTCCTGAAGAAATGAGGACGGGGAACAAATCTCCCTTGGATATTCAGGTCAACAAAGAATATTTCGCCGAAATGGACAATACTTCCAATCCTGTTAACATTATCCGCCTTGATTTCTCAGATATCAGCGTATTCACAGATGGTGAAAAATCTCTCCACCTAGGTCGCGGACAAGACGGGACTCGAGTCAATCGCAAGCAGGATGCCCAGCAAAGCATCGCAGCGCTTGATGGTGCGATCGAGCAGGTTAGTAACCATCGAGCCTTGATTGGTTCGATGCAGAGTCGTCTTTCTTCCACTATTTCGTTCTTGACGATTCAGACGGAAAGCCTAGCTGAATCGAGGAGCCGCATCAGAGATGCTGACTTTGCTGTTGAGACTGCGAATTGGACACAGGCAAGCATCCTGCAACAAGCCGGCACATCCGTTCTAGCGGCAGCGAATTCCCAGCCGAAGATTGCTCTCAGCCTTCTCCAACAATAACTCACCGTTTGCAGCACTTAACCTTGCAAAAAGCGGTAGGCCTCTGCTTCAAGTTCTTTTGCAAAGAGGCTGAGGCTTGCGATATCAGTCTCAAACTTTGTTCGCAGTTCTGTTTCATAATTGTAATTTACAAAAATCAGCGAAACGACTATGTGGCTTGCATCTTCCGCATTTTTAAACTCTACTTTGAGATCTGAGAATGGCTTTAGCTGGAGCTTGCGTACATCGAAAGGATGAGCGGCAGACTGCAACACAAACGCTTCGAGATCTTCGAGATAGAACCAGATTTCGACGGGAAAACTGAGCTTCACCATTCCATTATCAAATTCACAGGTGAACCCAATAGAACCACTCATGCCAGGATCCTTCATAGCGGCTTCTAAGCTAAAGGAAACCCCATTTTCTGTCTTCAAACTCGCCATTAGTCACCCTGTCCTACCAAATTACTCATATACTCAACTTTGTTGACAAAAAACTCCCCGACCCCTCTCCCAACAGGGTCGCATCAATTTACTGGTGCTGCTTCTTCGAGTTCCTGGAGCGTTTCTTCGTCTGCGAGTTCAAAGCCATACTTCAAAAGCCTCGCGTGGTAAACCTCATGTCGGTCACGGAGGCGTGCCAAGGTCGTCTTGTAAGCTAGATCCACGATCTGCGTATTAATTTTGTACTTGAGCGGGGAGCCGCGCATAAGAGAAGAGCAGGCGCCATAAGGCTGAAAAACCATGAAGTCAACGTCAGGAAACCTTTCCGTGGAGTGGGCCAACTCCGAGCGGAAACGGGTATTGATGAGAGACTTAATGCTTTGGATAAGATTAAAAAGGCCGCCCGCATTTTCTGCTTCTTCAACTGCATACGGGAGAATGGGGTCAACAATTACAATGAGATTACACCCTCGGCGCACAAGGAGTTCGAGATCGCAGGGGCTTGAAATCTGCCCATCCAAGTAGGTCGTTCCATCAATCTTGTGGGGAGCAAAAAAAGGAGGGATAGCGCATGAGGCACGAATGGCGTCGCTGATGGGAACATGAGTCCAGGGGGGAGCGCCCATGATGACGTGCTCGAAAGTGTCCTGGTGGGTAGCCCCTATGTAGAGTTCCTTGTGGAGGGATCGAAAATCGTTTTGCCCGCCCCATTCATTCAGTGTGGCCGTGATGTAAGACAGAAGGCCGTCTCCTTTGAAAATACCTGTGGGGATAATTTTAATAGCTTTGCTAAGCCAACTTAAGGGGGAGAGTGTGCCCCAGTCTTTTGCTTGTTGAGCGAAGCGTCTGAAAATTTCTCGGCCCGCGAAATCGTATATGACTGAACTTTTCAGGGGCGGAATGCGCTGAGATGTTCCCTTGATCGAATGGATGATCTCCTCCTCGGGAATCCCACTCGCAAGGGCTGTCGCATGAAGAGAACCACTGCTGACGCCTGAATAGATATCGCAATCGTATAATGTTCGATGCCTAAGTGCTCTATTCAGCGCATGAATGCAGCCGGCCTGATAGAGGTGGCCTTCCACGGCCCCTCCGTTGCAGGCGACACCAACTTTGTAAGCATGTTTCTCACGATCTTTGAGTAAGACGCGAGCGATCCATCGCAAAGTTTTCGCAATACTCTGTGGAGCTACCAGCACATCTTTCACATTAAGGCGTCCCAGCTTGAAACTTTTTTCGGCGACCCCTACTGCATTCTCCAGGAGGACGATGATGCGTCCCTTGGGTAAAACAAAATCCGGTCCCCATTGCTGAGCCAGGCTTGCAACATCACTTTCGATCTTGTGAATGGCAGCATAGGCGTCAAGGCCCCCTTCTCGTTCGTCGTAAATTAAAAGATCGATTTGATTGGTTTTCAAGTGGGGACCCACTTTACCAATATCTGACAATAGGGAGACCACAAGTTCTAGGTCCCCGAGGTAGGAGTGTGAAAGCTTAAACCTCTCGTTGTCGGAAGACAGGGGTTGCGCATGGAATTTTTCGAAGCTTTTCTTGGCGAGTTCGATCTGATGAGAAGATCCGACGTAGGTTAGATAGTGAAGCAATCGTCACTCCCTTTCTACAAGTTTCATGTGATTGAGTAATTTTGCTGCGCTCTGGTAACCCGCAAGAACAGTGATCTTCTGAAGGCCAGGAGAGAGAAGGATGGTGGAGGGTAGACTCTGCACACCGTATTTCCCTAGGAGGGCATCATTAACTTCGCTATCTTCGGTCACATCGAGTTTGAGTAGAACCCATCTGTTTTTTTGTGCCCTTTCGATCACGCGTACGTCTGCAAAGGTTGTGACTTCCATTTTCTTACAAGCCTCGCACCATTCGGCCCACAGGTCGATGAGGACCGGAGATCCTCTCTGTTGGGCTACGTAGAGCGCTTCTGCTTCGTCCTTATACCAGTATAAGCCCAAACGCATCTTTTTCGTATCGCCGTTCATGAACCATTGAGCTCCCGCGAAAAAACTAATACCCAAAAGTAACGAGGGGATCATTATAAGCCACTTCCGTTTTTCAAGTGGCCTAGCACGGATACTGAGCCAGGTGACAAAAGCACCGATGAGCAACGCGAAGAAAATAAGTTCCCAGTAAGGGGCTAACTCCAAAAAAAATCCATAAAACGGAATGCGCAAATAGTAAATGGCGAGTGCAAACATGACGGAAGAAAACATGACTTTTATAAAAGTCTGCACGAGAGGTGACACTGGCTTGCGCGCTAACTTGTTCGACATACTGCCAAGGAGTACATACGGCAGGGCAAAGCCTAAACTGTAAGTAAACAGGTAAAGCATTGATCGGGAGATCGTTTCGTTAACGATGACGTAGGCGAGCAAAGTCGCTAAGATAGGGCCTGTGCAGGGCGATGCTATAAAACCAGCTCCACAACCCCAAAAAAACGCTTTTCTCACGCCTGGCTTGCCGACTCCAAATTTCGTACCGAGATTTTGAAACCACCGCCACTCTCCATAACCCAACATGGAAATACCGAGAAGAAACATAATCAGCGCAAAGACAATATTAACAGCCTTGTTAGCCATATATTGTCCGAAGACTGATCCTGACAGTGCAGCGGTTAATCCTAGCAGTGTGTAAACAACGACGATCCCCCCCGAATAGGCAAGCGCCCCCCAGACAGGAGACCTCGCCTGTCCCGCGAGAAGACGGACGGTAATGGGAATCATGGGGTAAACGCAGGGAGTCAGATTAGTGAGCAAGCCGCCTAGAAAAAGCCCGAGAAGAACGAGTCCCATTCCTAAGTGCCCCGCCCTGATTTTTCGAGCGAAGGTTTCTTCGAAGGTTTCTTCTTCATCCTCCTTCCGCTCTTCTATCTTCTCTTGTCCGGGAAAAACCTGTTTGCCTGCCTCATCCAAAAACTGCGGCTCATGTTCTTTCTTGACAAAATTAGGGGCACTCAGTGTTTCGGTATAGGGGAAGAGGCACTTCTGGGAAGTGCATGCAATATAACGGACTCCGAACGGGAATTCATGTCCATCGTAAGGGAGCGCCCCAAGAAAATGCAGCACAAAATCGCCGCCGTCATATACGTTTACCTTCCCCCCGGTCAAAGGGTCGACGATTTCCCTTGCCTCGGGAGGCTGGTAACTTTTGAGCAGGTAACCAGAGGTACTTTTGAACCTTAACTGGCTAGTATAGAGGGAGAATCCTCCCTCTGACGTGAGCCTCAGGTAAACCACCACAGAACCATCCTGATACGCATCGCTGCTAACTACTTGCCAGTGAATCACATCGGGAGGGTCTATATCGACGGCGACTTTTTCCTTGGAGACCTGGTCGAAATCAAACGGGTCCGCTTTCGCGAAAAGGGGGAACGAAAGCAGACAAAGGAAGAAGGTTTTCAGCATGTATCCCCGACTCTCGTACAATCCCATGATTCTCTCCTTTTTACTTTAATTAAAAGAAACTCGTTGACTAACCCCCCTGATTTACTTAATTATAGTGCCTCACACAATCGGCAACGAGCAATAATTATAGACTTTTTATGGGAACCACACGATGAAAGAGCTCTCAAAGTATCAGGTAAAATGCAAGATTATCAAAGGCGATAACGTCATGATCATGGTTGGCCGTTCGAAAGGTAAGACAGGAAAGGTTGAGCGAGTCGATCGAAAAAACGACTGCGTCTACGTTTCCGGTGCTAATATCTACAAGCGTCACCAAAAACCGGATACAAAACATCCCGACGGCGGGATTATTGAAAAACCCATGCCAGTCCATATTAGCAACGTCATGGTGGTTGATCCCAAAACCGACAAGCCTACTCGTATCGGTTTCAGGCAAGACACCGAAGGCAAGAAAACCCGATTCGCCAAAGTATCGGGAACAACGCTTTGAAATTTAAATTGCTTTTTCCTACCAATCTTGTAGAAACACTTTCGTCGTTCTGACACCCAATCAAACGGGGGAGTAGTTAAGTTGGTTATAACGCCGCCCTGTCACGGCGGAGGCCGCGGGTTCGAGTCCCGTCTCTCCCGCCATTTTTATTAGGCTTAACTCGTTGAAATAATTAACTTTCCACGGTGACAGCACGGAACCGACGGTACCGAACAAACCCGTGAAACTTTCTATCAAAATTTCAAAGTTATCCTACGAAAGCTTGAAAAAGCCCACTTCCAAATACAACCAATGGTCCTATCGCACCAATGATGCTGTTCTGACCGAAACTTCCTTTGAAATTGAATTGTCCGATTTTCCCGTATTCTGGAATCAGTTCCTAGAGGGAGCATCTACGTTAAGGACGTCGCTTCGCTCCGCCTTTATTGACGCTTTGCGCGAAACCCCTATGGAGGAGATTGGGCCATCTTTTAAGAAAGCGATGGCCATTTTGGTCTAAATCCCATGAGTTATTTCTAACAGATTCCCTTAAACCTCAATACTCCAGACAACTACCCGATAGGCTTAATGCAGAGGGGGAAAGATGGCTGGAGAGCCTCAAATCCTTTATAAATACTGTAGTGATAAAAGTGATTTTCATTTGGACGCTCTTCAGAATAACTATTGGTACTTTTCCCACCGCGACGACTTCAACGACCCAGGTGACTTTCAAATGAGGTGGAATTCAAGCAATCCGCAGTTTTTAGCGCGTTTCCACACGAACCTGCTCATGAGATCATTTTCAGATATTTTTACCCGATTAAGCGGACGCGTTCTCTCCGACCATTTGCAACTTGCTTTGGATGAGAGAATTGTAACCATGCGATGGATTGATGTCTTCTTGAGAGCTATCGATCCCAAAATTTCGAATCCGTTCCGGGTGATACAGAACCATTTAGAAAGAGTCGGAATTCTCTGTCTCTCAGAAAGAAACAACTCAGCAATAATGTGGTCTCACTATTCAAATAAGCACAAAGGGTTCTGTGTCGCTTACGACTATGGGAAAATTCGCGAGCATTTTGGTGAAAACGATTCCATCCTCATTGCTGATGGGCGAGTTATATATTCGCAAAACCTACCTGATCCATTTCTTATCGAAGAGACTGGAACGAGAACCACGAGGCGAACCAACGATCGTATAACAAGTCAAATTTTGACGAAATCCCTCCCATGGGCCTACGAAGAGGAATATAGAGTGCTTAAGGTTCCGAGGTTAAAAGACGACGGAAAATTTGTTGAGGATAAGGAGAGAAACGCTCAAATCAAGGTGACCTTACCCGATCATTCGATAAAAACTGTAATCTTCGGGCATCGAGCAACTGACAGTTTCAAGAATAGGGTGCGACAAATAGCGCCACAAGGAGTTCGATTTCAACAAGCCATGGTTTTTTTTGACAGATTCGATCATGTCGAAATCTTCGATCTTGGCTAGTTCGCTTGAAAGCTACGTCACCGGTTTCAGTTTCTTGATCTTAGTCCCACCCTCTGGTTCATTCTTCTTCGCTGCTCTCACGATTGCCTCATAAATATGTACGTACCGGTTTAACACTTTCTCCGACGAATGACCGAGCCATAACCGCGCGTTGCCCGTGTATGTCGGCAACAGTGCCAACTACGATATCGCAGTCCGCATTTTTCATACGCCTTCTTCAATTTATTCGCTGATGACGACTTGTCGACACCTTCGAACAGTGGATACTGGTTAATCTCTTTGCCAAAATATCCCTTCTCAAACTGTTCCAGCGTTTGGTTATGCTGCTTCACCAGCTCATTCCAGAGTAATTTGTCCGTAATGACAACGGTTCGTGCTGATTTGTCGTCGATCTTCTTCTTTCCCTTGAGCGGCTTGCGTTGAATCTCTCCATTCTTATCCCTCAGCCCACGTGTCTCATGGGCAGGTTGACTATCGAACACAACGTAGCCGTAGTAGCTGATCCCTTCCTGGATCAAATGCTTGGCAAGCATCTTGTCTTCAATTTCACCATCGTAGAGGTTAGCAGGGTGGATTCCCAGTGCCTCGTTGAAGCGGAGGCCCGTGAAATACAGGAATCTGAAAAACAGCGCTTCTCTTTCGCTACCATCAAGGATCAGTTGATTGTAGATCCGTTCCATCTCTTCTGGAGAGATAAGGTCATCAATACCTTTCTCATTCATTTTATGAGTCGGAAAGCTCTCGCATAGGAAAAAACGATCTATGATTCCTCGCCTAAAAAGGGTGTGCATAAAAGTGTTCAAGGCTTTGACGGCATGGTTCTTTGAAGCGTAAGAAATTCTCTGTTCCGGACGTTTTACCAAACAGGCTTCATCTTCTAGCCAGTCCTTAAATTCTGGGTAAAAGTCATACCACATCGCGAGATTGTTGCATTTTCTAATGCTGAGAAAATAGGGGAGCACGTAGTATTTAAGGTAGTGGACGTTATTCTTATAGCTGTTGGGGGCCTTTTTCTTTTGGTGTGTCTGATAAAATTCCAAAAGCTGGCCAAATTTATAGAACTCCTCCTCCCACCTCACCCTTTTCTCAATCCGGTTCTTTAAGGAATCCGACTCCGCTTCAAGTATCTTGCAAATCTCTGAAGCCTCCGACGCTTCAATGATATCCTTGCCGAAGCGTTTGCGGATATCGGCCTTGCTGATCCTAACGGGTTTCTTTGCAATTCGATCATAATAAACAAGGGAATAGTACCGAGATCCATCGCTATTTTTTCGAAGCTCTATTTTCATTATTCGCTCCAGTTACTTTGGTTACTTCTGTTACAAGACTGAAATTGACAGAAAAATTCTGTTACGCTTTCAGGATCGAAAATTGTTACATCTGTTACATAGAGACTATTTCAGGGTTGAGACGAAAGACCCTCGTCACTCCTAGATGGGGAAGACGCATCGGTGAAGACCCTCCTTGCAGTAATCCTGCATCCCTGAGGTCACGCGTAGCCCTACGAAGGTCGTACCCCTTGCATAATTGAGTCCGGAAGACTTCACTTAGCACTATCCATTCGTATTTGTTCTCGGTGCTTTCTTTTCTGAAACCCCAAAGTTGTTGGTGATGGTCGTCCGCGTTTTTTTTAAATTCCTGCAAAATCGGAAAGCGTGATGGCCCAAATTCCTGGAGGAGAGTTTTGATTTGCTGCGCGAGTTGTCGGCCTTCCCTTGATCCTCCTACTCCCCAAGCTTGGAACCAGTCTTCAAAACATCTACGCGCCGCACTGAAAGCTTCTCCCTGATCCCAAGTTAAAGTTCCAAGCTCGATTGCTAACTCCCCTGCGGCCGCGACAAGAGCGAACCGGTTTAATGCTCTTTGGATTTGGCAATGATTCCCCTTGGTACTCACTATTGAAAGAAACTCCCGGCGTTTCTCGTTCAATGTTTTGTAAAGAGAAGGGTTGCTCACGGCCTTCCCCAAAAAATGCCTGATTGGGGTTCCAAAGCAACTTTCGGAACCATTTGCCAGTGCTACAGCGAATGAGCTGGCAGAAGCAAACGAGTATATGTTTTCGAATATTCCACTCGATCCAGGGCACTCAGCAGAGATTTCCAGCATCCTGATTTCTTGGCCTGCGTTGACTTGAAATCCTCCTTGAGAAATATGCTGGCCAAGCGAAATTTCGCCCGAGGAAAGGAAAAGTAAACGCCATTCAAGGCTATTTGCTGTGGTAGAGTTTTTCGTAGCTCGATTTTTACTCATTCCCCCACTCAACATGTACGCAGCAGTCCCAGCGTCTTTCGCAGTGACCTCACCGAGTTCATCCAGAATAAGAAGAGAGTCGCAGCGAGACGCTGCGACTGCCTCTAGTCCGTTCAGGGTGGATCGCCAACGTTTGATGAATCCATTGATCCCGGGATTTCCCCAGATACTTGCCGCTACTTTTAATGTGATTGATTTGCCGATAGAAGAGGGCCCAACCAAGTGAAAACCACCATTTTCGTCTCCGCTGCTCTTGAGCAATGCTGAAGCAAAGGCTACTGAAACAGCAAAGACTAACCTGGAATTTCCAATGCAAAGATCACCCACGTTTCTTTGCCAATCTTCCAGACTCCCTTGAACACAGATTGACGTGTCAGGTGTTAGCGTTTGGAGCATGATCGAAGAGGCGTCACCGGCCTGCTCAAAAACGTGATCGGGAAGAACGTACTTGTTGGAATGCCACCCTACGCGATTGACGCAATGTGCTCGTTTTGAGGGTCTAGAGCTTTGCAGAAAAGAAAGGAAGAGCTGCCGCTCTCTTTTTCCAACTGCCATTTCAGCTCCGAGATTTAGAAGGGCGCGACGTACCTCCGAACCATCTCCTGCGAGTAATTCCATGGGCATAGACCATTGTTTTCTCACGGAGTCTTGATCTTTGAGAGTAAGTAACCTTCCCCAAGCTTGGCTAGATGCGTCTCGGGTCAAGGCTTCAACAAAAATGGGAGAGGATAACCAAATTGGCTCTCCGTCGCTGCCTCCTTGGTACCAAACCCCCTTTTCATCAACCCGAAACCCACCACTCTCTGTTTTTGAGAGTTGTACACCTCCAATTTTTGCCGCGAGGTGAAGAACCTTTCCAAACTCAGTCTTGGTGTTCAAGTTCGCTAAGCGGCCAATTAAAGTAAAAATATCTCCGCCAAATCCTGACGAAAAATCATAAAAAAGCTTCCTCTGCGAATCGTAGTAAAAACTAGGGTCGAAATCCTGGGTGAAGGGGCTAGAACAGACGCTCTGTCCGTTTCTCTGCTGAATCGTTGCCATTTTTGAGTATTGAAAATGCTCTAAAACCCTTTCGAGGCTTAGTGTTGCCAGGATAACGTGTTTATCCTTTACAAATTTCCTTTCGGTTTTATATTCAAATGCCGCCATCGAAGAAAATCCCCCGAAGACTGATGAAAAATCTGAATCCGCATCATGTTGAAGTACCCGACACTGAACGGGGTCATTTGTGGTCTTCCAATTGGTGGAAAAAGGCAAGCGCATCAAGCGTGAAGGGTTTGAGCAAGCACGATCAAATTTGAGATCTGTTAGGCACTCCAGATAGCTCCGAACCGAATCGTAGACCTGCTTGTAACGCTGCAACGATTCAATACGATAGGGAATTTTCAATTTAAAATGAAGATGCAGCCCGTTTCCCGAAAAAATCGTCATCCAAGGCTGAATATTTGATTTTGGGAGTGCAGTTTTGATTTGTTCCCCAAAATTCGAGATGAGGGCTTCTCTCTGCTCAATTTTGTAATCAGTTACATTGCTCTTGAAGTCCAAATCAAAGCTGACAATTCGCTTTTCATTTACGAAACGATCTGCACCTTTTCGGCTTGATTCCGATCCTAATGCCAGTGGTTGCATAGCCTCCTTACTAAGCCCACCGCAGAAACTTACGTTTACTTTTCCCGCCGACAATCGGTTAATCTCTGCTTCGCAGATTTGCTCGTAGTAGATCGCCCGATTGAATTGCGAAGTCCCTGGTTTAGCGAATGCGATTTCGGTAAGTGTACCGCTGCCCTCATTCAATGTTGCAACAAAGTCCGCGATTGCCGTCTCTGAGCGAAGCATCGCCCTTGCAGAAGTGTCTGCCATGATTCCTCCAACAAAACTTGTTATTTTTGAAACTCGAAAAAGAAGGATTCAGCAGGGCGCGAGCGTTTCAGGCAAAGAAATCCTGTTTACACTCCGCGGTATTTCGCAGTAGACTCAAGTTGTAAGACTAGGGGTTCACTGCGAAAGCGGCTGAGCCTCTTTCTTTTTCAAGTTTTACTGCCTCAGTTTTTTTCTCTCCTTACTTACAGTTTACTTTCATTTTTTGATGATCTCCTATAATCTTGAAGTTACATGATTATAAAGTCAATCGAAAAGAAAATACTTGTGGACGAAAAAATGAAAAATAAAAGAATGGGGCGTCCACCTGCGCCATGGATGCATCAATTTCTTGATTTGAAGATAGATAGTTTATGGACTGATGCCTATGATATAGCCAAACACATGGATATGAATCCACGCACAGTTAAATCCTTTTTGCAAAAACTGAACGTAGAGCCGAAACACGTAGTTGAAAATGGTAAAGCACGTGCACGATTCAAAGTTAAAGAGTTGAAGATTGCGGCTAAAGCATATATCAAACCTTGGTTGTAACGACGTAACACCTACGTCCAAACACGGTGTAACTCACTTTCATGCAGAAATATGAGCTTTGTAACGATAGTACGTTTGTAACGAATCTAAGCACTCGCTCGATGAAGCTATTTCTTTCGCATCGTCAGTTCAACGGGCTCCTGCTTTTTGTACCCCTTTTATTGCCCTACCAGGGGGTAGGAAAAAAGGGAATCGGCGCACCAGTGCGCCGTTACAAAAAACTCCCCCTTTTAGGGGTTGGGGGGTAACAAAAGCACGATCCCCAACGAAAACCCACTAGGTAACGCAATAATATCGTGGGCGAATGCATATTTTTTGTAGGAGCAAAAGCCATGCATCTCATTTACTTCGACGAGTCAAAATACCATGAACATCAGTCTCCATATTTTTTTCTTGGGGGAATCATTATTCCCGAATCGAGTGTTTCCCAATTTGAATCGTCCCTAACCCAAATTCAATACAACTATTTTCGAACTAATAGTTTAAACAAGGACACTGAGTTGCATGGAACCCATATTTTTGACGGGAAGGGAAATTTTAAAAAAGACAGGAAAAGCTTAGATAGGCGAATTTCTCTTTTCAAAGACCTTGTCGACTGCATGGTTAGCAATTCGATAATCTTCAGAGGGGTTAGAATCAATGTCCCCTCTCACAGAAAGAAGTACAAATATCCCGAACCTGAATATCATTTGGGGTTAATGTTGTTTCTTGAGCGTTGTTGCGACTATCTTGATCAGAAAGACGATCTCGGAGTAGTTCATGGCGACTACGAGCATGATGAGGTGGCTCGATCCGTCCTTGATTTCTCTCAATTCAAAACGCAGTCGGGATCAAAATACAGGGGAAGGTCATTTGGACGCTTGGTCGACACGATATATGCCACTCATTCCCACTACAGCAGGTTTTTGCAAGCCGCTGATGTCGCATTGTACCTTTGCCAGCGCTACGAGTGCGGCGTTCAGAGACAAACCAATCACGACACGCTACTTGGACAGGAATGGACTAAGCTCAAAACCAAATGCAATTATCTACTTCAAGACTGGCCGTAGTGGGCAAAAAAAAGGGGCGAACGAGCCTGTTTGCCAGGTGGGATTTCCATGGGGATATCCACTCTCATTCACCGATTTTATTATCGGGAAATTTCGGAAAACATTCAAGTGATGATTTTGAAGTACCAATTTGGTACTTCAAGTTGGAAGATTGGTATAACAACATAATTATATTGATATAAATCCGGTACTCAGACTTTCCTCTCCCGCCATCCCATTCATTTCCCGAACTTTTTGCCTCACTTGTGACGCGTTGTTTCTTTTTCGGTTCTCCATACATCTTTATTTGGATTTCATTGTTTTTCCTGACGGTTATAGAATGCACTATCCGTTGGATGATCTCGCGCTGCTGGACACCGCTCAGATTTTCAAACCCAACACCTAGGTAAAATTGAACTTCGTTCTGCAAACTTCGGAACCCGCGTTTTTTTGTGATCTCAATTCGGTTCTTTTCGAGAATCGCTAGTTCGGTTCTTGCCTCCTCCCGTCGCTGGCCAATGGTCTTTATCCGCTCCTTAAGCCATGAGGCATAAGTGGGATCGGAGAGTTTCGAAGCATCGAAACTCTGTTGAAGCTCCCGATCCTCGCCTTCGATCCCGTCCATCCTTGTGTTCAAAATTCGGATACGTGCTTCTATCTTAGGCACATCTGAGTGGAGCCGGCGAATCCCGTCCTCCACCATTCGTTGAAACCGCTCGATTGAGGAAAAGTTCTCCCGCACAAGCGCCTTGACATGCCTTTCGAGTCTTGAGCAATCAATACGCACCTTGTTTTCTTTGTTGTAGTAGTATCGGTACTGCCTTTCCTTAGCAGGTTGCCCAGAAAACCTTGTTCCGTCCTCGAAGAAGAGGATGCCAGACAAGAGGTAGGTGTGGTTGTCAACGCAGGATTTTTTCTTCTTTTTGTAGGTGTCAGCGAGCTTCTCTTGCACTTGATCCAACAGATCTTCTTCGAGTAAAGCTCCGTGTGGTAAGTTGACAATCTGGTAGCGCTTGTTCTCCGGCAGGGTTTCAGCGTCCTTATCCTTGTTTTCTCGATTCGCCTCCCATAGGCCGCGGTATCTCCAGCTAAGGTTCTCAAACATGATGTCTAAAGCATGTTGCTTCAATTCTTTACCATGCTTGCCAGTGATTCCTCGCTTGCATGCTTCTTGAAGCAATTTCCGCTTGCTCGACACGGTTAGAAACAGCCTCAGCAGTTTGCGAACACGTTCCAGTTCTTCTTCATTTTTCTTGAAATGCCCGGGTCGTGCGGAATCTCGATCTAGTCCAAGGATCTCTCCCCCTCCATTGATTTTCCCATCACTGATGAGGCGGGTTAGTGCATTCTCCCGTACGCGCATGCTGGTCATTTCCCGCTCAAATTGAGCAAGAGCTACTAGAATTACGACGATGACGTTGCCAAACGGAGTCGATGTGTCGAGTTCAAGACCAATGATAATAAGGTTAACCTCGTGTTTCTTGCAGTGGTCTACAAGATCCAGAAAGTCATGAACTGATCGGTTAAGGCGACTCAGCTCACTCGCCAGAATGAAATCAATCGACCCCGAAGCGACAAGATCCCACATTCTTTGATAGCCAGGACGATTGGCGTTCTTTGCTGAAAATCCGTCATCACTAATGTGTTCAACGATCTTATGTTCAACCCCTTTTCTTTGACTGAGATAGCGGGCATGTTCTTGACATCTAGCACGTTGCGCCTCAGGGGAGGCGTCTTCACGACGAGACCCATCTGAATTTACCAGTTGCCCAACTGTGCTAACACGACCATAGGAAATACCATAGCAACATCGAGATCCATTCTTAGCTGACACGCGCCATTTCTCTTTCTAGGCAGATTCTCCGCGCATTTACAGAACTGATGAGAAACTCCATTGTTTGATTCATATACCCGTTTTCTGCTTTTATAATAGTCATCTTTATACAATAGGGAAAGGCATTATAATCAATGCGGTGTAAGCTAACCTGTTCTTGTATCTTCTTCCTCTTTCGCATCACGTATGCCTGTTTTTTTTTCAGCGAGGTACACGGGATACATAAAGAATCAACACCAAGTTGTCCTTTCCTCTTTTTGTAAAAGTTCTCGATTGTTTTTGAACGCTGGCACTTCTTGCATATCTTATGCAAGGAAGGCTCGACTACTGCTGCCATGCAAACCTCCGATCGCAGCGCCGGCGGTCCTTCCTACTCGGCAAAGTGCTATTTATGTCCCCATTTACAACTTAATCTGTTGTTCCTGTTGAATGATGATCGGTTCCCCATTCTTGAACCTGATCGTCACCTGTCCCCAGAACTCCTTCCTGGAGAGTTCTTTGATGAACTTAAGAAGCTGTAAGAGCTTCAGAGTACAATGTTCTTCGTCCATACCGTTCCTTGTTAGTTACATACATGTCACCCATAAGGAGGCCCTCTTCCGAATATCCCGGTGAAAAAATCCTGGGTAAATACCGAATGGCTACCCGATCCCCAGATATTCAACCACATAAAGCGGGCCTCGATGTTCTCCGTAGGCGGCACCTGCGCGGATGAACTCAAAGGATTTGATAATGCCCGCCTTAAAGCCCTTACTCCGGCGATCCTTTTCGACCGACTTGATGATTTCCTCCATTCGCTCTTCTCCTAAGGGGCGATCAGCTTTGAGAAAGACCGTCTCTTCAGAGACACGGGTCAAAGCTAGCTCATTTCGCAAAGCAAGGTGAGTTGTTTGTGGCAACTCGGAT
>JACPKR010000026.1 GCA_016186945.1 Deltaproteobacteria bacterium | reverse complement strand
TGAACATCAATTCCCACGTTGACAGTTTTTCCTTGATAAGAGACTCTCATACAAACTCCTATGATGTGTTGATCTAGGAGTTTCCTTTTTTGTGGGCCAGGTCGCTACTACTATTCAACATAGTAACTCGCCCCCCCAAATCCCCCTCTCCCTATTTGCCCCAAGTGGCTTACGGATTCGTTTAAATGTCCGCGGCAAGATGCACCCTAATGTCATTGGCTGACCGACCTTTTCTTTCCTAGTGTTGGGGAAGGGAGGTCGCCATGGAACGTGCTCGCAGATGCCGCGGGGGAATTGCTCTTGAGTATGTCTTGGTCACGACGTTTGCGACTTTGGCAACGATGATTCTCTTGGGGGTGCTCGCTACGATTGCAAAGGACAAAATCACGACTCTCGCTGAAAAAATGGAGGTCGACATAGACGATGTTCAATTGGACATCTTCGGACGACATTGAGCAGCTTGGGGGAGCGACGTGAACCCTCACTGTTGGATAGCCACGTTGTCCTTGGTGTTCTGTTTGATTCTCTTCAAATTCACAGAGGGAGTGGAGACTCAAGTGAACACACTGTTCCTGAGCAAATATGCTCTCCTCAGCAAGCCACGGGATGCTATGGAGGAACACTGTAAGCATGGGAAGAGAGATCTATGGTTCTCATGTCCTGTGGAATGGCAATGGCGCATTGATAAAAAGTGGAGGAGTATCTGCGCAACGCCCCGCTCACGATGGAGCTTTCCACCACGCTACTACCGACTTGTCATGCAGTGTGAGTGGGGTTCTCGACCCCTTGCTTTGCTTCGGAGTGAGTGGGAGTTCTTTTACTGACTCCTCTTTGTCCTCACGAAGCCTTCGCATGATGGTGGTGTTGGCGAAGGGAACTGAGCTGCGCGACCTGTTGAACCAGCTCAATGCGCTTGAATGCGTGGAAGGACGGGTGTCGACCTCTTTTGTGGGAACGGAGGTAATTCAGAGGATCCACGTTCTGCCTGTTTTCATTTTCATATAAAGTCTGTGCAAACTCCCAATAGTCTGCCAGGAGAGGTTCTGCTTTAATCTGTGCTGTAAGTTCTGACAGAAAAGGATCGCGAATGCGGTAAATACAAGAAAGGATGTCGTTGGTCAAACCCTTGTGATTGATCTTGGCTACGATTTTCAGCAAGGCTCCCAGGTGTTGGAGGAAGGTTTTTCGTGCTCTTTCCGTATGCTCACCTTCGGATAGATGATCACCGAGAGTTAGCAGGAACAATGAAAACCTGTCTGGCTTTTTCAAAAGGTGGTACTTGAAGATTTCATGAATAATGCGCTGAGACGTCGGTTCTGCCTCCAAGATGAGAGGTAAATTTTCGAGTAGGAACTGTAAAGCCAAGCCCTCTGTCTTTTTCTTGAAGAGCAAGGAAAACAGGAAATCAAGCACAGTATAACCGAAGCGATCGAGCACCTTTTCGAAATCGACTCGATTACGATTTTCACGTGCCATGATTCCGAAATAGTGTAGCAAGCTAAGGCGTATGGCATAATGGTTGTGATTGGATACAGACATTAAATACGTTGTTATGGCAGCAAGAATTCGATCGCTATGGTCGGGACGGGGACCACCAGCCTTAGGTTGGTCGACGATAGCACGTCCAATTTCACACACCATGATTACTGCTGCCGCATAGACTTCGTCCTGGTGCTCGCTGTCGGTTATTTCCATCGTCAAGGCAAGCTCGACAAGTTTCAGACACCCTTCGACTCCGTTTGGTTCAGCAAAGAGTTGGTCTGTCAGGACCTTTAGATTTTCGTCCTTGAGTGAGTATGTTATCCACAAGAGTAGGCTTTCCACGTAAATTTCCAATTGAAACCGATCATCATGTTTTTCGCATATTTTTTTTAGGAAATGGCTGATGGTTTTCCCTTGATCCACCTCTGACAATCGTTTTTGTAGAATACGCAACTCTGACCATTTCAGTAGGACACCATCATCAATGAGAGCCTTAGCCTGGGTTACGGTTTTTACGTTTTTCCACTTGCCAAATTTGTCCATGCGCTAGCCCTTTCTTACGAAGCTTTCCGAAGTTCCTTGTTCATGCGGTCTATGATTTTTTGAATTTCCTTTGAAATTTTCTTGTCGATTCCCTCGAAACGAAATCCATACCCCTTGGGTTTTTCGGAAATCCTGATGACCGTTGCCTCGGCTCGAAAGGGATGACCCAGTTCGTGTACCTTGCACGTCAATTTGATCTTCTCGCCAACATTGAAGAAGTGCTCCTCGGTTTCAACGAAAATGCCCGTGGGTGAAACATTAACGCCAGAGCCTAGGGCAAGCTGACGTCCTGTGTGAATCATAATCTTCCCCTCGATAGATGCACGGGGTGCTCGCTCGCGATGCTCTACCAATTCGCCTGGGGGAGGGGGAGGCAATTCATGCTCCGTAAGTCCTAACTCAAGCTGGCACTCTCCAATGGGGCGCCAATCCTTCCAACCCACCTTGAAAATGTAGGCTGTCTGAGAGATCATATTCTTGCGGAACATTTCTTGAACTTTCGTTAGGTCGAACGGGCCTTGCTGTTGTTTCTCCTGGTAAATGTAGACAGGTTCACTCATGGGGGGCTTCCCTCCGTTCTGATCGAAACCCCATTCGGCGCGCTAGCTCTAACCTTTAATAATTTCTTGGAAGGTGCCCAATTTTGTTCGATTTGTTAAGAAACCTATTCCTTAACAGATGGCTCTTTGTCGTTGAATATTCATCCCTTACGTTGGCAGGCTTATTTTCCATCAGCGGGTTCGCAGGTCCTTCTCCGGTCCAGGCACCTTTCTTCATAGAAAAAGCAGCAGATCAAGAAGACTGGCGCTTTTTCATGCGAGCACCCCCTGCATGGCGAGCTTCACTCTGGGAACATTACTCGTCGCAAGGGAAAGGTCTGAAAGACTGGCACTGGACTTGGCGCTTGGGCTGGATCAAAGCATGTAAGACAGAACAGACGCCTTGGTGTAAGAAGCTGGCTAACGACGCACTCAAAGATCCAGCCCTTGTTGTGAGGGCTGCTGCCGTCCAGGCGCTCGGACAAGGATTTGAAGGTACGGAAAATTCCGAGATTATAAAAGCTCTGGCAGACACTTATAGTCGCGAAGAAAACTTGCGCAAAGGGCAGCCACTTTTCATCCAAGAGTACATCCTTTTTTCTCTACGCCAAATCGGAGGGACAACAGCCTCAGGCTTGGCAGAGTCTTTGGCAAAACGCAATGCGAAGACCAGACTGTATTGGAGCAAATTGAATTTGCCCTGAAGACCCCCCTATGTTAAATCAATCGTTCCGGTTCCATAGCTCAGGTGGATAGAGCACCAGATTTCTAATCTGGGAGTCGAAGGTTCGAGTCCTTCTGGAACCGCCATTAATTCGGTCTAAAGTTTTTTGGGGGGAGGCGTGGAGGGGAACTTTTTTTTAAAAAAGGTCCTCTCCACAAATTCTTTTTCTCAAATACTATTTATGCGACTCTTTTTATTCTTTGCTTAGCAATGCTTTTTACCCTGCCCTTAAACTCTCTGCTTTTAGCCTTATGTTTTTCCTTGATCCGTTGTTTACGGGTTGGTTTGCGTTCTGGACTTCGTTGCAGGCTGTCTTCCAGTTTGCCGAGGATGTCATTCCATCCAGCGGCGTGTTTGTTTCGTTCCTCTTCGTTACGGAAACCTTCGTGGGTGAGGATCACAACTGTTTGGCCGTCCTGTTGACGCATGGAAACTGACACCGTGGTCACCGGTTCATGAGAATGTTCCCATGCCCAAGTGAACGCCAGTTTTTTGTTGGGAACGATTTCCAAAAATCTTCCCCGCGTGGTCACTTCGTTCCCGTCACTATCTTTCATGGTAAAACAACACTCTCCCCCTACTTTTAAGTCCAGATCAACTTTCGGCATAGACATGTTCATAGGTGCAAACCATCTGCTAAGAAGTTTAGGTTGGGTGAACGCTTTAAAAATGGTATCGGGGCTTGCTTTGTAGCGATGGTGAAGTTCTAAACGTGCCATTGACTCACTCCTTCTATAATGGTTGATAGTCGGGAACTTGGCTTAGGAACCTGAGTGTTTTCTGGGGCAACAAAAGTCACCCCATCGTTTCAGGCGCTTAGAAAGATGATACACACAGAGGAGTGCTCTATTTTTCGATGCGAAACTCTTCAAACTTTCCGGACGGAAGCGAAAATTCCTCAACCTTTTTGATAAACAAGCCCATTTGCTTGTGAATTTCTGCCAGGAAGGGGAGGACTTCCTTTTCCTGACCCTGAGCAACGACTTCAACCGCACCAGATGGGAGATTCTTCACATATCCGCTCACTTGGAAGGACTCGCTTAAACGCAGGGTCTTGTAGCGAAAGCCAACTCCCTGCACCTGCCCATGAAAGAGGACTCGTTTGCAAATGATGTTCGTCATGGCAAGGTCTCCCCGACAAGCTCAATATAGGAAATCGTAGAAAAGTTCCTCTTTCCCCACAAGGAGAGCAAAATCTGCCAGGCTGGAGAGCGCGTCATATGTGGTTTGGTAGAGCAAATTTGCATGTTCAAGATAGGAACGGATATCCAGGCTCAAATCTTGAGAACTGATCGCTCCCGCATGAAAGCGCTTTTGTGAGGAGGCAACAATGTTTTCGTACATTTTGAAAGCATCGTTCTGAAGTGAATAGCGGCTCTTTCGTTCCAGGATCTGTGCAATCAGGCGTCTCCCATCGATTTGGAAATCCTGCATCTGCTTATGGAACTCGTAGGCCCGTTGTTCCCTCGCCCATAGAGCCTTGCGATGCTCTGTGCGGTCCACTCCTCCGTTGAAAAGGTTCCAAGTGAGAGACGCTGAATAGACGGGTGGGCTTTTTTCCCTGTCGATGGGAACCTTAGCTTGCAGGCTGATCTCAGGAAGGTAACGATAGGGGAAGGACTCGACGAGCAGGTCAGCATTCTCACTCTGCAGTTTGCGGACGGCTATATTGTCGCTTTCCTGCATATTCAAATTCTGGCGTAACGACTCTTCCTTAAGCGCAATGAATTTGTCACTTAGTTGCATGCTCGTAGTGAGCATGAACGACGTATTCCATTCCAGAAGTATGCCTAGTTTTTCCTTGTCGCTTCGCAGGTCCGCATCAGTTTTTAGCAATTGCTGACGTAGGGTGAGCAAGTCGATTTCCGACCTTTGGCGATCGCTTTCCGAAATAAAGCCGTTGGCGAAGCGCTCCCGGCTTTCTGTACGGAAGTTTTCGACGATAGCAAGATTCTGCAGGACGATCTCTCTCTGTTTTTCGCGAAGTTTGACGTTGAAATAGAGTTTGCGCAGCTCGTTTACCAGGCTCTGGCGTTTCAAAGACTTGGTTCGTGAGGCGATGGCTACTGAATTGTCGCGGATTTGTTTCTGCTTCCACCAATCGAGGGGATAGGGGACTGCTTCACTCACACTTACACTGGTTTGCGGAAGGCCCTTGTCTTTGAATGACTGACTGACGTCGAGTTTCGGGAGGATTTTACCGTAATAAGCGCTAGCGTTTTCCTCGGCAATGCGAACGTTTTCTTCATCTGACTTGAGATCAAAGCTTTTTTCTAAGATCACTGACTCCGCTGTGCGTAAATCAAGTGACTCAGCTATGAGGGAACCGGAGAAACAAAATAAAAAAGGAACAAAAATGCGCATGATCCTCCCCTTAGTTTTCTTTTTGGAAGTTTTCAAGATAATCAATTTGGGGAAAAACTTTTTGAAAAAAGTTCTTTCCCCTAGCCCCTTTTCAAAAACTTCAATATCTAAAGTTTTTTGGGGGGAGGCGTGGAGGGGAACTTTTTTTCAAAAAAGGTCCTCTCCACAGATTCTTTTTCCCAAATACTATAGCTTAGGCAGAGGGGGACGCCATAGAGTGTGAGTACTGTGGAAATTGCCAAACCTCCGCTCACTGTGATCCCCAGAGACTGCAAGACTTCCGCGCCTGTGCCGTAACCCAGAGCCAGAGGCATCATCCCAAGGATAGCTGTAAGGGTTGTAAGCAATATCGGCCGAAAACGCAATTCCGCTGTTTTCAGCAGCCTTTCTCGCATGCTCAGTCCGACATGTTCTTCACTATTGAAGAAATCCACGAAGAGGATCGAGTTGTTAACAGCGGTCCCGCAAAGCAGGATCATCCCCAACATGGAGTTCAGCGACAAGGGGCTGGAAAAGGCGAAGAGGGACACAGCCGCGCCTATAAACCCAAAAGGAATGGCCAACATGACGACGAGCGCTTGCTTGAAACTTGCAAATTGCAGATTCACCACCAGCCAAATAAGAAGAAGGGCAAGGGCAAGAGCTGAAACAAGAGATAGGATGTTCTCGTTGATCTCTTTTTCTGTGTCCAGAAAACTAAGGGAAGGAAGCGTCTTGCTCAGTTTTTCCATCGCCTCTTGAACGGAGGCTTTCACCTCATCCGTCTTTTGAGCGAAGGACTCCATGGGGTAGACGTCAAGCTTAACAAGTTCCCTGCCTCGCTCACTGTAGAGCGCGTCCCACTTTTCCACGACGTCCAGGGTGAAAAAATTGCGTAACGGAATTAGCTTGTCTTCCACCCGCATCAGGAGGTTTCCAAGCACACCTTGGTTTTCCCAGTCTTTCTTGAAATAACCGACCCTGATAGGAATCTTCTCATTTTTTAAAAAGGTCTCGGAAATCTCCTTGTCTTCCAAATGAGCGTTAATTTGCTTGTAAATTGTTTCTTCCGTCAACTCTGAAACCTCTGCCTTGACTGAGCGCAAAAGATCAAAGTCCATTTTAATAGCCAATGATGTCTCAGTCCGAGGAGACGGTCTGGCGTCAATATTCCCGACCCCTTTTATTGGGGAGAGGGCGTTTTGGATGCGTTCAAGGGCTGCTCGTTTCTCCTCTCTCGATCCACCTATTTGAACAGAGAGAACCGGTGGACTTGGAATTTCCAGTGCTGAAGGCAGCCATTGTCCCACAAAAAACTGAACGAATGGCGTACTTTTAAACCTCTCTTCCAGTTTCTTCACAAAGGATTTGACATTCCCCTTGTCTCTAAGGTTGCACAGAATGGATCCACCGGTTTGATCAACGTTCGTATAAAAATGTGTAAGCTCATCCATAAATTCATTTTTAACAATCTCCTCGTATTGGGAAATCAATACGTCCATTTTTTCGACATTTTTTTCCTTAGCGTCCGGTATGATACTTAGCCAGACTTTATCGGAGTCAGGTCTTGCGAGAATTTCCCTGCGAAGGCCCAGCGTGAAGACGAAGTAGGCACCGATCAAAAGAAGAAAACTTGAGGCGAAGAACGTCCAAGCAAGTTTTTTACTCTCCAGAAGCCGACCTAAACTTTTTAGATAGAAATGCTTGAGTGCGTGACCCAGGAATTCCTTCGAGCGTGCAAGAGGCTGGGTGCCCTCGCGAGCCATTCTTTGCCTCTTTAACAGAATAAAAAGCGGGGGCACGATGAAGAGGCTAACGAGGACTGAGATCACCAGGACAAACACCATCACTTTCGCCAGGTCTCCAAGGACGGCATTGGCTAGGGGTGCTGTGAAAGCAAGGGGTGCAAAAACGACGATAGTCGTAAGGAGGGAGCCAATTACAGCCATGCGAACTTCGTTCGTAGCATTGTAGGCGACCATGATTTTCTGAGACATGGTCTCGGGTTGCTTGTCTTCGAAATGCCTCACGATATTTTCAAGCACTACGATGGCACCATCGACCACCATACCTGCTGCTAATGCCATGGCACCTAGGGAGATGAGGTTCATCTCGATTCCGGCCAGGCTCATAGCCGTAAATCCTCCGATCAGAGAGAGAGGAATGGAGATGCCGATAATGGCGGTATAGCTGAGAGACCCAAGGAACAAAAAAAGGATGAGAGTCGCGATAAAAACGCCAAGCAACACAGCCTGACCTATGTTGTCGATCGCTTCTTTGATGTAGTGTGCGGGATTGGTCAACTCATCAAATTGGATATTCGAATGTTCAAGTTCCTTGGCAAAGGTGCGTGCGAACTCTTGACAAACCTCAACAATGTTAACATCTTTTTTTACGCCAGCAGCGACGATGATTCCTCGTCGGCCGTTTCCTTTCCTGATTTGATCGGGAGATCGATCGTCTAGACTTACAGTGGCGAGGTCCTTCACATAAACATCACGTTCTCCTCTGCGTTTCACAAAGGTGTTGGCCAGATCCTCAAGACTTCGATTTTTAGCGGGAACGTGAATAACGTGGGATTTGCCCGACTGAAGCGTCAGATTTCCCAGCATTCTGTCTTCCTTTTTCTCTTTCAGGGCGCCTTCCACATCCTCCGGTAGGAGAGACCACTCCAACAGTTTTTCATCCGATAGGGTTATGCGAATTTCCTTGTCCTGCGGCCTACTGACCCAAACCCAGTCGAAGCCCTTGATCGTCTCCAGTCTGTTTTTAACCTGCTCCTGAAGAAAGATAAAGACGTCGTCGGACGCCACTTTATCGGAATGCACCGAGTAGACGATGACGTTATCGTGCTTGCCCTCAAAGTAAATGGCGAAACCTCCCCACTCCTTGGGGAACTGACTTTCCACGGAAGAAACTGCAGATTTGGCAAGGGCGACTGCCTCCTCATCATCGAAGCCCCACCCAAATTCGACTTTCCAACGAACGCCGTGGGAGTCATAGTGTCCGTAAACATTTTCCACATTTTTTACAGCGAGCAAGCGCGCCTCTACGCTATCACCGTATTTCTGTCGGAAATCTTCAACACTCAGCCCCTTGGGAGAGATCGAAACAGTAAGGATGGTACGGGAAGTTTGAGGGTAGAGGGCGATAGGTAGTTTGAAAAACTGCCAGATACCGATAACGCTTACAGTCACAATAAGAAAGAGGACTGCCGAAACGTTTCCATAAAACTTGCGAACCATGGGCCATTCCCCTATTCGGAAACGATTTTAACTTTTTCGCCCTCTTTTAACTGACGGGAAAAGGAACTAACGATTCTCGTAGTAGGGTCGAGGTCGAAAATTTCGACATCATCTCCGTAGAACTTCCCCCTCCTGACGTCGATCCAGGAGACGTTGTTGTCTTCTTTCAGAATGATGATCTGCTTGTTGTTATTACGGAGGTACTTCACCGGGAGTTTAAAACCCCAATGCTTATCTTTAAAGGAAGAAACAGTGACAACGGTTCCGGGATGAAGGGGAGAGCAAGGCAGACGACTGCACTTGATGAGGACAGTAACGGGGAAGGCTTTGCTTTTCTTGTCAGGTGCAACCGCGATATGATCGACGGTGCCCTGCATGACGGCTTCATTCTCCCTGCCTGGTGCAACGATAACGTCGACGTTTTGTCCGATCTTCAAATGAGTCAAGTCATCAAGTGCGGCGTACACCGTTGTCTTGAAGCTTGAAAGGTCAGCGACGGTCATGACTTCCGTCGATTTTTCGACTCGCTCGCCGATTTTTACAGGACTGTCAATCACTGTGCCGGCAAATGGGGCCACGACCATGTGGTCCTGGTATTTTAAACCCATTCCATCAGGGCTGATGCTGACAAGTCTGTCCCCCTTTTTTACCTTTGCTCCCTCTTTGACGAAGAGGTCTTTTACGATTCCAGGCAGCGAGGGATAGAGTGCTTGCTTGGTGATGGGGGACAGTGTGCCTCCAAAAACAAGCGTTTCGTAAAGCTCACTTTTTTCCAGTTTCGTTATCGCCACTTCAGCAAGGTTCTCTTCCTCGACTTTGTCGATATCATTCGCTTTCCGAATGGTGCATGCCGAGGAAAGAGCGAGCAAGGCAATAGGAAGCAATCGACTCATCAATTTAACTACCTTTTAAGGTTACAAAGTAAAAGCGCCCCTTGCGTTCGATATGGAGGAGAACAAGGTCTTTACCTTTCGCAACTTGCTCAAAGTCCTTAGGATTCTGTACACGTTTACCATTCACTCCGAGAATAACATCTCCTTCTTCAAGACCTGATTTCCAAGACGGAGATTTTGGCTCGATATGTGTGATGATGAGACCTGATTTGCTTTGAACGTTATACTGCGATCGGGCCTTATCATTGAGAGGGGCGGCCTGGAATCCGAACGGGTTGACGTCTACATTCCCTTTCCGAGCATGTCCAACGCTTGCAACGGACATACTTTGCTCTGTTCCAACTTCGACTGTGATTGTGCGCTTCTTTCCTTCCCGGTAGAAAGTCAGCTCAATATTTGACCCTGGACTTTTGAGTCCTATGATGTTGGGAAGTTGATGAGGAACGAATTCCTTCCCATCAATCCCAACAATAACATCTCCAGATTCCAACCCAGCTTTTTGAGCTGGTCCCCCAGGGATGATTTCAACAACGATAACTCCTTTTGTGTCCTTGGGAAGGTTCAAGCTCGCCAGCCATTCGTCACGTAGGAGATCCAGGCGGATACCGATTAAACCACGGGAGACGCTTCCATTGTTGATAAGAGCTGTAGCAATCCGCCTGATAAGGTTTGAAGGAACCGCAAAACCTATGCCTGCGTAGGCACCGGACTTCGAAAAGATTGCGGTGTTTTGCCCGATCACTTTCCCTTTGGTGTTGATGAGTGGGCCACCGCTGTTGCCTGGGTTGATAGCTGCGTCGGTCTGGATGAAATCTCCAATTTGCGTAATTTCCAGATTTCCTCTGCCAAGAGCAGAGACGATTCCGGTCGAAACACTTGCTTCCAAGAGGAACGGAGCACCGAGAGCAATGACTGTTTCCCCGACTTTGAGGGTGTCGGAATCATCCAAGACAAGAGATGCCAAATTCGATCGGTCAAACTTCTCTGAAATCTGTACAACGGCAACGTCGGTATCCTTGTCCGTACCGATGACCTTGCCTTCGTATGATTTTCCGTCGGCCAACTTGAGGGAGATAGCGTCAGCATCAGCGATGACATGGTTGTTGGTAAGGATGTAACCTTTCTCCAGGTCGATCATATAGCCAGAACCGAAGCCTTCCTGCTTGGGGGTCCTTTGCCTGAGCGACGGATCGCCGAAGAAAAACTCGAAGGGATCCATTTGCCCTTGCATCGTCCTTGACGTCGAAATAAAGACTAAGGCTTTTTTCGCTGGGTCTGCAATCGCATTGACAGCATTAGAAATTTCTTCAAGAACCTTCGTATCCGCCTGGATGGGAAACGGCAACTTGGAAGGCGGCAATTCATAGGCGTAAGCTTGGCTAGATAACGTTAATAAGCCTGAAACGAGAAGATTGAAGATATTCCGATTCATCATCGACTCCTTAATTTCTATTTTTACGGGAGGTTCTGTTTATACCACTCCTCCTGTTTAACTTCAATCAAGGGCCTTGGAAATTTGGGAAAATCGCCTTCCACGTTTTCGCCGAAAATGACATGCCCTTCCTCTGAGAGGATAATGGCGTTCAGAGCACGTTCAAGGGGCTGCGTGATCAAGCCTAGGGCACACTTTCGCCCTTTTATGAACACTTCCTTGTAAAGGTTCCAGTCGCTTGCCATTTGGCAAAGTCTGTCTCCGGCTTGCAGGCCATCACTCGATTTCAGATTGGCTCTATCTAAAGTCGCCCGGTCGAGGATGATTGCCGACATGCCGACTCGGTTATGAAAGAGCACGCGCATCTTCTTTTCCCCTTCGACGGGATCACCGAGAGCGTAGTTGCCGCTAACCCTGTTGCGTAACAGGGGGGTGGAACACTTCGCATCGCCAAAGAGTTCGTGGAACATCTCGTAGTCGTACCATGACTCCTGGCGGGTTATGCGTTGCGTCCTGCGGAAAAAGTAGGGGGTCCCCTCCACTTTCAGACAGGACGCCGTGCGCGAGTCGTACACCCAGCTTCCTGCGAGAGGGTCGGCCTCAAGGGTCTGTTCCTTGGGCTTACAGTTCGAAACGATATGCATTGTGCAAAGAATCAGTGGAAGACTGAAAAACGATGAGAATTTTTTAGGTTTCTGCCACATGATCAGAATATTCTAGACGACTTCCCTTCGCTACCGCCACGGGATATGTGAACTACCCGCCCCCTGAAGGGGGACGGGCTTCCAATACTAGGCAGCAGTAGCTGCTCTTCTTTTCTTTTTTGACGCTTCGACGCAGCGTGCACGAGTTGCTGTCGCTCAGGAGTAAAATCAAAGACAGCTTCGCCAGCTTGCACTGGTCTTACAATACCCCTATCAACGCCCACAGTCCTTTTCTCTAAGAGAAAAAATTTTTATCCTCGATACGGCCCAATTTTTCTTTCAATAGAAAGATCTTCTCCTTGATTTGTCATTAATCTAGAAACCAGGTAAGAAAGTCAACAGGGGAAAAAAATAGCATAACCAGCACGAGTATCCAGCTTAAAATGAATATCAAGTTCTGGCTTCCATAGGCAAAGTTGCAGGTAGTTTTCCTAGCGGCATAGCGAAGGAGCGGAAAAACAATGGGGGTAAGAAGCGTAGGCATCAAAAAAAAGTGCACTAACTCATAATGAAAATCGTCAAAAGGCAACCAGTTTGGATCAGGCCTAGAAGGTGAGGGCCAATATCCAAGGTGCCATCTCGATCGGAGTGTATAGGATACCACCCCAAGCAGGAAAACAGTTGGAATAAGCGTTGTTAGAATAAAGCAGCTTCTACCGATGAGAAACCAAATTTTTTTAGGTGAGATTGTCATCTTTGGTTTTATTCCTTTTTGAGCGTAAGAAATAAGACCCGTTCTTATGGCGGACTATATCAACGTTATCAAATGCACCTTTTCTCGCAAGCTTGATCCCCTCAGATTTGGAAACTTTCCCGAATTTATCAGTATGATATGCAACTATTTTTCGGTTTTTGCCTCGAATAACTCCGGTAACATATGAGAGTTCAACGCCCCAGTTTGAGGCTTTGTCTGTGGTATAGTCGCCAAAGTGGTAATCAGCAACGGGGCGCATTAAGCTAACGGGAAGAAGAAGATTGTCGCTAAATTGATAGACATTCACATGGAAACCACTCCAGATCTTCCACCAATGCTTGTGCAAAAAAATTGTTTCGCCGTCAGCACGTTTAAAACCATCAGCATCAACATCTGGTGGACTTTTTCTTTTTGGGCCAAGAACGTGCACGATCGCTTTTCCTGAGTCAGTTTCTATTACCAACAACTTTTTTCTTGAGTGATTTATTACTTGACCGCGCAGTTTAAATTTCGGCATCTTTCATCCTTCTTCAGCTCAGATTGAGGTGTTCCAGGTGTTCCACGTGTGACATTGCGGAAATGATTAGACTTTTTTGGAACACCTTGGAGATCAGGATGTGTTCCAGGTGTTCCACTCACCAGTAAGCTTTTATTGCATACTCTTTAACAGCTTGGATGAAATCGTCGCGTTTAAACTTTTTTAT
>JACPKR010000025.1 GCA_016186945.1 Deltaproteobacteria bacterium | reverse complement strand
TACTGGCAACCATGACTCAGGTCGGCTGATAAGGGCAGAGCCCTCAATATGTCAGCTTTCCCAGCCACAAAACCTGTATCTTGGCGCTTTTTACAGGTTCGGCGGAGCTCTACAATTTTTCCTACTGGGGTATTTCCAGTTGGAAAACTATTGACAGTCTGAGTGGGCCTAAAGTAAAAAGCTCTCTCATTCAAGAATAGGGCCCATAGCTCAGGTGGTAGAGCAGCACACTTTTAATGTGCGGGTCTCTGGTTCGAATCCAGATGGGCTCACCATTCTTTGCAAGCCACGTCCCCATCGTCTAGCCTGGCCCAGGACACCGCCCTTTCACGGCGGCGACGGGGGTTCGAATCCCCCTGGGGACGCCAGCTTTGCATTCCTCTTTAAATCCCGCGCCGAATCAAAAAGCATTAGACCACTTTACCGATCTGTGTTTAGCTAGTAGTAAGCTTGAACATGCGAAAGATCATGGCGGTGTTTTCCCAACGGAGGGCTACAGCAAACGGAATGGCTAAAGAAATAACACCCCAACAGCTCATAGACATGTTAGAAAACGGAGCTGAACTTGTCGACGTACGCGAGCTGGAGGAAGTGAACGAGGGCAAGATACAGAATACCAAACACTGGCCGCTGTCTTCTTTCGGCTTACGGCGGACCGAAATTTCCAAAACGCTGCCCACGATTTTTTACTGCCGCACAGGATTGAGAAGCCTCAAAGCAGCAGAAATTGCCGAAAGCTGGACTGGACAGGGCGTTTTCTCACTGCAGGGCGGGTACCTAGCCTACGAGAGTCAAAAAGAAGAGAAGACCGAAAATTAGGAGTTGGCCGTTTCGGCCTATTTGCTTGCCAAAGTATGGCGATCCTTTATAGTTGCCTGATTTATATACTGGATTCCGGCTTTTCTTCAAAATTATTAACCACTAAGTAGATCAGGCTGATGGAAGTGATAGACGTGTTTTCTGATGAAAAAACCAACCTAAAAGATGAATACAAAAAAGCTTCAGGTAAAAAAATTCCCGTGGATTTCTTTATCTACGCATGTATGGCGGAAGAACATACACTCCAGGCACTAGGCAGTGAATACAGCCCGGTGGAGAGATGGCCTCAGCTCAAAACTCCTTCTGCTTTTGCCGGAAGAGAATTGACAGAGTGGGTCGATCAGGTTTTCCAATGGTACGCGCAGCAATACCCGGAGATAGCAGGTAGTCAGGTATTGGACTATGATACAGCTAGCAAACTCCTCGATAAATTTGTGCTGATGCTTGACGACCTCAAGCAACTTGTAGTCGCCAAGACAAGCACGAACCTTCCTATTTTAGGGCCGGACAAAAAACCAGAAATTTGGGAAAGTATTGAATCTTCTTTATGCCAGTTTTTCCCCAGTTATTGTTCCTATCTCATCGCCTACCTGACGTGGTCATACTCGAAACCAAAAGAGAGAAGCTTTGACCTTGTAAGCCTTCCTCCCGTTGGCCGCTACTTCGGCATCTTAAAAGGTAAGCTGCCCGATCGAGACCGTGGGCGTGACAGAGACAGAGGCCGCGATCGAGATAGGGGAGAAAGACCGGATAATAGGGAAAGAGGAAACAGGGAATGGCAAGCTCACCCCGCTAGGGAAAACAAGTTCCCGTCGAGAGTCCCACGTGAGGGGAGAAGTGAGGGTGGACGAGAAGGTCGCTTCCATGACAGAGACAGGGAGCGCCCCCGTGGTGATCGTGATGGTGACCGAGGGGGACGAGATCGCGATCGTGGGGGAGATCGTCATCGAGACTCTGGGAAAGATGATCAACAAAGGAAGGAAACCGAGCGATTGGCGCTTCTGGAAGTGGATAAGGCAGTTTTAACTTTGAAAAACCATTCTTCCATGAAGGAATTTCGCTTACGTCCTCAGAACAGTTTTATTCGACGCCTTCAGCACCAAAAAGTCAGTGCGCTCGGCTTCAACTCTCATTCTGTAGGGGGTGAAGAAGACAGGGCTGTCTTGATTACACGAGATTGACAGCCTTCTTTAACGTATTGATTTCTGCACTAGACAGGGGACGCAAATCCCCTGCCGAAAGGTCTTCGGAAAGACGGATGGTCCCGAAGCTTTGCCGGGCAAGTCGAAGGACGGGTATGCCGAAATGTTCGAACAAACGTCGAACGATTCGATTCCTACCTTCGCGCAACGCTACCCGATAAACTGCACGTCCATTAGAGCCTTGCCTCGTAAATTTCAAAAATCGAAGCGATGCTTTGCAAACGCCATCTTCGAGTGTGACTCCCTCTGCGATCCGCTGTTCCTGATCGGAGCTTAGTCTTCTTGCGACCGTTACCAGGTAGACCCGTTCCATTTGAAAGCGTGGATGCATCAGCCTATAGGCCAAGTCTCCATCGTTGGTGAGAAGCAGCAAGCCCTCCGTATGGAAATCCAGTCTGCCCACAGGATTGACCAGAAAACTTAAGTTTTGCAATGCAGGAAGGTCATAGATCGTTGTGCGATCATCTTCTTTTTTACGGGTTGTGAGAACTTTGTCAGGTTTATTTAGCATCCAATAGACATGGGACGGTTTGCGGCTGCTAAGTTTCTTGCCATCTAGGACAAGTGAGTCTTTTGCGGGGTCCAAGCTGTCACCGATGGACACCTTGCAACCGTTCACTGTCACGCGACCTGCTTTGATCCATCTTTCTGCCTGACGACGTGACGTCAGACCGAGCTGGGCTAGCCATTTGTGTACTCTCATTTGGTGTTCCACTTTAATCAAGTCCGAGGGAAGGGTTTTGTTCCTGTTGATTTTGAGCTTCCTCTATACTGTCATTTGCCAGCTGCATCAACTCCCTTCTTGGTTGGAAGGATTCCAGAGGGGGCAATTCTTCCAGAGAGGCTAGCCCATAAACCCTTAGAAAATCAGTAGTTGTGCCGAAGAGCATCGGTTTTCCTGGCAGGTCTTTTTTTCCCACACAGGCTATAAGATCCCTTTCCAGAAGGTGTTTCAGAATACTTCCAGAGTCCACGCCCCTGATGAATTCAATATCTGCCCGGGAGACAGGCTGGCGATAAGCGACGATAGCCAAAGTTTCTTGCGCTGCTCGTGATAAAGGGCGGGGGCGACGAGTGAAGATGCGTTCCACAACCGGGGCCAGTGCGGGCCTGGTGCGGAATTGATACTGGCCGCTCTCCAGGCATTCCAGTTGAAAACCGCTGGATGGACGGGTTTTGTGGAATTCGTAAATGGATTGGACGGACTGTTTGATGTCTTTGAAAGACAGGGCTTCGTCGTTCAGGATTTCAAGGACATCGCTGACCATGAGGGGTTTGGGCGAAGCAAAGAGTATGGCTTCAATCTTTGCGTCTAAATCTTCCAAGGTCTGTGCTCCTTTTCAAAAAAGGTCCTCTCCACAAATTCTTTTTCCCAAATACTGTTGGGGGCCTCTCCCCTGCCAATAAATCCACAGGGGGCCGAACATGTTTTCCTGGTAGCAGCGAAGTTCTTTCACCGACCGCAAGAGTTCCAGCATTGCCAGGATATAGGCTACCAGTTCATAGCGGCTTGTCATCTTATCGTAAAGCTCATGTAGCAGCAGGCAGTCAACCTTACGAAGGCCCTCGACTAACCTGTCGATAATCTGCTCGATGGTCATCATTTCCCGTTTAGCTTTTACTGTGACGGGTCTTCTTTCGCTAAGGGTGCTGAGAAGTTGTTCGTAAAGGACTAGTAGAACGGGGGGATCTCCACGAAGGGGAAAGGTGTGATCCTTATAAAGCTCCTCCAGTCGATGCCATTCAGCTACGGGTGGGTAAGCCGTTTGGTTTTCGCTAAACAGAGCCATGAAGTAGTTGCCAGCTTCTTTGAACTTTTTATACTCGATCAGGCGTTCGCGAAGGGCAGCCTCTGGGTCTTCTTCCTCTTCACCTTCGCTCGCTTGTTTCTCAGTGTCGGGGAGTAAACGGCGGGTCTTGATTTCACAGAGAGACGCCGCTATGGCAAGAAACGTCGACGCGTCCCGCAGATCGGAGAATTGAATGAGGCGCAGGTAGTCAAGATACTGATAACTTAGGTCCACCAAGTTGACTTCAAAGATATCGACTTCGTGTAACTTAATGAGATAAAGGAGGAGGTCGAGTGGACCTTCAAAATGGTTAAGTTTTAAAAAATAGCGTGCCGACAAAATCTTTATCCCATTGTAATATTTCCAATATAGTATTTGGGAAAAAGAATTTATGGAGAGGACCTTTTTTGAAAAAAAGTTCCCCTCCACGCCTCCCCCCAAAAAACTTTAGATATTGAAGTTTTTGAAAAGGGGTTTGGGGAAATAACTTTTTTCAAAAAGTTTGTCCCCAAATTGATTATCTTGAATACTATAGCACTTTGGCAGAGTTATGACGAAACAAAGTCCGGACTTACTTTTAGAACTTTTAATGTACGTTTTCCTCTGCGCGGCGTCCCCAAGTTTGGCTTTTATCCTAAGTCCGATTCCTTTGGAACGGGGTTTCGCAAAAATTCCGTTTGTTTCAGCAGACAAGCTAGCTAGCTTCGAAATTCCCCCTGAAAATCAGCAGCGGATGATCGAGACGCTGTGTTCACAACTTCACGAACGCTTCAGGACGTATTCTTGGCAACAGCCGCCTTGTGAAGGGGTGAGTTGGAATGCTCATTTTCAAACGGGGCAGCAGCATCCCCTTCTCTACGCGAGCTTCGGGGAAGGCAAGGAGACCACGCTCATTCTGAGCGGGGTTCATCCCGATGAAATCACGCCCATTCACCTAGCGTTCCGCTTCGCTCGACATCTTAAAAGAACCCCCGAAATTTTTGAAGGCAACGGCATTCGCATTGTCGTTGCCCCGCTTGTGAATCCCGACGGCTTCCTATTGGAACACCCCACCCGAACCAATGCGCACGGCATTGACGTCAACCGCAATTTCCTGACCCGAGACTGGTATGAGAAAGCCCTGGGATCATGGGTGGGCAAAAACGACGCTCGTGGGCGTTATTTTCCTGGGTACTTCCCTAATACGGAAATAGAAACATTTTTTCAAGTCTGGCTGATCCAAAACTTCCAGCCCAGCAAAATCTTGTCCATCCATGCACCGCTTGGTTTTTACGACTATGACGGACCGGGTGACGAGCATACCGAGCCACTGACCCCGGGGGCGGAAAAAGGTAAACAGCTCGTCCGTAAGGTTGCTGAAAAAAGTAGGAATTACAGGATCGTGGACTATTCTTTTTACCCTGGTTCTTTGGGGAACTTTGCGGGGAATGAGCGGAAGGTTCCCACACTTACCTTGGAGCTTGAGACGACCAACCCTAGCAGAGTGGAAGACTACTGGCAAAAATTCCTGCCGGGCTTTATACATTCGGTTCAGTTTCCCTATTTACAGGGTGAGACGGTCCTTGACGAGCCGCTCTCAGTTCATCCATAGAAATGTTCTTAGAAAAGGCAGTAATGCGTAAGCCACTTGGGGCAAATAGGGAGAGGGGGGTTTGGGGGGCGAGTGAAGCGTCGCCTCCCCCGGATTTCTTGGAGGAACCAGCTGCGCAGTTTCCTCCAAACCACCTCCTTGCCCCGGTTGGCTTACGCATTACAAAAGCCATGCGTCCGTTCTTGCTCAACGATTTCACCTATGAATTGCCCCAAGACCTGATAGCGCAGGAGCCGCTTGCAGAGAGGGACAAGTCTCGCCTTCTCGTTCGATCAGGGGCCGGAGCGATGTTCCATCGGTCCATTGCTGAGTTACCCGAGGAATTGCCATCTGGTTCAGTGCTGGTGCTTAACGATAGTCGGGTCTTTGCTTCGCGGTTGTTGGGGACTTTGTCAGACGGCAGCTCCGCAGAAGTTTTCCTGTTGGCGCAGCCGAGACTTCAAGAAGGCGGCTACATTGCGGCTTGTCTAGCGAAGCCTATGAAGAAGATCCGACGTTCTCCCTTCATCCAGTTTCCGGGATGTGTGCGGGGCGTTGTTTTTAGCGGGAGTCCAGGGGGGGGGGACTCAGGTTCTTATCTAAGGTTTGACGTAGACTCCCTGGAGGGATGGCTTGCGCGACATGCTTACGTCCCCTTGCCACCCTATATAAAAAGGGAGAGGGCGATTCCTTGGGAATCTTCACCAGACAGGGATCGTTATCAGACGGTCTATGCTCAAAAAAAGGGGTCTGTCGCAGCTCCCACTGCGGGTCTGCACTTTTCTGAGCATCTTCTTGACCAGTTGAAAAAAAAGGGTGTCCTCATTGCCCCGGTGACCTTGCACGTAAGTGCGGGGACCTTCCAGCCGGTAAAAACAATAGACCCCTCTCAACATCAAATGCACTGTGAACGTTACTGCATACCCCCCTCAAGTTGGCAAAAAATCAGGCAAGCGAAGGAAGACGGGAGACCTGTTTTGGCGGTTGGTACGACAAGCTTTCGGAGTGTAGAAGATTTTGCCCAGCGTAATAAGGAAGGTTTGTGTGGTCAGTGGTTGGAGACCAACCTTTACATTCATCCGCGGCACCTTGAAGACCGATACACATCTTCGGTGTTTGATGGGTTACTTACTAATTTTCATCAGCCAAAGTCCACGTTATTTATGCTTGTCTGTGCGTTAGTTGGTTTTAAGGAAGCCCATGTTGTCTATCGCGAGGCAGTGGAGCGACGGTACAGGTTCTTTAGCTATGGCGACGCGTCTCTCTTTTGGTTATGAGTTGTTTTTTCGTCGAGCATTTTAATGAGGATTTCCAGATCTTCGATTTCCTGTTGCAGGCGGTTAATCTCCCCCTCTTTTTGTTTCATGGAGGAGTCCATGAATTCGAGTTTTTCACGTAGGTGTTTCGTTTCTTCTTGGTAGCGGACTTTGAGAAGTTCCTCTCGCTCCAATAATTTATCGAGCATGGATTCACAGAATTCTACAAGTTTGGTGGCATCGACGACTGAGTTCGCATGATTCGGAAAAGAATACTGAGGACGTCGGTAGAAGGGTTGATTGTGTCGATAGGCGCCATTGTTTACGGGGTCTCGTGGGGGAGGGGAGGAAGAGTCGGGACGAGGGAAATGCCTGGGGGCCGTCTCATGATCCCGCTCGGGGTTCTTCGCCTGGTAGGGGGTGAATCTTTCTTGGGGCTGAGACGGGGGTTCTCGTCGCACTTGATTTTCTCCCTGGGGAGGTGGTAGGGCAGGCTGCTGGACACGGATGAAGTATTTACCGTCCTTGAGTTCAGCGGGAAGTTTCCCGGTCTTGATGCGTCGTCTGACAGTCATGTCTGAAACGTTGAATCGTCGTGCGTATTCAACAATGGACATCCATCCCTCTGACATGATTTCCCTCTTCCACTGTTTAATAACAGTCTAACAAGCTTGATTGGGCATGTGACTAGGTAAGAAATTCATCAGGAAATCAGCCTAACGTCTACCTTTTTATCCTTCATGGAGACGATCACTTTTTTCCCTTTTTCTCGTTCGGGGCTGATAATGAGGCTGGCAATTTCATTTTCGACCACACTCTCCAGTTTACGTTTCAGGGGGCGGGCGCCATAGTTAACAAGGTCGATGTTTTTGATAATGTATTCTTTCGCGTTGTCATGAAATTCTAAGGCGAGGCCGATCTGCTTCAAGCGGTCTTGCAGGTCATTGATTTGGATCTCTAGGATCTCTTTGAGTTGCTGTTGTCCAAGCTTGTTGAAGAGGACGACTTCGTCCAAGCGGTTGATGAATTCTGGGCGGAGGAATTTTTTCACCTCCTTCATCATTTCGTTACGTAGTTCTTTCCCCCCCAATTCTTCGTCTGCGGGTGAAGTCCCCAGTCCGACGGTTTTTTTCCTCTCGGTAAGAAGTTCCCCCCCGATGTTTGAAGTTCCTATGATGATGCAGTTACGAAAGCTGACCCTTTGGCCTTCTGCATCGGTCAACCATCCTTCATCCAGGACGGGAAGGAGGATGTTAAAGACGTCGGGGTGTGCCTTTTCAAACTCATCAAGAAGGACGACTGAGTAGGGGTTGTGTTTGACTTTCTCAGTCAGCTGCCCTCCTTCACCATAACCGATGTAGCCCGGGGGTGAGCCGATAAGTTTGGAGACGGTGTGCCTTTCCATATATTCTGACATATCGAGGCGTATGATTTTGTTTTCATCATCGAGTATCTGTTCGGCCAGGGCTTTTGCCAGTTCAGTTTTGCCGACTCCTGTGGGGCCGAGGAACAGGAAGGATGCAATGGGAGAATCCACACGTCTTAGTCCCGAGCGATTACGGCGGATAGCGTTCGCAACTGCCCTGATAGCATCGTTCTGACCAACAATTCGTTTCGCCAGTACGTTTTCGAGGTCTCGCAGCTTTTCCGCTTCCTCTGCGACCATCCTTTTCACGGGGATACCGGTCATATTACTCACGATTTGTGCAACGTCTTCCGCCATGACTTTGCTTTCTTCCGCCGCAAGTTTTTTGAAATGAGCTTTTCTTTTTTCGTTGAGTTCGACTTCCAGGGTGGCGATTCCCATCTGGATATCTGCCATTTTTTCGAAATTTCGTTCGTTGAAGGCTTTCCCTTTCCTGTTTTCAAGATCTTGACGTTGGTTTTCCAGTTTTCTGATTTCTGCCGGGACATAGACGACCTTCATTCGTTTTGCCGCTCCGGCTTCGTCCAGAAGGTCGATAGCTTTGTCAGGGAGAAAGCGTTGTTCGAGGTAGCGTTGCGAGAGGGTGGCAGCCTTCTCGATGGCTTCCTGTGAGTACTCGACACTGTAGTGGGACTCGTACTTCTCCTTCAGTCCGTTCAGAATAGCGATGGTTTGCTCAACGGAGGGTTCTTCGATGTGGACGATTTGAAAACGTCGATCGAGGGCTTTGTCAGGTTCGATGTATTGCTTGTAGTCTTTGAGTGTGGTCGCACCGACACATTGAAGAAGGCCGCGCGCGAGGGCTGGTTTGAGCATGTTGGAGGCGTCCAGTCCTCCACCCGATCGTCCTGTTCCCACGACCGTATGGATTTCGTCTATAAAGAGGATGATTTCACCTGAAGCAGCGACAATTTCATCCCGGATTCCTTTCAGGCGCTCCTCGAATTCGCCTTGCATTTTGGCCCCCGCAATGAGGGTTCCCATTTCAAGGGAGAGGATTCTACGATTCATAAGGTAATCAGGGACGTCATAGTTCACGATTTGTTGCGCAAGGCCTTCGACGATAACCGTTTTTCCGACTCCTGGTTCTCCAATAATGATGGGGTTATTTTTTTTCCTTCGGCTGATAATTTCGATAACGCGCTGAATTTCCTTCTCACGTCCTATGACGGGGTCAAGTTCTCCTTTCCGAGCCAGTGCGGTGACATCGGTTGTGTATTCATCGAGCGCGCTTATACGTGATTCCGAGTCTCGTTCAGAGATTTTGGAAGTCCCCCGTGCGGTCTTCAGAGCCTGGAAGCATTTCTGATATTCCAACCCCTCATCTTCGAGAATCTGCTTGGTCCCAGGAACTCCTGGATCGAAGAAGGCCAGAAATACGGCCCCTGTTGAAATGTAGGCATCCTCTAATTTTTGTCGTTCTATGTCGGCAGCTTCGAAAAGATTCTGCACGTCTTGCGAAACTTTCATAGCTGCCTGGCTGCCTAACTGGATATCGGGAATAGTGTTGGAGTGCTCGACCACTTTGTCGACCATTCGGCGTCGGATTTCCTGAGAATCCAAGCCAAGCTCGTCAATAACTTTGAGGGCAATGGAATCTTTCTGTTCTACGAGGGCCATTAGGAGGAATTCCGCAGTGACGACGCCTTTTCGCATCGTGGCCAGCTCTGTTATGGCTCTTTGCAGAATTTCCGCAACTTTCACAGTCGAGTTACGGAGGTATTTTTGTGGCATGGCGGCTCCCTTGTTACCTAGGGTTTATCGGTCGCTCGCTGCCTTTTTCTTATAGTGTCAAGGACCAAGGTGTCGAAAATCAAAAGAATTACGCCGGTTGTAATCATTGAATCAGCCCAATTAAATTTGGGAAAGTCATAGGCCCATGAGTTTGCATTTATAGAAACGTTCAAGAAATCGAGAAATGAAGGGAAAAAATCGACGCTTAGGTTCACGGGAAAAGGAAAGGGAAGCACCCATCGGAAGTCCAGGAAATCTATAACGTAACCTAAACGGAAGCGGTCGAGGAAATTTCCGACGGCACCAGAAAGGACTAGGACAAGCCCGAAACGCGAGGTGCGATGGTAGAGGGGCGTCGCACGCAGGTAAAGGAGGATAATGACGAACGCCAACAAAGTGACTACGTAAAAGAACGGGACACGAAATGAGTCCTCCATCTCGGAGAACATTCCCCAAGCTGCACCTTGATTTCTGACATAAGTGAAGTTGAACTCCAAATAAGACGTGGGATTGTCTCGGTCGTAACTGTACTCTCCCCACGCAAATACGGGAACTCGCTTACCTCTGTATTCACGCAGGTCGTCAGGGGAGGACCAAAGCAACAGCTCTCTCTCTGCAACTATTTTTGTCAGCTGGTCCAGGCCCACGGAACCCCCAGCCACGAGCAACAGCGTTATAAGTGACAAGCGTCGTACGGATTTCAAGGAATTTGCACATATCCACTTCATGGCGCTCCTCCTACCTCCCGTTTTGTGGCAAACTGAACATATGAAAGCTTCCCTGTCTTTCCCTTCAAGAGAGCGACTCAATACCATTTTAGTATTGGGACTTCCCATTATTGCAGGAATGATTTCTCAAAACATCCTAAACCTTGTTGACACGGCAATGGTTGGGACTCTAGGTGACGCTTCTCTTGCCGCCGTCGGGATCGGTGGTTTTTTCACCTTCATGGCGCAGTCCTTCTTTATGGGGCTATCTTCGGGCGTTCAGTCCATCGCCGCTCGACGGTGGGGCGAGAATAAGATCGACGAATTGGCAAAGCCTCTCAATGGGGGCATCCTTTTTGTCCTCATGGTGGGTGTCCCCTTTGCAAGCATATTGTTTTTTCATGGGGACAAGCTGTTTGCTTTTCTCATTCACGATCCCGAAGTCATGAAGATTGGGAGAGAGTATGTGACTTGGCGAATGCCGGGAATTGTAGCGATAGGGCTTAATTTTTCCTTTCGCGGTTATTGGAACGGTGTGGGGCGGCCAAGCTTTTACCTCCGCGCCATTCTGCTCATGCATATCATCAACATCATTCTGAACTACCTGCTGATTTTCGGCAAATTCGGGTTTCCGGCCCTGGGAGCGATGGGGTCAGCAATGGGTACGACACTGGCCCTCTTCTCCGGTTCTGCTTACTACTTCTGGCAGTCGATCAAGTACGCGAAAGGGAACGGATTCATGTCTGCCTTTCCGAGTGTGAAGGAATTTAGGCAGCTCTTGAGTGTGTCGATCCCAAGTGGTTTGCAGATCATGTTCTTCTCGGCAGGTTACACTGTGGAGTTTTGGATCATTGGGTTAATTGGTACTTCGGAGCTTGCCGCTGCCAATGTTCTCATCAACATCATGCTCATCTGCATCCTTCCGGGCATCGCCCTTGGTATTGCGGCTGGTTCTTTGGTCGGGCAGGAGTTAGGACGAGGAAACCCGCTTGAGGCCAAACGTTGGGGGTGGGATGTGGTGAAAGTGGGGATGGTCGGCCTAAGTTTGCTCGGTTTGCCTATGGTGCTCTTTCCTAAGTCGATTTTGGCTTTGTTTATTCATGAGCCGATCACGCTCGACCTTGCCGTCTGGCCTCTCATTCTTATCGGAGCCACAATCGCCATAGAAGCGTTGGCCCTTGTCCTCATCAACGCGCAATTGGGAGCGGGAGATAGTAAAAGGATTCTATTTTCAACAGCTTTACTTCAATGGTTTTTCTTTCTACCCCTCGCTTTTTTGATTGGTCCGCAAATGGGGTTTGGCTTGATCGGCATATGGACTTGCCACATTGTCTATAGGCTCATCTTGGCAATGATCATGATCGTCATGTGGCAAAGAGAGAAATGGGCAAATGTTAGCCTCTAGGCCGAGCGTGTGGAGGGAATTTTCCGTCGGCGGGACAAGAAGCTTTGCAGGTTTTCCTTGGAGTACTTTTCTGCTTCTTTGCGGTCCGCTCCATGATCTGCAGCCTTGAGAAAACAGAGAGCTGATTTGAGAAACTCTTGTGAAGTTTCGTAGGCTTTGCCCAAAAGGAAAAATATGCTCGGGTCTTTCTGATCAAACGACATCGCCCTGTGGAGGGTGGTGACGCAGTCCTCAATTTTATTGAGCTTAAGAAGGCACTCGGCCATCAGGACCAGAATTTCCAAACTCGGCTCTCGTTTTGCGACAGGGTCGAGGATGGATAGGGCGCGTTCGAAGTCGTTCTCCTTGATGGCAAGGGTTGCCATCAGGCGTTGCCCTTCAGCGTTGCCACGGTCAATGCGATTAAGGTCCTTCAGTGTTTTTTCTGCGTCCGTGTATTTTTTGATGTTGATAAACATCTTGGAGAGGAGAATGTAAGAGTCTATTCGAGACGGATTGTTCCGAATTTCTTCTTTCAGCATAAGCTCGGCGCGACGGGGTTCCTCCTTGTCGAGGCACCACCGGATGGCTGTTCGAAGGGGTGTCGAGTCGTGGGGCAGTGCGCGTCTGTATTTCTTGAGATAGTAGATTGCCTTTTCCAGGTCATCCAGTCTGAGGCATGCTTCTGCCGCGCCCAGGAGGGCCTCTGCGTTTTTTGAATTTTCACGGATTGCCGCGCGGAAGGCTTGGAATGCCCCTTGAAAATCGTTGGAACCCGCAAGGAGTTTGCCAAGTAAAGCCTGACGGTTGGACTGCTTGGGGTTAACCTCAAGTTCCTTCTTGAGAGTGGCGGTGGCTATTTCCTTGTTGCCTTGTCGCATGTAGATGTCGGTCAAGCTTGCGTGGTTTTTGTAGTACTTGGGACTTTCAGCAATATTCTTTTTAAGTAGCTCGACAGCTTCTTCCGTTTTGCCCTTCTCATCCAAAACTAGGGCGATGGAATGTTTGGCTCGCATACTGTCAGGATCCAGAGAAAGTGCTTTCTTGTAATTATCGAGCGCATTATCCAGGTCTTTCGAAATAAAATATTTGTCTCCCTGACGCAGGATTTGTACAACTGGGGAAGGTGAGAAAAAGGAATTCAGAATCTGATGAATTTTCGTTTCCATTGCCTCCGGTTGGAATGGTTTGACGATGTAATCATTAGCCCCCAAATCGCTTGCTTTGATAATTGTCTCACGGCTAGTGTCTCCTGATACAACAATGATGGGAATATCTGAACCTGCTCCACGATTACGAACATGAGAAAGAACTTCGAACCCGTCACCCTTCTGCAGATAAATATCGAGGAAGATAAGGTTGATGTACTGGCGTAGTTCCTTCAGAGCCTCGTCTACGTCGGAGAACTCAACGACTTCTTTGATGCCCATCTTGCTCAAAATGGCGCGGAGAGCTTTTCGGATGGGGATATGATCGTCCACAATCATCACGTGAATTTGCGACGTATTGTAGGATCGGTTCTCGTTTTTCATCTGCTCCTCCGAGTGAATTTATCGGAAGAAGAAAGAGCAAGTGAAGTGTCAGTCACCATCCAGTAGCTTGAGAAGCACTTGGGATTGTCTGCATTTGGGGTTAATTTTCAAAGCATTTCGCCAGCTTTTACGCGCGTCTTCGGAGTTGCCTTGGGAATAATAAGAGAGCCCTAGCAAAAAGTGGGGGGACGATGAGTGGGGCACTTGTTCCATTGCCAGGGTCAGTTCATGCTCCGCTTTCGAGTAATATCCTTTTTTGATGTAAGCTTTGGCAAGGGTTAAGCGTAAATGGGGAGAATGAGAAGATACGTTCAAAGCTTTTTTATAGTCCTCAATTGCTTCCCCGTAGTCGTCTACAGATTCATGCAACTGGCCCAAACTTTGATGAAAGGCAATCATTTGTGCAGGAAGGAGAGCTGGGCTTTTCAGCCGTGTGAGTGTTTTTTCCGCATGGGTATAAACATTGGCCGCCGAACTATATTTCCCTAAGTGGGCTAGGCAGGCCGCAAGGTTCAAGGCTCCCTCGACAAAGTTAGGGTCGAGCTTGAGGGCAGCTTGAAAGTTTGCCACAGCATCATCCCAGAGGTGAAGCCTGTAGCAAGCCAGTCCCAGCCAATTGTGGAGGAGGGGGGCAGGCTCCTGGGTTTCAAGGTGCGCGCGCAGAAGCTTTTCAGCCCCTCGAAAATCGTTGAGGTGAAATAGAAACGGCACTTTGTCGTATACGTCTTGGAACCGTTTTCCCATTAGGCAACTGCTGTAGATTCGTAAGTTCGAGTGACAAGAATTTTAATCTGTCCGGGGAAGGCGACGTCTCGCTCAATTTGACGAGCAATCTGTTTCGTGATGGCCTCTACATCCGATTCTCGCACTTTCGTGTGATCCATTTGAATGTGTACCTCACGCCCCCCGTTCATGACTGCCAGATCCAGGACTCCGGTAAAGTTCCTGATAACATCATGGATGGCTGTAAGTCTGACCTGGTATCCTTCCTCAAGGTTAACACGTGCCCCTGGGCGTGCGCCAGAAAGCGTGTCCGCCGCCTGCAAAACAAAAGCAAGGGGGGTTTCTAAAACAAGGTCGGCATGATGGGACATGACCGTGTCACAAATGTAGCGTTTTTCTCCGAAGCGATCCGCGTAATCTCCGCTAATCACGGCATGGCTGCCCTCAATGTTGTAGTCGATCGCTTTTCCGATATCATGAAGGAGACCCACTCTCTTAGCGTCGCTAGGGCTAACGTCGAGTTCGAACGCAAGGATACTGGCCAATTGTGCGACTTCCAGTGTGTGGTACCATTGGTTTTGCCGGTAACTGGTCCGCCAGTTCAAGGCTCCCACAAGTTTCTGCAACTCAGGGTGAACGTTTTCCAGTCGAAGAATTGTAACAGCCGTCTTTCCGAGTTGGACGGCTTCACTTTCCAGCTTTTTCTTGCATTGATCGAAGGTTAGCGAAAGTTTATTTCCTGGGGCTTCTTCCAGTGAGAAGATTTTCTCAAGCGTTAGGCGCATTGCCTCTCGATAGATTCCAAAACCACCAGCCACTTTGAGGGACAATGATTGATCGTTAGCTTGAAAGGGGATGACCTTGGTTCCCGAAAGTTCCTGAATTTCTTCAATTAGCTTGCTATCCTCCGCAAGAAAAAGGCTATGAAACTTCGTCCTCACGTCGATGATGTTGGAGCTTTTTGGCCAAACAAAGATGGGTGCGTACCGAGCGTGAACCCTATCAAGGACTCTATGCGCAAGTTTTGCAGCTGACGAAGAGACCTCTTCCTGAAGGGATTTCAATACCTTCTGAGCTTCCAGCTGCTTAGCGTTAATCAAATCGGCGTGCAGAGAACTGCGGAGTGCTTTCAGGTTCACCCTTGTATGTTGGGCGAGTGCGTCCATGATCGCAGGAGCAAGTTTCTCGGATTCCTTCTTTTTTTGCAGGGCTTCATTTCTTGCTACTTCAACGGATTGTTCCCAACGAACAAGTTCCCGCTCTCTCCTTTCCACTCGCGCCACATCGTTTTGGCGCAGCTTTTCCTGTTCCTGCAGGTCTGTTTCTTCCGAAGCTAGATCGTTTCTTTTCTGTAGAAGGAAGGCGTCTAACTCTTCTGAGCTGGCAATCATACGCTCCTTCAGTTGTGAGTCTGTATCCTCGGTGATCGCCCGCGCTTGGCGTTTGGCTTCTTTCAAAACTTCGTCTCTCTGTTTACGACTTTCCTTTCCCTCCAGTCGTGGTAAGAGCAAGAGGATGATGCGAAACAATATGAAACCGGAGATTAAGGAAAACAAAAAAAGCGCTGTCATTTGATTAACCTTTCCAATATCTAAAGTTTTTTGGGGGGAGGCGTGGAGGGGAACTTTTTTTCAAAAAAGGTCCTCTCCACAAATTCTTTTTCTCAAATAGTGTATATAGAAAAGAGAGGGAGAGAAGAGCGCCCTCATGAAAAAGACGAGGATAATATGCATCTCATGAAACTGCATGCTTTTATTTATGTAGGGATCCTGTCCTTAGGGAGTGGGGGGGCTATAGCTGATCCAGTGATGGAAACCTGGGATCGGGTCGAGACCGACTGGGGAAACCTCAGGATTCGATTTCACGGAGACTTCAAGCCGACTGACCAGAGCGAAGTACCTTTTGTCGAGGCCGAGCAAAAGGCGATCACGGACGGTTTGCTTTATGCAAGAGGGGCCATCAGGGATTTTCATAAAAAACACTACCTTGCTTTGGGGATGGATAAAGCGGTAGTCGAGCAGGGGGCATCCCTTGCAAGCGATCTTGTTACGCACGCGACCTATGTGAATCGCTCTGAGGTGTTCAAGGATGGGACAGTCCGGGTCTTTCTCGAAAGCAGTCTACCGCGAGCACTCAACCGCGGCGACATCCTCTTCCCGCCGCCTCCTGAAGTGAGCACGCCTCCTCGATTCAGCGGCTTGATCTTGCGGCTCGATAAGAGTGTTTCACCCGTTGCGGAATTCGAGATCGTCGATACCGCTGGGTCGAGACTTTACGGAGTGGAGAAGCTCAGCAAGGAATCCTTTCAAAATAACCTGATGGGGAAGTGGTTCTATAATCCTCGTCGTGAGGAGCTTTTAAGAAGCGTCGGGGTGAAACCGGTCGCCCTTGAAGCCAAGGTGGTGACCCCTACGCAATATAGTGTGAACAGAGGAGCCTGGAGGGATGCCTTGGAGGAAAGCGCAAGCGTTCTCACGGAAGGCAAGCTGGCGATAGTTTTACCCCTTGCCCCTCATGGGAATTAGTGATAGAAGTCCTAACCTTACGATCTCATTCATTAATTTTATTGCAATCTTGTTGTGACAAAGGTTCAATATGCCGAAATTAAAGACAAAAAAAGCGGCCGCTAAGCGATTCCGTGTAAAGCCCTCGGGAAAAATCAAATTTGACCGAGCCAACCACGAGCACTTAGCAACTAAGAAGTCGCGAAAAAGAAAAAACAAGCTGAAAAAGGCGAAGTACGTGGGACATTCCGACCTTGAGAGGGTCATGCGCGTACTGCCGACAAAGTAAAGGGAGTAGGAAAAACTTATGGCACGGGTAAAAAGAGGAACAAAGGCGAGAGCTCGCCGGAAGAAAATTCTTGCACTGGCAAAAGGCTTTCGTCAAACACGCAAAAGCCATTTTAGAATGGCCATTCATGTTGTCCGACGCGCGTTGTGCTTCGCCTACAGGGATCGTCGCAACAAGAAACGAGATTTCCGCGCACTATGGATCCAACGTATCAACGCAGCCACTCGCGCCTGCGGGATGAAATACTCGCAATTCATCTACGGGCTGAAAAAAGCAAACATCGAAATCGACAGAAGCAGCTTGGCAGACCTTGCTGTTCATGACGAAAAAGCGTTTGCTGCCCTCGTCGCGCAAGCTAAGGGCGCACTTTCTCAATAATGTTTTGTAGAGGAATTCGGGATTCGTAAGATGGTGGGGATGGGGAGACTCGAACTCCCACACCTTTCGGCACTAGATTCTAAGTCTAGCGTGTATACCAATTTCACCACATCCCCGCGGGAAACTTCTATGGTGTTCAAGATAATCAATTTGGGGACAAACTTTTTGAAAAAAGTTATTTCCCCAAACCCCTTTTTAAAAACTTCAATATCTAAAGTTTTTTGGGGGGAGGCGTGGAGGGGAACTTTTTTTCAAAAAAGGTCCTCTCCACAAATTCTTTTCCCCAAATACTATATGTACCCACCTGATGTGTCCAAATCAAGAAAACTCGTAGTGCGGCATCCATCCCTGTGTAAAATTGGTAAATAGATATTGCGATGATCCGTCCGAACGATAATCATACGACCGAATAGGGGAACACAATGGAGCAAAAAGACAAAAGCGAGAGAGATGACCCCATGACTGACGTAGACTTCAGTGGTCTTATACTGGGCTTTTCCTCTGCCGCTCTCTATTACATAGGTGAATCTGATGTAGAGGGGAAAAAAGTTGGAGAAAAAAACATCCCACTCGCCAAGCAAAATATACGCATCGTCGAAATGCTGAAAGATAAGACCAAAGGGAACCTGACCAAAGATGAACAAGATCTCGTTGATTCGGTCCTAAAAGATTTACATTTCAAATACAACACAGCCGTCGTCTCACACTAAGAACTCTTGGAGGAACCAGCTGCGCAGTTTCCTCCCAACCACCTCCTTGCCCTGTTTCCTCCCAACCACCTCCTTGCCCCGAGCGGCCTAGGACAAGTAGCTTAGGTTTTCCACCCAATAGCCGATAGACCGTTACGGTAACGTAGAGAACTCTGTGGAGTTGAGATAATGGACGTTTCCCGTTACGGTTTTTTATGTCAGAAGGCGTTTCATCAGGGCCTACAGTATGCTCGCAGTTTTGGTCATAGATTTCTGGAAGTCGAGCATATTGCATTAGCCATGCTTCGTTCGGAAACCATCGAGCTGCCAAGGGGAGCGAGTGCTCGCCTGCAACACCACCTTCAGAAACATCTTGCGAAGTTTCGTCGAGTGTTTGGAGACGTTAAGGTCGATTTTGGCATCCGACTCGATAAGGCCCTCGATGAAGCGGAAACAAAAGCCGGCAAAGAGTTGGTCGACGAAAAGCTTCTGTGGGAAAGCATGACCCACCACTCCGATGTCATCAAAAACTTCCTGAAGGAAGACGAAAGCTTTGCGGTCCGTAGGGAAATTTCCAAGAAAGAACCTGCCAAGCCGGAACTTCGCAAAGCTAAGGAAGACGTTAAAAAAGAAAAAAAAGAGGCTAAGGAAACGACTGCTGGGCAGTTTCAGATTCCCGATGAACTGGCAGAAGTTCTCGACAAATACACGGTCGATCTTACCGCACAGGCAGAACGGGGGGAACTGGACCCAGTCCTGGGACGGGATCAGGAGACACGCAGGGTCCTGGAGATTCTTGGACGGAAGAAGAAAAATAACCCTGTCCTGATCGGCGAGGCTGGTGTCGGAAAAACCGCAGTTGCAGAAGCTTTAGCCCTGCGCATTTCTGAAGGAATTGTCCCCGAACCGATGAAGGGGAAACGCATCCTAGCCCTCGATCTCGGTGGTCTTGTGGCAGGAGCCAGGTTTCGCGGCGAGTTCGAGGAAAGGATCAAAAGCCTTATCAAAGCAATCCAAGCTTGTGCAGGTAACGTCATTCTCTTCATCGACGAAATCCACATGATCGTCGGTGCGGGAAGTGCCGAAGGTTCGGCCGACGCTGCCAATCTGCTCAAGCCGGCACTGGCAAGAGGGGAGCTGCGTTGCCTGGGAGCGACCACGCTCGACGAGTATCGCAAGCATATCGAGAAAGATCCTGCTCTTGAACGACGCTTTCAGTCAGTCACGGTGGACGAACCGAGCCGAGCAGCTACCCTGGGGATACTCCGTGGGATCAAGGGCCGCTACGAGATTTTCCATGGTGTTCAGATAGACGACGAAGCCCTGGTGAGTTGTACTGACCTCTCCATTCGCTACCTTCCAGGACGACGCTTGCCCGACAAGGCTATCGACTTGCTCGATGAAGCTTGCAGTCGGCTGAGGATTCAGATCGACAGTATGCCGGCTGTTATGGACAACCTAAGAGCGGAAATCGATCAACTTGAAATCGAGAAAAAAGCGATCGACAAAAAAGATAAAACCGCTACGGCAGCTCTAGCAAATATAGATACGAAACTTGGTGAGGTGAGCAAGGAATTTCAGAAACTAAAAGGGATTTGGGAAAATCACAAGGTTATGCTCGAAAACCTTAGAAAACAAGAGCGTCGGAAGCAGGAGCTGGAAGGTCTCTTTGAAAGCACAAAGCAGCGAGGCGACTTTGAACTTGCCGCGAAACTGCAATACACGGAATTACCCAAAATTGTGAAAGACATCGAAGCTATTCGCTCTAAACTCATGACGATGCAGAATGACCACTCGTGGCTTCGGCAAATCGTGGGAAGTCCCGAAATTGCGGAAGTGATCGCCACATGGACGAGAATTCCTGTCGCAAGCTTGATGAAGGAAGAAACCAAGGCGTTGATATCTATGGAGCAGCGGCTTGGGAAGCGGGTCTTCGGACAAGCGGAAGCAATTTCCAAAGTCAGCAAAGCCGTGCGGCGAGCACGCAGTGGGGTTTCCGACCCTAATAGACCTGCGGGAGTGTTTCTGTTTTTAGGTCCGACAGGTGTAGGGAAAACGGAGACGGTGAAAGCCCTTGCAGAGGAACTCTTCCATGACGAAAACCGCATGGTGCGTATCGACATGTCGGAATATATGGAACAGCACAGCGTCTCCCGTCTCATTGGCTCTCCACCCGGCTATGTAGGCTATGGAGAGGGTGGAGAGTTGTCAGAACCGGTTCGTCGCCAACCGTACACCGTCGTCCTTTTCGATGAAATAGAGAAAGCACACCCTCGGGTTCTGGATTTACTTCTACAAACCTTTGATGATGGACGCCTGACGGACGCCAACGGACGCTTGGTGAATTTTCGAAATACCTTGATGGTCATGACGTCGAACATTCCTCTGGAGCTGGACTCAAAGCCAAAAGAGGATCGCTTTGATGACGAAGTTCGAAGCAAACTCGCACAAGTATTGCGCCCCGAGTTCGTGGGAAGGATTGACGAAGTGATTATCTTTGCAAAATTAGGTAGGCCGCACCTGGAAATGCTCCTGCAGCGTATGATGACGGAACTTAACAAAAGAATCGCCAAACATGAGCTGGTCCTCTCGCTGGGGAAAGACCTGATTGAAGCCCTTCTTGAAAAGTCTTCCGCTGGAGAATTTGGAGGTCGAGCAATGCGACGAGCTTTCCAGTCTACGGTCGTAGACCATGTCAGCGATAAACTCCTCGGTGAGTCCTTTCAGACGAAAGGCACCTGGGAACTCGAACTTACGAAAGACGGCAAATACTCATGGAGGGAAGAACTCCTCGAGAAACAACTGCCTGAGGCCAGCTAAGATGCTATACCATTCCTGGCCTTTTCAACAACGTCAGTAAGCAACTTGACAGAGAGTCGATTCCATAATAATCATCAGCAGATCGTAGAAGTTTCGATCCGAATTGGGGCGTCGTCAAGTGGCTAAGACACTAGATTTTGATTCTAGTATACGCAGGTTCGAGTCCTGCCGCCCCAGCCACCTCATCCTAACGTGAGATCAATGACCGAAATTGTTCTTTTCAGCGGCAATGCTAACCCTGCACTGGCGCAAAAAATCAGCCAAAAGTTAGGAGTTCCGCTCGGCGATGCCACTGTCTCACGCTTTTCTGATGGCGAGACAAGGGTGGAGTTGCAGGTGAATATCCGCGGCCGTGACGTTTTCATCGTGCAGCCTACCTGCGCCCCCGTGAACGAACATCTGATGGAAGCGATGGTCATTGTCGATGCTTGCCGAAGGGCCTCAGCAAAGACGATCACACTTGTCGCCCCTTATTTCGGATATGCTAGGCAAGAGAGAAAAAGCGCATCCCGTACTCCCATAACGGCCAAATTGGTCGCGGAAATCATGGAAGTGGCCGGAGTTACCCGTCTCCTTACCTTGGAACTTCACAACTCAGCGATACAGGGTTTTTTCAATATTCCCGTCGATCATTTATTCGTAAAGCCGGTCATTTCAGAATATTTCAAGAATCTCCACGGCAACGTCATCGTCGTTTCTCCCGATGCCGGGGGCGTCGAACGTGCCCGAGCCATGGCGAAACAGCTTCGTTGCAGCCTGGCCATTATTGACAAACGGCGGGACACCCCCAATGAATGCGAAGTGATGAATATCATCGGAGATGTGAAGGGGAAGTTCTGCCTCATCATTGACGATATAGTTGATACTGGCGGATCGCTGATCAAGTCTACCGAGGCCTTAATTGAAAACGGAGCCAGTGAAGTCCACGCCGCCATTACGCACCCAGTACTCAGCGGAACAGCTGTTCAGAGAATCGCGGGATCCAAACTTCAGCAGCTTGTCGTAACGGACTCCATCCCCCTTTCCCTTGAGGCAAGGAAATGTAATAAAATCAAACAAATAACGGTTGCCGGCCTTTTGAGCGAAGCTATCCTCCGTATACACAACCAGGATTCCATCAGCTCGTTGTTTCTATAGAGGAAATGTCTGTTGCATGGCCAATCGCTTGCCGGTATAAGTTCACCCCTACCCTATCCGCAATTGTTAAGTAGGTATTTTGGAGAAGAAAATGAGTGCTCCCATAACTATCAAGGGGCGGTTACGCACGGCAGAGGAACAAGGAAAAAACCCATGCTACCGTTTGCGTGCCCAAGGCGAATTGCCAGGAAATCTTATGAATGAAGCTAAGGCCACGGCTATCGCCTTAGACCCCAAATTTTTGTCTGTTGCATGGAAGGATGGAAAGAGGTTTAACCTTGATATCGAGGGAACCGTGAAATTGGTAACCATCAAGGAGCTGCAGATCGATCACGTCAAACGTAGCCCCTTGCACGTTGACTTGATGTACGCGTGAAGATAATTGTTGGATTAGGCAACCCAGGAACTCGATACACTCGAACAAGGCACAACGCTGGCTTTGTGATCCTGGAGCTTCTCGCCAACAAGCACAACATCTCGCTCAACCAAAAGCGCTTCGACTCCCATTATGGGGAAGGAAGCATGTTCGATGAACGTGTGTTATTGATAGAACCGACAACGTTCATGAACCTGTCAGGATCATCGGTCGGTCAATGGGTGCGCTACTACAAAATAGCTCCCGAAGACCTGATTGTTATCTATGACGACATTGACATGCCCGAGGGCAAAGTCAAGACGAGGCTAGGCGGGGGACACGGTGGGCATAACGGGGTGCGAAGCCTCCTAGAAGAGCTGGGTCAAAGTGAGTTTTACCGAATAAAGATCGGGGTCGGGAAACCGACGATTGAAAAAGATAAGGAGCGGGAAATCCATGACTGGGTGCTCAGCCCCTTTACAGCAGAACAAATGGAAACGTTAAAAGGCGAAATGTTTGATAACGTTATGCTTCGGTTAAGAGATATTTTCATCAAAAACAAACCAAAGAATTCAAAGGGAGAAGCCTGTGCTTAGGGAATATGAAGTTACCATCATCGTGAATGCCCAATTGTCTCCTGACGCTTCCAAGAAAACGTTGGAGAAATATGAAGAAATCATTCTGCAGGATGGCGGAGCCATCGTCAGGAAAGCAGAATGGGGATTTAAAAAACTCGCCTTCCCCATCAAGGGGCAGTTTAGAGGACGCTACATTCATTACGACCTTAGCGCCCGTCCCGAACACCTGAAAGAAGCGGAACGACTCATGCGCATCGACGAGAATGTCCTACGCTATCTTAACGTACGCATCGGGGAAAACGTCGATGTTAACGAACGAAAAGCGGAATTGGCAAGAGCGGAAGCTAAAGCAGCCGCTGCAGCTGCGGAACAAAATGAAGCAGTTTAAGTGCCTCGGAAAGGAAAAGGAGACTTTCGATGAAAGTTATTTTATCTAAAGACGTTGAGTCCCTGGGGAGCATGGGATCCATCGTGAATGTGAAAGACGGTTACGCCCGGAACTACCTCATTCCCCGTTCCTTTGCCATTGTGGCAAACGATGCCAATCGTAAGGAACTCGAACACCGCAAAAAAGTGATCGAAATCCGTAAAGAAAAAATTCTTAAGGAAATGAAAGCCCTCGCCCAAAAGATAGGGAAGATAAAGCTGGTCGTTTCCAAACAAGTTGGCGAAGAGGAACGCATCTTTGGTTCCGTAACGACAGCGGAAATTGCAGAAATGCTTACGCAAAAAGGTTTCGAAGTCTCCAAAAAAGTCATTCACTTTTCTGAAGAGATCAAAAAGTTAGGAACTTACACAGCGGAAGTCAAACTTCATCCCGAAGTTACCGCTAGTGTTAAAGTTAAAATCGAAGCCGCTGAAAAAACTGAAAAGTAAGAGTGGGGGGCGTCTCCCTTTCATCCTAGTCAACCCCCCAAGGTAGCCCCTCATGGCCGAAAAACGGGAAAACTATGCTTTCCCTCACTCAGCCGAGTCAGAAAAAGCTGTGTTGGGTGCCATACTGCGTAGTCCCGCATCGTTCCATCAAGTCATTGAAAAAACTTACCTCAAGGGTGAGCATTTCTTCCTCGATTACCACAGGCAAATTTTTGAGGCCATGCTAAGCCTCGACGCTCAGGGAAAACCGATCGACTATTTCACCGTCTCGGAAACTCTGGTCAAACTTCAGGTTCCCATCAATCTGCCGTTTTTGATCGAATTGGTGGAAAATTCCCCAATCTCGGAGAACATTGAGTACTATTCTAATATCGTTAAGGAAAAGTATTATCTTCGCAAAATCATTAAGATCTGTGAAGACACAAGTTCCACAGCCCGGGCAGCTCAAGGAGAAGCCAAGGATGTTTTGTCGGAAGTTGAAAAAGAGTTTCTTCACATCCTTAACGAACAGGACCGGAATGAGGCAGGACTCATCAGTGCGAAGAAAATCCTTGAGACGCTTCTGGAAACCCTTGAAAAAAGGATGGCGGCCGCTGGAACTCTTAGCGGGGTTGCCTCTGGATTCACGGAGCTGGATAAAATTACAGGTGGATGGCAAAAAAGTGACTTAATCATCCTCGCGGCTAGACCCGGGATGGGAAAGACGGCTCTTGCCCTAAACTGGGCCATGAGTGCGGTGAAGTCAAAGCCAGACAGCAAGGTCGGTGTCTTCACCCTGGAAATGTCAAAAGAACAGCTGGTCGAAAGACTTCTGTCAGCAGAGGGAAAGGTCGATTCGAATAAACTCCGCCAAGGGGACATGAGTGAAGACGATAAGGATCGACTCATGTATGCCGCCCGCATCCTCAACGACTTGGGAGATCGCCTGGTGATCGACGAGACCCCTGGCCTCTCCATCAGTGAGCTTAGGGCTAGAAGCAGGCGCTTCAAACGCGAGCATGGCCTCGATCTGATCATCATCGACTACCTGCAACTTATGACGGCGAGCCAGACAGCCCAGAGGCAAGGAAGGGAACGAGAGATAAGCGAAATTTCGACTAGCTTGAAAGCTCTTGCCAAGGAAATTGCCATCCCCGTTATCGCTTGCGCCCAGCTGAATCGTAGCCCTGACGCACGTCCCGATAAGCGACCCAAGATGAGTGACCTGCGGGAATCAGGAGCTATGGAACAAGATGCCGACCTCATTATGTTCATCTATCGAGATGACTATTATAACCCTGAATCCGAGGACGCAGGAAAGTCGGAGATTCTCCTGGCCAAAAACCGACACGGCGAAACTGGGAAAGTCTACCTTGCCTGGCACCCCCACTTTGTGTCGTTTTACAACCTTATCGAAGAATGAAACGCTGTGGCAAGGAGGCGGTCATGCTTGTGGCAAGGAGGTGGTTTGGAGGAAACAGCGTAGCTGGTTCCTCCAAGAATTCCTTGGGAGAAGTGCTTCAGAGGGAATACAGCTTAATTTTCTTTCTCAAGGTATTGCGGTTGATCCCCAAAATCCGAGAGGCATGCACCTGATTACCACCTGTGCGGCGAAGGATTTGGTGAAGAAGCGGCTTTTCCATTTTGCGCATAATTAGATTGTATAAGTTGTCGGGATAATAAGTACCCAATTGATCCAGGAAACGAGAGATTTTTAATTCGACAATCGACTCAAGTGAATGACCGTCAAGCTTGACCAGCAATTCATCGTCAGTAATCGCGCTCGTAGATAGTCTTTCAGGTCTACTGGATGAAGATCGACTTTCTGCTGCTGGCTTCTCAAACTCTGCGGGGTAGCATTCGGCTGACTCTTTTTCCACGATGGCTTCCTAATTAGTTGACTGTTCATCATCCTCCAAGAACCTGTAATTAACAAGAGTGCTGATCGTGTGTCAACCGCGATCGAAAGATTTAGGTAATGCGTAACCCGCCACGTGGGCTAAACACTGCTTTCAGGCCACGAGATGCCTTGCTTCGATTCTCGAATCGCGTTAAATTACGGGAATTCAAAGACATAGACCTTAAACTTACGGATTTACGATGGATATGGAAAACACACTCGAAGATCACAAGCAATCCTCCGCCGACTTGGAGGCAATGGGCAGGAAAAAAGAAGCCCCGCATAACGAAGCTCCGCAAAAAGAAGAGCCTCCTCAGGACCCGGTCGAGCAAATCAGAAAAGAGTTGGAAAGCTGCCGTGAAGAGACGAGGAAAAACTACGACCTCTATCTCAGAGCCCTCGCGGAAACCGAGAATATGCGGCGGCGCAATATGAAAGACATGGAGCAGGTCAGACTGTTTAGCCTGGAGAAATTTTTTAAAGACGTCCTTCCCGTCTTGGATAGTTTTGACAAAGCCTTTTCTACAGATCATGTCAACGAAGAGGAAAGCCTTCGAGAAGGACTCAGTCTGGTTCATAGGCAATTGTCGGAGGTTCTGCGGAAAAACGGACTGACTCCGTTAGAAGCGCAAAATGAAAAATTCGACCCGCATCTGCATCAAGCAATCAAGCGTGTGGAAAGTGAGGGCGTTCAGGAAGAGCTAGTTCAAGTTGAATTTGCCAAGGGTTACCTCCTCCATGAAAAACTGATACGGCCCGCCATCGTCAGCGTGCTGGTCCCCCCGACGAAGAAAATCGATGAGTAAGGCCCCCTTGATCATTACGAAAAGGAGTCATATTCCAACAAAATTTTACCCTTCCTAACCCCTTCATACTAAAGCATTGCCCCAAGAAACCGAACAATTGAAAGCAAGGTGAAGTCAGCTGGGGAGTGCTGGATGCAAGGAAATCCATTTCCAAGGGAACAAGATGTTTTGACCCTACCCCTTCTTCCTTTAAAGGACATAGTCGTCTTCCCCCACATGATTGTGCCAGTATTCATTAACGAAGACTTGTGTATCAAGGCAGTGGAATTCAGTTTGTCAAAAACAAGGAAGATTTTTCTTTCTGCCTTCAAAGTTGAAGGCCATGAGGGAAGAGGTTTGGAATCCTCTCTCGAACCCCCTTTCGATGTCTACGATATGGGAACCATCTGCTCCATTATGCGAACGAGAAAACTTCCCGACGGACGTATGAAGGTACTGGTTCAGGGCCTGCAGAAAGCTGTGGCAGTTAGGCTAGTCGAACAGAAAGACTTTCCCAACATTGAAGTCAGGACCATCCGAGAACCGACGATCGTCAATCAGTCGTCTTCGATCGAGGCTACCGTTCGCGCGGTGCGAGAAAATCTGGAGAAGGTTGTAAGCCTGGGGCGGGTCCTTTCCCCCGATATTCTCATGATTTTGGAAGATGTGAGAGAACCGGGCCGGCTCGCCGATCTGGTTGCGGCGAACCTAGGTTTGAAGGTCGAAGATGCACAGAAAATTCTGTCAGTCTTTGATCCGATCGAGCGTCTAGCACGCGTTCATACCTTCCTCTCTCGTGAAATAGAAGTCTGCCAGATGCAGGTAAAAATACAAAACCAGGCTAAAGAAGAAATTGGCAAGCTGCAGAGGGAACACTACCTGCGTGAACAGATAAGGGCGCTTAAAAGTGAGTTGGGTGATGCCGACCCTCGGGACGAGATGGAGGATCTTTGGAAAAGGGTTAACGAAGCCAAGCTTTCACCAACAGCAAAAGACGAGCTTGCACGTCAATTGAGACGCCTGGAAAAGATGCACCAGGATACCAGTGAAGCTTCGCTTGTGCGGACCCACGTTGAGACCATCCTTGACCTGCCGTGGCAAGAATTTACAGAAGATACCCTTGACCTTAAAAACGTTAGCCGCGACCTGGATGCCGACCACTATGGGCTGCATAAAGTGAAGGATCGCATTATCGAGTATCTTGCCGTAAAGAAGCTTAACCCTCAGGCCAAAAGCCCCATTCTGTGCTTTGTCGGTCCGCCGGGAGTGGGTAAGACGAGTCTGGGTAAATCTATCGCTCGCTCCATAGGACGCAAATTTGAACGTATATCGGTCGGAGGGGTGCGAGACGAAGCAGACATTCGTGGGCATCGTAAGACCTACGTAGGGGCTTTCCCAGGCCGTGTCGTGTGTGCCATTAAGAACGCAAAGAGCGCCAACCCCATCATCATGTTGGATGAAATCGACAAGCTCGGGCAGGACTATCGAGGCGACCCGGCATCTGCTCTTCTTGAAGTTCTGGACCCGGAACAGAATCATCAATTCGTCGACCATTATCTGGGAATTCCCTTCGATTTGTCAAAGGTGATGTTCATTGCCAATGCAAACACGCTCGACACCATTCACCCAGCTTTGCGTGATCGGCTGGAGGTCATTGAGTTGTCTGGATATTCGGAAGATGAAAAATCAGAAATCGCTGACCGCTTTCTCATCCCTAAACAAGCGAGAGAAACAGGGCTTGCAGGCAAAACGATCGACCTTAGCAAGTCCGCGGTTGTAAGCTTGATTCGTGGCTATACTCGGGAAAGTGGACTCCGTAATCTTGAAAAGCAAATCGCGTCCATTTGTAGAAAAATTGCACGTGATGTTGCGGAAGGTGAGAAGAAGGAGGACGTATTCCGTGTCACCCCAGCAAAGGTGCAGAAATACCTGGGGGCAAGAATCTTTGGGGAGGACTTCTTTCCTCACGCAGATACCGCCGCAGGGATTTCCTTCGGTATGGCCTATACTCGCTTCGGTGGGGAAATCCTTACGATCGAAACCAACCTCCTGCCAGGAAAGGAAGGTCTAGTCCTTACGGGCCAGTTGGGTGACGTGATGAAGGAATCCGCACAAGCAGCACTTAGCTTCGTTAAATCCAGGGCAGAAGTCTTAGGCGTGGACTGGTCCCTGCTAAAAACACACGAGATCCATGTGCACGTCCCTCAAGGAGCCGTCTCCAAAGATGGACCAAGCGCTGGCGTGGCCATCGCTAGCTCGATCCTTTCAGCCCTGCTCTGTCAAAAGATTGCATCCAAAACCTGTATGACAGGAGAGATCACCATCCACGGGAAGGTCCTCCCCATCGGAGGAGTGAAAGAGAAACTTCTCGCAGCCCAAAGAGAAGGAATGAAAAATGTAATCCTTCCCCTTCGCAACAAACTTATCGTGGATGACTTGCCCGCAAGCGTAAAGAAGAAACTAAAACTCCACTATATCGAAAATTATTGGGAGGCTTTCTCGTTGCTTTTTCCCGTAAAACAGAGTGCCTTCGTCCAAACTCCCGAAGAGAGAGTCTCGCGCCCTTCCCCTACAGACTTGGCAAGCTAGCGAAATCTTGCCCTAGCCTTCCACCCATGTTAAACTTTTCTTAAGACTATCAAGGTGATACAGCAATGCTAAAAGAACTTGTCAAATGGGTGTTTAGGACAATTATCCAAATGATAACCTGGGTTTACGTTTTATCCCTTCCTTTCAATGGCTTGCCTCTCTATGAACATGCAAGGAGTGTCTTGGTCGACAATCGCGTTGTGGACTTGATCGAAGAGTATGCCGTTGATTTCACCGACAAAATAAGTGGCAGGGCCAAAATTGCCATCCAAGGTCTCAATTCGGACGACGATCAATCCGTCCAATAGGAAGCTTGTCCTCCCCTCCCATTTTGCGGCTGCAAAATATGGCACATTCATGGTACTAAGGAAGGGTTTTAGCGAAAGAGCAAGCCTCAGGAGAATTGCGTTTTGAAAACACTTGATATAGTCACTTGGCCTGCCAAGGTATTGGAAACACCAGCAGAGGACGTTGTCGACTTCAACGTGGAGATCCAAGACCTGGCGCGATTGATGCATGCCACTATGGACAAGGAGGGTGGTATTGGCCTTGCCGCCAACCAAGTCAATATCCTCAAACGCATGTTCACTGTTTACATTCCTTTCGGAGTTAATCGTTATGAGGAAGAGGAAGACGAAAAGGTGGAAGAGCAGTGGTGGCACAACAAGCGATTCACATTCATTAATCCCGTCATAACGAAGAAAAAAGGGCGAGTGAGTTTCATGGAAGGCTGTCTAAGCTTTCCAGAAGTTTTCGATTTCGTTGAGCGCTCTTCGGAGCTAAGCGTAATGGCTTACGACGAATTCGGGAAGGAATTTCATGTTGAAGCTGATGGGCTGTTTGCGATTTGTCTCCAGCACGAAATTGACCATATCAACGGAATTGTCTTTATTAAGAGGATGAGCCGCCTTAAGGCCGGTGCCATAAAGAAAAAGATTTTGGCCGAGAAAGAGGGGAAATCGTGAACAAGATCACCATTGCACCTTCCATCCTTTCGGCCGATCCCTTAGACTTTGGTTCTGCCGTCGATATGATCGAAAACTCTGGAGCAGACTGGATTCACGTCGATGTGATGGACGGGCACTTTGTCCCCAATCTTAGTTTCGGCCTTCCTTTCATTAAAGCTCTTAAGGGAAGGACCTCCCTGCCATTGGATGTTCACATCATGATTTCTAATCCCGACGAGAGGGCTGCTGCTTATCTTGAAGCGGGAGCGGATTACCTGACCTTCCACGTCGAAGCTGCGAAGGACCCTCGAAACATTATCAAACTTATCAGAGAAAAAGGACGTCGGGCCGGGCTGGCCCTCAATCCAGCTACACATTTTCAGACGATAGCTCCCTACTGTGAGTCTGTCGACTTGCTCTTGTTCATGTCTGTGAACCCTGGCTATTCAGGTCAGGAATTTATGCCTGTAGTTTTCGAGAAGCTGGAAGAGTTCAAGGCATGGAGTCACGGTAAGGAATTGGATCACCTTTTCGTTGCCGTTGATGGAGGCGTGTCCGTAAAGAATATTGGCAAATTGACAGGGAGAGGGGCTAACAGTTTTGTGTCGGGATCTTTCTTTTTCAAAGCAAGGGACAAACGGAAAATAGTTGATGAATTGAGGTTGGCAGCAGTTGAGGAGTCCGAGTGAAGACGGGGCAGTTTAACTTAGGCAAGGATCATCTGGACGCACGCACCCTTGTTAGCCTTTCCCGACAGGCGAATCCTCCGGTGCAAGTCGATCGGGAAAGTCTGAAGCGCGTAATCGAGCGTCGCACCTTCATCGAAAATGCTCTTAATGGAGGAAAGACCATTTATGGCGTCAATACAGGGTTCGGTTTCCTCTCGAAAGTGAAAATTCCCCGAGAAAAAGCCTGCGAGTTGCAAGTCAATCTCATCCGGTCGCATGCCAGTGGTGTTGGGGGAAACGTAGACGACGATGTCGTCCGCGGTATGTTGATCCTCAAGGCGCACAATTTGCTGTCGGGACTTAGCGGAGTGAGTAGCGCCTGTGTGGAACATTTGGTGAGCTTCCTTCGGAAAGGCATCCTTCCTCGTGTTCCTAGGCAGGGGAGTGTCGGGGCGTCTGGTGATCTCGCTCCCCTCGCCCATTTGGCACTTGCTTTGATTGGGGAAGGTAAGTCTGTGTATGACGGCAGGGAGCTGGCCACAGCAGATTTACTAAAACGTCTAGGTGTAACCCCATACAAACCGCAAGCGAAAGAGGGCCTTTCTCTTATCAATGGCACCCAGTATATGGCAGTGGAGGGGTGTTTTGCCGTGGAAGAAGCGTTTCAGCTCATTCATGTTGCAGATCTAGCTTTAGCAATGAGTCTAGCGGGGTTTGGGGGAACCTTAGCGGCATTTGATGCGAGGATTCATGCGGCGCGTCCTCACAAAGGGCAGATCGAGGTGGCAGCCCACATTCGTTCTCTTTTCGAGGCTTCGGATGAACTCTATTATCGGCATCAAGATTACAGCAGGGTACAGGACCCCTACAGTTTCCGTTGCGCTCCGCAGGTCCACGGGGTGGCGAGGGACACCTGGGCCTTTACTAAAGGTGTAGTCGATACGGAATTGAACGGTGTAACGGACAATCCCCTTGTCTTTGAAGATGAAGTCATCAGCGGGGGAAACTTCCACGGTGAACCCTTGGCTTGTGCTTTTGATTTCCTGACCATCGCCATTGCCGAGCTGGGTAATATCTCTGAGCGACGGATAGAGAAGCTTAGCAACCCAGGTATGAGTGGACTTCCAGCTTTTCTAGTGAAGAATGAGGGCCTGCAGTCTGGTTTTATGATCCCGCAGGTGGTGGCAGCGTCTCTTGTGTCAGAAAATAAGACGCTCTCACACCCGGCAAGTGTGGATAGTATCCCAACCTCTGCGGAAAAAGAAGATCACGTCAGCATGGGGCCGTTCGCAGCTCAGAAATTGAGAACCGTCTGTAAAAATCTTGCCAAGATACTTGCGATTGAATTCTTGGCTGCCAGTCAGGCCATTGACTTGCGTCAGCCCCGGAGTTTGTCAGCAAAATTAAAGAGGCTCCATGATACAATCAGAGGAATCTCTCCCTTTCTTGAAAACGACCGCTCCCTTGGCAGTGAGATCGAACAGTTAGCGGACAAAATTTTGCGTGGGGATTTTGAATCTTGCTGACGCTATAGTATTTGAGAAAAAGAATTTGTGGAGAGGACCTTTTTTGAAAAAAAGTTCCCCTCCACACCTCCCCCCAAAAAACTTTAGATATTGAAGTTTTGAAAAGGGGCTTGGGGAAAGAACTTTTTTCAAAAAGTTTTTCCCAAAATTGATTATCTTGAATTAAATTAGGAGGAATCACATGAGAAAGACGTTAGCAGTCCTCTCTTTTCTTTTTTGCACGGTATCTCTTCCGGCGTCCGACTTGGAACAGCAGGCAAAAGTTCGTAATGTCGAGGGAGCTTACGAAGTCCAATCGATCCAGCGACAGAACGAGATTTATAAGGTGGAATTTGGAAAATTTCCCAGAGAAGGCAGTAGTCCTATCGTTCTCTTGGAGGTTCAGGAACTGTCAGAAGGTCTGTTGAAGCAGGGGGACCAAGTATTTCTTTCCGCGAAGGTTTTAGACATAGATGACAAGAAGGTGGAGGCTCTGCAAGTTTTCCTTATTTTGCCCCGCGGCCAGAGCAAGACCAAAGTTTGGTTGCTTTCGCGAAAAGGAAAGGATTTAAACCTTGAAGGTATTTCCTTTCTTCACATGCACAACGAACAAGATGACCCCAAGGTCTATTAAGGGGCTTGTTTGGCCAAGTTTAGCAGGCAAAATTTCATCGACCGGCTTCAATTCTATCTGGGAACATGGACGGGGCGCATCCTCGTCTGCAATTTCATTCTCTTTGCACTGATCACGGTGATGAGTGGGGACCTTTTCGCTCCCGAAGGGGAAATCCTCATTTTGTGGGGTGCGAAAGATCCTGTTAGCATTGCGCAGGGGGAGTGGTGGCGACTTCTTACTCCCATTTTTCTGCATTTCGGGATCATCCATTTTCTCTTGAACAGTATCGCGTTGAAAATTATAGGAGCTTACCTGGAACCTTTACTGGGCACGGGGTGGTTCCTTCTCATCTTTTTGGGAAGTGGTGTTATGGGAAACGTGATGAGTTCCCTGGGCAATGTTTCCCTAGGAGCGGGAGCGTCGGGTGCCATTTTTGGCCTGATCGGCGTGGGGATGCTAATCGAGCAGGTGATCGCCCGCGAGGAATTCGGACAGCGTTTTCGTGTGGGACCTTTTACCTCCATGGCCTTGCTCAATATTGTCATAGCGGTTGTGTTCAACTTTGTTGTCTCGCTTTCCGGTAATTCCGGAATTGGTATCGACAACGCGGCTCATCTGGGCGGTCTTGGCGCAGGTTTGGGACTCGGGCTTTCCATGTTTTACCTTCGCAAAAACCGCTTTTTTCAGCGCAAGGTATTTTTTGGTGCTGCCTTAATAGCTTCTTTTATGGCGATTGTGGGGCTGGGATCTTACCTTGTGTTGCGTACGCCTTTTATTTTCGAGCATTTGAGGGCAGAAGCGGCAGCGAGCGAAAACGACTATCGCGCTTACTATTTCTATACGCAAGCGATTGCTCTTGATACTTCAGACCCGCAGCTACGGTTTGAACGGGGCAAGGTGCTTTTCAGACTGGGAGAGATCAAGCGTGCTTTCTCAGACTTTCTCTACGCCTCGCACCATTCCTTCATGCTGGGACAGTTCCAAGCTTTTCGTGAGAAGCTTCTCAACGAGACGAGGCATGAAGAAGCTGCCATCCTCGATTTGCTGATCAAGAGGATGGAAGAAAGGGTGAAGAAAATTTGATCACTGCTTGGTTTTAGGATTGTTTTCTATAGGGATAATTCCGTGCTCTTTCAGCTTATTGAAGAGGCGCTCCGACTTGCTTGAGACCCAACGTTCGTACATGGAAAGTATGTTCTGATGCTTGGGGGTCTCAAGCTTATCGCTGATATGGGATACGACCTCCACAATATTGGGGAAGTAAGTCGCCAGGTCTCCATATAGCGACGCAAAGTCGTAATCTCGAAAGCGTGTGCGTGTGATGACAGAAACATGAGAGTAGGCGTTTGTCCCAATCGTGATGAAGTAATCGACGTTATAAGTTTTCCGGTTAAAATAGTCCTGAAAAAATCCTGAAATATACAAACTGAAGTCACCAAGAATTTTCAAAATCTTGACCCTCTCCTCGACGGGGGCTTCGATGGCTCGTTTGAGCAAAAGAGCCAGGGGGGTGTCCAGGATATTAAGCTGCTCATCCCCGGTCAGCTTTTCCGGGTTTATAAATCCGCATAAAAGATTGACAATGTAATATTCAACATGCTGACTAACGGATAAATTATGTTCGCTGAGCGCGGAAACTACTTGTTCTCGAAAAAACTCGCTCGGGGTAGCTAGATGAAGAGGCGCCATAAAAGGTTCCTGAGTTGTTCTTCCCTCTAAAAGTATTTCGGAAGAAAGCGCGAAAACATTAAGTAAGAATGGCATTTTACTGGAAACATCCTCTGGAGGTCAAAAATATTGAGTATTAACAACGAAGTAGGAAAAAAACCTATCGTCCCAGGTAACTTGGAGGAAATTGTCCATCTGGCCAACAAAGTCGGGCTGGGCTATGCAGCGGCTAAGAAACTGTCGGACCGCTTGGAACTTCTCAAGCCGACCTATCGAGCGCGTGCCATGGAAAAATATGACGACGGTCATCGAACGGAAGCGAAGATCAGGAGGCTAGCTGAGACAGACACCGACTACATAAACTTCCTGCACCAGATGGCGGACGCTAAGGCGGAGACAGAAAAGCTACGTATTCGCTATGAGTCGTATAGGAACCTCTTTGAGGCAAGGCGTAGTATGCTGAGCTACAAGAAAACAGAGATGAGCCTCGTCTAGGCAGACATCGTCATCCTGTGCGTAGTGAAGGATTTCTTTAATTTGTGGAGAGGACCTTTTTTGGAAAAAAGTTCCCCTCCACTCATCCCCCAAAAAAACTTTAAATACTGAAGTTTTTGAAAAGGGGCGGCCCATGAGGAGAAACCGTGAAAACAGCATTTTTGTTCACCTTCATTTCACTAATTTCATGTACTTCAACTAAGAAAGGCACACCCATAGATTCGATCATCCCTAAAATGCTGCATACTGATTCCCGACCATCCCAAGAATATAGAGATCTCTATAGGGAATGCGTGCGTTCTATATGCTCAAATGAGGACGGGCACAACTTACTAGATCTCTATGGACGCATGACGGTGTTAAGTGCAATCGTCATTCCTGACAAGACGATTGCACCACTAGTGGATAAATTTGCAAAACTTCTCGAGAGGGAAAGGGAAAATTTTCTTGAGCTTGCGAAATTTGTTAATGACTTCGACCGGAATATAAGGAGAGATATCCCACCAGGCGCATCCATCCTCTTAGCCACGAGTCTTTCTATGGAAAAGTATTTCAAACCTTTTTACAAAGATAATGCATTCCTTTTAAGCGAAGACGGTTTCCCGCAACTGAAGCAGGAGTTTGAAGAGGAGATCCAAAGGACGGCTGGAAATAAAAATGACCCTTTTTCCGATATTGCTCTTGTTTTTTACAAAAGTTTGAATTCCAAATTTTTCTTAGACATTGTGCAATTTGCTGCGGCGAACGGTGATATTCAGGTTTACTTCACTTTCAAATATGGAGACCTAGGGGCAGCTATAAAACATGAAACGGAGCATTTTGAAGAAAGTCTTGCGGAAGTGTCCCGCACCCCAAGCCTAAAGGATGCCACAGCACTCATCTTAAGAGATCCGATCGTTAAGAAATTTAGATCGGGGGAAGGTATAACGAAATTTATTATGGAAAAATTTTTTATGGCATCACGAGGTCTCGATTTGTTGCTTTATATAAGCAAAAAGACAGAAGGGAAGCTTGAAGTTGCAGAAGCTGCAAGAATAATGGCAGAGGAAAAAAAGCTGAAAGAAGCAGTTGCGCAGACAAAAGAAAGCTTGGGAAAAGAGTTCACAGAAGCAGAAAAAAAGTTGTTAGAAAGGTTTGGAATTTATTTGAAACTTGTTTTGTATATGAACGCTAAGGCAAATGAATTAGACAAGAGTAGATATGTAGATGATGCGAAAAGGGATACGCGCCAGTATCTGGAGACATTTCTAGACACCGCTGGTGGGATTAAAAAAGAAGTCGAAGCAGTAAAAATAGAATTTCCAGACTCTGAAGAAGCCTTACTGAAGGATCTCGACTCTTCTTTTGATGACTACCTTGACGAATTGCCACATACGTCTGTCTATCGGAGAGTAGGAATAATCATTTCTGCGTTTGATTTTGACGTGTACGATCCCGAGAAACCACTGGAGAAGGTATATGAGGATTCCAATGAACTCATCAAAAAAATCGAGGGGATAATTAAACCGTATGATGCTTCTTTTTCCATCTTGCCTCTAATAAAGTTAAGCTGGCTAGCAAATTCTCGTTTTGGTCCCCAAATTGCCAAGCATGAATTAGGGCATCAAGTGGAGAGAGCGATTCTTAGCAAGGGGAATAGCATGGATTTTGGTATCCTTCAGAGGACTATTAACTGCCTGGCCCAATTGCACCCCGAAAGGCCCCAAGCAATAAGATCAGAAAAAACACCTCATTATTCTGAAGGATTTTACTCAAGCGAAGATTTCGCGGACTTGTTTGCTGCTAAAGCAGGCCATAACGATGCCGCAAATGTCGGGTGTTGGGGACTATTAGACATCTCTGGCGAAATTGATGACGGTTCTTTGGTCAACATCGACGAGACCGATGTCCATTCTAGCGACTTTTTTAGAGCCTTGCATATTGACTTCACCAAAAAACAGCGCTTAACCCCCTCATGTGCAGCGTATCTAGAAGCTGACTACCCGGAATTCGAAATGCAGCTTTGCACCCCGTAGCATATCTCGTCCGAATGATTGCGTAACCCGCCTGTGGCAAGCCGTTGGGGCAAGGAGGTGGTTTTGTCCCTTTGCCACAAATAGCTTACGGGTTACTCTTGAGAATGATTTTGACTTATGCTATACAAAAAGTTACACTAAGTGTAACTTAATGTGGAGTTACAGCGAGATGCAGCCGATAAAACAGCTTGATCAATGGCTCTCTAAAAACGCCAATGATAAACATTATCTATTTACGCTGCGTGATTTACGACCTCTTTATCCTAATTTATCTGACTCAGCTTTTAAGACCTTGTTCAGCAGAGCTGTACACTCCGGGTTGCTTGTTCGTGTATGTCGAGGACTATATCTTTTTGAAAAAGCTCTTCCACCAGATGGTCTGCTGCTATTTCATGCGGCAGCTTTGATCAGAGCCGATGAACTTAATTATATCAGTTTAGAAACAGTGTTAAGCGATGCGGGGGTTATTTCACAAATCCCGATAAACCGAATATCAATTATGTCGTCCGGCAGGAGCAACATCATTAATTGCAACGATTTTGGAATTATTGAGTTTGTTCACACCAACCAAAAACCCTCTGATCTTATAAAGCAGCTTACTTACGACCATGACTGTGGGTTATGGCGTGCCAATGTTACCTTGGCCTTGAGAGATATGAAAGCGACAGGTCGAAATCGTGACTTAATCGATGAGGATACTATAAATGAACTTATTTGACCGGCTACTAACAGAAGCATTGAAAAACCGACATGATCTATCTCCGTTAAAGACTGTCGTTGAAAAAGAACTGCTGCATCACGATATTTTAAGAACACTAAGCCAAAGCAGCCTGCTCACCAACTTAACATTTATAGGCGGTACCTGTCTGAGAATCTGCTATGGGGGAATTAGGCTAAGTGAAGATTTGGATTTTACTGGCGGAGAAAATTTTTCTCGAAATAGTTTATCTACAATGGGAGATCTACTAATAGATGACTTGAATAAAAAATATGGCTTAAAAGTAAGCGTCAGCCAACCTGTAAAAGAGAGCAAAAATGTGGACACTTGGAAAGTTAAAATTGATACTAGACCTAAACAAAAAGCTCGCCCAGCACAACGAATTAATATAGATATTTGTGCTGTACCCTCATATGAAAAACAACCTATGATGCTGCTCAATCCCTATGGTGTTGATATGGGAACATCCGGCTTGGTTTTGCAGGCTCAAAGTCGTGAAGAAATTTATGTTGATAAGCTGTTGGCCTTTGCGCTACGTCCCAATAGAGTAAAGTACCGAGATTTGTGGGATATGATCTGGCTCCATGGACAAGGACTAAAACCAAGATTTGGGCTGATCCCTAACAAACTTCAGGACAGAAAATTAACCCAAAAATATTTTTGGGATCTTTTCTCCCAACGATTCAGGTTGCTGTCGGAAGATAGCAGTCTTAAATCGGAATTTGAAAGAGAGATGCTTCGCTTTTTGCCATTAAAAGAGATTAACAAAATTGCCGCACAGGATGATCTATGGTCTTTTGTGGTTTTTTTGATAGGCGAATCAGGCAAAGAAATACGTAAAAACTTGTCAAACATGTAGTCAAAACTCTCCTCATGTGCAGCGTATCTATAGTATTCAAGATAATCAATTTGGGGAAAAACTTTTTGAAAAAAGCTCTTTCCCCAAGCCCCTTTTCAAAAAACTTCAATATCTAAGGTTTTTTGGGGGGAGGCGTGGAGGGGAACTTTTTTTCAAAAAAAGTCCTCTCCACAAATCCTTTTTCTCAAATGAATGTAAAGATTTTTGACAAATTGCCGAAAATTCAAACAGAGACGTGGATTTTCGGAGGTTTGTGACCATGGACGAAGATGATTTCCTTCCGTGGGAGGATTTTGACAAACTGCATGTCATCAGGAGATTGCGAGAAATTGTGGGGGAATGGTGGAAGGTTCAACTCAACTTCACCGACCACCGTGGATATTTGCGAGGGGTCCCCAAGGGTAAGTTTTTCAACCCCATTCACCAGGTGTGCAGAGGGATTGCCGCCGACGATAAAGGGTTCCGAGGATGTCTGGGGACTGTTCGAAAAACAAAAGATCTAAAAGGTCACGACAAGACGGAAAAAGGGTACTGTCACGCAGGATTTTCGACCATAACGGTGCCCATTACAGTAGAGGGAAAATACCTGGGAAGTGTCTTTGGAGATGGATTCATAGCCCAGGAGACGGAGAAAGAGCAAAAAACTCAGATCAAAAAGACCCTTCAGAACCTTTTTAAGTCCGATACTCAACTTCAAAACTATGTGGAGAACCTGCCAGTCTTAAGCGCCAAGGAAGTTCAGTACCTAACCGAGATGATCGAGATGGTAGTTGCTGAGATTCTGCTTGCGTATTCCAACCTGTGGAACGTGAAAAAGGAAGTGGATGAGCTGAAAACTGAACTCATGAGCCGATACGAATTCAGTAAGATGGTGGGGAAGTCTCACGAAATGCAGAAGCTCTACTCCCTGATAGAAAGGATAAAAGACTCTACAGCCATTGTCCTCATAGAGGGTGAGAACGGAACGGGAAAAGAGCTGATAGCGCGCGCTCTGCACTACAATTCGAAGCGGCGACGGGGGAAGTTTGTTGCGCTCAACTGCGGAGCTTTCAACGAAAATCTTCTCGAATCGGAACTTTTCGGCCATGTCAAAGGTGCCTTTACCGGAGCTTTCAAAGATAAAAAGAGCCTTTTCGAAATTGCCAATGACGGTACGCTTTTCCTGGATGAAATTGGAGATATGCCTCTGGCAATGCAAGTCAAGCTTCTGCGGGTGCTACAGGAAGGAAGCTACCGTCCCGTTGGGGATACAGAGACAAAGCATACAAGCACGCGGGTATTAGCCGCTACAAACCAGGCTTTGGAAGAAATGGTCAGGAATGGAAAGTTTCGGGAAGACCTTTATTATAGACTCAACGTAATTAACCTTCGTGTTCCACCTCTGCGAGAAAGAAGTGAGGACATTCCCCTTCTGATTGAGCATTTTCTGAAGCAATTCGCGGAAAGCATGAACACTGACATCAAACAACCTGACAAGAAATGCCTGCATAAGCTTCTCTCTTACCACTGGCCCGGGAACGTTCGAGAGTTGGAAAATGAAATCGAGCGCCTTTACGTTCTAGCAGGGGAGGAGCCGACATTGAGCGCCGACGACCTTTCCGCCCGTGTTGGGGACGGAGGGGGTGTCAAAGTTGTGGAAACTCAGACGGGAAAGTTGAAAGACGTCCTCGAACAGGTCGAGTTTGAAATGATACGCGAGGGGCTTAATCGCACGCACTGGAATAAATCGCTGCTAGCAAAAGAGCTGGGAATGAGCCGTGCGAATCTTATTATGAAGGTGGAAAAATACGGCTTGGGAAAGAAAGAGCGAAAGGCGGGTTAACTCTTGGAGGAACCAGCTGCGCAGTTTCCTCCAAACCACCTCCTTGCTAAGCGGGCTTCAAATGGCTGTTGATTTGCTCGTCTCGATGTCATAACCTTCCCCCTAAATTTTGAAGGGCAGAAAATGAACATTCATGAATATCAGGCGAAACGAATTTTTCGCAGTCACCAGGTTCCTGTTCCCGAAGGATACCTTGCACGGTCTCCCGTGGAAGCGGAATTTGCCTTTCGTCGGCTTAATGTACCAGTTGCTGTTGTAAAGGCACAGGTTCATGCCGGTGGTCGAGGAAAGGCAGGAGGCGTGAAATTGGCAAACAGCCCGGAAGCCTGTAGGGCGATTGCAGACACAATGTTGGGGATGACCCTGCGCACACACCAGACAGGGGAAGACGGAAAACTTGTGCGCAAAGTTTATATCGAGGCGGGGAGCGATATTGCCAAAGAATATTATCTAGCTCTCCTTGTGGATAGAGAGACAGCAAACATCGCTGTTATGTTTTCCTTGGCGGGGGGTATGGATATCGAAGAAGTTGCTTCGAAAACTCCCGAAAAAATCATCACAGTCCGTGTAGACCCTACGATCGGTTTACACGACTTCCTTCTGAGAGAACTTCTTTTCCGCATTGATATTCCCCAAGAGGAAAAAAAGCAGCTCAAGGCCATCATCCAGAAACTATACTCGCTCTTCCAGAAGCATGACTTCTCCCTTTTGGAAATCAATCCTCTCGTAGTTACCAAAGATGGGAAAATGTTGGCGCTCGACGGAAAGATGAACTTCGACGACAATGCTCTCTTTCGACAGAAGGAGATTGATGCTCTTCGTGATTTCGACGAGGAGGATATGCGGGAAGTGGAAGCTTCCAAGCATGGCTTAAGCTATATCGGCCTGGATGGGAGTATCGGATGCATGGTGAACGGAGCAGGTCTTGCGATGTCGACCATGGATATTATCAAGGTTTACGGCGGTGAGCCTGCAAACTTCCTTGATGTAGGCGGGGGGGCAAATGAAGATCAGGTCAAGAACGCCTTTCGGATCATTTTGCAGGATAAGAAAGTCGAAGGGATCTTCGTTAATATCTTTGGTGGGATCATGCGATGTGATGTTATAGCAAAGGGCATCATTCATTCCGGAGAAGAGTTGGGGGTGAAGGTTCCCCTTGTGGTCCGACTCGAGGGGACAAACGTCCAGGAAGGGAAGGCGATCCTTGCGAAGTCCAATCTTGATATCATCTCTGCCGAAGATATGGCGGACGGTGCCAGGAAAGTTGTTGAAGCAGTAAAGCAAGCGAAATAAGGAGGCGTGCGGTGGGTATTTTAGTAGGTAAGGACACCCGTGTGATCACACAAGGCATTACGGGGAAGTCGGGGTTGTTTCATACAAAACTTTCTCATGAATATGCGCCTCGTTTTGTAGGGGGTGTGACGCCAGGGAAGGGAGGGGAGGAAGTTGCGGGCTTGCCCGTGTTCGACACCGTCCGGGAGGCGAAGGAAAAAACTGGGTGCAACGCTAGCATGATTTTTGTCCCTCCACCGGTCGCTGCCGACGCGATCCTTGAGGCTATCCATTGCGGCATTGAACTTATCGTCTGCATTACGGAAGGAATTCCCGTGATGGACATGATTCCCGTGAAAAAAGCGTTAGACCGAAGCCGCTCGCGTCTGATCGGCCCCAATTGCCCTGGGGTTATTACCCCGGGCTCCTGCAAGATTGGAATCATGCCGGGACATGTACACAGATCGGGTAAGGTCGGGATCATCTCTCGATCGGGAACTCTGACTTACGAAGCTGTCAACCAGACTTCACTCGTGGGGCTAGGACAGTCGACATGCGTGGGGATCGGTGGAGATCCGATCATTGGAACAAACTTCGTCGACCTGCTGGAAATGTTTGAACAGGATCCGCAAACTGAAGCCATCGTCATGATAGGCGAAATCGGAGGTGACGCGGAGATCAAGGCAGCAGCCTTTATCAAGGCAAATGTTCGTAAGCCTGTCTGCGGATTTATAGCAGGGGTAACGGCCCCCAAAGGAAAACGCATGGGTCATGCGGGAGCGATCATCAGTGGGGGAAAAGGGACCGCTCAGGAGAAAATAGAAGCTCTTCAAGCAGCTGGAGTTACCGTTTCACGCTCCCCTGCGGAGATAGGAAAAACAATGGCCAAGGCGTTGTTGCGGAAGATTTGAGAAAAAGAATTTGTGGAGAGGACCTTTTTTGAAAAAAAGTTCCCCTCCATGCCTCCCCCCAAAAAACTTTTGATATTGAAGTGAACACTATAGGTTCCGTAAATAGTCGAATGTGTAAATCCCTGTCTCGTGACCGTCACTGAACTGAATTGTGAGCGCATATCTTCCCACTGATTTTAAAAGCTTGGGACGGACCGTGTCTGCCACATTTTCAGGAGCGAGGGTGCGTTTGCCCGTACGCTCATCCACGCAAGCTGCGCAGGGGCATTTTCTCCGCAATTCGACGACATCGTAGTGTTGTTCTACTTTGTCGGTCCACAAGATGGCTAAGGTTTTATCGTCGACCTGCCAAAGTTCCTTGACGCCCATGATTTTCATTTCTTTACTCATTGCCAGGTTAAACTAAAGGACAAAAGCCCATCATGTTTCTGTTCTTGAAGGACCGAGAGTTCCCCCAGGATTTTGTCAGCGGCTTCGTAAAAGGCTTGTGCGGAGGGAGAGTTTCCCATTCTTGTGACGATTGGTTCTCCACTGTCACTGCATTCTGTAAGAGCAGGGTCGAGGGGGATTTGCCCCAGGAGAGGAATTCCCAACCTTTTAGCGAACGTTTCAGCCCCGCCTTGCTTGAAGATAAAGTGCCTTTTCTCACATTGATCACAGACAAACCAGCTCATCGTTTCGACCACTCCGAGGACGGGTAACTTGAGCGTTTCAAACATCTGAGCAGCTTTTCCCACATCCGCTAAAGCAATATCTTGTGGCGTAGAGACTAAAATAGCTGCCGTCATCGGGCTTGTCTGCGAAAGAGAGAGTTGAATATCACCCGTCCCCGGTGGGTAGTCGATAATGAGGTAGTCCAATTCCCCCCAGTCGACTTGCAAGAGAAGTTGTCGTACAAAGTTCCCAGCCATAGGCCCACGCATGATGTTCGCACGCCCCTGAGGAGCGAACATCGCCGAAGACATCACTTTTGTGTTTCCGTGTTGAGGAGGGACAACAAGTTTACCGTTCATCCTTGTCGGAGTGGGAAGCTTCAGCATGATGGGCACGGACGGTCCCATGACATCTGCATCGAGAAGACCTACGCGGGCACCTTTCTGCTCCAGGGCTTTTGCCAAATTCACGGCGACTGTCGATTTGCCAACGCCCCCTTTACCAGATGCGATGGCGATAATCTTGTCGATTTTGGCAAGAGGGTTAACGGATTCTGCTGGGACAGATTCTGTCGGCGTCTGGGGTTGTGGTGAGATAACGTGTTCGGTTTGACGCTTAGACCAAAATGCCATTTTTTAGCTCTCGTGATGTTCTTCGATATATTTCGTTGCTTGAATACCGGCCTGACAGCCCAGCCCTGCTGCTGTTATAGCTTGACGGAAGACGGGGTCCGCAATGTCTCCTGCTGCAAAGACCCCGGGGGTCCTTGTTTTTGCAAACTCAGTCACAAGGATGTAACCGTTTTTATCTCGGTCCACGTATGGGGCAAAAATCTCAGAGTTGGGCTTATGACCAATGGCGTAGAAAATGCCATCACAGACTAGTTCTTGTGTTTCACCAGTCTGGGTGTTTTCCAAAACCGCACCTGTTAACCCCCTCTGATCATGTAACAGTGTTGCGACAGTGAACGGTGACATAAACGTGATTTTGCCACTTTTCCTTGCTCGTTCCAGCATGATGAGTGAGGCTCGGAACTCCTTCCGTCTATGAACCAGGACAAGTTCCTTGCAAAGCTTGGCAAGGTAAAGAGCTTCTTCCATAGCCGAATCACCACCGCCTACAACGAGCACTTTCTTGTTTTTGTAAAAAAACCCATCACACGTAGCGCATGTCGAAAGACCGCGGCCCATCAATTTATGCTCATCAGGCAAACCGAGGGTTTTGGCTGTTGCTCCGGTGGCGATGATTACAGTTTTACTTTCGATAAGTTCGTTGTCATCATTCCACAATCGCAAAGGGTTAGAGCTGAAATCGACTTTCGAAATTTCCCTGTAGAGAACCTTCGCCCCTACGCGCTTTGCTTGTTCAGTCATGTCTTCCATCAGCTTTGGCCCCATGATAGGGTCTGCAAAACCTGGGTAATTTTCCACTTCCGTTGTGGTCGTAAGTTGGCCCCCGTGTTGTATCCCCGTATAAATGACTGGCTCTAGTCCTGCCCGAGCGGTGTAGATAGCTGCGGTAAGGCCAGCGGGGCCCGTGCCGATTATGGTTACGTTATTCATCGCGCACCTCTGTTGTTTGCATGGCAATTCTTGGAGGAACCAGCTGCGCAGTTTCCTCCAAACCACCTCCTTGCCGGGCAGGAGTTTTGGAGACCTTGCCGGGCAGGAGGTTTGGAGACCTTGTTGGAAAGCGATATAATTGAGGAAAAGGCTAAACATGTGCAAGAACTTTCTTGGTGTGCTTTTTTTTATCTCTTCTCTCGCTGGAGCGGAGACGGTCCATCAGGTGTTTACGGTTGGCGAACAAGCCGAAGCTTCGGTGGAGTTTGTTCGCCTTTCGGATGGCAAAGTCCTTTTCTCTCATCAGGCAACAAAAGCTCTCATCCCTGCGTCGATTGCGAAGTTGGTATTATCCGCCGCCCTTCTTGAAACGTTGTCCCCTTCCTTTCAGATGGAAACGCGTTTTTTTTACACGGGGGACAGGGAGAAGGGGGTCGTCAGCGGGGATTTGATAATCGTGGGGGATGGCGACCCGTTTCTTGTTTCAGAGGAACTTTTCCTGATCGCGGCTGATTGGAAAGCGAAGGGAATTCGCGAGTTCAGAGGAAATCTTGTTATCGACAACAGTCTATTCGACGGGCAAGCCTGGGACAGGGAGCGGATTCAAGGCAGAGATCAGACGGAACATGCTTTCCATGCTCCCGTGACGGCATTTGGGGTCAATTTCAACACGGTTGCTGTAAACGTAGCGCCTGGTGAAAAAGTAGGCAGCCCTGCTCTGGTGAATTTCGATCCGGTTCCCTTGCAAGAGTTGAGCTTGGAAAATCATGCCCTCACTTCATCCTATGCAGAAATCGACGTAAACGTGAGGAGAGTCACGGCTAACGGAAGGACCCAACTGATTGTCGAGGGGACGATCCCGCAAGGCTTTCCTTTGCAGAAATTTTACCGAGCCGTAAATGATCCGATACAGGTTTCAGGGGGCTATGTGCGATCGTTTTTAAACACGGTTGGTATTTCAGTCAGGGGGACGGTAAAGGAAGGTCGGCTTCCCAGGACGGCTCACCATTTTTACACGCATAAGAGCAAACCGTTGTCGGACTTGGTGAAAAGTTTGAATCTGTATTCCAGCAACTACATGGCGGACGTCTTGTTGAAGCGTCTGGCAGTCCATTGTTGTGGACAAGGGTCTTTTGCGGCTGGTGCGAAGTTCTTGGAGGGGTACCTGCGAGGGAAGGGAGTTGAGGGGGATTTCACCCTCACGAATGGGTCGGGCCTGGACGAGGGAAGTGCTTTGAGTGCCAGGCAGCTTACAACCCTTCTGGTGAAGGTGGGGAGGGACTATAGGATTTTTCCGGAATTTCTCGCAAGCTTACCCGTTGCTGGAGAAAGTGGAACGCTCGAACATCGTTTCGGAGCTTCGGGAACTCAGACGCACGGCTTGCTTCGCGCAAAAACAGGAACTCTTTCGTCACCGGTCTCTGTTTCAAACCTGAGCGGTTACTTGCACCATGCCCAACACGGGCTTGTCGCTTTTGCTGTCATCCAAAACGGCAAGAAACGTCAGCAGCCTTCAGTGCTTGCCTTAAGAGAGAGTCAGGAGAAGGCACTCATGTCATTTCTCAAGTCCCTCGATAGTATTTGGGAAAAAGAATTTGTGGAGAGGACCTTTTTTGAAAAAAAGTTCCCCTCCACGCCTCCCCCCAAAAAACTTTAGATATTGAAGTTTTTGAAAAGGGGCTTGGGGATAGAACTTTTTTCAAAAAGTTTTTCCCCAAATTGACTATCTTGAATACAATAGGAGAAAGTCTATATGGATTACGAAAAACTTGCGCTTGAATACCACGAGTATCCAAGTGCTGGTAAGTTAAGCGTGCAACCAAAAAAGCAGTTGAACTCGCAATACGACTTATCTCTTGCCTACACCCCCGGGGTTGCCGGCCCTTGTCGGAAAATTCACAAATCCGAGGACAACTCGTTCCGCTACACCATACGAAGCAATCTCGTAGGTGTGATTACAAATGGTACTGCTGTGTTGGGGTTGGGCGACATCGGGCCTTATGCTGCCAAGCCTGTGATGGAGGGCAAGGCAGTCCTTTTCAAGAAATTCGCGGACATTGACGTTTTTGATCTGGAAATTGCATCGAAAGATCCAGATGAGTTCATAACGATCGTAAGTTCCCTGGAACCAACCTTTGGCGGAATCAATCTTGAAGATATCAAGGCGCCTGAGTGTTTCTACATTGAAGAAAAACTTCGAGAGAAAATGTCGATCCCCGTTTTTCATGATGACCAGCATGGTACAGCAATTATTGCAGCTGCAGCTTTCATCAATGCTTGCGAAATTTCAGGCCGGTCCATCGAAGACGCTCGTGTCGTTTTCAGTGGAGCCGGTGCTGCGGCGATAGGTTGTGCATCTCTCTTTCGAAAAATTGGTATTAAAAACATAATCATGTGCGACAGTCAGGGGGTGATTCACACGGGGCGGAGCGATTTGAACGAATATAAGAAACGCTTTGCCATAGAATCGCGCTCCTTAAAAACGTTAGAAGATGCGCTGGAAGGGGCCGACGTCTTCATAGGTGTGTCAACCTCCAACATTCTGACCCCGAAGATGTTAAAGAAGATGGCAAATCAGCCCATCGTCTTTGCTCTTTCCAACCCTAACCCGGAGATTGATCCTCAACTGGCCAGAGACACAAGAAAGGATATCATTCTCGCTACAGGGCGCTCAGATTATCCCAACCAGGTCAACAACGTCCTGGGCTTTCCCTACATTTTTCGCGGAGCCCTTGACGTAAGAGCGAAGGGGGTAAGCGATGAAATGAGTATCGCTGCTGCTAAGGCAATTTCAGAATTGGCCAAGGAGAGCGTTCCCGAGGAAGTTCTGGCTCAGTACAAACAGACGAGCCGTTATATTTTCGGAAAGGACTACCTCATCCCTAAACCCGTCGATCAACGCGTGCTTCTGCGGGTCGCTCCTGCCGTAGCACAAGCAGCGATGGAAACAGGTATGGCACGTCTTCAGGTCGACATCGAGGAGTACAAGGAGCAAATCGAGAAAATCCTGGGACCTAGCAGGCGACTGATGCGAAGACTGCGCAAGGAGATCACATACAAGACTGTCGAGAAGCAAAAGCCTAGAGTGGTCATCCCCTTTGGAGCTTACCCGAAAATTCTGAGCGCCGCAAAACAAGTGGCTGACGACGGGGAAATTCAAATTTGCCTGCTGGGAAGAGAGAAAGAGATTCAAAAATCCGCCGATCGACTCGGGATCAAAAGCCTGAGCGGTATTGAAATTGTCGACCCGATGAAAGATCAAAGGCGGGGGCGCTACACCGAAGTTCTCTACGAATTGAGGAAAAGAAAAGGTGTCTCTCGAACCATGTCCGATATTCTCATTACCAATCATAACTACTTTGCTGCCGTCATGTTACAGATGGGCGATGCGGATGCGATGGTGAACGGTGTGACCAGCGCCTATGTCGATGCCGTCCGACCCATCTTGGAAATTATCGGGGCGGAAAAAGGAGCGACCCTGGCAGGTGTCTACATAGTGGTGAAAGAGCAAAGTCTTCTGTTCCTTGCCGACTGCACCATCAACGTCGATCCTTCTGCCGAGGAACTTGCTAACATCGCCTTGGCAAGTGCCAAACTGGCAGAGGAATACACACAGGAACCTAAACGGGTGGCTATGCTAAGCTATGCAAGTTTCGGTACAAGCAAACATGCGGAGGCCACAAAAGTGGCGAAGGCAGTTAGTCTTGTCAGGGAACGGAACCCAGCTCTTGAAATGGATGGGGAAATGCAGGTGGAAGTCGCTCTCAATCAGCACTTACGAGAAAAGGAATTTCCATTCACAAATCTGAAAGGGAATGCCAACATTCTCATTTTCCCCAACTTGGGAGCTGCTAACATAAGTTACAAACTTCTCCAGCATGTGGGAGGAGCCGAGGTCACAGGCCCCATTCTGGTGGGACTCAATAAGCCGGCAAACTCCCTGCAGAGGGAAGCCTCGGTCCAGGAAATCACGAGCCTGATTAATATTACCGCTCATAAAGCTGTGAAGACGGAGCGTTTCCTAAAATGAAAGTGACAAAGAAAAACATTGATGACTTGGAGGCCATCCTCGGACCCTCGCATGTTTTGAAAGACCCCAAGCAGGTTCAGGAATATTCCAAAGACTGGTCAAAACCTCAGGAAACTTTTGCTTCTTGTGTGCTGTTACCTAATCATACGGAAGAAATTTCCAAGATACTTGCCTACTGTCAGAAACATCAAATTCCAGTCGTCCCGAGTGGAGGGCGTACTGGATTGGCGGCAGGTGCCGTAGCCAAACAGGGAGAAGTCATCCTCTCCCTTGGTAGGCTGAACAAGGTTCTAAACGTTGACCCCGTTGGTTTGACGGTCGAAGTGGAAGCGGGTGTTACAACCCAGGCTTTGCAGGAAGCTGTCGCAAAGGAAAGCCTATTCTACGCTGTCGATTTGGGAGCGAGGGGCAGTAGCCAGATTGGGGGCAACCTGGCTACGAACGCGGGGGGGCTGAAATTTATCCGGTACGGGGGAACCCGGGAGCAGGTTCTCGGACTAGAGGTGGTCCTTGCTGGCGGTCAAGTTTTGAACCTTAACCGTGCGCTCCGGAAAAACAATGCAGGGTATCCACTGATGTACCTCTTTGTGGGGAGCGAAGGAACTTTGGGGGTCATCACCAGGGCCACGCTTAAACTTTCCAAGAAACCGAGGGAACTCACTCTTGCCTGTGTCGGTGTCGAAACCTTTCCCAAGGTCGTTGACTTGCTCGCGCTGAGCCATCAATCGAACATGTCTGTGACGGCGTTGGAATTCTTCTCGGATCTAGCTGTAGGAAAGGTTCTCATCTCTTTTTCAGGTTTGAAATTGCCGTTTGCAGAGCGTTTTCCCTACTATGCGCTGATTGAAATAGAAGAAGATCTTAGTTCTTTATCCATGGAACAGTTTCTTGAGACAGCTTTTGAGAAAGAACTGATACGCGATGCTGTACTTGCTAGCAGCTCACAGGAATTTCGAGACTTGTGGGCTTTGCGTGAGAACATAACCGAGAGCCTTAGCCATGGTTATGTAAGGAAGAACGACATTTCCCTCAGCATCAAGGACTTATGTGTTTTCTTCGAGAAAGTGAACAAAACTCTGGAGAAAAAGGATCCGAAGATTGAAGTTGTCATGTTCGGGCATATAGGCGACGGAAATGTCCACGTTAACTATAGTGCTGACAGGTTAGTTGATCATGATACCTTTATAAAGGAAGCTCAGCTCTTGGAGCGACGTATCTTTTCTATAGTCCACGAGCTTAAAGGATCAATCAGTGCTGAACATGGAATAGGGTTACTCAAGAAAGATGATTTGAAGTTAGTCTGTGAAGAACTGGAAATTTCCTACATGAAAGGTATCAAGCAGCTTTTTGACCCCAAGGGGATTATGAATCCAGGCAAGATTTTTGACCTATAGCGAATTAGTGCAAGGAGGTGGTTTGGAGGAAACTGCGCAGCTGGTTCCTCCAAGAAATCCCTTGGGGGAGGCGACGCTTCACTCGCCCCACCAACCCCCCTCTCCCTTTTTGCCAAACGTGAGCGCACCATCAACGGTTGATTTGTTTAAGGATGGAATCATACTGTGCCTTAAGCTGAGCAGGCAGGTGGGTCCCGAAGCTGTTCAGGAATTTGCCGATTTCGTCCCATTCTTCCTTCCAACCACTAGGGGTGATATCGCAGAGGTCGTGCATAGCCTTCTCGGCAATGTTTAGCCCAGTCGTGTCTATGGAACCTGGTCGGGGAATAAAACCAAGCGGGGTTTCCACGGCATCGCATCGTCGATTGGCACGGTCGAGGATCCAGCGCAGCACTCTGATGTTATCGCCGTAGCCGGGCCACATGAAGTTTCCCTTTTCATCCCTGCGGAACCAGTTGACATGAAAAACTTTCGGGAGCTTGTCTGATTTTTTGGCGAAGCTGAGCCAGTGGTCCCAATAATCTCCAAAGTTATAACCGCAGAATGGTTTCATCGCCATAGGGTCGCGTCGGACGATGCCGACTACTCCGGTTGCAGCGGCAGTTGTTTGAGAGGCCATACTGGCACCCACTAAAACTCCGTGCGCCCAATTCTTGGCCTCATAAACAAGCGGGATAAGAGAAGGGCGTCTGCCTCCAAAGATTATGGCGGAGATTCGTACTCCCCTGGGGTCTTCTGCTGCTTTTGTATAGGACGGACATTGCCTTGAGGACACGGTAAAGCGAGAATTGGGGTGAGCTGCTGGCGTGGTGCCGTCGAATGGATCCCCTTTCCAGTCGACAACGGGTTGACCCTCGTCGAGTCCTTCCCACCAGGGTGTGTTGTCGGCAGTGACGCCGACATTGGTGAAAATCGTATCGTGGTTGAGCATGGCGACAGCGTTTGCATTCGTTTTGGAAGACGTCCCGGGAGCGACGCCGAAAAAGCCAGCTTCCGGGTTCATGGCATAAAGGTAGCCGTCTTCCCCCAGGTGCATCCAGGCGATGTCGTCTCCTACAGTCCAGACTTTCCATCCTTTATATTGTTCAGGGGGAATGAGCATAGCGAGGTTTGTTTTCCCACAGGCGGAGGGGAAAGCCGCAGCTATGTAGAATATTTCACCTTGCGGGTTTTCGATCCCGGCGATCAGCATATGTTCCGCCAGCCAAGCTTCTTGCCTTGCCTGATAGCTGGCAATACGTAGCGCGTGGCATTTCTTCCCCAGTAAAGCATTGCCACCGTAACCAGAACCTATGGATTTGATCATCTTTTCCTCGGGGAAGTGGAAAATGCGTCTGTGTTCTACTTTCAAATCCCCGATACTGTGCAGTCCTTTTACGAAAGTTTTGTCGTTGCCAAGGCGTAGTAAGGCTTTTTTCCCCATGCGGGTCATGATTTTCATGCTGGCAGCAACGTAGGCACTGTCTGTAATTTCGACCCCGCATCGCGAATGGGGTGAGTCCAGGGGGCCCATGCAGTAAGGCACAACGTACATGGTGCGGCCTTTCATAACCCCTGCAAAGAGACGATCAGCTTCGGCGTGGGCCTCGGCAGGCTCCTTCCAGTTGTTGTTGGGGCCAGCCTCATCTTTGCTCTTTGTGCAGACAAAAGTTAGGTGTTCAGTCCGTGCGACGTCACTCGGGTCGGATCGGTGAAGGTAGCAGCGGGGGAACTGCTCCTGGTTGAGTTCATGCAGTTGGCCGGAGGCGAGCATCTGGGACACGAGCGCGTTGTATTCTTCCTCCGAACCATCGCACCAGTGGATACGTTCCGGTAGGGCGAGTCTGGCGACATTGGCAACCCACTGCTTTAGATCCTCGCTGGCGGTATGACTCATTTAAAACCCTTTCCTATATGAAGAACTTGCTTTTTTAGAATCTCTTTCCTTTGTACCAAATGTGTCCCGCTTGTGGCAAGGAGGTGGTGGGAGGGCGCAGCTGGTTCCTCCAAGAAATCCTACATGTCTGCCGATCCGTGTTAAAATAGAAGCCTAAACCTCATATGAAAATGTATTTCTCTCTGCCTGGAAGGCTAAAGATGGTGCGAAGGGGGAATTATTTCGTTAAGTGTTTGCTTCTCGTAAGCTCCCTTGTTCTAGGGATTCAGTCGGCTTTAGCCAATGAGAGTAGATCAGATACCGAAGTAAGTTTCGATTTTGGCTACAGTGTTTTTCTATTCGGTGAAATGCGCGACTACTTTGCTAACAATTTCAACTATGCAGTACACACTTCACACGGGTTTTTGGATAACGACCTTGGACCCATGCGTTATACTTTTGGTTTGCAGTATGCGCCCATCGTCAGTGATGATGTGCGGGAGTCGTCACGGTTAACGATTCTAACTTTATATCCAGGCTTGGAACAACGCTTTTTAAGCATCTCCTGGTTTGAACTGTGGCTACAAACTTCACTCGATTTTGTAGCTTGGCGTCTTAGAAATTTTTTGAGTGAGAACTTCCCCAGCTCCGACCAAGGTTTCTACGTCGGTGCGCAGTTGGGGGTCCGTTTTTCCTTCCATCTAGGTGAATTATGGAAGCTTGGGATTTTTGTAACAACAAGAGTTCCTGAGTTCAAGATTCTTAATACTTTTTTCGACACAGGGATCAGTATTGGCAGGGAAATATAATACTTTGTGTTTACTTTTATTGTTTGCCTTCAGTCAAGCTTGTGGAGATCCGGACTTACAAATGAGTCGGTCTCTTAAAGGGCAAAGAAACTTAAATTTAGATGCTGCTCATGTTTTTGTTGTACCCCATCCGGACGACTGGCAATTGTCCATGGGGGACTATGCTTTTGATCTGATAGACTCGGAGAAGACCGAAGTCCTGATGATCATTGTAGACGCAGGTGATGCGGGTCGTTCTAACTCCTACTGGCAGTCGCGAGAAAAGGGCAGCCTGGCCTCGGTAAGGTCGGTGTTAAAGACGCCAATCTTTACAGGGGGTGCAGATGAAGTGGTTGACAGTCTTGAAATGGGAACCAAGCAGCTGACCCGCTACACGTTGCGCAACGTCCGCATGGTGTTTCTCCGCTTGCCGGATGGATTGGTGCAAGGCGGAGGCACAGAGATTGGCAATTTCGAGTCGATATACAAACTTTACAAGGACCAAATACCGAGCATTACGAGTGTTGACCATGTGAATACGTTTACACTCGGAGAATTGAAGGAGACATTGGGTGGTATCGTTGCGGGTACGTTCCAAGACAAGACAAAACCCATACGATTCTACATACAAGATCCTGGTCCTGAGAGTCATTTTTCCCATAGCGATCATTTTGCCACCCAAGCCGTTGCGCGCGATGTAATTTCCGGTCTTGGTTATCGCTTTTGTCAAACCTTAGCCTTTGAAGACTACCGTACGGCGAAGAAGACTGAGAACATCACCGACAATAGACAGAACAACAAAACAAGGCTCATCGAGGCCTATGACTTGGTGGTTTTAACCGAGCATGGCGAGTGTAATCTTTGCTTTGTCAACCACTACAAGTGGCTGACACGATCCTATCATAGGGAGTTCGATTGCTGACCCAGGAGCGTATGGGAACAAGTTTCCTCAGAAAAATGAGTTGTAGCCTAGGGCTACTTTGTCTCTTCAACACGTCAATACGAGCTGAAAATGGCGAGCCGAGACAGGAGCCTGCTAAGCACAAATTCGGCTTAGGTCTGTCGTCGGTGATTTTCACGAAGGACTTGAAGGAGCTTTTTGGAAACACCCTCTCCCCCTCCTTGTCCTATCGCTATGCTCTTGGTGCTGAACGTCAGAGCTTGCTTGGTTTGCGTTTGGCGTATTACTTTTCTAAGCATGATGGCTTCGGAAATCATGTCTTTGAACTAAGCCCCAGTTTGTCTTCTGCTTTGCACGACGAACCTTTGACCGCCTATGGTCCCACTCTCCACGGTATCGTGAGCGTGACAGCAGGCTACTGGCGACAGTTTCGTACATTTAACGATGAATTACTCCTCCATGAAGACTTGTTTTTCGACGGGAGCATGGGACTTGAGTTTGTGTTCCCGAATCAGGTTTGGGGAGCTTTGCAACTAAACACGCTACTTTTGTTTCGCGAATTTCGACTGTCGTCCACATACTATCGAATTGAGCTAATGTACACCTATTCAATTTAGGGGATGATCTAATGAATGGGCATCCATATTTTTTAGCATTGTTCATACTGCTTGAGTTCGCTTGTGCAAGCCGACTGGAAAGAGGCTGCTCACGTCCTGAGAAGTATAGGGGGAAGTCGGTGCCTGAAATTCTGAGCGAGGCTAACGCTACATTCCGCAATGACAAGAAAAGAAAGGCCGTTGTCTATTCTGTATACGGATCGAACGATCTATACATCAAAGGTGTATATGAAAACATTAAGATGGTGAGGGAGTTCTACCCCGGCTGGGATGTTTTGGTGTATCTCGACAAAGGAGTACCAAAAGTTGCAGTGGATAAAATGATAGCGGAAGGGGCTAAAGTGGAGCTGGGAGAGTACCGATTCGCAGCGTCGCGTTTTTTTGCAGCAGATAAGGAAGAGTACGACTTGTTTATCTCACGGGATGCCGATTCACGCATATACCCTCGCGAAGTGGCGGCTGTGGCAGATTGGTTGCGGGAGGATTGGGCCATTTTGCACGGAATGCGAGATTTGCGGGGACACACCAACCCGATGTTAGCAGGTATGTGGGGCGCACGATCCCGTGAATTACGCGAGAAATTAAAAGAAGCCTTTGGGCCTGACTCTAGCATGGAAGGCTTGTATCGGAAGTATCGCCCAGATGTGTCCGCTTATGGAGACGATGAAAAATTCCTCCGTGATGTGGTGCTTAAAGCTGTAGGGGAAGGCGCCTTCCTATCTCATGAAAGTGTTTACTGTAACGACTTTGAACATAGTCGAGGTTTTCCTATCCCGCTTAGCGTCGGCTCCCCCGGCATCGGATCGATTATTCATCCCAAAAAGTAAACACGACCGGAGGCACTGCAATCAATTCTTGCTCTTGTCGTCCTCTGTCGAAAGAGAAGCCAAAATTCCAAAGGCCAAAATTAAAATAATGATACTAAGAAGATAAAGGTTAAGGTCAAATCCTAACGCATCTTTCAGATGCTTTGAGAATACCATTTTCAACCCAACAAGTGCCAAAATGAAGGCCAGTGAAATTTTCAAGTACCGAAACTTGTCAATCAAGCCTGCCAGCGCAAAATACAAGGCTCTAAGACCAAAGATCGCAAGTACGTTACTTGTAAACACCAAAAACGGATCTGCTGTAATCGCAAATATCGCAGGAATGGAATCGACAGCAAACACCACATCCATGATTTCCACGAGAGCTAACACCAGAGCCAGAGGCGTCAGCATCCAAGTCCCTGCTTTCGCTTTCTCGACAGCTAAATCCACTTCGACAGATCCACCGGGAGTTTGTGCCAAATGTGAACGCTTGGATCCCGCCCGAACTACAAAATATTGCCCATGATACCGATCTGTAAAGGGAGCAATGTGTTTAAGCCATTTGATTAACTTATTCTGAGTGGGATCATTGTGCTCCTTAATGACTAACATCTTGACTGCCGTTATGATCAAAAAGAAACCAAATACATACAGTATCCAATGGTATCGCGAAATCAACTCGACTCCGATTGCAATCATGACACCTCTTAAAACCAGCGCTCCCAAAATGCCCCAAAATAAAACACGGTGCTGGTAAATGGCAGGTGTTGCCAGAGACCTAAAAACAATGGCAATGACAAAAATATTATCAATACTCAACGACCGTTCAAGAATATATCCAGTGAGGTATTTTACCGCTGCGCTAGATCCGTTGGAAAATTGCCCATCTATATTGTCAATCGTCAGTCCAAGCTCAAACCAGTGGTAATCGTAGGCAAAGTAAATGAAAACTGTGAATAACAAACCCAAAAGTGTCCATACGACTGACCACACTAAAGCTTCCCGCAATGAAATTCGATGAACCTTGCGATGGAAGACGCCCAAATCCAGGGCAAGTATCAATAAAATGAAAGCAACAAATCCTACCCATGCTAATCAATTTTGGGAAAAACTTTTTGAAAAAAGTTTTTTCCCCAAGCCCCTTTTCAAAAACTTCAATATCTAAAGTTTTTTGGGGGGAGGCGTGGAGGGGAACTTTTTTTCAAAAAAGGTCCTCTCCACAAATTCTTTTTCCCAAATACTATAGTTTCCTCTTATTGTTGATTTCAGCCCCTTTCCAAATCGCAAAAATTGCAGGATACACAAGAAGTTCGAGTATTCCTGACGTGATGATCCCACCCACCATCGGAGCAGCAATGCGTTTCATAACTTCGGAACCGGTTCCTGTGCTCCACATGACGGGAAGCAAGCCAATGAGAGCGGCCGCAACGGTCATAAGTTTGGGACGGATACGTTGGACTGCTCCTTCGTGTATAGCGTCATTTAACATCGCATGGCTTGGTTTCACACCTGCCTCAATTCTCTTGGCGTAAGCCCGCGTGAGGTAGAGAAGCATGACGACCCCCGTTTCTGCATCAAGGCCCGCCAGCGCCAATAGACCAACCCAGACGGCAATGGAAAGTTTATAGTTCAGCAACCAGATCAGCCAGAAGGCCCCAATGAGTGAAAAGGGCACGGCAAGAAGAACGATGAGGGTCTCCCATGCCGACATCGTGTTAAGAAACAGGAGAAAAATGATGAAGATAAGAGTGACGGGCACAATCACTTGAAGAGTTTTTTTGGCGCTTAAAAAGGCTTCGAATTGTCCCGAAAACTCGATTCGTGTCCCATCTGAAAATTTCACATTTTTAGCTATCGCTTCTTTTGCAGCGTCAACGTATTCTTCCAGACCAATATTTTTATCGACGTCGACAAAGACAAAACCAAGAATTTTTCCGTTTTCACTGTTGATCATCGGTGCGCCAGAGGAGACACTAATGTCGGCAATTTGGGAAAGTGTTACTACATTGCCCGTAGGCGTGGGAATAATGACATCTCGGATGGCTTCAAGATTTTTGCGAAAATCCTGAGCATAGCGAATCTGAATTCCGTAACGCTCCCGACCTTCGACACTTGTCGACGCTATGTTGCCACCAATCACAGTTTCCACAACTGAATGAACATCAGAAATATTCAGACCGTAAACCGCGGCAGCTTCTCTTTTTATGTCAATATCAATATAAGAACCCGCTTGGGTCCGTTCGGCGAAAACAGCTTTTGTACCAGACACACCTTTCAAGGCGGATTCGATATCGACAGCTGTTTTTTCGATCTCTTCTAATTTTGACCCTAGGACTTTGATTCCAACAGCGGTTCGGACGCCAGTCGAGAGCATTTCGATTCGTGTCTGAATGGGCATCCACCAGATATTGGGCATTCCTGGAAATTTCAGTTTTTGGTCAAGTTCAGCAATGACTTTCTCGAAAGTCATGCCATTTCTCCATTCTTCTTTCGGTTTGAGCGTGATCACCGTTTCGAACATATTGATGGGAGCTGGATCGGTTGCCGATTTGGCACGTCCAGCTTTGCCGTACACATGTGCAACTTCAGGATGAGCTTTAATAATAGTATTTTGCTTCTGCAAGATTTCGATAGCCGTGTCAATGCTCATGCCAGGGACTGCCGTTGGCATATAAAGGATCGTGCCTTCATTGAGAGGTGGCATGAATTCGGTCTGAATCATTTTGAAAATAGGAACGGTTGCTAACATGAGGAGCACAGCAATCGCCAAAACAGCTTTTCGAAAACGAACTACATAAGCGATGACGGGAGTATAATATCGGTGAAGCGTACGGCTGATAATATGTTCATCCTCATGGACAAACTTTCCCCTTAGAAACAACACTGCCAATGCGGGGGTCAGAGTAATCGCCAAGATAGCGGCCCATCCCATCGAAAACGTCTTCGTAAAAGCAAGGGGTTTAAAGAGGCGGCCTTCTCTTCCTTCCAAGGCGAATATTGGTAAAAAAGAGACGGTGATCACAAGAAGGGAAAAGAAGAGAGGCTTTCCCATCTCTACCATAGCTTCTACAATAAGATGCCGCCGTTCTTTTTCAGACATATCTTTGGTGTTGCGGCCTTCAAGTTTTTTGTGGGCGTTTTCCACTAAAATAATCCCGGCGTCCACCATGGCTCCAATCGCGAGAGCGATTCCGCCGAGAGACATCACGTTCACAGTCAGGCCACCGAAAAAAAACATGAGTAAAAACGAGAGCAGTACCGCGATCGGCAAAGGCAAAATAGCAACCCAGCTTGCCCGTGCGTGCCAAAGAAAAATCGAAACGATCGCGGAAACAACGACGATCTCTTCGACCAGAACCCGTTTGAGTGTGTCGATGGCTCGATGAATCAAATCCGATCGGTCGTAGACGGGAACGATTTCAACTCCTTCGGGAAGAGAGCTTTTGAGTGCTTCGAGTCTTTCCTTGACCGAAGCGATGACGTTGAGCGCATTTTCGCCCATGCGCATCACGACAATGCCGCTTACCGTCTCCCCTTCTCCGTCAAATTCTCCTGCGCCCGTTCGAGGAGCGGGGCCAATTTGCACGCTTCCGATATCGCCTACAGCGATGACTCGTCCTTTTTTGGAAACAGTGATAGGAATTTTTTGAATATCGGCGATCGTCTTAACGTAACCACGTCCTCGAATGACATATTCTCTTCCTGCCATTTCTAGGACGTTGGCGCCAACTTCTTGATTCCCTCCTCGAACCGCACGAGTTACTTGTAGAGGGGAGATATTAAAGGCTTGTAGTTTTAGTGGATCCAGCAGGATCTGATATTGTTTTTCAAAACCACCAACACTCGCCACCTCCGCGACACCTTGAACCGCCTGCAAAGCGAAACGTAAGTTCCAGTCCTGTAAGGACCGAAGCTCCTGAAGATCATGTTTCCCCGATTTGTCGACCAAGGCGTATTGATAAACCCAACCGAGACCGGTCGCTTCGGGACCTAATGTCGGAACAACCCCTTGCGGAAGCGAAGAGACGGAAGCGAGTTTTTCAGCAATTCGCGAGCGTGCCCAATAAAGATCTGTGCCTTCCTGGAAAATGACAAGGACCTGAGAGGCTCCCACCATGGAAAGACCACGAACGTATTTCACTTTTGGAGATGACAGGAGACTTGTCACAAGGGGGTAAGTGATTTGGTCTTCGACAAGATCAGGAGAACGCCCTATCCACTCTGAGAACACAATCACCTGTGTGTCGGACAAATCAGGCAAGGCGTCCAACGGCAATTTCCTAAGCGAGAAGATTGTAAGAAAGGAAATTGCCAATACCAGAAATATCGTCAGCCCTGGATGTGATGCACAAAGTCGTATGATTCTCGCTATCATGGCTTGCTCGCTTAGTGTTTAGTGTTGATGGCCTTTCATCGGTTGCTCCTCAGGCACCTGCGGCGGCTGGCCTGCTTTTGCACCTTTCTCCTTCTCCCATTTGGGAAGAGCGGCACTGAGTTGTGCCTCAGAGCTAATCAAGAATGTTCCACTAGCTGCAACTCTTTCGCCTTCATTGAGGCCGGAACGGACTTCTATCCATTCATCAGTCGACTTCCCCGTTTTGATCGCGCGCGGCTCAAGAATGCCTTCCCCCTGGTCCACAAACACATATTTGTTCAGGCCGGAATACAATATTGCGTTAGGTGAGACGGAAAGATGGCTACCCAGGTCTACGAAGAAACGAAGGTCTACGTAGATACCTGGCTTCAAGAACGAATTAGGCGTATTAGATTCGATGCGGACATTCGTTGTCCCTTCTCCTTCCCCTATATTCGGGAAAATAAGATCAATTTTCCCGGGATAACTTGGCTCATCAGCCTCGGGAATAATAATGTCAGCAGCTTGACCAACCATTAGATCATTGAGATCACGCTGAAAGATTCTTGCGATAACAAAGTTTTTGCTAAGATCACCGATCGAATAAAGAACTTGCCCAAGACGGAACGTTGATCCTTCTCGTACATTGATCTCAAGAACGGTTCCTGACTGCGGGGCGGTGATAACGATGTTACGCAGTGGTTTTCCTGTGTTTTTGACGTGTGCTATATCGTTCTCGGACAAGCCAAGGTTTTTCAAGCGCTCCGCTGTTGAATGTTGGAGGCTTTCGCTCTCGACACGACCTCGTGCAAGAAGAAATTCTTCCTGAGCGCTTACAAGCTCAGGGCTATAGACACTCAACAATGGGGTTCCTGCTTTTACGTAATCACCAACACGGCCCCGGAATTGCTTCTCAACGTAGCCGGGAAACCGTAAGGCAAGCTCAGACTTTTTCGTGTTATCAGGTTCAACCAAGCCGACTGCTCGTACCGTCTTTTGCAGTTGTCTAGACTTGATTTCAACGAAACGTACACCGATTTTTTGCAGCCTTTCAGGACCTATGGGGAGTAACTGTGTTGTTCCTCCCTGCGCACTTTTATGATTGATCTCGCTCGTTCTAGTGAGTCCGGGGATACCGGTTGTAAGGTTAAAGCCAAATTTCTCTTCGCTGTCATTTTTCTTTATCCGTATCGCAAGCGACCAGCTTCCACCCATGGCAAGATCAAAACTACCAATATAGAGGCCAGGTTCTTTTTGTGTGACGCTGCCAATTTCTTCCATGTAAGGCATCGTACCCATCGCAGGCATTGAGATGATAAATGAGACGTCGGCGCCATCCAGGGGTTGATTGGCTTCGTCTGAAATCTTCATTTCCAAGCGATTGATGCCCGTTTCCGGGGGGTCGGGCTTTAAAGTCAGGTCCAGTTTATAGGAAGCAAATAAGTGAGTCGCCGTCAAAGAGAATACAAACAACATTTTCCACATACAGTTTCTATAGTGTTCAAGATAATCAATTTGGGGACAAACTTTTTGAAAAAAGTTATTTCCCCAACCCCCTTTTCAAAAACTTCAGTATTTGAAGTTTTTTGGGGGGAGGTGTGGAGGGGAACTTTTTTTCAAAAAAGGTCCTCTCCACAAATTCTTTTTCCCAAATACTATAGTGAGGATCGCGACTTACATTCCCATGGAGCCTTTCTTTTTTGCCGCTTCGTCTTCCTGCTCGGATGGCATCAGTCCTTTTCTCATGGCCTTATTGTCGGTCTCTATATCTTTTTTCATGGAACGGGAGGATCCTGGCGTAGGAGCCATGTCACCCATAGCCTGGCTTCCCATTTCCGTTCCTCCAGACATATCGGTTGCTATGGGAAGCTTTGGTGTATCCTGATCAAGCTCAGTTGCAAAAAGTCCTGCTTCGATGCGTTCCCGAGAAACTGCGGTGAAAGCAAGATTACGTTCAGCAAGAGCATAAGCTTGCTGATATCTCAGAAGCAGTTTTCTTGCAGTGTTCACCGCAAGAAAACTTCCTTTTCCTTGTGCATATTCGATTAAAGATGTTTTGAGGTGTTGGCTGGCATTCGGAATGATCATCTCGTCCAAGCCTTTCAACTGCGTGATGACAATGGACCTACGGCGATCATTTTGCGATTGAGCAAGACGTTTCCTTCGATCATGCCAGCTAAGCTCGTCGGAGAGTCGCGACGCCACAAGGAGCGTTTCTCTTTCAACTGCTTGCCGGATACCACCTGAATAGAGGGGGACACGAATTCCCAGCATAAATTCATACATCCTCATACCGGAGTCATCCTGCATAAGCATGGCAGAGGTCATGATATTAGGAAGGCTTTTTTTTCGTTCGACAGTCAGATCGGAAGAAATTGCATCTTGAGCTGCCTGAAGTCTTTGGCGCACAATATCGTCCGGCCTTTGCTCTCCGAGTGTAGGAACATGCAGGGATGTATCACGATATTCCGCAGGGAGGTCCAATTCAAAACTGACGTTACGTGCGTCCTCTTTTCCGATCAGTTGACCTGCGCGGTCTTTGATGTTTTGCAGATCGTTTTCTTGGGCTGCTAGATTCAGCGACAGAATCATTTTTTCGTTATAGGATTGAATGACGTCAAGATGTGACCCTATACCATTTTTTAGGCGTATTTCAGCGCTTTTTAGAATATTTATTGTTTCGTTAAGATTGCCTCGCTCGATTTCAATGAGTTTTGCGGTGAGCACTAATGAGATGAAGAACTCCTCAGCTTCTAACTTTCTCTGAATTGCTGCAAGTCTTGTGCTTAAGTCGATCGTGAACGTCGAAGCGCGTGCCGACTTTCGTTCAGCATCGAGGGTACCTGGCCAGGGAAATATTTGGGTGACCCCTACTTTCCACCGTGCTTCATTCGCGTCGGGTTGCATGGGATTTAAAAAGGGCAGCGGCACTGCCTCGCGACCAACTGAAACTTCCGGATCCATAAGCACGCCAGCTTTGTTTTCTGCTGTGCCCGCTCGTTGCAGGGAAAGATCGTCAATATGTTTTTCCGGATGATTTTGTTCGACACGATCAATGAATTGATGGAAATTGATTTTCAAGGATGGAGAATCTTCGGCGAATACCTGGGGGACAACTAAAGAGAGAAGCAACAGTACCAGAATTTGCAGACCCATGTGTCCTCTGTAGCAGCCCGTAAGCCACTTGGGGCAAGGAGGTGGTTTGGAGGAAACTGCGCAGCTGGTTCCTCCAAGAAATCCCTTGGGGGAGCGACGGTTCCCTCGCCCCCCCACCCCCCCCCTCTCCCTATTTGCCCCAAGCGGCTTATGCGTTACCAGCTGCTTCCTCCAAGATGGTTTCGGATATTAACGGTCTTCTAATACACGCAGCTCTCCATCCGCTTGTCGCAACCGCAACGAAACAGCATGTGCGAGGCGCGAGAATACACGCACTCCTAAGACGGCGTTTGCACGAGCATGTACATTGAATTCGTCGCGAGAAAGCTTATACAATTCGCAATCTGTCTTAGCGATCGCATCGGCCGATCGTACTCCACGATCGAGGAAGGCCATTTCGCCGAAGAAATCTCCGCGGCTGAAAGTTGCGAGATGGTGGATTTTTCCCTTTTCGAGCGGCAGAAGAATGCGAACGGACCCAGAGCGAATAAAATAGATTTCGTCACCTTCGTCTCCTCTTTTAAAAACGGGATTCCCTGCTGGCACAGACAAAGAGTGCGCGCATTTACATAAAGTCCCTAGGACCGCTTCATCCATGCTCTCTAGCAGTTCGATCTCGTGCATTTCCAGGGGCAATTGTTTTACATCAGGGGCCGACCATCCCGCAGATTCGAGAATTCGGTTCTCCATCCATTCGATACCTTCATCTCGGGTTTCAAACACACGAATGTCTTGGGAACCTTTTCCAATAAGGCCAACTTGCTCAAGGTACTGCTGAATATTCTGTCGTTTTGACAGACCCGATGGCATCCCGCAGAGAAGAAGATTACCCTTGTGCTCAGCAAGTCGAGATTTCATCTGACGGAACAAATTGACTGCCGTATAATCCATCGACTGCACTCGGCGCATGTCTAGAAGCACCCAGCGATACTTAAGGAGATCTTTTTCAAGTTCTGTGAAAAGTTGGTCGGTGGTTCCAAAAAACAGATTGCCCTGCAAATCATAAACCGCTGCCAGGTCTCCATGTTTCGTTAGAATGTCTCGCTCTGCCTCTAAGCGGTGTGCTTTGGAGGAAACTTCCTTCAACGTAACCCGTCGGCGCAGAACCGAGCTGCGGATCTGATCGCGGATGAAAAGAAGAATCGCTAAAGCGACTCCGGTGGCCGATGCTGCAATCAAACCGACGCTTACGGCAACAATGACAACGGCCGCTATAACAGCAAAGTCGAAACGGGTATCTGCATGCTTTAAAAGTTTGAATGAGGCCCAATCGAACATACGAAAGGCAACAACCAACAAAATTCCGGCCAGTGCGCCGATGGGAACCCAAGCAATTAATGGACTCAAACCAAGTATGGCAAGGATAACGAAAATTCCCTCTAAGGTCCCGGCCCGACTTGTGATCGCCCCGCTAGTCACATTCACCAAGGTTGGCCCCATCGTACCAGCGCCGGGCATGCCTCCCGAAGAAAAGGCTGCCAAATTACCAATTCCCTGACCGAACAACTCGCGATTGGAATTATGGCGTCCCTTCCTCAATGCGTCGAGGACTACACAAGTTTTCAACGTGTCAATTGATAAAAGAACGGAAAGAGCTAACGCTGAATACCCAACAAGACGAAGATCTTCTATTCTGACGTCAAATAGACCACGAAATTGCATCGCCACTGAATCGAAGAAGGATCCCGTTGCCGATATCGGACCAATCACCAAAGGATTGTTTTCCATGCTCAGAAGTTCCGGAACGGCAAGGCCTATTAAAAAATACATCGCAATGCCGCACGATAAACCTATAATTGCGGCCGGTACTTTCTTTGTGATGCGGGGCGCGAAAATCATTGCAAAAATCGTCGTCAACCCAACCACCACCCCAGGCCAACGCCAAATGTTTGGCGAAATCAACCCCTGAAAGAGACCAAACTCCTTCGATAACCCTAATAACTTTGGCAATTGACCTATTGCAATGATCAACCCGACACCAGACAAATAACCATTAACGACTGGGTAAGGAATGTATTTTATAAAGCGTCCTCCCTTTAACAAACCATAGGCGACCTGCAAGAGAGCTGAAAGTAAGGCGGTCAGTGCCAATAGTCCTGGGATGCGACTCGCTTCGATTCCGTTGTTTACCAACTCCAACACAAGGCCGGCCAATATCGCTGCTGAGGGGGCACAGGGAGCCGTGATAAGACCAGGCGTTCCACCAATAATAGGAGCAATCAAGCCCAGCGATGCCGCTCCTAGCAGCCCAAACAAAGCTCCTTGCCCAGCCATACTTGGATCCATGACAGAAAAGACAAGGACCCCAAACGCGATTGAAGATGGTAAGGCAACCAGCATTGCAGCAAGGCTACCCCACACGTCACCGATTTCGATACTAAAAAATTTCTTCATAAAAGCAATACCCTGGCGTTATGATCGAGCATAGAATTTCGGGGCACAGGAGCTGTTTCGTATGCCCCATGGACTATTTGTAAATTATAACACCGAAGCTTCACGTTGATAATGCGAGCATCTGTGTGGCAAAAAGGGAGGGGGGCCGTTGGGGGGGAGTGAAAAGCCTGCCCTGACGAAGCCGAAGGGTCGCCTCACCCAGGGATTTCTTGGAGGAACCAGCTGCGCAGTTTCCTCCAAACCACCTCCTTGCCACAAGCGGGTTACGTTCTAAAAGGAAAGGAGAGTGAATTGCACTACCTGGAGAAAGATTCCGTAAGGATCTATTATGAAACACATGGAAAAGGTGGCGATTGGGTCACACTAGTTAACGGCTATACACGTCCATGCTCCGATTTTAGAATGATGAGTTCCTTGTTAGTCAAGGAAGGGATGAGGGTTCTCGTCTTCGATAACCGTGGGGCGGGGAAGACAGAATGTCCTGGGGAGTTCTCGCTCCAGGATATTGTCGAAGACATCGTAGACTTGTGGAAGGTTCTGGGCGTGACTCAAAGCCATGTCGTCGGCATTTCCATGGGCGGGGGGATCGCACAGATGCTGGCTTTACGGACTGAGGAAAATCTTAAGTCACTTTGCCTTATTTCAACGTCAGCGCGGTTACCGGAACTTCAAGGTCGAGCGGAATGGCCGAAGGACGAGGCTGGCGTCACCCATCGTTTGGAAACATATTTTCACCCTACGTTCGTGGAAAGAAACAAACTTGTCATCCAAGCGATGGCGCGCCAGATTGCCAAGAAAAACTTAGATGGGACATTCAGTAGGAATGCGAATGCGCAAAGAAAAGCGATAAAGAACGCTCACATTGACTTGGAAAAGCTGAGGCATGTTAAGGTTCCTACGCTCATCATACATGGGGCAGAGGACCATATAACGCCTATTTCCGAGGCGCAATTCCTACATGAACTGATCCAAGGGTCACACCTGCATACGTTTCCAAAGGCTGCACATCTTCTTCTGGCCGAACGCTCGAAAGAGTTGTACCAAGTTGTGACAGAATTTGTGTCAAGTTAGTGCCATTGACGTATATGAGACAGTGAGACTGGATTGCTTCGTCGGGCTTCCCCCTCCTCGCAATGACGGCACTGTTGTGACAGAATTTGTGTCAAGTATAGAGTCTTAAGTTAGTGCCATTGACGTATATGAGATAGTGAGACTGGATTGCTTCGTCGGGCTTCCCCCTCCTCGCAATGACGGCACTCTTCAACAAAGTCCCACTGAGTCTCAGGTCATGTCGCGAAGGAGATTGACTTCCTGAGGATTGAGGCCAAGCTCTTTGGCAACCTGTTCGGTTGTAAATCCTTTTGTGATCAGGTGGCGTGCATCAGCAAATTTCTTTTGTTCCAATTCCTTGAGAATTTCATCATAAGGCAAATTCCCTCCAAGAAACTTGCAGAGAGTATCAGTCCGATCGAGCATTTTCTGCAGCAGGAGTTTTTGTTTCTCCACCTTGCGAAACATGATTTCCATGGCGTTTCTATGGTTCTGAATCTCGAGCAGAGGCGTGTTAAACTTGTTCCCGATATCTTTTATCGTTACCTCAATACTCTCGGCGATTATTTTGCTGCTATTCTTTATCTCCTGCTCGACTTCTGCCGCTAGTTGGGAAATGTCGGCAATGTGCTTTTTAGATCGTTCGTCAGAGGCTTGCAGGGCTGTCCGAATTTCGTCATGAAGACTCGTCAGAAGCGTTCTTTCCTCAGTAATCTCCGCGAGAAGATCATTTTTAAGCTCCTTTTTACGAAAGTACTTTAAAACCAGGAGGATGAGAACACAATCCATCAAAGCGAGCAATGTCAGAAATATGGTAATCATTTTGCCTCTTGAAGGAAATTCTTTAGCACCTGTTCGTCGATTTCGTCGATATTGACAGTTTCAACCTGAACGAGCTTTTTTCTTCCCCTTTTTCCGATGTCTTGAATGCCCACAACTTTTGCAAGGATTTTGAAGTCGGAGGGAGTGTCTATGCGCGAGTATTCTATGAACTTCTTTTTTCGGGTCCAATAGTCGGGAATGGCTACTGCGATTTTGAGAAGTGTTCCTAGAGGATAGCTTTTCGGAGCTTGAAATTCAAGCCCTTGTGGGCTTATGAAGGTTGTCTGGCCTTTGTGTTTGTTGGGTGTCCGTGAAAACTCTCGGCTTGCCGTCAGACAATAAACTCCAACTTCGAGGCTCAGTTTTTTATTTGATCGCGGAAAGCTTTTGACAAGCTCGATAGTAAATTCGGTCTCTTTGGTATCTTCAATATTATTCTCCATAATTCACTCCTCTATTCCTCGATAAGTTCACCTTTCAGCTTCATCCGCAACCTGTCGATGGCCTGGGTGTGAAGCTGACTGACGCGAGATTCTGTGACATCCAGTATTTTTCCTATCTCTTTGAGATTGAGTTCTTCATAATAGTAGAGCGAAAGGACTAGCTTCTGTTTTTCAGGAAGTTCCTCGATAGTGGCCATTATTAGGGCGCGGATGTTTTTGCTTTTCAGGTGAAGGAAGGGGTTTTTTGCCGTTGCGCTTTCCAGACTTTCCAAGAGGCTTCTTCGGTCGTGGTGATTAGCTGCCGTTAGTTCATCGACAGAAAGGAGAGAGACGGCTTTAACCTTCGCGATCATCTCGTAATATTCTTCGAGGTCCATCCCCATCTCTTCTGAAATTTCAGAGTCCGAAACGGAACGTCCCAGTTTTTGCTCCAGTGCAGCGTAGGTGCGATCGATGCGTTTGGCTTTATCCCGGACCGACCTGGGAACCCAGTCCTGGGAGCGAAGTTCATCGAGAATTGCCCCCCGGATACGAAATTCCGCGTACGTTTTGAACTTGTTGTCCCGGCCCGGATCATATTTTTCGATCGCATCCATGAGACCGATCACGCCGGCGCTGATGAGGTCGTCGGTGTCGATGTTCGATGGCAGACGCGCTGAAATACGTTGCGCGACGAATCGAATGAGGGGGGCATAGTCCATAATCAGTTGGTCTCGCAGTTTACTGTCGATGCCCCGTTTCTTGAACTTGTATTTCTTGATAAGTCCCTTCATCGTCCACCCAATTAATGAATGATCACACGGTTTTGAAAGGTTGTGACGGAGATTTCAATTGTATGTAAGACGTTAGAAAACGCTTCGCTGTCGTCCCTTTTTCAGACTCCAGGCCTGATAACATGTTCCTAGCTAGTCGGCCCCATGCTTGCGCAGCGTGAGTGCGTAGACTGTCCTCACAAAGAACATCTCGCCGCAAGATGAATTTCGTAAGGGAGGAGTCCGCAGGGACAGCGCCCAAATAGTTGACATCGACGTTTAGAAATTCCCTGGCGACACTTGCAATACGGGTGCCAACCTTACTCCCTTCCTGCTCGTTTTGTGTCATGTTGACAATGAGATCGAGTTCCCCCGTCGTATTGGTTTCCTTCATCGCTTTAATCAGGGCATAAGCATCAGTCATTGCATGAGGTTCCGGGGATGTTATTACAAGAGAACGGTTCGCTAATTGATTCAAGTAAGTGACGTTGCTCCCGATGCCTGCTCCTGTGTCGATTATGATCAGGTCGAACTCCTCTTCGAGGAATTTAAGGTCCTCCAGAAGGATCTGCCGCTGCACAAAAGTAAGCTGCGCCAAATTCGTCAATCCTGAACCGGAAGGGATTACTTTGATCCCATTTGGTCCGGAAAGGAGAACATCGTGAAGGGAGGCGCGTCCATCAAAAACGTCTCTTATATTGTATCTCGCGTGTAATCCCAGAACAATATCCACATTGGACATCCCAAAGTCACCATCAATAATAAGCACTTTTTTACCAAGTTTGGCCGCGAAAACAGAAAGGTATACAACTGATAAAGTTTTTCCTACCCCTCCTTTGCCACTGGAAACACACAGGATCTTCGCCTCACTTGTCCTGTTGTCAGACTGTCTTGGGTTCTCAACATGTACATGTTTTTTCATCTGGTTCCTTCTTTCTAAATACGGAAAAGCTGCTCGACTACGTATTCTCTCGTTGCCGGACGCAGATCGTCTGGAATTCGAGGGCCTGTGGAAAAATAGCTGAGTGGCAGTGACCACTTATACCCCAGGTTAAAAATTTCCCCCCAGTTCAAAGCCTCGTCTAATTTTGTGAAAATCAGGCTGTTGAGTCCAAGTGGGGAAAGTTTTCGTATGTTGCTGTTAAGTTGTTCCTGCTTTTCATTAACTGAAAGAACCAGGTGGAAGTCCAAAGGGATTTTTGAGTTGGATAGTTCCCTCAGTGCTAGAGTTTCTCGGTCGGAAAATGGAAAGTTACCTGCGTTATCAATAAGAATTAAGTCATGGCTAGAGTTTTTCGTGAGAGCCTCCCTCAACTCGTCGAGTCCATAAACATTGACAAGAGGAATATTGAGAATTTTTGTATAAGTCTTGATTTGTTCGTGTGAAGCCAGACCTTGTGTGTCAAGGGTAATGATAAGGATCGACTTGTTTTCTTTTTTGAATTTGGCCGCAATTTTCGTGACAGCGGAGGATTTTCCACACCCGCTTGAACCAACGAAGGCATGAACCTGCGATGAATCGGGAGTGATTTGCCCGATCTTGATTCGCTTGATCATCCATCGTACCCCTTCTGATACGAGGAGGTCTTTGGCTTCAAATTCCGCGTCTTTCCCAGGTTTGGGAACCGTCTTCATGTGGTCAACCAACTCGCTTAGATACTGCTTGCTGACACCCGTAACGGAGAGACAATGGAAGATATGGCGAAGTATCTCGGGAGTATCCGCGGAAAGGAAGTCTGTCTTTTGATCGAGAATTTCCAGGCAGATGCGTTTTAAGTCTTTCATCTCTCTTTCCATGGAACTCAATTGAGAGTGTGTCGCAAAGGTATCAAAGTAGTTGCTTAGTTTTCTTGAGATTTCTTTAAGCGATGTATTGACAGCGTCTGAGTGGTCCGAAAAAGACGAACTTTCTGCGCCGAGGGAGGAGCTTTTAGTCTCGGGACTTGCGGCACGAACTTCATAGACAGAAGCTTTCCCACCCTCGATTGGTTTCTCTTTCGTCGACAGGATGACAGCATCGGGGCCAAACTCTTTCTTGATTTTCTTCATAGCGTCACTAATGGAGGTGCCTTCGAAGTTTTTAACAAGCATGTCACGACCTCTGTTTTAAAGGTTAATAACCGCAATTGTTTGAGTCTCCATATCTGAAGGAATCTCATCGAATGCGACGAGGGAGATTCCGGGGATAAATCGTGAGATCAATTTCCTGAGATCCCATCGAAGATGAGACCCACACAGCAGAACGGGAACAGATCCAGTCTTGTCAAATTCCTGCATGGACTCTGCCGTCTTGTTGAGCAAGCGTTGGGCGGTCTCAGGGTCGAGTTCAAGCGATGTTGAGCCATCCTCGTGATATTTCAAGTGTGAAATGAGAAGGTCCTCCAAACCTCGATCCAAGCTAGCGACAGTAAGTTTGCCTTTTGGGGAGAGGAGCCTTCTTACAATGTTCCTGCCGAGTGCCTTTCTCACATGACGGGTGAGGATGACGGGATTTTTGACTGTCTTGGCATGATCGGCTAGCGTTTCGAAAACACTCAGTAGGTCTTTGATACTCACGCCTTCTTGAAGAAGGTTTTGCAGGACCTTGACGATAATCCCCAAATTGAGGCTGTCAGCACCTAAGACTTCTTCGACAACTTTGGGAGAGCGTTCCTTCAGACTGTCGATCAAGGTTTGAGTCTCCTGTCGTCCGAGCAGTTGGGACGCATTGTCTTGGATCACCTTTGTGAGATGGGTGACGATCACCGTAGCGCAGTTGACAACGGTATAACCCCTGAACGATGCATCGTCCCTCTGGCTTTTCTTTATCCATACCGCATCGAGACCGTAGGCAGGCTCTTTTGTTTTTATTCCGTCAATTGGTTCGTGGTTATCCTCAGGCGCCATAGCGAGTTCATGGTCTACCAGCAGGTTTCCTTTTGCGACTGGGTTCCCCTTCAGAAGTATCTGATATTCTCCTGGTTTCAATTGCGTGTTGTCTCTCACCATGACCATTGGGACGATGATGCCCAGGTCGCCTGCAAACTGCTTACGGGCCGAGACAATGCGCTCCAGGACCTCCCCATCCTGCTCATTATCAACGAGGGGAATAAGACCCACGCCCACTTCGAGTGAGAGCGTGTCAACTTGAAGAAGGGACTCGACCGTATCTCTCTTCTTGGCCTTTTTGTGATCTTGGGCGGCGCCTGACATGGCTCGAACCTTTCTTCGCTCGATTTCTTTTGTAGCGAAGCGGGCGAGAAGAAAGAACATAATGGACAGCAGTATAAGGGTGATAGTTGGCAATCCAGGAATTACGGCCATGAAGAGAAGGAGACCAGCACATATGTAGAGAGCCTTTGGATTGAGAAGGATTTGGTCGGACAACTCGGCAGAAAGGCCACTCTGACCGTTGGCCCGAGTAACCACCACACCAGCGGCAGTGGAAATCACGATAGCAGGTATCTGCGAGACTAGCCCGTCTCCGACAGTGAGTAAGGTGTAAACCTGGGCAGCCTCTTTTACCGACATATTGTGGTAAAGCACGCCTATTGTCAGACCGACGACGATATTTATGAATGTTATGATAATGCTTGCGATCGCGTCTCCGCGAATGAACTTAGAGGCTCCGTCCATCGCTCCGTAAAAGTCAGCTTCTCTCTCAATTTTCTGCCTGCGTTTTTTAGCCTCGTCTCTGTCAATGATTCCTGCGTTAAGATCCGCGTCAATGGACATCTGCTTACCCGGCATCGCATCCAATGTGAAGCGTGCCCCTACCTCTGCCACGCGTCCGGCACCCTTGGTGATAACGATGAAGTTGATGATGACAAGGATCAGGAAGATGACAAAACCGATAACATAGTTCCCACCTACGACGAAATCACCGAAGGCCGTGATGACCTTACTGACATTACCGGAAGCTCCGTCCATGAGGATGTTGCGTGTGGTGGCGACGTTCAGCGAAAGGCGCGCCAGCGTTGATAGAAGAAGAAACGTGGGAAATGTAGAAAATTGCAGTGGTTCGCTGATATAGATCGCTGTTAGGATGATGAGAAAGCCCGATGTTATGGAAATGGAAAGAAGGATATCCAGAAGGAACGGAGGCAGAGGAATAAACATCATGATGATGATGAATAGCAAGGCCACCGCAAACTGTATGTCCGGGTTTTTGAAAACTTGCAGAGAACCTTGCTGTGTCGTATCGTTCACGATGCCTATCCGGGGATTTTAATCCCCTTTATTTTGAACACGTAACTTATGATTTCAGAAAGCGCCTTATATAGATTGGCAGGTATTTCTCGATCAACTGCCAGAGTCTTATAGAGGGTTTGTGCTAATGGTTTATTCTCCACAATCGGGATGTCCAGGGACTTTGCTAGTTCCCTCATCTGCAATGCAAGAAAGTCAGCACCCTTGGCGACAAGCCTCGGAGCGTTCATCCCGATTTCATACCTTATAGCAACCGAGTAGTGAGTCGGGTTTGTGATGAGGACCGTAGCTTTCCTGGTCGCTTCCATCGTCCGTTTGAATGCAAATTCTTTCTGCATTCTTCGTAAACGAGCTTTGAGGAAAGGGTCAAGTTCTCGCTCTTTATACTCTTCCTTCAACTGTTGACGGGTCATCTTCATTTTGCTCTCGAGAGACATGAAATTGTAGATATAGTCAATGCCAGCAATCAAAATGAGAAAAATGAAGACCATGATGAAAAGGAATCTTGTCTGTTCGGCCCAGTACATCCAGGAGGAAGTGATCGGTACGTTGAGAAGGAAAGGGATAGTTCTAGATTCACTAAGGAAGATTAACCCAGCGACAGTCCCTATTATTATAAGTTTTCCAAACCCTTTACCTAACTCAAGAAAAGCCTGGGAAGCAACCATGCGGCGGAGACCGTTTATGATATTCAGTTTGTCAAAATTAACCTTCAGACGGTCAAACGAGACATTAAATCTCGTCTGGAGGAAAGTCGAAAATGTCGATGCAACGGCAACTGCGAAAAAGATGGGGAGGGCCAATTTCAAAAAAAGCATCCAGCTCGTTTTCAAAAGTTGGGCAAGGTTATCCCCACTCACGCGAAAGCTTGCAGAGTCCTCAAACTGGCGATGCATGTGGCTCATGAGGTCGTTATAGATAGAGAGAAAGTAGAAACTCAGGAAGCCAATCAGCAAGCCAAGGACTATAACCGAGGTGATTTCACGAGAATTCGCGACATCACCCCTTTTTCGAAACTGCTCCCTCCGTTCGTCGGTAGGGGATTCGCTACGTTCCTGGGCATGATCCTCTTCTGCCATTCAAACTCCGTTATAAGGCAAAGGCCCTAATTGCTTTAAAAATGACTTCCGCACTCCTGGAATAGTGGTGCTTCAGCCAGTCTGGAAAAAATGGGATTGCAAGAAAATATGTTGTCAGTCCGATGAAGAAATTCAGAGGAAAACTCATCGTGAAAACGTTCAACTGAGGCACCGTTCGGGCCAGTAATCCGAGGGAAGCCATGGAGAAAAGTAAGGAGATCAGAATCGGAGTTGCCAGCTGGACCGCAACACTAAAGACTTGTGCCGTTGCCGCAATTATTGTTTCCCCAAGTGACGCTTTTAAAAGACTTACACCAGCGGGAATCATGGTAAACGTCTCTACGATGGCGCTTAAAAATATGTGATGAAAACCTAACAACAGAAAGATGAGCATGACTAGGTTGCGGTGTAAGGCTGTAAAGGCATTCATCTGACTATCGCTGCCTGGGAGCAACAAACTGGCAGTACCGAAACCCATCTGGTAACCGACGATACCGGCCGCCATGACGAGGCCCTCAAAAAGCAGTCGGGATAAGTAACCGATCGTTAAACCCACGATGATCTCGTTGAACACCAGTAGGGCGATGGAAAAAGCCCCTAAATTCGCCAAGGATGCCCAGTCGACGGGAACAACGGGGTACAAACCGATTGCCAATGAAAGTGCGGTGAGAATCTTGACTGAGGGCGCGATAAATGTTTCCCCAAAAAACGGCATTGCAAAAAGTAAGGCGCCGATTCTGAAGAATATTAAAGCGCCCTGGAGGATGGTATTCGTATCGAGGAAGAACATTAGCTCCCCAATCACTAGTGGGTGATGTTTGGAATCGTGCTGAACACGGTCCTAGTGAAAAATAGAATCGTCTGTAGTATCCATGGTCCTGCGAAGACGAGTGCAATCGTCATTGCTAAGATCTTAGGAATAAAGGAAAGCGTCTGTTCGTTGATTTGCGTTGCCGCTTGAAATATTGAAACCAGAAACCCCATCGCCATGATCGCAAGAAGAGCAGGTGCAGCTACTTTCATGGTAACGATGATCGCCTGTGTTCCCAAATTTATGACAGTCGTGTCATTCATAAGCTATCCAAAAATTTGAAAGCTCCTCACCAGTGATGAAACAATCAAAGACCATCCGTCCACAAGTACGAACAGTACAAGTTTGAATGGAAGAGACACAACAGTGGGCGGCAACATCATCATACCCATTGCCATAAGGATAGAGGAGATAACCATGTCAATGATGAGAAACGGGATGTATATCAGAAAGCCAATTTGAAATGCTGTTTTTAACTCACTTATCATGAATGCTGGCATCAAGACGGAAAGGGGGACTTCCGAAGGCGTTGCGGGCTTGTCGAGTTTTGCGATGCTGTAGAACAGTTGCAGATCGTCTTCCCTTGTTTCCGAGATCATGAATTTATGAACAGGCGCAATTAGGTTTTCAACGGCTGACTCCTGGCTGATCTTCTGTTCAAGATATGGCGTCAGCGCCTTCTCCTGGATGATGGTCCACACGGGTGCCATCGTGAAGATGGTTAGAAACAACGAAAGACCAACAATCACTTGGTTGGGGGGCATGGTCTGTGTGCCGAGAGCCTGTCGTACGAAACTTAAAACAATGAGGATGCGAGTGAAGGACGTCATCATGAGTAAAATGGCAGGAGCGATCGAAAGGACCGTCAGAATTGCGACAATTTTCATGGCAGGGACGACCCCGTCCGGGTGGTCGGTTTCCGACAACTGAAGCTGTAAAGTAGGAATTTTGGTTTGGCCCAGCACGATGTCCGTCACGAGAAAGAACAAAAGGATAGCGAAAGAAACGAAAAGGAGGGAGGGAAAAAAACGAAATTTCTTCGTGAGTATGGTCATGAAGTTCCCATGTTTACTAACCCTTTGGCAAAGCTTTTAGTTTTTCTCTGATTAGCTTGGTTATGTCGTCGATAGCTGTTGTAGACTCTTTTGTCCTGTCCGTAATGCCTTCGTCGTCGATCGCATAATGGATTTTCTTTTTTTCCTGGGGAGTCTCTTGCTCGACTTTCGGAATTTCCTTCTTTTGATGCTTCTCCATGCTCTCTTTGAGCCCCTTCAGGAACTGCTCAGGCTGAGGACGTTTAAGACCGAGCGTAGGATCTTCCCTGCGAATTTGTTGCAAGGGAGGTGCAGGGGCGTAAACAATGGGGTTGTGTTTTTGCACGAACGATATGAAGCTGACATTTTCTGGTGAAATGGCAAGTAAGATTTGTTCTTTGCCTACCTGCACAAGGGTTAGTTTTTGCTTAGGTGACAGATGCAATTGGTTGAGAGTCTTCATTTCTACCAGAGGCTCTGTTAGTTTATTCAGGCTCTGGTTTCTTCGGAAGCGTCTAAGTGTGAAAAATCCGAGGACAAGGAGGAAGAATAGCAAGGAAAACAGGCCAGCACGTCTCAGATATGTATTGATGTCGAAGGGTTCCACTTTCGCCTGCGGACTGTCAGCGTTCGCTGCGATGGGACCGGGCGCATCGGTATGGAAGATACTGTTTTTCATAACAATGCTTAATTTGTTTTGCGCGACGCTTGTTTCGATAGCGTCTTTTATATCCTTTTTGATGGGGGACGAAAAAATTCTCACCAAGGAATCGGTTGGGGAAACTTGGAAGGAGGAGACTTTTTTAACGAAGGACCCGCTTCCTTCAAAAAATTTTCCTGGCTCAGCCGTAATCGTGTTCTTGAGAGTGACCTGGATGAATCCATCGTATGTTTCCACAGAGGGGTGTGGAGAGTCAAGTGGTGTGCTGAAGAAGATGTTGACGAGGGAAAAATCTTCGTTGCTTTCGCTGACAATATTTTGGATGGAAGAAATTGTTTTTGCCTCTTCTGCAAAGCTCGATAAGCTGTAGAGGAGGAGGCTTGTGAGAAGGCTTAGTTGCAGCACGTGTAACTCCTTTATTCGGACGGTGGCATTTCTTTTTCAAAGTCTCCAAGACCGAACTGTGAAACGACATCGGTGAGACGGACGCCGAACTTCTCGTTGACGACAACGACTTCACCCATGGCCACGAGTTTGTCGTTGATGAGTATCTCCATAGGCTCTCCCGCGATCTTGTCGAGTTCAATGACGGATCCTTGACCTAGTTGCAGGAGATCGTTCACGAGCATTTTTGTTCTGCCGATCTCGACCGATACTTTGAGGGGGACGTCCAGGATCATCTTGAGCTTGGAGAAGTCGGTACGCATGAGCTTTCTTGTAGTGCTTTCTCTGCGCGTTTCTCCCGGTTCCTTTCCGCCTTCGCCTTCACCCCCGCCACCACCTCCACCGCCTCCGGTTTCGTCGAGAGCTTTGTCAAAGTCGGCACCAATACCGAAGTCATCTGGTTTCAAGCCTTCATCGTCAGCCATGGGTGGCCTCCTGTTATTCGATAATCATGTCGGTAATGTAAACTGACTCAATTTTTTTGGTCATGTATTGGTTAACACGGTTCAGCATCTCCAGACGCAGTTGGTCTTTGCCATCGGGACCAAGCAGAAATTCTCGAGTCTTTCGAGATGCGACGGAGATGATGGCATCCCGCAGCTGGGGCAGCCTCGTGTCGATTTCCTTAAGTTGGTCCTGGCCTCCTTTGTACTCGAGGGCGATTTCCAGGCGTATATAGCGATTTTCCAGCGGGTTGCCCAGATTAAGGTGGAAGGGTTTCATCACATAGGATGCTCCGAACTCAACAAGGGACTCATCGACGGCCGGTCTGTGTGCTTCCTCTTCTTTCGTCACAATAGTCTCGGGTGTGGGCGCATGTGCATCAACAGGTGGGGCTTCAGCTTCGGCAGCAGGAGCTTCTGGGTGTTCAGGTGTTGCTTTGGGTTCTGGTTCAGTAGAAGGAGACATGAGGAACATTGCAGCTCCTCCTCCTATGCCCGCGAGGAGGAGGATTCCCGCAACTCCTCCGATGAGGAGCTTCTTGCTTATCTTTTTTTTCCCTTCCTCGCCTTCGGTCGGGTTTTCTTCGTCAGCCATAAATTCCTCCCGAGGGTTTCTTTTCAAATACTGTGCCAAAGATGCGCCGTGTCTGCACCCGTTGCAAAAAGTGCGAGAATGAAGGAGAAAGATGGGAAAATTTTAAAAAGGGCGTAAAATAAAAGTCTAAGTTTCGACGCGAGTTTCTGTCAAAACAATGGCTCTCTGCGCCAAGACTCTGGCTTTAGGTAGGTAAAATGTGCGTTCGCAAGTTGGTCTTGCTTCTATGCGGGTGGGGGCTAGCATCCCAAGTTTGGGGAGAACAGCAAACCCTGGAGGTTCCCCTACAATATGCAGTCGACTTCCGTCTTGCTATGTATGAAGCCTTCCGTCGGCCTGATGCTACCAGCGAGGAACCTCGGCCTCTCCTGTCCAACAACAGTAAGAATGGTTACCGAAGCCTGGGACTGCGTTCAGCCTACTTCAATGTACACTGGGAAGATTTCCACAGCAGCGTTTTGTCTTTGGGATTTCGGCCGGATGCGTTGCAGTTCAAGCCGGAAATTCCTGCTGATGAACCTCGTGATTTCGATTCTCGCGCTGGTAGCGTGTATCGACAAAAGCCTGTGTTAGCCCTTCTGCAGGAATATCATATGGGAGCAGTCTGGGGAGAACAGGCTTCCCTCGCTTACGGCTTGTGGGACCGCTTCCCCATGCCTGAAGAAACATATGCAGACATCGTTGAATTTGGACTTGCTGCCCAGGTTCCGCGCAGTTTCACGGGAGCACGCATACACCTTAGGCGGAACCTTAAGGATGAGTTTGGAGTCGAACAATCCCATCTTTCTGCTTCAGCCTTCGTTGTCCAGGGTCGAGAGATTCGGGCCGAGGCAAGAACAAGGCATAAAAGGACATTTGACGTGGGACCGGCATCTGAAAATCCCTATTGGGGCGGTGCCGTAACACTCAACTGGATCCCGAAATTTTTCGAATCTGCTCTCCTTGCAGGTTATGAGGAAAGGCGGGAGTATGACGGACAGGTGAAGGAAATCTATGGCCAACTCATCGGGCGCAAAGCCTTCTCCCTTTTTTCCCAGGACTTCAGCACACTGCTGGATATCCGAACATCCAGTGAGCAGTGGCTTGGCACGACGATCGACTACCCGGAACTGCTCCAGTTAAGCGCCTCACTCTTTCTTCATTGGTCGCATCACTATGGATGGAAGATTTTCGCCGGTATCCATTGGGGGAGCAGTGACCGATGGTTCGAGGAGCGTTCTGATTTTTTTGTACGACAAGTATTCAAGGGTTATCAATTTGACATTGGTTTTGTAAAGGAATTGCAAAAGCATCTTTTCGCAAGCCTGGTTCTTTCTAAAGAACGACGTTATTTCGATAACGGAGGTGACAATAGAGCAGCCTTCGATTTGGGGAGTAATGATGATGAAATTCAAAGATTTGGGTTTGAACGGAAAAACTTTTTGAAAAAAGTTATTTCCCCAAGCCCCTTTTCAAAAACTTCAATATCTAAAGTTTTTTGGGGGGAGGTGTGGAGGGGAACTTTTTTTCAAAAAAGGTCCTCTCCACAAATTCTTTTTCTCAAATACTATATCTCCTTTAGAATTTGTGCGTTCTTTCTTTTTATGCAGACGACTTGTCTCTATGGCTTTGGCCTTTTGCGCCTTCCACAAATGCGAGAGAGGCAGGAATCGTTCTTGATGAGTTTACGAGTAGACTGCCTTAAGAACGAGGGTCTGCAGGATGTGGGCAACTCGGAAGACTGTCTAAAACTTACCGGACTACGAGTGAGTTATGAACACTTAAATGCGGAGAAATTTGGCTCGCGCCTGACGCTCAACCCATTTCTTGTGCGAGATGCAGGACTGCGATCGTCTCCCCTGACGAAAGCACCTCAATCTGATCCACTCTTTTTTGTGGAAGACTTTTACTTCATATATCAACCCATCCCTCATCTGGAAATGGGGATCGAAAACTTTCGCGGGTTTTCCTACTACCCCAAAGGTCCACTCGCCTTTGGTTCTTCCTTCGTCGACGCTGGTTGGGACCAGTTAGCTGTGAGTCTTGCTTTGAACATGGCGGCAATGGAAGAAATCAGCCTAAAACTAACCGTGGGCAACGGTGAAGGTGAACTTCCTGCCAATCAAAACAGTCAAGGATTTGTAGCGATGGAAGGAGTCGCCCGTATCGTCCAGATGCTCTCTCTTTCAGCGGGAGTCTCCTTCAACGGGAATCATGCTGGCTCCCTTCGAAACGAAGCGGAACAAGACTCCTTGCAACAATTATGCGGGATTAACAGAAGCGGTAGCAAGAACGCATATTCTCACAGGCGAGTCATGGCAGGTCTTGCTTTTAAAGGGACTGAACGTTTTTTAGCGGGACTCAGCGCAGGGGGGGGCTGGCAGCAATCTCTGCTGAAAGACTTAAGTCGCGAAGAAGATGGATTCCTGAACCGCAACGATTTTAGCCAATGCAGTCGTTTGAACGAAGACTTGTTTTTCTTGGAAGATGCTAAACACGAGACTGAAAATTCGATGGGAAAGGAAACCTTAAACATGAACCTGTCCTATCGTTTCTTCGATAGGTTCATGGCGAGCGTTGATTTCGAGCAACGGAGGATCGAATCTGATCTACCAGCATTTACAACATGCCTTACGGTGGGAGAAAATAGCTGTGCAAAGGTTGGTGACTCTGAGCTTAATTTGTTCCAATGGGCCTACACTCTTGGCCTAGGGGCTGAAATCCACAAGGGACTTGAACTGCTCCTGGAATATAACTACCGGTCCTATGACCAGGATTACGAGAAGTTCTTTTTTCCGTCCGATTCAGGGCCTTCCCCGTCGCGAGCGCGATTCAATGCCCGTGTTGCATACCGGTGGGATTCAATCTAAAGTTTTTTGGGGGAGGCGGTGATGTTTGTATTGTTTTTTGTGGCCATGCTAGCCTCAGTCTTAGGGACAATAGCCGGTTTTGGTGGCGGGATATTTATTGTTCCGATTATGGTGATGGGGTTTGGCGTTCCCATTGAAGGATCTATCGGGGTAACTGCTCTGTCCTTATTTCCCGCAAGTCTTTACTCGACTTTCCATAATTATAGAAAGCAGGCTATTGACGTTAAATTGCTGGTAGCGCTTGAAATACCAACGGTGATAGGTGCTTTTGTAGGCGCTCAATGCACCCGTCTTCTTCCGACCCAACCGTTAGAAATGATATTTGCCGCTTTTTTGATGATCCTGTCCTATAAGATGCTTAAACCTTCTTCTCCGCACAGCGTTTTTAATAAAGTGATTTCCACATTGAATTCTAAAAAGCCTATTTTGAAAAAAAAAGATTATCATGTTAGTTTGTGGGCAGCTGGTTTTTTTGGCCTTCTATCCGGAGTTATTGCTGGTCTCTTCGGTATCGGTGGCGGAATTTTGAAGACTCCAGTTATGATCAAGGTTTTTAACGTTCCCGTTAAGGTTGCCACTGCGACGGCTTTAGGGATGATCGTTTTTACAAGTTTAAGCTCGGGATTGACTCATTATGTCGTGGGTCATGTCGATCATGTCCTGTTTCTGTACTGTGGAGGTGGCTTTTTAGCCGGTGCTGTCATTGGTGGAAAGTTGAACGTCAAGATTAAAGATAACTCTCTGAAAAAAGTAATTGCCGTTTCAATTTTCTTGGCCGGCTTAGCGACCATCACGCACGTTGGGGCAAAGAAGTGGTTTGGCTGAAACTGCGCCCCCTAGCAAGGAGGAGGTTTGGAGGAAACTGCGCAGCTGGTTCCTCCAAGGGAACTATTTGGTTGACAGTCTGAAGTTATGATCTAAATATTAATCTCGTCAAATTATATCAATAATCAATTCTATGGTGTGTTATGTCTATTGTACTGATTACCGGCTCCTCCGGCCTAATCGGGAGCGAAGCCGCCAAGTTCTTTCATGCCAAGGGGCTTGAAGTTGTCGGGATTGACAACAATATGCGGCGGTACTTTTTTGGCGAAGATGGGTCGGTAGAATGGAATACCCAAAGGCTTAAAAACTTGCTCCCTGGATTTGCAAGTTACAACACCGACATACGCGATAAAGAGGCAATCTTCAAAATCTTCAGCAAGTACAAAAATTCGATCAAACTTGTCATTCATGCGGCAGCACAACCGAGTCACGACTGGGCGGCGAAGGAGCCTTTCACCGATTTTTCCGTCAATGCGGATGGGACACTTGTGCTACTGGAAGCGACTCGACAATACGCGCCAGATGCGACGTTTATATTTACATCGACGAACAAGGTCTACGGCGACACTCCTAATTTTCTACCTTTGATCGAGCAGGAGAAAAGGTGGGAACTCGATCCTTCTCATCGTTTCAGTGAGCATGGAATTGACGAGACTATGAGCATAGATCAATCCAAACACAGTTTGTTTGGGGCCAGTAAAGTTGCGGCCGATGTTCTCACACAGGAATATGGTCGGTATTTTGGGTTGCGTACGGGAACCTTTCGCGGAGGGTGCCTCACCGGTCCTGCGCATTCAGGTGCGGAATTGCATGGCTTTCTCGCCTACCTTGTTAAGTGTGCCATTACACAGCGATCTTACCGAGTCTTTGGGTACAAAGGAAAGCAAGTGCGTGACAATATCCATTCCTACGACTTGGTGACCGCTTTCTGGCATTTTTTCCAAAACCCACGGCCAGGTGCGGTTTACAACATGGGAGGATCTCGGTATAGCAATTGTTCCATACTGGAAGCAGTCGATACCGTAGAAGACTTGTGTGGTAAGCGTTTGCCTTATCAGATTGTCGATGATGCCAGAATAGGCGATCACATTTGGTACATCAGTGATGTGAGAAAATTTCAGCAAGACTTCCCCGACTGGAAATATGAATATGACTTGCGCCGGATTTTGCGGGAAATCATTGAAGCAACGACGGAACGGGCTTAATGATGAAATTGTCTGTCGTCATCCCTGCGCATAACGAAGAAGGGTGTATTGAAAGTACCGTTACAAGCCTGGTCGCAGCTCTAAAGGATGAAAAGATTGAGCACGAAGTCATCGTTGTAAATGACAATTCCAGCGATTCAACTGGTAAAATTCTTTCGGACCTCGGGAAAAAAGTCGACACCCTTCGATCCGTGGTCAATGTTCCTCCTCATGGGTTTGGGTTTGCAGTAAGAAAAGGTTTGGGGCACGTTACGGGAGATGCTGTTGCTATCTACATGGCGGATGCATCGGACCGTCCCGTTGATCTCATCCACTACGTACGGACAATGGAAGAACATAATTGCGATTGTGTCTTTGGATCCAGGTTTTTGCCTGCATCGCGTGTGATGGATTATCCGTGGTTGAAACTTATCATCAATCGCATGGCAAACCTTTTTATCCAGATCGTCTTTGGCCTCAAATTCAACGATATTACGAATGCATTCAAACTTTATAGAACCGAGGTGATTCGAGGTCTGGCGCCGCTCTTAAGCCACCATTTCAATTTGACGGTAGAACTCCCGCTTAAGTCCATTGTTCGTGGTTATTCCTATCGAGTGATACCCATCCATTGGACTAATCGTAAAACAGGTGAGTCAAAACTCAAAATCAAGGAAATGGGTTCGCGCTATCTTTTCATCGTTCTCTACTGTTTGCTTGAGAAATGGCTATCTCGCGGAGATTACCGAAAGGCAGCGTAAAGCCCCTGACTTTAGCCATGGGGATATAAGCCGCTGATGCCCAGCGTGAGCTGGGTATCATTATTCGAGTTTTTGATGTCTTTAGTGGGCTGCCCGTTCTTTCTGCGATTCGATATACTGCCTAACAATTGAAA
>JACPKR010000033.1 GCA_016186945.1 Deltaproteobacteria bacterium | reverse complement strand
CTGTTTTTAAACTCGAATGCCTGAAAATAAAACACAAGATGAATCATTTTGCTTTGAGGGTAAAACTGTTGCTTACAGCAACTCAGCAGGCTTATTTTCAGCTACAAAAACTGCAGGGTGCGTAACATCAGTTACGTAATACAAAAAAATGGATCCCGCGTTCAAGCCGCGGGATGACAGACTTACGTAATACAAAAAAATGGATCCCGCGTTCAAGCCGCGGGATGACAGACTTACGTAATGCGGGATGACAGACTTACGTCGTACAGCACGAAGGGTCATCGACCGTACCCTCTTCAGTATCCCCCTTAAAAGCCTTGAAAGCTTTTAATGCCCACATCTCGCCGACACACCCACCCATCGTTGACGCGATGGCAAGAGCCTCTCCTATTTCTTCTTCTGTCACTCCAAATTCCTTTGCCTTTGCGACATAGTATTTAGCACACGGTTCACAGCGCGAAGAAACAGCCCATAGCACTGCTGCCAGCGTTTTGTATTTTTTGGGAATCAAGCCATCTGAAAAAATGACCTTTTGCCTCATACGTTCTATGTCGACCGTTGTCCCCTTGGCTAATTTTCCGAAAACTTTTAGAAGATCCAAAGCAGGATCTATTGTTTTGATGTCCATAACGTCCCCCTTTTTGTTTTCACTATACTTTGCATTGCTTCTCGTCCGCTTTGTATCCAACAGAATCGATCGCGTTCTTTATCTTTTTTTCATCAACAACTGAAGGATCAAATTCCACAACGGCGTCCTTTTTTTCTAATGATGCTGCGACTGAACTGATCCCTTGCAATTTCTTAACTGCAACTTTGACCGTGACAGCACATCCAGCACAGGTCATCCCTTGAACATCGAAGCAGACCTTTTTTACGAGATCTTTCGCTACGATATCAGAACCGGCGAGAAATCCGACTAGTCCTATTAAAAATACAATTTTCATAATGAACTCCTTTCTATTTCATCCAAAAATCCATCCTACCCAGTAGGGTGATGTGACCGCTAAGACCGCAATCATAAGCCCTATCCAGTAGAGAATCGTCATAGCCCGATACTTCCTGGGATCCGCACATATAGATCCAGGTTCGCAGGATTTCCTTTTTCTATAAAGATTGTATCCCGAAACTGAAAAAATTCCGACAACCGCGACGGTGAGCGGTAAATGCAGAACATGAAACTTGGCAAGAACCGCTGCTCCTGAAACTCCAAGAAGCGTAAGGATAAGAGGACCAACACAACAGAGCGACGTTAAAAACCCCGCTAAAACCCCACTTCCTATGAATAGGCCTGATTTGTTCTCGATATTTTTCATAAATCCTCCCTTAGATTCAAAGCATCCAAAATAGGGCACTCGGAAGTGGTTGCTTCCAGATGACAGGTCGCTATCAATTTGGCCAGAGCCTCCTTCACTGCGATCAGGTCCCTAATTTTGTCGTTAACTTCGCTCAATTTCTGTTCTGCCTTTGTTTTTACTGATCCGCACTTTTCTTTTTTAAGAGCACGTAAGTCGAGAAGCTCTCTTATTTCCTTCAAGGAAAAGCCTAAGCCCTTCGCTTTGCGAATAAAGTAAAGCCTCTGAACAAGTTCTGGCTCGTATCTGCGGTACCCAGCGTTTTTGAAGACCTTGGGCTGTTTGATCAAGCCCTCTCGTTCATAGAACCTGATGGTCTCAACACCGATCCCCAATTTTTTTGCCAGAACTCCAATGGTCACACCCTGCACTGCCATTTTTCCCCCTTACTTTTTATTTTTTAATTTCCTTCCCGATGCCTTCATTTCTTAACGCCTTCTCCGATATCTCATCTGTTAAACAACAACTAGCAATCTTACCGTCAATAACAACTTCGGGGACTGACTTGACCCCAAGCTTCGCTGCTTTTTTTTGGGTCTCTGGATCCTTCATGTCAGCCACCGTCACCTCACAAGAAGAACAGGCAATGCTGTTAACCAGGTCAAGCGCCTGTTCACAGCACGGACAACCAGCACTAAAAACCTCAACTTTTCTTTTTTCGGTTTTTGTAGCCATAAGAACCTCCTTTTTAAGGTTGCGTTATGTTCTCTCTCCAACCTCTATATTCAATAACGGTACGTAGCCAACTACGGACTTTAGAAGAAAATGAAAGATCTATTATATTCAGGATAATACGTCGTGGTGAAAAGAGAAGAGCTATTGCGCGAAGTTTTCGCCATTGTTAAAATGGACCTGTGAATATGAAAACCACAGGTTAGGATTCCTTCTTAGAAAGAAGAGTCATGAGATTTGTTTTTTTAATTTTTTGCCTATTGGCAAACTGTTCATCAAGGGAAAGAACGGGGGAGACGTGGTTGAAGCCAAATGAGCTAATCACGCTTCCGCAGGATTCCGACCCAGAACCCGCCCAGCTTCATAATCACATAGTGATGATGATTGATGGTGGGATTGATCCAAATCACAAAGCTTACAAAGATAAAGTGATTGCGAGCTACACATTGAGCTGCACTCCGCCTTCCTTTGATGCAGGTAATGCAGGGGATTTGTCCGAAATGAGTTCGGATGAGCTAAAAAAGAAGATCATTGCGAACATAAAGGAGGGGGATGAATTTGAAGCTTCTTGCGAGTTGAAAGAAGGAATAGAGATCAGTGCCGAATCCCCTTCAGATGACCTGCTTTCTTTAAGAGACAGATGGAATCTTTCTATCAAAGAACGAAAGACGGGAGTATTAGAATACTTTGAAGCCTTTGAAATCGAAAAATATCTTAGAGAAGACGTGTTGCAATATCACGGTACTAGCACAACTGCAATGGTAGCCTACAGGAATCCAAATGTAAAATTTGTCCTTGTGGAAAACAAGCAGGAAAGTAGTCATTATCCTAGGCTTTTGTGTAAACAGTTGGAAGAACAATCCCCTCGATGGAACCTCGGTGATGATAAGGACTATACGAACGTTTCTATCGAAAGGTGTAGGGACAGCGAAAGTAGTCTGCTCCATAAATTAGCTATGAAATATAACGTAAATTTGGTGAACAAAAGTTACGGAATCAGTGCAGCTGATGTTTCCTCGATGTTGAAACAGTCTAGTTGTTCGTTGGAACTAAAAAAACCGATGATGACTTTTCTCGCTGGTAAAGAGCAAATTAAGGAGGGCATAAGGAATAAGGACGGTATGAATTATGATCAAGTTCCGTATATTACCATACAGTCCGCAGGTAATGAGGGGATGGCCATAGAAAACCGTTTGGACATGCCCTATTGTTCACGTTACCTACAACATATTTTGGTCGGAAGTTATAATATAACTTACAAAGAAGTAAGCTCGTTTAGCAATTATGGAAGCTGCGTTACCCTCTTCAATCTTGGAAGTCGCGTTGTGACTAGCAACCCACTGAACTTTTTGACGGTAACAGATGGAACCAGCTTCTCTGCTCCACTTACGGTCCGTTACATTAGCTTTGAATTTGATGAAACCACCCCGCCACAAGACATAGTCAGAAAGTTGAAGGAGCGATTAGACGAGAACCGATTTCTTCCACCTAGCAAGCATTTCAGGTACGCATCCTATGATGCCCAAGCCGGGGATTTGCGTTTGGCTGACGGCAACAACTTTGATCCTGTCATCGTAGTCAATAGCCCGCTAGATGAAAACGAGGTTCGGAAGGTTTTCGCCAAGTAGTCCTTGGACAAAAAAAACTTGCGCTGGTTCCTCCAAGAATTCTCTTTAGGAGATACCGAGGAGGCTTGTCAGCCATTCATGTGCTCGGGCGATGAAGGGTGCGAAGACCAGGCTAAGAATAGCCATCAATTTCATTAGAATGTTGAGTGAGGGTCCCGAGGTATCTTTCATAGGGTCACCGACTGTATCTCCGACAACGGCAGCTTTATGAGTGTCGGAACCTTTCCCTCCGTGTTTGCCTGTCTCGATATATTTCTTAGCGTTATCCCAGGCACCACCAGCGTTGGATGAGGAGATGGCCATAACAATGCCGACGCCTAACGCTCCGGCAAGCATCCCTGCAAGGGCCTCCACTCCGAAGAGTAGACCAAACAAAAGGGGGCTGAGGATGACGAGAAGTCCGGGGGCCACCATTTCTTTCAATGCGGCTTGAGTGGAAATGAACACGCAATTACCGTATTCCGGTTTTCCTTTTCCGGCCATCAGACCTGGAATTTCCCGGAACTGTCGGCGTACTTCCTCGATCATTGCGAAAGCGGCTCGTCCCACGGCTCGCATTGTTTGTGCGGTGAAGAGCATCGGTAGGGAGCAGCCTGCGAAAAGACCTGCGAAAACTTTCGGAGTCAGTAAGTTCAAAGTGGGGATACCTGACCTTGTCAGGAAGGCAGCAAAAAGCGCAAGTCCCGTCAAAACAGCAGAGCCAATTGCAAAACCTTTCCCAATCGCTGCTGTTGTATTCCCGGCTGCGTCAAGAATGTCTGTTCGTTGTCGGACACCCTTTTCCAGCTCGCACATTTCTGCAATACCACCTGCATTGTCGGAAACTGGCCCGTAGGCGTCAATGGTAAGGCTGACAGCGATTGTAGAAATCATTCCAAGGGCTGCCATCGCGATCCCATACATACCTGCGAAGGACCAGGATAAATAGACAATCAAGGCGATCGTCAAAACGGGGATCACGGAAGACATATAACCGACACTAAGGCCGTAGATAATGTTAGTTGCTGCTCCTGTTTTGGAGGCGTCTGCCACTTGCCGTACAGGTTTATATGAGTGAGACGTAAAGTACTCGGTCACGTAACCGATCAATAAGCCTCCCCACAAGCCAGCAAGGACGGAGATGAGAACTCCATTGCGAGTCACAGTTTGATCGTGTGTGGTAAATTGCTCAACCATAGCCCACTTGGTGACAAAATAGAGGGCGATACTCATTAAAACAGTTGAGACCAGAAGTTGGCGCTTGAGTGCTTTTTCTACGGAAATAGGCTGATCACTTACTTTGACAAAAAGTGCTGTGAGCAAACATATAGGTATCCCTGTTGCTGAAATCAAGATGGGGTAATAGAGGGCTTCAATGGAATTGGAGATCGCATAAGTAGAAGATCCGATCACAAGAGCAGCACAGGTGGCTTCTGCAAGAGAGCCAAAGAGGTCGGCGCCCATACCAGCGATGTCGCCAACATTGTCCCCAACGTTGTCTGCTATCACCGCAGGATTCCGCGGATCGTCTTCAGGTATACCAGCTTCCACCTTGCCAACGAGGTCGGCACCAACATCGGCCGCTTTGGTATAGATGCCACCACCAACCCGACCGAAAAGGGCAACCGTCGAGCCGCCTAAACCGAAGCCAGCAACCATTTCCATTGCCAAGTGACTTTCGCCAATCAATTCGACAAAAAGGAGGCATATGGAGATCAGACCTAAGACTGCCAGACCAACTAAACCAAAACCCATAACAGCACCTGAGTTAAAAGCGACTCGGAACGCATCCGGTAGGCTTTTGCGAGCGGCAATGGTCGTACGCACATTACCTTTTATCGCGATGCTCATCCCGAGGAAGGCGGAAAGGCTTGAGGTAAAAGCCCCTGCAAGGAAAGCTAGCGCGCTAAATAAACCCTCGTGTATGGCGGTTTGGTCGGAATTGAGCGAGATATAGAGAAGAACAGCGAAAAAAGTACAAAATAAAGCAACATACTTGTACTCAGCTTTTAAAAAAGCCATGGCCCCTTCGGCAATGGCTTCTGAAATGGTTTTAAAACGGGCGATTTCTTCACTTTTTCCATCGAGCGGGATCTTTAAAACCAAGCGGGAATAGACAAAAGCTGAGACCAAAGCAATGATGGCGCACGAGTAAATGAAATAGATAGTCAACTTAAACCTCTCCTTCTCCCTTTTTGCCACAAATAGCTTACGGGTTAGTTCTTGGTGGAAATTTATAATGACTTTGGCTGGGAAATCAAAGCAAAATGAAGAGAAAGTCCCCCTTATTCAGACAGCGCGAGAAAGGAATGCTCCCTCGTCTATTTGGCGATAAGGGGGAGAGTGGAACGGTTTCTTATCGCTTCTTTCGACGAGCTTTCTTTCTCTTTGGCTTTGCTGCGGATCTCGCCTTTTTCTTACGACGTTTCTTCGCAGGAGCCTTGGAAGCTGCTTTCCTTTTCTTTCGTCGCGAAGCTTTCTTAGCGACTTTCTTTTTCGCGGATGCCTTCCTCCTTTTCTTTCTTCTAGGTGCTTTCTTAGCTACAGCTTTTTTGCTGCTAGCCTTCCTTCGACGTTTAGATGACCTTCGTTTTTTACGTGTGGAAGCTAATCCTAACATCTACCTTCTCCTTATGTAGTTGAACTCAGCACTTCCCACACAAAGCTGAAAGTGCGTTTCACCTTCCGATAATGTTACGTCGGAAAATGATTTTGAAAATTTAGGCCAACAAGCCAAAAAGTTTAAAAAAATTTTGCTAGTTTTCTTTTTTGTAAGCGATCAAACAGCCACATAAAGAAAAATCAATATTGAAAACAAAACGTTAAGTCTTAGATTCTGTTTCCATTAAGTAGATCAACGATTTTCTCTCCTCTTCCTTTTTTTGTATCAATCGGATCGTTTATGGTCGGAATTTTGTTCGACTGGCTGCTTGTGTGTTTCAAATTTTGCTCAATCCAGCCCAAGGATCGCCTTCTCATGAGATCGGAAAGCTCCTGATCGCCTGTCAGGACGAGGTTGAGGTATTGACTAGGTAGCTTCTCCACTTTTTTTAGCAGTATCTCTTTCTCGGAGGGACTCCACGCGCTCAGATCTATAGACCATGAGCACAGGTGTGCGGGAGCTTCGTGGGGGAAAAGATCAATGGTTTCAACACATCGCGCCTTCAATTGCTCAAGAGACAAGATTGCGTGGCCGAGTGCGAAAAACTCATCGCTCTCCGGTGATCCAGGATTCAAGGATGCCATTTTCGCATCTGAGAGAAGCGAAGACCACCTTTGGGTTGTTTCTTGTTTTTTTTGTCCGAGTTCGGTTCGGATTTCATGGCGGGTGTTTAGCTTTGCGATATGTTGTTCCAAACGTTCAAGTTTTTTCATCCGAGCGGGTCGATCGGCTACAAGCTCAGAGGCTTTACGTAGCATGGTCGTCGGGGACCGAGCTTCTGGGAATGAGGCTTGGGGATGCTGTCCATCAAGGAGACGGTTCAGAGCCGATAGAGCGTCTTCAATGTGAGCCTTAATCCTTTGATTTTCAGTCAAAATTTGATTGTACCAGAGGAGTTCAAAATACTGGAGTCCATAGCGGAAGAAGTCAGCAAGACCGTCCTGGAGGGGCATATTGGTGAGCGTCTTCCATTTATCCTTTAGCTCGACAAGCTTTTTTGCCTCTTCGCCAAGAAAGTCGCTTAGTTTTTCCCTGGGTAGGACAAAATCCTTCTCTGTGGGAAAGCTTTCTGTGAATTTGCGGAGTTTGGCTTCCACCTCTCGAATTTTGGTAACGAGTTCCTTGTTTCCTGGGCTAAGAGCTTTGCGAGCTGAGTGAAGTAAGTTCCAAGGGGAGGAACCCTGTGCAGAGTCGTCCACAAGTACGGCTTTGAGCTGTCCTAACTGTTTAAGAAGGTTTTGACTTCCCTCTTGCAGATTTTTTTTTTGATTTTTGTAGTCAAGGAGAAACGACTTGATTTTGTTGTCGTATGACTCACCTAGGCGGGTGGAAAGCTGAATGATTTTCTCACTGAATTTGATTTCCCCAAGGCAGCGTATGAGGTCGCTCCACGACGGGAGATCAGAAATAGAAGGAGCTGCGTTCAGGTGACAGTCCTTAAGATTTTTTGCAACTCTGTTGCGGATATTTTCTTCTTCTTCCGGAGTGAGTAAGAGTTTGGATTGCGTCTCGATTGTTAGGAGAGTGGCTTCGACCTTGTCCAGGGTGGAGAGTTCTTCCCGTAACTTTCTTCGGCGCTCGGGCAAGGCTCCAAGGGTGTTCTTGTTGTGCAGGTATTTTCCGTAGTGCTTGTCCAGAAGGAGTAAAAGCGAGTGAAGGGGAACGAGTTCCTGCATGAGTTTTTTCACAAGGGAGATCGTGGGAAGGTCTTGGGTTTGACAGAGTTTTTGAAGCTTCTTTAGGTTCTCAGTCAGTTCGTTTTCGACCCAATCTTTGGCAAGTCTCTTCTCTCCTGTAAACAGGTCTGCCAGGAAAGCGAGCGGAGGGTTTCCGGCCTGAACAATATAGTGTTTTGTGGCGAACGATCTCTTGCTTGAAGACAGGCCGACGCCATTGTCCCACGCTTCTCGTATGAGGGAGTGGATGGGGAGGTGGTCACTATTCTGATTTCGTTCCAGTGTCAGGGTTTTTCCTCCGTCGTCTTGTATTCTGAATGTGATCTCGCCAAATTCTTGTGGAACATTCGCAGAGCAAAGCGCATCACAGGCTTTTCGCATGAGTTCGAGTTCGTAGGGGCGTCCGTGAAACACCCATGTTCGACTCATCGCTCCGATGCCTTGATGGAATTTCCACTCGTAGGCACGGGGAGTGTCAGCCAAGCTTGCATTGATGGATTGGATAATCATTTTCTTTATTATAGCCCAACATTCATACTTGGAGGAACCAGCTGCGCAGTTTCCTCCAAACCACCTCCTTGCCTCGTTCTCCTTGTCACGAGCAGGTGGATTCACTAAAATGCGATTAGGCAAGATGGGGGTGGATTGATGGCACTGGAAATAAGACGAAGAATTCGCGGAAATCTCTATGGTTCCATTGATATATCGGCGTTGGAAGACCGTGTGATTGCTCATCCGATATTTCAGAGGTTGCGACGGATCAAGCAGACAGCCTTTCTGAGTTACGTTTTCCCGGGTGCGTCTCATACGCGTTTCGAGCATTCGCTTGGTGTCTTGCATCTAGCGGGTTGGGCGTGGGGGAAGATCAAAGACAACCAAACAAGGCTTCGTTTCCTTTGTTCCTCCTATCAGGATTTCAAAAAGCTTGAGAGGGAGGCGAGTCCGGGTTTGATCCATGGTTTGTTGGCACCAACCTTTCCCTGGATCGACGACATCTTCTCGTCGGATTACGTTTTCCAAACTTTGCGACTGGCAGCGATGCTTCACGATGTCGGCCATCCGCCCTTTTCTCACAGCGGTGAACGCTTTCTCCCCACCTTCAAGCTTATACTGAAGGCAAACCCCCAGCTTCCTGAGTACTTGAAAGCCTACATGGTAGAGAAGGCGGAGGGAGTCGATTCGGTCGCAAGCCACGAGATCATGACCGTGATCCTTGCCGACAAGATGTTAAGCGAGATCAACCGAGAACATGGCAAGGACGCCTTGCGGATCGACCCTCAAGATGTCGTGTCGGTGATCCTTCCCGAACTTGCTCCTAGCCCGCATTCTGAACTCAAAGCTCATGGGGTACACCGCATGTGCCATGAGTTAGTCTCAGGTGAAGTCGATATCGACCGCATGGACTATCTGTGTCGTGATGCGAAAGAATGCGGGGTGGCATATGGCCTCTTTGATATTGACCGTATCATGGATTCCCTTGCCATTTATTATAATCCTGACGATGAAGCTGTGCATCTTGCTGTTCAGGATAACGGACTTGCTGCGTTTGAAGATTACTTGCGTGCGCGACAGTCCATGTTTCGACAGCTTTACTTTCATAAGACATCTGTTTCTTGCGAGGCGATGCTACAGCATTTGGACAGAAAGCTTCGGAGGCGCCTTCCCGCCTCTGCCGACGATTACTACAAGATCGACGAGTACAGTATGATGCCTTACATGATTCAATCGGGGAAGGAGATGCGCCCCCAAGTTGCCACTGAAGTCGAATCCGTTTTGGCGGATCTCATCCTGAACCGGCGACTGTGGAAATTAGTTTGGGAGCATGGGGGAAAGAAGGATGATGCGGAGATCGAAAGGATTGTAAAGCGCCTCGAGGAAGAAGATATTGAGTCTGAGCTTATCTCTTCTGTCAACGTGATGACTAAATTTCGTCCCCGAAAGAAGGGTCAAAAAAGTCAGCATTCCCTCCGCCTGATCAAAAGGGGTACTCAGTCAATGCCTCGGGTTGAAGCTCTTGAAGATTTTTCCTCCATCATGGGGGAACAAACCATTCAATTGCAACGAATATACGTCAAGAGTAAGGACGCTGAGCGTGCAAAACGTCTGATGACGTCCCCGATCCATTACTGACTTGCTTTTTTTGTTGCAAGGCAAAGCGAAGGCAGTCGTATGTGGCTGAGGCGGAGTAACCGAAGCGAGCATTCATGTTTTTGTAGGTCGTTTCAGCGAGAATCTTGCTCTTTTCATCCCTCAGTTCATCGCGATGAAACGCAATCATTGCCGTGATGTTCGACTCAATGACCTTTCTTTTTTCGTTGTAGAAGTGTTCCTTTACAGCGTGTAGGTATTCACGAAAAAGCTCGCTGACGTTGATATCTTCTTTTGGATTTTCGATTTTGAATGCGGCTATTCGGCTGAGGAGTGCATTTCGGTGTTCTTCCGTAGGTCCCTTGACGCCCAGGATTTTTTCGACATCGCTCATGATTTTGAGGGAGGGGAGTACGTTTGAGTGGCTGCTTTCGTCCCATATTTTTTCGTTTTTGACATGTGCTACAACATGGGAGATGTAGCGTTCAAAGAGGTGGCTGTACTCATCTTCCCCCACCATGGACATCGACTGGATCACTTCATGTTCGAAAGTATAGGCAAACTCTTCCTTTAACTTCTCAACGAAAAAAGTAACGTCGTGGTACCTCGCTCTTGGTTCGAATTGGAGGAACTCGTAAACGGTCCTGTCTTTGATCAGGTTCTCGATTTCCTCAAACACGGCCATAGGTGTAAGGTCGGAAAAGCGAGGGTTCTGACCTGCCTTTCGCAGGACTCCTCGCAGCTCACGGGGGGACGCTCCGAATCTTCCTTCGTAAATCAGGGTGCGTTGAGATTCGGTTATAATTTTCTCCCGGATTTCGAGAAGCATCTTCTGTTCGTCTTGTGAGAATGCCGGTTGCAACGGCAGTTTTTGAAAGAGCCTCAGTTTAGAGAGCGGATCCAGGCGTCCGACAAGGGAACGATATTTGAGAGGATATTTTTCCGGATCGGGTTGTTTCAGTCGAGTCAAGACCCCCCACGTGCAGAGTAGGCGAACGGAATGGGGTGCAAGCGGTTTGATTTTTGTGAGCGTTTTTACGTCAGAGGCAAAAATTTTCTCCTCCTTTTCAGGAACGAGAAGGTAGGGGACTGTCACCAGCTCGATCCGTCCTTTGAAGGAACTGAAATCGGGAACGGATTTGAACGCATCGAGGTGTTTGTCGTTCGTGGTGCCGACAAACACAATGTCGAGAGCTGCCGTCCCTGACGGTAGGTTGATGGTCCCTTTTTCGATGGTGCTGAGAAGGTATTTGAATGTTTCCACAGGGCGTTTGAGAAGGTCGGAGAACTCCAGCAAACCGCGGTTGGATTCCACCAGGGGGCCGTTCGTCTGGTGGAAGCTGATCGTTTGAAGGACGGAAGGGAGGTTTGTGTAATTCTTGTCAATCGTCAGTTGTTTTTCCATGGCGTCGATCGACATCTGAGGCTCGACGGCGGAGATACCCACACGGTACTGTTTCGAGAAGAAGAAACGTTCGACCTGCACATGGCGAAAAACTTGCGACAGATCTCCTTTGTACGAGTTAAGAAGGTTTTCGAAGACTTCTTGATTCTTCTTTGTGAGACCGTTCCCTAAAATGTGGGGGGGGAGGGTGACCTCTTGTGGGGGAATGTTTTCGCGCTCGGCGATCCATTGGCGCAGCAGCTCTTCCCGATAGGGTGGGGGGATGAGAAAAAGGGGGTTTTCCCGAAATTCGGAACTCAGCTTGGCGGAAATTTTTCGCTCCTCCAGCAAGGCGAAGGAGGAACTCTTGCCGAATTGTGTCGCACCTCTCTTCTGGAAGCCTATCGCTTGCGAATCGCCGGTAACCGAAGGGGTGGCATCACGGTCGTTGGGAAATACCCAGTTAAACCGGTAGATCGCCCCCTCGTCGGTTTTGCTGTAGCGCTCCATACCGTTTGCGATCGTTTCGACGGTGGAAGACTTTGCGGAACCGTTAGGCCCGTGGAATAACGTCAGGTGTGAATTAAATCCGCTACGTTCAAAGTTTTTTAGGATATAATAAAGTTCATCCTGAAACTGTTCGCCACCAATGATCGGACCGGACCTTTCCGTACCGATGTCGAACAGTTTGAAGCGTTCTATTTTTGCGGGGTATAAGTTGTCTACAGTCATAGACCCAAAAAAGTCGAATGTGTCCAGAATGTACTTTGTTGAGCTGCGGATGAATTTGCGAGGGTTTGTCGCAAGCAAGTCCAGAAAATCAGGAAACGTCAGGAGAATGTTTCGTTTTACATGAATATCACGGAAGTTTTGCGTAAGTTCATCGAGAAATCTGTAATCGTTTTGCATATTGCCTCGCCCAACAAATTTACCTCGTGCCTTTTTTCCATTATAGCAAAGAACACTTTTTCAAAAACTTCAATATCTAAAGTTTTTTGGGGGGAGGCGTGGAGGGGAACTTTTTTTCAAAAAAGGTCCTCTCCACAAATTCTTTTTCTCAACTACTATTGGAGAGCTGGGGACGTATGAAAAAAATCTTTATCCTCGATACGAACATTTTGTTAAGCGGTCCAAACAGTGTTTTCAAATTCGAAGACAACGATGTTGTGATTCCCATTTCTGTAATAGAGGAGATCGACCATTTTAAGAAAGATCAAACAGAGACCGGGCGAAACGCCAGGGAGGTCTCTCGTATCCTAGATCGTTTGCGCCAGCGGGGCACCTTGTCAGCAGGCATTCCTCTCTTCGAGGACCGTTCCGACTCGGGTCGGCTGTTTGTTTATCTTGGGCAGGACATGGATATTCTTCCAGAGTTGCTGGAAAACAGTACCGATAACCATATTCTGGCGATTGGGCTTTCCCTCCAGAAGAAATTCAAGGAAAAGCGAAAAGTAGTTGTTATCACAAAAGATTCCAACCTGCGCATCAAAGCGGACGCCTTCGGTCTTTCTTCGGAAGATTTCGAAGCGGACAAGGTCGACATTTCGCATCTTTACACCGGCGTTCGAAAGGTGAAAGTCAACTCGCGCTTTATCAACGAACTCTACACAAGCGGACATATCGACTCAGACTCCCTTGGGATAGCCGGACCTGTTGCGGCGAATGAGTTTTTTATCATTGAAGACGAGTCTGATCATGGGCAATACGCTCATGGCTTGTATGATTTGGAAATGAAAAAAATCAGCTTGCTCCAATCGAAGACGGAAGGTGTCTGGGGAGTGCATCCTCGTAACATTGAGCAGAATTTTGGCTTGTGGGCCCTCCTCAATGACCGCATCAAACTGGTGACTCTTTCGGGAGGTGCCGGGACAGGAAAAACGCTGATAGCAATCGCTGCTGGCTTGGCTAAGACGACAGACGAGGATATTTATCAGAAGCTCTTGGTCGCCCGGCCCATTTTTGCGATGGGGAACGATATAGGTTTCCTCCCCGGTGACCTGGATGAAAAGTTGAACCCCTGGATGCAGCCGATTTACGACAGCCTCGATTTTCTACTAGGAGGCGGCGTAGCGGCGAGGCAAAAACGCTTCGGGAAAAGTTATCAGGAACTTGTTAACCAAGGACTGCTCGCTATTGAACCGCTCACCTATATCCGCGGCCGTTCCCTGCCCAACGCATTCTTTGTGGTGGACGAGTCGCAGAACCTTACTCCGCACGAGATAAAAACCATCCTAACGCGCGCGGGCGAAGGGACGAAGGTCGTCCTTACGGGTGACCCCTTCCAAATCGACAACCCCTATATCGACTCGACCAATAACGGACTGACCTACGTCATCGAACGATTCAAGTATTCCAAAATAGCTGCTCACATAACCCTCAAGCAGGGAGAACGCAGTGAGTTGGCGACCCTTGCAGCAGAGCTGCTGTAAAAAGCTGTAAAAAAGAAGAGGGACAGTCTTTCTCTCAGACTATCCCTACTTTCTGACCCATCTTGCAGGGCTATACCTTCTCTGAGGTATCTTCGCGAAGCACCAGACACGCAAGCACCGTCTGTGCTCCTAAGCATCTCTGAAGAACGAAACCCGATACCAGCCAAAATCCATAATTCTCTGAATTCAAAGAATTATTCCTAGAATCATACAAAAAGCGTATCGTTCTCCACCATGTAATAAGATCGTGAACCATCCCGCAAAACTTTAGCCCTACCTACGCCAAGAGGCAAGACAGGGGAACCCTTGTCATTTCTGTCGCAATTGAGGTATGAATGGTAAACTGAAACGAAATTTCTTTAACCTACGAAAGGGGAATGTTTGGAAATTATTGGCAGGTCAATTGCGTATCGTTTTGACAAAGTGAGAATCGTCGGCTCAGGTATGAACGAAATCGTAACTATCCGAGACGCGATGACAAGGGCGGAAGAGTTAGGGCTTGACCTCGTGATGGTTAGCCCAGAAGCAAAACCTCCGGTGGTCCGGATCGAAGACTTCAAGAAATTGGAGTATGAAAAAAAGAAAGCTAAAAAAGCTAAAAAACAGCCTGTGAGTTCACTTAAGGAAATTCAATTCAAAGTGAATATTTCCGAGCACGACCTTGCCACCAAGCTTGCCAAGATTAATAAATTCCTGGAGCGAGGAGACAAAGTTAAAGTTTCCATCAAACTCAAGGGACGTGAACGAGAAAATCCGGAACGTGCCCATGAACTTCTTGAAAAGGTTGTCCAAGCCGTCGACTGTAAAGTTAACCGCATCCCTGGCCCTATCGCCATGCTTCTTCTGGAACCCGTAAAAAAAACCAAAAAATAGCTTTGCGGGCCATGGTCCCTTTCTTTTTTGATTGGGATCAACCCAACCGCGATAAGCATTCCCCCCGGCAGGTTGACTGTTTTGAGAATTTAGCTTCTAATAAATATTAAGAAGAAAATCATAACAAATTAATAATGCTACCCCAGCAGGATGCTAGGGAACATGTTTCGCTGTTTGTGGCGACGTCTTTTTTCAGGATAGGAGCTTCGATGAAAAAAATTGCTGAAAATCGCTACCCACATTCAGCTAATCTGTTCAAGTTCTGTAAGGAAGCCTTGGCTCTTCGTTACGATGGGAACGGGAAGATCATTGATCAAGACGTAGGAGCTATCCTCGGTTATGACCCCGCGGATTGCAGTCACTGGAAAAAAGGGAAGAAAAACATTCGAGCCTTGGCTACCCTTAAAAGTCTTGCCGATTACCTTCAGATTGATGAAAGGTTACTGATAGATATAGCAGCGGGAAAAATGGACCTTACAGAAGCAGTTTTTGAATACAAGGGTTACGGAAATTTTTCGCTGAGCGGAGCCAGTCTGGAAAATTTCAAGAAAGACTTTTTTAAACATCCGGAAAAATGGCAACAAGAAGGTGAGAGAAGAACCTTTGAAGAGTTGTTTGATCTCAATAGGGAAGGAGTGGCACGAGTCGTTTCTTATATTCTCAGGGATCGCACAGATGAGGCTCCTGTTTACCTGCCTGAGATTTTTGGTCGCATTCCCGGCATTGACTTGGTAGTTACGCCCGAGCTTAACGAAGATTTTGCAGTTGAGTCTCACGGGGATCAGACCTCTCTCAGAATGATTGTTCGTTACAAAGATTCCGAAATGCGACCTTACGTTCGCTATCTTGCTGCCAAGCAACTCTTCCTCTTCCTGTACCGGAGTCACCATGAATATTGTGCGGATTTAATAACGGCTCCTGAGGAAGTGACTGACATTCGTGGAAATATTTTTGCGGGCATGCTTCTGATTCCTCCTGCTCTATTGCGCCGGGAGATGGAGAAAATCGACAGCTCCTTTGATGTGGTCTTACAATTGGCAAACGCGTTCTGGGTCTCCAAGTCTCTCATGAACAAGCGACTTGCGGACTATATGGAACATCGCAACTAGATGGAACATCACAACTAGCGACAGTTCACTGCCGTCTTTTTAACATATTGATCTCATAGAGTATTGTTACATAAAAATACCTCTGCACTCAACTCTCCCCGACTTCCACCGATGAAATTAAAGAGAGACGATCATGTCAAGGAACTTAGATGGGAACCTTCGCCCTAAAAAATGGATCCATTTTCCTGGCCTTAGAGAGTCCTGGTGGAATATACAACCCCTCCCAGCTTGAGTGCATAGCCAAGCTTTGTGATGAAAAATCTATTATTGCAAAGTTGACTGAAGATCAAAGGGTCGGCATTTACATTCCCGAAGCAGAGCTTTCTGCTGTCGCCAAGCGTGTCAATGAGGTGGGTCTCGGGCTGCGGCACTACCAGAATGGGCTTCACCAACCCCAGACTTGTATCGGAGAGCTTTGCACGTTTGCCCAGCAGGACGCTTTAGGACTATCCGTAAAAATCACCGAAGCGTTGAAAGACGTAGAAACCGTTAGTCCACTCAGGATAGGCATCAATGGATGCATGCGCAATTGTGTCCCTTCTCATACGCTGGACATTTCCCTCATTGGCGACGATGGCGGGTATAGAATGTATATAGGAGGCAGGACGAGCGGTTTTCCAGAGCTTTCAAGTTTCATAGCTGAAGATATTCCTGAATCCGATGTGCCTAACCTTACTAAGAAAATTTTGGAGCTGTACAACAAAAATGTACAGGATGAGGAATCCCTGGGTGATGTCATCGAACGCATGGGTGTGTCACCGTTTGTTGATGTGCTGAAGCCATATAGCCAAGACGCAGCAGGCGGTGGGGCTGATTTTTCAGAACCTATGGAGGAGGAATCAGGAGAAAGCCTGGGTCCAGAAGAGTCTTTGGAAATAGTAGAAACTAGCGAAGAAGCCGAACTCGAGGCTCCGGAAATTGAAATTGAAGAAACCGGAGAAACTTTCATTGAAGAGGAAGGCGACGTAGAAAGCGCAGAGAGGAAACCATTCGAGAAACCTGTTTATAGGGACGAGAATCAGGAGGAAGTGCAGATCGACGACTCGGGCCTCCTGCCAGAAGAAAAAGAGGAGTTTGAGGAAGAAGAATTTCTAGAGGAAGCCCCTTCTGAGGAAGAAGTCTTTGAGGAAAAATTAGCTAGTGGTGTGGAGGAAATGGAATCTATTCCCGATGATCCCGACAGGGAAAAAAGGCGGGAAACACTTCGTATTGTGGAAGACACCTTCCGACGTAAGGAGGCTCAGGGAACGGAACTGGCGAGTTCCTCCTGGGAGGTTAAGAGCGTTGACCTTTCTCCTCAACAGGAACTCTTTATTAGCTTTGATAGCGGAGCTTCCATAAATATCAACCTTGACATGATGCGCAATGGCGAACGCCAACTCGCAGTTGGTGACAAGACCATCCATATTTTCTCTTCACCACTCAGAGTCGTTGTCGAAGTCGACGAGTTGAAACTCACCATACCTCGACGTGCCGCTTAAAAGCACCAAGGCATTATTCTATAGTCTTTGAGAAAAAGAATTTGTGGAGAGGACCTTTTTTGAAAAAAAGTTCCCCTCCACGCCTCCCCCCAAAAAACTTTAGATATTGAAGTTTAGGTGACTACTTTTTAGCTTCTTTTGCGAAGATTCCAGCCCAAGTTAAAGCACCACCCGCCAACCCTATGTCTTTCAACATCGCTGTCATCGCCATCGCCATCATTTCAGGATTCATAAGCCCAGGAATATGAATGGTGACAACAAACGTCATAAGAAGAGCTGCCAAAAGAGGGCAGGCGATGGTTCCGAATTTCTTAGTAACGATACTGACGCCTGCGGCCAAGATACAGGCTCCTATGACATAAACCCACAAAAGCCCCCCACCTGGCACCCAAGCGGGCACCACCATCACCATTTTCTCCGGCATCATAAAATGCATCGAGCCGAAGACTAAAAACGGGATAGAAAACAAAATCCGAGCGATAACCGTTGTGAGTAATGCCATCGAAAACCTCCTTGAGTTTTTTCTATTATACGTCCTTTCGCAACAAATCAGTATAGTATTCAAGTTCCCCAAGCCCCTTTTCAAAAACTTCAATATCTAAAGTTTTTTGGGGGGAGGTGTGGAGGGGAACTTTTTTTCAAAAAAGGTCCTCTCCACAGATTCTTTTTCTCAAAGACTATACCAATTCCTAAGATCTCAGACAGCTTCGGACTTGCTAGTCATCCAAGGGTTTGTTCTTTCTGACAATCGCGCCCGTCGTTGTCACGGAAAGCATGAAATCAGCGTTTTGCTTGAAAAACGGTGTGAGTTTGCTGAAGCGGTCGCGGGCCTGATAGGCCCAATATAGCTGACGCCGGGGGTGCTGGTGCTTGATAATCATCTTGAGGACAGCGATTTCCTCCTGTCCTAGACTATGCTTTGCGAAGTCAGCAAGCCATTCGCGGGCAGACTTCTTCAACTGCTCGTCTAGGAGCTGGTGCTTCTTGCGTGCTTGCATGAAATCGACTTTGTGGGTCTCACTTTCGTAAAGTTCTTGGTAATGCTGCCAGGAACTTGCCAGTAAGCTCAGATTGCGAATGCGTTTTCTGAAATGATCGAGCATAAGCATGATGTGGTCAAGTGGATGGGTTTCTGCCAATGTACGTGCGGAAGCTTCCTCTTTCGCAAGTTCTTTAGCATTCAAACTTCGTTGCTTAACGTATTCAGAGAGAATTTTCTCCCAAGCTTCCTGCTTTTTCTCACCTGTTAGTGAGCCGACTTCATGCAAAGTAACCGGCCCTTTCTTGTTCCTAAGGAAGGGGTAGACAATGGCATCCTGCGGGGTCAAATCTTCCTGAGCTTTCAAATTCCACTTATGAAAATCGAATTCAATCCCGAGACTAATTGACGCTGGGGAGTCCGCGTCATGTAACTCGCCTTCTTTCAACTTGATTATAAAACGCTCAGCGAGGGATAGGAGGGCTTCCTCCAGCTCGTCTTCCTCGTATCCGATGAGTGAAGCAAGTTCCGAGTATGTTGTGATGATTTCGTCCATTCCCGAAACACTGCAATTCATAAGATGCAAAACTGCGGAGTATTCGCAAGAGCTGAGTTTCGCCATGGCGAGGACCTTAAACCCTGACTCTTTCATAAACCTTGAAAGATTCATCTGCTCTCCCATCGTTAACTTTGCATTTCCGCCAACACTTGTCCTGACGCGACTTGCTCGCCTTCTTTCACCATCACCTCCTTGAGGGTTCCCGTTCCGAGGGAAGTCACGTTAAACTCCATCTTCATCGAGTCAAGGACAAAAAGTGACTGGTGAGCTTGAACCACCTCGCCTGCCCGCACATTGATGCGCACAACTTTCCCCGGAACAGGTGCAACGACATGAGTCTGGGCCTGAGTGTTTGCCCCGCGTTTTTGCGTATTCTGCACCGCCTGATGCCGAACGAAATGATGCCCGCCGACCTTTACAAAGAGATGGCGGGTGGACCCTTCCTTCACCGACGTATACGAGACCAGGCGTTGTTTCTCCCCAACGCCCCACAATAGTTGGCCATCGAAAATGACAAGAGGGGGACGACTCATGGTCTGCTTCCTGTTTTCGTAAATCAACTGAATGGGGTGCGAGGGGTGGAAGCTTTCGACTTTGGAATTCTGTCCGAAAATCATGGTGCTCAGGTCGGGGACTGACAGGCGATCATGGTGAGCGTGCTTGCCAAAAGTTCCCTTTTCCTGTTCAAGGACTTCAAAAACTTCTTGTGCGACCAAAGCTTGCTCCTCCCTTTTTTTCCGAAGGTCCTCAAGCAAGGTCTCATGGTGGTGCACAAGAAATTGCGTGTCGACAGGACCTGACTGAAAAGCAGGGGAGCCAAGAAGTTCTACAAGATACTCTACATTGTTGGGGGGACCTGCCAGGAACGTTCTCTCCAGAGAGTCTTTAAGCCGTTCAATAGCAGCGTGTCGGTTCTCTCCCCAGGCTATGACTTTCCCGATCATGGGGTCGAACTCTGGTGTGATTTCATCGACGCTATCAATCCCGACGTCCCAACGCACACCCGTGATGTGGCATGGCTCAAAGTGGGCAACAGCTCCGGGAGAGGGAAAAAAATTCCGTCCGGGATCCTCTGCATAGACTCTCGCTTCCACTGCATGGCCTTGCGTCCGATACGTCTGCATCTTGTTGGGCAGTGCCTCTCCCATGGCTACTCTCAATTGCCACTCCACAAGGTCAAGGCCAAGAACAGCTTCGGTGACGGGGTGTTCCACCTGTAGGCGGGTGTTCATCTCCAGAAAATAGAACGACTGAAGTTCTGCCGTGCGAGATCTTTCCGACCAGTCGAGCAGGAATTCCACGGTCCCGCAGGAATAGTAGCCTACCTCCCTGGCAAGGCGTACAGCTTGCTGCGCCAGCGCCTCCCTTGTTTTTTCCGTCAAAGCGGGGGCGGGTGCCTCCTCTATAATTTTCTGGTAGCGTCGTTGAACGGAACAGTCGCGATCGCCGAGAGTGATGAGGTTCCCGTGTTGGTCTCCGAGGATTTGCACTTCTACATGTCGAGCCTTTTCCAGATAACGCTCGATGAGGAGGGTTCCGTCCCCGAAATAACTGCTTGCTTCGGAAAAAGCCCTCTGAGCTTCCGTCCACAGGTCTTGAGGAACATGCACAACTCGCATGCCCTTCCCTCCACCTCCTTTTGCAGCTTTCAGGAGCAGGGGATAGCCCACTTTCTCCGCAAGTTTACGTAGACTTTGCTCATCTACATTTTCGGGGACACTGGCGCCTTGGATAGACGGAATCTTGAGGCGCTCTGCAATCTTCCTTGCCTCTGACTTGTGCCCCATGGCTTCCATCGCTGAGGGGGGAGGGCCGACCCATACGATCTCTTCTTCGACAAGTCTTGCGAAGCTCTCATTTTCTGAGAGAAAGCCAAAACCTGGGTGTAGTGCATCTGCACCCGCCTGTTTGGCAAGTGCTAGCATTCTGTCTGCGTTCAAATAGAGAGCTACATTCTCCTTATCAACAGGCACAAAGGTGTCGATCAGGCCTACGAGGAAGCGTGGAGGAGGAGCACCCGTTGTCACACAAGCTGTCTTTATCCCCATCCGTTTCGCAGTCGAAGCGATGCGCCGGCATATTTCACCACGGTTAGCGATAAAGAGTTTGCGGATCGGTTTCTTCCTTATTGTCATATACGATCCAGGTTTGTCATGGTTTGCACCCAGGCAGGTTTTTTCCCGGACAAGAAGGAAGAGAGACCGTGCTGTCCTTCCTCCCCTGTGCGTGCTTTAGCTATGGTTTGGTAGCAAGACTTCTGCAAAGTTGACCAGCTCTGCCTTTCCTTCGTCAACAAGCCGAGCAAGTTTTTGAGTCGCCGGTGCGCGTGTGGCCCCCCTTGCAAAAGCTGAGTGGTGAGAGTCTGCATGTAGTCACTCAATTTGTCCTCAGGGCTAACAAGAGTCACCAAGCCCGCTTTGCAGGCATCCTCTGCAGAAAATACCTCTGCCGTCAAAGCGACCCTGCGCAATGTGGACGCCTGCATCTTGAAACTCAAGAAAGGCAGGATAACAGCAGGTAGCAGACCAAGCTTCACCTCACTCAGACTGAATTTACTAGCTTCGCTAGCTATCGCAAAGTCGCAACAGGCTATCAGTCCCAAAGCTCCACCGTAAGCTAACCCCCTTACAACAGCAATTGTGGGAACTTCGAGCTGAAAAAGCGCGTCAAAAACTTGGCTTAAGCGTTCGGCGTCTTGCAAATTCTCTTCGTAGGAAAGTTCAGCAGACGACTTCATCCATTCCAAATCTGCTCCGGCACTAAAGTGTTTGCCATTGTTGCGTATGATTAGGAAACGGCAATGATCGGCCTCAGCAACACTTGCAAAAGACTCTCGTAAACGCTTGAGCATGTCACCGTTTAAAGCGTTTGCCTTGTCTGGTCGGTTCAATGTGATGCTTGCGTAGGTGAACCTTTCGGACGGGTCGATGGGGTGGAATTCCAATAGTACTGATTCAGGTTTCATGATGATCTCCGTGTCTCGTCTCGCAGATGCGTAAGCCACTTGGGGCAAGGAGGTGGTTTGGAGGAAACTGCGCAGCTGGTTCCTCCAAGAAATCCGGGGGAGGCGACGCTTCACTCGCCCCCCCAAACCCCCCTCTCCCTATTTGCCCCAAATGCCTTACGGGTTACGCCCTGGTTTGCTAGGGTCGCCATGGATTGCTGCTGACATCGTTAAGAACGTCGCGGGGGATGACAACTTTTTGACGCAGGACAGCTTGGGAGAATGTTTTTCCTTGAGCATCGGCCCTGAGTGTCCGGCTTCCTCCACCCCCCAAACTTTTTTCGAGCAGAAAATTCAACCCGAGGAGGCCATCGAGTGAATAACGCGAAACCTTCCCGTGACATAGTTCCTGGAACCAGTCCTTAACACGTTGGGCACTAAGGTATTCTTTCAGAAACGCATAGGCTTTCTCGCTGCGAGCGAGCACTCCGATATTAGCCGTATCTCCTTTGTCTCCACTCCGTGCCAGACAAATGCGGTAAAGTGGAAAACTGTCTGCTTGGTTTAGCTCGGCAAGAAACTCTGCAAGATTTTGTGAAGGAGATTCCGCAACCTGATCGGGGTGGGTGGATAGTGAGAAGGATCCCATCAGGGGTATAGCCACGTTTGCTTCTGTGTTGGCAAGATCTTCGACAAGAGCAATTTTTGGTGTCACAAGCTCTTTGGAAATAAGAGCGGGCCAGTAACCGATGACGGACTGAACTTTTCCCAAGCCTTCTGCCAGTACGCTAACTCCGGGAGGGCCGCTTAATACGAGTGGGGCAATCATCCGTCGGAAGGCTTTCACGAGGGACTCCTTCTTGGACCGTACGCCGAGCCGGAGGAGAATTTCCGCACCTTCTTCTGCATGTCCGAGTGAGCGATGGCAGGAGTTCCAGCCGACATATTCCGTGCTGACTTCATCGAAGGGGGGATTGTCACCCCAGCGTTTCCAGAAGATGCTCGCAAAACGTTCCGCCTTCTTCCTTGCGAAGGGGCCTGAAATGAGGATAGTGCCACTGCAACGGAATCCTTCCTGATAGGCCATAGATATTTTGTAAAGGGGCGTCGGTTCATAGCCCCTGATTCCACTGACGAGGACGCGGTTTTTTTCTTCCTGATGCAGGCGAATGGTGGAGAAATCCGCAACGACGTCGGGTGTAATATAACTCTTGGGATCGCCCATTTCGTAGAACACCTGTTCACGAACGGTGTTAACACTGACCAAACCTCCTGTCTCCTCGTGTTTGGTGAGCACGAAGCTGCCGTCTGGGTTCACTTCAGCAATTGGGAACCCGATTTCGTTGAAGTTTTCCACGAGTTCCCAGTCCGAGAAATTTCCTCCTGTCGCCTGTGCCCCGCATTCCAAGGTGTGGCCAGCAATAATTCCGCTGGCGAGTTTGTCCCAGTCGTTCAGCTCCCAACCAAATTCGTAAATCATGGGAGCAAGGGTGATCCCCGTGTCGGTGACACGTCCTGTGATGATAATGTCCGGTTGCCAGCGTCTGAGTGCCTCGACAACGGGAGTGGCACCGAAATAGACGTTCGCAGCTTCGAGGTTTTTGCGGATGTGGGAGAAATTTTCTCCGGTCTCCATATTGCGAAAGTTGGCACCTTGTCTCTCAAGGTCGTCGATGTTCCCCAGGATGTTGTCTCCATAGACAACTGCAATTCGGGGGGAAAGTCCCATCGTCTTGGCAAGGTCCAGAATAGCTTTGGCACAAGCTTGCGGGTTGATTCCTCCGGCATTTGTTATCAGGCGTGTCTTATTGGCAAGGAGCTGCGGAAGAACATCCTTAATCATACCTAGGAAATCGTACGCATAGCCCTGCGTCGGGTCTCGCTGGAACTGCTTCTGCATGATGGACATAGTGATTTCTGCGAGAAAGTCGATCGTGATGTAGTCCAACTTTCCTTTGCTTACCTGGCGCTTCAGTGCTGTAGGGTCATCTCCCCAATATCCGCCCGCATTTCCTATTTTGAGAGGCTGCTTGCGTTTCATAAATCGCCTTTCTACATTCTGAAAATTCCAAATGCTGTCCGGTTCCAGTCGTGATGAAGGGTGGAAGCTAAAGCCTTAGCTAAAACATCCCGACTTTGCCGGGGGTCGATGATGCCGTCATCCCAGAGTCGAGCAGTTGCGTAGTACGGGCTGCTTTCCAGATCGTATTTACGAAGGATACTCTGTCGCAATTCTTCCCTTTCTCCTTCATCGAACGTCTTCCCTTGAGCTTGAAGCTGCTGTTCCTTTACAGTGACAAGAACCATGGAAGCTTGAACCCCTCCCATCACAGCGATGCGTGATGAAGGCCACGTGAAAAGAAAGCTTGGGTCGTATGCTCGTCCACACATCCCATAGTTCCCGGCGCCGTAACTTCCCCCGATGACCATGCTTAACTTGGGAACCCGCGCGTTTGCCACAGCGTGAACCAACTTGGCTCCGTGCTTGGCAATACCCTCATGCTCATACTTTTTCCCGACCATGAATCCTGTGATGTTTTGCAGAAAAAGCAGTGGTACATGTTCCTGGCAGCACAGTTCAATAAAATGGGCACCTTTCAAGGCGCTTTCGGAAAAGAGGACTCCATTGTTTGCCAGAATTCCGACGGGAATTCCAGAGATGTTGGCAAAACCGCAGACGAGCGTTGATCCATAGTCTTTCTTGAATTCGAAAAGTTCCGAGGCGTCTACAATTCGTGCTATCACTTCTCGGACGTCAAAAGCTTTGCTCGCGTCTATAGGCGGAATACCGAGCAATTCATCCGGATCGTAAGCGGGAAAGGCTGGTTCTTTCAGTTTCACAGGAGCCTGCTGTCGTCTGCCCAGGTGAGACACAAGGTCTCTAAGGATCCCCAAAGCGTGCTCGTCATCTTCCGCAATGTGGTCAGCCACCCCACTTATAGACGTGTGAACGTAGGCGCCCCCAAGATCTTCCGCACTGACTTCTTCCCCCGTTGCGGCCTTCACAAGAGGAGGGCCTCCCAGGAAGATGGTCCCTGTGTTGCGAACGATGATGCTCTGATCGCTCATTGCGGGAATGTAGGCGCCCCCAGCAGTGCAGAAGCCGTGGACGACGGAAATTTGCGGTATCCCCTCTGCGCTCATCGTCGCCTGATTGTAGAAGATGCGACCGAAATGATCGCGATCAGGGAAGACTTCATCCTGCATGGGAAGAAACGCTCCTCCTGAATCGACAAGATAGATGCAGGGCAGTTTGTTCTTCTGAGCAATTTCTTGTGCGCGCAAGTGCTTCTTGACTGTGATCGGGTAGTAGGTCCCCCCTTTTACTGTCTGGTCGTTGGCAACAAGCATGCAAAGTGTGCCGTTAATCTGTCCAACCCCGGTTACGAGGCTAGCCCCTGGGACTGCGTCTTTGTAAAGCTTATGACCGGCAAGTGGCGAAAGTTCCAGAAAGAAGCTGTCTTTATCAAGCAAGGTTTCGATACGCTGGCGTGCCGTTAATTTACCGCGTTGATTTTGAGATGCGATCGCACGTTCCCCGCCCCCTAGCTTGGCTTCTGCTATGAGAGTCTGGAGGGTTTCAACACTGTTCAAGTTAAATTTGTATTGCGCTTTAAATTCTGGCTGGGACGTTTTGATAGCACTGTCGATCTTCACCATGGATCCTATGCTCTATAAGGTGACATATCCGCCCACTTCAGTAGGTGCGACGCTTCCTTCATCAACAATTCACGCAACACTGCCACGGTAACCTTGACGTCACCGATGGACCTGTGGCGGGCTTCAAATGAAAAACCGTAATGTTCGGCGAGAGTATCAAGATTCTTCCGCGCCAGACGGGCAAGGATTTCCCGAGCCATTTTAAGGGTACAAAAGACGGGCCAATCCAGTTCAACTCCCTGACGGAGGCACTCCGCCCGAATGAACCCCATATCGAAGGAGGCATTATGGGCGACGAGAATGGAACCTTTTATGAATTCCAGGAACCGAGGCAAAACTTCCTCAACGCTAGGTTGCCCCGTCAGCATATCCGGTGTGATGCCTGAAATTCGCTCGACAGTGGCCAGGGCCGAGGGCGGGATCTTGGCTGAGATAAGCGTCGACATTTCATCAACGACCGAGAAGCCGACGATTTTCTGTGCGCCGATTTCTAGAATCTTGTCCCGGTTGCTGTCCAGACCCGTTGTCTCTAGGTCGAATACGACGAAAGGGTAGGAACGAAAGTCGTCCTGACTATCAAGACTGAAGCGTATGGCACGGCGCAGACGCAAGTCTTGTGACGACTCTTCACCTCGAGACTCTTCAAGGGAAGGGAAAAAGACAAACTTAAAGACGGAATAATCGAGAGCTGACATCACAATCCGCTTTCTTTTCCAGGAGAAACGTATTTTTACACAAGCTGCCACTAGGGGCAATAGCAAGGAAGGGAGTTTGAGGGAAAACTTCGCAGATGGTTTCCCTCAAGGTAATTCTTGGAGGAACCAGCTGCGCAGTTTCCTCCAAACCACCTCCTTGCCCCAAGTGGCTTACGCATTACGGGAACTCTGGAAAAATCCTTGACGGCCCCCCAAAGAAAGGCGATCTTGCCGAGTTCAGCCACAATCTTTCTTGGGAACCATCCATGCTTGACACTTTTTTTGCCTATTTGGCGCTGCTCGACAATTTTCTTTGGAGCTATCTCGGTTTTACTTTAATTGCTCTCTTGGGAACGTACCTGACTCTCAGATTTCGCTTCGCCCAACTTCTCAAATTTCACAAGGTCACAGAGCTTTTTTTCTCCATGCTTGGCTCCAAAGCATCCCATCCCGAGGAGCGGGGTGTCCATCCCCTTAGTGCCTTCTTTGCTTCTATAGGCGGTTGCATCGGGGTTGGCAATATTGTCGCAGTTTGCACCGCTGTGCAGATAGGGGGGCCTGGGGCGATATTTTGGATCTGGGTAGCTGCTTTTTTGGGGATGTTGATCAAATACAGCGAAGTGTACCTGGGAGTGAAGTTTCGCATTCCGGACGCTGTCGGTGGGTATAACGGTGGGCCGATGTTTTATTTACAGCGAGTGTTCCGCACCCGTTTGGTTCCGGTCTTGGTCGCCGTTTTCCTGGCGATTTATGGCACCGAAATTTACATGTTCAACGTTGTCACGGACAGTATTGTCACAAATTTTGAGGTCCCTCATGGCTTAGTCGTGGCCGGCCTTCTCTTCTTAGTCTTTTACGCAGCGGCAGGCGGGGTCGATCGTGTTGGAAAATTGAGCAGCGTTATGATCCCTCTTTTTATCGTTTCCTTCCTCATCATGAGCTCCTGGGTGCTTTTTCAAAACAGCGAAAAGATTGTGCCCGCGTTTGGCGAATTGATCCGCACAGCATTTAGCGGACACGCCGCTGTGGGGGCCTTTGCAGGAAGCGGGGTTTTGTTGACGATCTCGCAGGGTATGGCGCGGGGAAGCTATACGGGCGACATAGGTGTTGGTTATGCGTCAGTGGTACAGGCAGAGGGCAGAGAGGCGGACCCGAAGCAACAGGCTAGCCTTGCTATTTTTGGCATTTTTCTGGACACGTTCGTGATCTGTTCTCTAAGCACCTTGCTTGTTTTCGTGACAGGCGTGTGGCAGGAACCTATTTCTGCAGCTTATCTTGTACAGACCGCCCTGGCTCGATATTTTCCCTATATGAATTTCTTCATGCCGTTTTTCCTTTTCCTCCTTGGCTATTCGACGATCATCGCCTTCTTTGTTGTCGGTTTGAAGTGCGCCAAATTTCTCTCGCCGCGATGGGGTAGTGCGGTCTATCACATCTACGCAACGATTGCGTTCATCGTGTTCTCCTACGTAGATCAAACCAAAGCCCTCACCATCATGTCCATCTCGGGAGCATGTCTAGTTGTGATAAATCTGTACGGAATCTTCAAATTGCGGAAAGAAATCGAAATCTAGCCCTAGCTGAGGAAATATCGAAGCAGGTTCAGGAGGCCAGCCACTGGCCATAACAGTGCTCGAAAGATCATCTGCAGAACCGGAAACTCCTTGATCGCATCCGCCAAAGGCTGACTGTGGTCGTAATACCAGTCCACAAACTTAGGCCCCCATGATGACGTGAGAAGAAACCTATCCCTCGCCCAACGGAAGGTATCGACCTCCTTGGCAAGCGATGACCCATAGGCTGCTGAAACGACAAAACAGCGAGGGTCGCCAAGTTTGCCCTCTTGACCTCCGTTCAACTCAGCAAGGCTAAAAGTCTCTATCGGTTTTTCTGTTTTGCACTTGGTCCGTGTAGACCCTTTCTCATACTGCAAGACAGTAGTGTACTCGACATTCGGGGTGAGTTCTGGAATTCTGAAAAAGCCGTTGTTGCTTTTTGCTGCCCAGAATTGAATGTCGGAGTTTCCCTGGTATTGTGCACCGTCCGCATCCAGGAAGACAAACGTCTCTCCTTCGACCGTTAGACCGCTGCAGTCGATGCAGTCTTCGGAACCTGAGTTGTACTTGCAGCTAACTTCTCTTGTATCGTTGTTTTCCTTCTTTCCTGCATAAGCTTTGAGGGAGGGATTGCCTGCGCCCGTATTGAAGACCATGATCAGAACCCGGCTAGGGGTACGTTTGTTGGTCCCATCGGTGTAGGTGATGTCTTCCTTAGTCCACGTTACGATGAGGCTCTTGTCGTCGGCACTCACAGTAAAGCTGCTCGGGGCAGCGTTGGGTCCACCGATGATGATCTTCGTCACAAAGGGTTTAAAGGTCGCAGCCGTTGCGTCCGCCACTTTTTTAAAGCCGACTTCTAGTTTTATGGATCCGTCACTTTCTTTAATGCCAGATAGAGTCTTCGGACTGGCAATTGTTGTATTCGCTTTAACGCGAGCTTCGATGGTGAGGGTGCGCACTCCATTGGCGTCGGGGTCAGATGCCTTGGCAGAGACTCCTTCCCAATAGAAGTAGTCGTTAATTTTCTCGCTGAGCTTGCTGCTAGGGGTACCGAATTGGATGGGGTTGGTGTCGTCTCCCGAGCTGGGAAGGCGAATGGCAACGTGCTTATAAAGTTCTGCTTCTACGGTCGAGGTGCTTTCGGTAGCCTTTGCATCTGAAATTGTAATGCTCAGAAAGATGCTCTCGTAATCGCCCTCGAGTTCCGCCGTGACGCTTGAAACCGTCGCCGCATTAAGAAGTGAGGCGAACTGAAAGATCCACAGGGAAAATAAGAGTTTTTTCATGCCGTAATTACCTTTCCTGTAAAGCCAATATAGGCATTCTATCATGCCCCGTACGCGGGGAAGGGGAACGAAACGGTCTAGCAAACATTGAAATTTTATGCTACCAAACTTGTTTTCGAGATGAAATCAGGTAAACTGGCTAACTTCAAGTTAGAATTTGGGAGCATCTATCATGGCGGTTCATATTCGATTGCAGAGACGAGGGACAAGGAATCGTTCCTTTTTTCACCTGGTCGTGTCCGATCACAAATCGGCTCGGGATGGCCAATTCATTGAAAAATTAGGTTATTATGACCCTAACATAGAACCTTCGGCCATTCAGATTGATGAAGAACGTACAAAGTACTGGTTCAGTAAAGGCGCGCAACTTTCCCAGACGGCTAAGAAATTGGTGAAAATCAAAGGTCTTACGCTCACACGTGAGCAAACCACCAAGCCTTCGGAAAAAAAGAAATAAGCTCGCCTTTGTCATCCCGCGGCATTCATATTTGTCATCCCGCGGCATCCATATTTGTCATCCGTCATCCCGCGGCATTCATATTTGTCATCCCGCGGCATTCATATTTGTCATCCCGCGGCATTCATATTTGTCATCCCGCGGCATTCATATTTGTCATCCCGCGGCATTCATATTTGTCATCCCGCGGCATCCATATTTGTCATCCCGCGGCATCCATATTTGTCATCCCGCGGCATGACCGCGGGATCCATATTTGAATTTAATCTCATGAAAACACATTGGCAAAAAATTGGTCAAATCGGCCGCCCCCACGGTTTGGGGGGGCATTTCTTTTTAAGCGCTAGGGGAGCGTTTGAGCAACGCCCTACATTTGACGCCAGTTTGGGGGGCGAGCCGGGCTGTGGCATTCCCATAACTGTCGAACGATTAGGGAACCCGCAGCGCGCGACCTTCAAAATAGACGGCGTCAATGACCGGGACTCGATCCTGCACCTACAGGGTCAGGCCCTCTGGGTGAAAGGGAAAGCACCTGCCGAAACCAAGTACCTGACCTGCAAGGTGCTGGATCGTGATGGTCATCTCATGGGCACGGTCACGGACATATGCAACTACGGAGCGTGCGATCTTCTCGTCATCGCGGATGCTAATAAACGCCGCCTTGAAATCCCGTTTATCGACAACTACTTTGACCGGGCGATTGAAAAGCAGGGCGACACATCTTGCCTGGCTCTGAAAGTCCCCCGCAGTCACTTTGCTGACTTCTGGTTTTAATGAGAGAGTTCTACATCATCACCATCCACCCTTCCTTCATCGAAGCCTATCTGAACTTTGGCACATTAAAGTCAGCTATCGACAAAAAAGTCGCCCGTATCACTCCGATGAATCTTCGAGACTTCGCTGTTGATCGCCACGGAACTGTGGACAGTCGCCCCTTTGGAGGGGGAGATGGGATGGTTATGCGCCCAGAACCCCTTGCTGCAGCCATCAAAAGCCTGCCGGAGCGACCTTATGTGATTCTCACTAGCCCGCAGGGGAAAGTTTGGAAGCAAAACGACGCTCGGCGACTTCAGGCATTAGCAAGGCCAATCGCGCTGATTTGCGGAAGGTTTGGCGGTGTCGACGAGCGCTTGATTTCTCACTATGTGGATGAGGAAATTTCCCTTGGAGACTTCGTCATGTCTGGGGGGGAACTCGCAGCCCTGGCGATCCTCGACTCCATCCTTCGTTTGAGTCCCGGTGTCTTGGGGGATCAGAGAAGCCCGGAGCTTGATTCTTTCACACCCGCTATGGCAGGCCTCTTGGAACATCCTCTTTATACAAAGCCGGAAGTCTTTGAAGGCTTGAGCGTTCCCGACGTTCTGCGATCGGGGGACCATCGGAAAATAGAGGAATGGAAGAAGCGAGAATCTCTCGCCCAGACGAAGAAGAAAAGACCCGACTTGCTTTAGGTATAAAGCGTAAGCCACTCGTGGCAAGAAGGGAGCCGGGGGCAGGTGAAGCGTCGCTCCCCCAATGAATATTCTTGGAGGAACCAGCTGCGCAGTTTCCTCCAAACCACCTCCTTGCCACAAGCAGAACCATAACATTTTATCGACTTCACGCGAAATTTCGGTGAACAAATCCGCAGTATCGGCATCGCCGAGTTCAACAGCACTTCCTCCAAACCACCTCCTTGCCACAAGTGGCTTACGCTTCTTTACGTTTTAACTTCCCCCAAGTGAGATTCGCAGAACCATAACATTTTATCGACTTCACGCGAAATTTCGGTGAATAAATCCGCAGTATCGGCATCGCCAAGTTCAACAGCACTTCCTATGGCCTCACGTACTTCCTTCCCGAATACAGAAAGGCCATTGGATAATCCTTCCAGGTGTTCCTTGCCGCTCGTCCATTCCAGATCGTAAGCGGCTAGCCTGGTTCTTTTTTGAATGCTATCCAGCGTGCCCTCAGCCACACCTCCCAGTTGAACCGCACGCTCAGCGAGGGCATCAACCCACTCGACTGACTCTTCATAAACCTTGTCGAACAAACCATGAAGGAAAAAGAAATGCTGACCTTTCACATTCCAATGGGCCTGCTTGGCCTGCAAAGACAGATGAATGGCGTCCGCCAAATTTGCATTGAGAAGCTTGACTACGGGCTTGCGAATTTTTGGGGACAAATCATTTTTTGTGGAACGCATGGTGCCTCCTGCGGAAGTCATTATTTCAAAAGTGAATTTTCCCACAAAGTGTCCAAGAAAGACAGCAAGGATGACTGACAACTAGCAAACCGCTAAAAATCTCGCCATAGAAAAAATTGACAAACTAAGTGGGCAGCAGAATTTGATTTGCTACGATAGCAGGACCGTTTCAGTCATCATGAAGGAGAAAGATTTTGACTAGTTCTGTAATGATTGCTTTGATAATTATCGCATTATTTCTGGTCGCAGAGTTGAAAACCTCACGTGCGGACGGTGAAATCATACGAAAAATGCACCCCTACCGAAGGATCATGAGTTTCATCATGCCCACCAGGAATGAGTCCCTTGTTTTTTTTGACGAATACATAGATGCCGGAAATCTGCTCGCCTTCCTGGAAAAGAAAAACGAGGAGTTTCCAGTGGACATCACCCACTGCCTCTTGGGAGCATTGTTTATAGCCCTTAGGGAAAATCCGGAGATGAACAGGTTTGTTGTGGGCAGGCGCCTCTATCAGCGAAAAGACATCACGGTGACCTTTAGCATGAAGCGCATAAAAAAGAACAAGAAAGCAAAACTTGCCGCTGTGAAGATTGTCGCCAAACCAGACTTCAAGTTCCGGGAACTTTGTGCAAGTGTGCAGAGCAACATTAATGTGGAGCGTTCCGACGAAACGACTTACGCGGACAAGGAGCTAGGGTTTTTCTTTCACATCCCACGCCCCATTCTTCGTTTCTGCGTAGGATTTTTCAGGGTCCTTGACTACTACAATTTACTCCCACCAGCCTTCATTGCGAACGATGCGCTTTACACCAGCATATTCCTAGCAAATCTTGGGAGCCTGGACATGAAAGCGGGCTTCCATCATTTGTACGAATGGGGCAACTGTCCCCTGTTCGCGATGGTGGGAAAAATCGAGGAACGTCCCGTCTGCATAGATGGTCAGGTTCTGGCTCGAAAGATGCTGCATGTCCGATTTACCTTCGATGAACGCATCGACGATGGCCTTACCGCAAGGGGGGGGATCGAGACGTTTAGACAAGTTTTGGAAGATCCCTTCTTGTATTTCGAGGGAGCCTAGCCGAAGGGTTGCTCCCCCAGGGGATTTCTTGGAGGAACCAGCTGCGCAGTTTCCTCCAAACCACCTCCTTGCTACAAGCGGGTTACGTTTTACCCATCAGCAATTCCGATCCAGGCTTTAAGATAGCGACCCTCAGGAAATTCGGCCAGCATAGGATGATCGGCCGATGGTGTTCCGCGTGCAATCCACTTTACGAGACGATGATTGCGACGAGATCCTTTCGCCAGGGCTTCGAGAAAACGTTCCTCTTGCAGAAGTTGGGAGCATGAACAGCACACCACTCCCCCTCCTTCTTTGATGATTCGAAACACTTGGGTTGCAAGCTGCAGGTAAGCGTGGCTACCGGAAGCAATGTCTTTTCTGCTTTTGATAAGAGCTGGTGGGTCGCAAATGACAATGTCAAAGCTTTTGTCCGGAATCGAAGCCAGTCCTCGGATTAAGTCCGCTTTCAATGTTTCGGACGGAAGGTCATTTCGCGCAAGATTCTTCTTGGCAAATTCCAAGGCCTTTGCTGATGCATCGGCTGCCGTGACAGATACATTCAAACCATCTCGTTTTAGGGCAGATCCGAGTTGTGTGCCCCACTGACCGACATAGCAAAAAAGATCAAGAATTTTGATGGGGCTATCTCCGTGTCTAAACAGGTCTTTGAATCTGAGAACAGCAAGTTCAATGTTTGCGGCTTGATCCAAAAAAAATCCTGTTTTTTGACCTGACAGGAGATCGACGCTGAACAAAAGAGCTTGATCCCCTCGGGCGGCTGAAGCAACGAAGATATTTTGCGCACTCAGATCGACACCGTCCACCTCTTTGATGGCATTCGGTGCCTCTTCCTCTAAGCCTTCTAACTTTCTTGCTCCGATGTCATTGCGCAAAACAACGGACGTTTTATCCCATGGCACATCGGTCGTAACGTCACCTGTATAGGTTTCTAGAATTCCTAATATCGAATTGCAAATCCGCTGCGCACCGGCTGTGTGTGCTTGTACGACAAAAACTTGTCCGCTTTCGGTTCGGTAACGATCGATCACAAGACCTGGAATTCCATCCGCCTCGCCAAAGCACAATCGATGGCTAACTTTTGACAGTCCTATCGTCCTCCTTAAACAAGCAGCCTTGACGAGGGCGTGCGTGACCCAATCAGGTGACATGGGATCAACGACTTGTGGATTTCGACTGAGGGCGCGAAAAGCAATGAGGGAATGAGGATTGCCATAACCCTTTGCCAGAAAATGGCCAGATTTGTCTTGCAGTTCGATCAGTTGACCGGCATCGATTCCCTTGGGACTTGAGGCAAGTTCGTTCGAGTACACCCAGGGATGCCCCGATCGAAAACGTTTGTCTAATCCGTTTTTAAGTCGCCAAATACAAGGGTCTTGCATGCATTCCTTCCGTGCAGTTACGACGATTTTAGACGATGCTCGCACATTACCATGGCAAGATTTTTAATGCTTCCGAATTATCTTAATTGGTCACGTTGATGGAGAGGATAGCTACGTTTCTTCGTTCCACGACGCTGTTGTTTTCCGAACCGATATCCACGGCAAGGGAGGCAGCTTCGATTTGAACAAGGCCAACGTTAAGGCTAAGGCCTCCTGACACGCCGGCCTGACTGAACCCGGTCCGCAGACCGAAATTGGCCTCGCTCCCGAATCCACCCAGGTTAAGTTCCAATCCTGCTTTGAGCTTCTTAGCAAGAGCGATGTCGTAGTTGGTGAGCTTTCCTCCTTCTAACAAGAGATTGAAAGCCCCCTGTTTTCCCACGGGAGGAGAGATAGAAAAGCCGACACTCAGATCCTCCTTTTTGTTATAGGAAGCTGCTTGGTTTTCGCTTGCGCTTTCGGGAATGTCTGTGCCCTTATATTTCGTGTCACCAACATCACGCGCTACAATTCCAATCGCCGGTCGTCCTTTGTCCGAGAGAACCCAAATCATCCCCACGTTCGTACTTATCCCGGAATACGAGGCACTATTATCAGAAATGAGTTGGACGCGGTCCGTGATGTTTGAAATCTCTAGATAGTCGAAACTCCCGATAAAACGTTGCTGCGAATTGAAAGATGAGAACGCTCCTATGTAGAATCGACCTTTCGGATCCGTAGCACTGAACCCCAATCCACTCCCCGACTGACGAAGATATTCCGCTTGGATGGATCCTTCATTTTCCGCTACCCCTGTTCGTTTTACGGCAGCGATTTGAATATCTGTCGACTGAAGGAAATAGAGACGACCAATCCCCAGCCCTACTAAAGCTGACAAGCGCCCATATTGTCGGTTGCCTGCGTTTGCATCCACAAGGGCCTCACCAATCGCCTTATCAGAGGAAGCGCCTGCTTTCCTGAAATCCTTTACAAGCTCGATTGTATTGTTGTTGGCAGATACGCCCACGTAGGGGAAATAGAATTGACGAGGATTGGTCAATTTCTCTTTCCCCCAATGTAGGCCACCAATTCCTGCAGGGTTGTAGTAAGTAGCATGCACTCCGTCCGCAAGAGTCGACAAAGCGCCAGCCATACTGCTGGCACGTGCCGAGGCGAAGGGGCTATCGTCCAGTACAGAGACAACTCCCCCTTCTGTAAGCTCATCGGTCGCCTGCGCCTTTGCTCCGCTTGCCCACAAGAAAAGAGTAAGTATGATGGTTAAGAGCCGAGCGTCCATGCTTCGTTTCCAGGTTGGTGGATGACCTTCAATTGATCGGCTTCATTGAGTGGATATTGAGACAGCACTATTGGTGAATTGACAAGATTTCTCGCTTAAGGATGGGTGGAAGGCAGGTTCCCTTCCTTTTCTTCCTAACTTTTCAGGCAGGTGAGGGGAAGGTAGATCCAATGGAACCCGTAAACTTCGTGACATTCCAGCAGACCGGCGTCGACATCTTTCTCCTGGTAACGGTAACGACATTTCCCCGGTCCTCCCGGGGGAGGACTTTCGGATCCGATAAAATACTGGCCCGACATTTCAAAAGACTTGTGGGGATCCATCTGCCAGACGACCTCATTAGGAAGATCTTCCTGAGGTACTTCCTCCTTACTCTCTTTTTCAGTCTTTTCTCCGTGGCTTTCTTTTTTAGCTTTGACCGGTTCCTGAGCTTTTCCATAAATTCGATCGGATTTGGCGAAGCCCTTGCCCCTGAAGCCGCGGATGAAAAGTTTGGGAAGTGAGGGAGGCTGAGGCACAAGACTATCCTTCGGTGGGAAAGCAATCGCCCAGCTTTCGCCATTCAGGAAGGTGATGTAGATACGTCGTTCACCAAGAGGAGTCTTGCTTGCCTCACACTGTTCTATGATGCGCATGTCCGGGCTGCCTGGCCACGGCATCGCATCCGTCACGATGCGGGCGAGACGGTATGGTGTTTTCCACGTGAGTGGGGTGCCGAAATCGTTCTTACTGGTGCGAACCGTCCAGGAGAACGTTCCCTTCTCGTTCAGGTCGCTTACTTCAAAGGGGATGGGAGTCGGAGTTAAAACTTTATAATCATAAAGGGCCTTTTTCCTGGTGATCGTGAACACTACACCTGGTGGTGGGCTGACTCTGATGTAGCCTCTGATGGCATCCCTTTTCCTGGCACGATGATCCTTGAGTTCTGCCGCATCAAACTCCGTTGTACTCCCAAACTCTGGTGAAAAAAAAGGACGAAGGTACTCCCACCTTTTTTCAAGGGGTGTGTTTGAGGTGATCACAAACTGGCTAATAACCAGTGCTTTGCCAAGAACGGACATGATCACTGCTTTGCTAGCGTCTCCATTGGTTTGCCTTCGTGAGGCATTAATTCTATTATATAGTATTTGAGAAAAGGAATTTGTGGAGAGGACCTTTTTTGAAAAAAAGTTCCCCTCCACACCTCCCCCCAAAAAACTTTAGAGGGAAACTTATGAGGATCCAAAACACGGCAACACTTGCGTTAGGGCTGTTCCTCACTCCTCTCCACGCGCAAGAAAAGGAAAGCAAACCCTCGGGTCAGGAAGGTCCGACATTTCGCACGCGCCACGATTTCGATGCTGCCACCATCCAAGGGGAGCGTACGTCCCCCATGGGAACGATGCTGGATCAGTCGAGTGTGGATCAGACCTATGACTTTGTTACGATTCGCAGGAATTGGCGGCCGGAAATGATTCAATCGGCACAGAGTCTTGATACTGAGGTGAAGAAATTGCCGATCACTCCCGAAGACTGATTTCCTTCAGTATTTAAAGTTTTTTGGGGGGAGGTGTGGAGGGGAACTTTTTTTCAAAAAAGGTCCTCTCCACAAATTCCTTTTCTCAAATAGTATAGAGGTTCGTCAAAATGTTGCTGTATCTCTTAGAAGCTCGTCGAGTTCTTCCAAGTCTTTCTCACTAGCCTTCATGTAGCGGGTCAAAAACCAGCCGTCCCGATCTCCTACGTAAATTGTGGGCAGGGGCGGATTGTGGAATATTTTCAAAATGTCGTGGTTAGCCAAAAGTCCGTCCTCAATTCCATAGACTTTGGCAAAGGCGACGGCATCTTGTTTGTGATCATGGGCGAATATGTAGTTAAATTTGACATTTGCGCCGGCGTATTTTTGAGTGATGGCTAGGAATTTGTTTGTGATCTTCTGGCAGGGAATACACCAGGAGGCGAGGAAGAAGTCGACATAGGCGGTCCCGAATTTTCGATCCACTGTTTTCATTTCCCCCTTGAGGGTTTTGCCCTGTATCTCCGGATAGTTGAGCCACTGGTGGACATAATCGTCGGTGAGGATGAGACCTTCCGCCCTTTTTCTCATCTTTTCCCGGTCCCAGGACCTGGGATGCTCAGCCTCCTCAGCCTCGATTGGTGGCGTTAAAAAACATAAGATGGTTAAGACATGGAGGAAATATTTGGATAACATAGATCTCCTGTCTATCGTATACGCGAGTTTATTCCGGGTTTCTCTTCCACCTTTAATCATAGGGCAGGAATTCCCTTGAGGGAAAGCATGGTGCCGTTACCCCCGAGACCACTTCATCGTGGAGAGGGAAAAAAGTCAGGAAGTGAGGCTTGCTATCCCTGGGCCAATCGTTTAACTTCAGGTCTAAGAGTGCCTTTATAGACAAAAAATAATAAAACATTCAGATAGTTAAGATGAACGAAAAAAAGATTCAACCCCAGACACCTGCCTCGGTATCTTTCAAGGAACTTTCCACTCGTTTTGAGTCTTTGGAAGAGCATAGCGATTTGCCTCTCATTATTTTACCTAAGATCGTTCTATTTCCCGGGCAATCTTTGCCGATCTCGTCTTTGGAAGGGTTTAGAAGTGCGGACTTGCATCTTGCGCAGAAGGGACTTCTGCGGGTCGGAGTGATTTCCCAGCTCGACGAGGGTAAGGAGCCGAGCGCTCATCTTTCTCTCTTCGGCACGGAAGCGATCATCACCGGGATCATCAAGATGTCGGACGGTAGTTTCGGGGCTGTGCTGAAAGGTGTACGCCGCCTTGTGGTCAACTCGATCAGTAACAAGAAGGAAGGCTACACAGGTCATGTGATGATCGTCGGTGACAAGCAGGTTCGGCAAACTGCAAAGTTCCTGGCTTCAGTCAAAGCTCTCAAGAATCTAGTCAACAAGGTGATTAAGCTCAATCATGCTATTTCACAGGAGGCGGTCGCGTTGCTTTATACAACGGACGATCCGGTTCTCATGTGTGATTTGATGACTCCTTATCTTTCGATCACGGCTAAAGAAAAACTCGCTATCCTAAGCAACTTCGACATCCGTTCGCGCATGAAGCACTTGATCAAGTTCATGTCGCGCGAAGTTGAACTCTTGAATATTTCCTCACGCATTCAGGAAGAAGTCCGCAACGATATGCACGAAGGGCTGAAGCGAAATTTCCTCCGTGAACAAATGGCTGCTATCAAACGAGAACTGGGAGAAATCGACGGAGAGGTTGATGAACTAGAGGACTTGCAATCCAGCTTTGAAAAACTTGATCTTCCCTTGGAAGTTAAAAATATTATAACTCGCGAAACCGAGCGCCTGGCTATGATGCACCCCGGCTCTCCCGAGTATATGGTGTCTTGGACCTACCTGTCGTGGATCAAAGATTTGCCGTGGGGCGAGGTCGAAAGGAAAAAAGGTGAGGCCAAGATTCCTCAACTTAAGGCTGCTAGCCGTGTGCTCAATAAGAGTCACTATGGTTTACGCAAGGTCAAAGACAGAATTCTGGAATATATCGCCGTCCTTCACCATCGTGGCAACTTGAAGGGGCAAGTGCTTTTGCTGGTAGGCCCTCCAGGGGTGGGGAAGACCTCTCTGGCGCGCTCGATAGCAGAAGCTTTGGGAAGGCCCTTCGTTCAGATATCTCTCGGAGGCGTGCGAGACGAGGCTGAGATAAGAGGTCATCGACGAACTTACATCGGCTCGATGCCTGGAAAGATCATCCAAGGAATGAAGACCGCTGGCGTATTCAATCCACTGATCCTTCTTGACGAAATTGACAAGTTGGGTGCAGCCGTTCCGGGGCAGGGTGATTTGTCTGCTGCCTTGTTGGAACTTCTTGATCCGGAGCAAAACAAGTTTTTCACCGATCATTATCTCGGTTTCCCCTTCGACTTGTCGCAGGTCATTTTTGTAACGACAGCAAACACGACAGAAGGGTTAAGTGAGCCATTGATGGACCGACTGGAGATGGTAGAAATTTCCAGCTATACGGAATCGGAAAAAGTTAAAATTGCGACGAGTCAGCTTGTCCCGTCTATATGCAGAGATTTGCGGCTGAAGTTGCAGAAGTTCGACCTTTCGGAAACACTCATGCGTACGATCATCCGTCAGTACACAAGGGAAGCAGGGGTGCGACAACTCCGTCGTGAGCTTGTTGCCATCGGAAGGAAGCTTGTGAAAAGGATCGTAGCCGGGGAGTCTTCCCTTGTCGTGTCGGAGAAAAATCTGCGTGGGTTCTTGGGCCAGCAGCGCTATTTTGAGGAACCTCATGCAAAAACTTTGTCACCTGGGGTAGCTATCGGTCTTGCTTACACAGCTTTTGGAGGAGATATCCTATATATCGAGTCGAGGCGTTTTGTGGGCGAAGCTAAGGGTGCTCTGACTCTCACAGGTAGCCTTGGGAAGGTCATGAAGGAAAGCGCACAGACGGCCTATTCTTTTATCCTGTCCGAAGCGGATCACCTAGGTGTCGATCGTGCCGAAATGGAGAAGTCGAACATACACATTCACCTTCCCGACGGAGCGACTCCGAAAGATGGTCCGAGTGCCGGTGTAGCCCTGCTCAGTGCCATGGTAAGCCTATTGTCGGGAAAGGAAATCGCTGTGCATTTTGCCATGACGGGGGAAATAACCCTGAGGGGAAAAGTTCTTCCTGTCGGTGGTATCAAGGAAAAACTCTTGGCAGCCCACCGTTATGGAAAAACACACATCATCCTACCACGCGAAAATTGGCTGGAACTGGAAGAACTTCCACCCGAAGTCCTCAAAGACCTCCATATTTACGCCATCGATCATATGATGGAAGCCTTGTTCCTGACTGGCCTGATCACACGACAAGACGGACGTGAGCAGCTTCCGGTGAAGTTCCGTAGGAACGCACTCGTTCCTACTCCTACATTTCCTGAACTCTTTGCCTCCTCCTAATAGGACAAAGGAGACAGCTTTGAAGCAACTTATTTACGCAGACTATAATGCCACCACCCCATCTCCTCGTGGGCATGAGGATCAGGTTTTTGAGATTCTTCAAGCAAGCTTTGGAAGCCCTAGCTCCATTCATCATTTTGGACGCGAAGCAAAACGACTCATGGAGGACGCTAGGGAAAACGTAGCGAAACTGTTCGGTGCTGAGAGAAAAAGCATCGTATTCACGTCGGGAGCGACCGAGTCGAACAACTTCTGTCTGAAGGGGGTCGTCTTTCAGCATTTCAAAAAGGGAGAACGTCCCCACATTGTCATAACGAACTCCGAGCATTCATCCGTGCACAATGTTGCAAAGTTTCTGGAAGGGTACGGGTTCTGTACCGTTACCTATGCGCCTATCCATTCGAAGGGGTTCCTGGAAAAGGACACATTACTTTCAGCAATCAACGAACGAACTGTGCTTGTAGCCATCATTTACGTCAATAACGAGACGGGGGTTGTCAACCCGGTTGAGGAATTGGCACGTGCCGCCAAAGGAAAAAAACCGAACCTTCATGTTCATGTCGATGGGGTTCAGGCTTTGGGCAAGTTGGACTGTACGTGGATCGGGCGTTCAGTCATCGACTCGGTTTCCGTATCTGCGCACAAAGTGGGAGGGCTGAAGGGGATCGGCTGCCTGTATAAAAAGCCGGAAGTTTCGCTCCTTCCCCTTCTGCATGGCGGCGGACACGAACGCGGGTGGCGATCGGGGACGGAAAACATGCCCGGCATCGTATCCTTTGGACTGCGGGCAAAGGCAATCCTCGAACGTAAAGAACCGCTTAACCATTTGCGAACTTTGTGGAACCATCTTGTCGAGCGCATGCGAGTGCTTCCTGGGCTGGAGATACATGGGGACCTTAGTCGGTGTTTGCCGACCACCCTCAATTTCACGATTCATGGTGTAGCGGGAGAAGAACTCATGCTGCGTTTTGAGAATGCGGGGATCGCGGTTTCAAGTGGCAGTGCCTGTCTATCAGGTGGCAGCGAACCCAGCCGAGTGTTGACGGCGATGGGTTATTCGAGAGACGTTGCCGCCAACTCGATCCGCTTGAGTTTTGGCGAGGGAAGCCGTATCGAGGACGCCGAAGCGATCCTTGCAGTGGTTCGAGGATTCGTTCAAAAGAAGGGATGACGATGACCCGCCGTCGGTCAAAGCTGCCAGTGTTTTGGATAGCCTGGCGTTATCTGGTGTCGACAAAAGGGAAAAGTCTTTCGTTCATGACCGCATTTTCCATTCTCGGCGTCACCATAGGAGTAGCTGCTCTGGTTGTGGTCCTCTCTGTGATGGGGGGCTTTGAAACAGACCTGCGCGATAAAATGTTCCGTGGCCTTCCCCACATGGAAATTTTTGGGGAAAACGCAGCTGCCGGGTTCAGCCTTCAACAGTACAGCCGCGAGCAGATGACCCGCATCTTTCCCGAGGCTAGCGGAGTGGAACCGTTCACAAAGTCCGATGTCGTCCTGAAACACGGGAAAAATCTGTCCTCGGCGACCCTCTTTGGCATAGACACAAAACTAGGTGGCAAACTGTGGGGATTTTTCTCGGGAACATATTCCGGTGACCTCTCCGGCATGGAGGATGCAGGTGACTCCGATCTGGCAGGGGGTATATTCCTTGGTGACAGCCTGGCGATTCAATTAGGGGTTGGAATCGGCGAAGACCTTTTTATCCTCAGCCCGCACGCGAGTGTAAGCGATGTTCTCGGGGGAGGGCATATCTCAGGCCGTTTCCGTATCGTAGGAGTTTTCCAGACGGATCTTCCACAATTTGACAATAAATATGCGGTTGTCTCCCTCAAAGCCGGCCGAAAGTTTCTTCCCGATTACGACGCCTCACTCGATGAGGAAGAATTTGTCAGTGGAATAGCGATTAGCTTCACTCACCCCGACGAGATCGGCACGTACAAAAAACGACTCCAGAGCTTCCCTGAATTGCAGCCTGTGACATGGGAAGACACGAATAAGTCCCTCCTCTTCGCTCTCAAACTGGAAAAATTTACCATGAGCGCGATCCTGCTCCTGATTGTTTTGGTTGCGGCCTTCTCCATTAGTGGCACAATCATGATGACGGTGTTTCATAAGCGAAGCCAGATTGCACTGTTTCGTGCCATCGGCATGAGCCGTAAGGACGTTGCCAAACTATTTCTCAGCATCGGCCTAACGATCGGAAGCATAGGTGCAGGCATGGGACTGCTGCTTGGCTTGCTAACATGCGGGGCGATTTATTACTTTCAGTTCATAGACCTACCGGCAGGGATTTACTACCAAAGTAAACTACCGGTCAAGTTTCTGCCGCTGGAGTATGTCGTTATTGTTCTGAGCGCGTGGGTTTTAAGCCTTTTTGCAACCTTTTACCCCTCTATCATCGCAGCAAGAGAGGATCCCGGGACAGGACTGAGGTTTTTGTGAAACGAGAGAAGCGGAATATTGTTGAAGACGTTATTGTGCTGCAGGACGTTTACAAGGTCTACTCCGTGGAAGCTCAGCCGGTCGAAGCGTTGCAGGGTATAAACCTTTCTGTTAAGAACGGTCAGATCATTGCCGTGATTGGGAAGTCTGGAGCAGGAAAAAGCACCCTTCTTCATATAGTGGGCACCATCGACCGCCCGAGTCAAGGCCGCGTATGGCTTAACGGTACGGATGTTTCAACCCTCAACGACTACACCACCTCGGTTTTTCGTAACAGCACGATCGGGTTTGTGTTTCAGATGAAAAACCTTTTCAATGAATTCACAGCTCTTGAAAACGTGATGATGCCTGGTCTCATTGCTGGTATTCCCCGAAGTGCGGTAAAAGAGCGGGCAGCACAAGTTCTGCATTCTGTCGGACTTTCTCATCGAGAACGCCATCGACCTGCGGAGCTTTCCGGAGGAGAGCAGCAAAGGGTCACCATAGCCCGCGCTCTTCTAATGGCACCCCCAGTCCTCCTAGCCGACGAACCTACCGGGAACCTGGACCGAAAAACGAGCCTGTCGATTCAGGATCTGCTCCTGGAGCTGTGTGAAAGTTATACGACCACGATGCTCCTCGTCACCCATGATCTTGACCTGGCACAACGACTTCCTCACCAGATCATTATGGAAGATGGAATGATTATAGATAGGGGAAACCTTTGAACTGGATAAAGTACTGTCTCCTCGCAAGTTTCTGGAGCATAACCGCTTACGCCCAACGCATCACAGATATTCGCGTTGAGGGAAATGCGAAAGTCGAATCCGAAGCGATCCTCAATACAGTTTCCTCTCGCAAAGGTGAGGAAATCAATCGCTTGACGATCGCAAATGATATTCGGGAACTTTACAAACTTGGTTATTTCTCCGACATCCGTTTCCTGAGTGTCGATAGCGGCGATGGATTCATCCTCAAAATCAAGGTTGTCGAAAAACCAGCGATCATCAATATCCGGTTCGAGGGTATGAACGAGGTGAAAGAGGATGATTTTAAAGACACCCTCGAAACCAAACTCTACACAATCGTCAACGAAGGAACGATTGCCTCCGATGTTCGCTTAATCGAGAAAAAGTACTCGGAAAAAGGTTTCTACCTGGCGAAGGTCGACTACACGATCGAGGATAAAAGTGCCAATGAAGTCGAGGTCGTGTTTAAGGTCAATGAAAGGGGAAAAGTCCTCGTCGGAGATGTTTTCATACTGGGGAACGAATATTTTTCCGACTCTGACATTATAGACAAGTTAGCGACACGCCCCTATACGCGATCGGGAGCTTATGGATCAGGGTCTTTGTTTCAAAAAGATTATGTGAACAGGGATCTTGAGTTTCTCGCTTACTATTACAAAGACTATGGATTTGCCAACGTCCGCGTTGCTCAACCTGTGATTCAGATGGATACGGACCAAAACTTCGTGCGGGTCACCTTTCAAGTTGATGAAGGTTTGCAGTATAACATAGGTACACTGCATGTTTCCGGAGACCTCGAAGGCCTTTATCAGGAAAACGAACTCCTGGAAGCTATGCTGTTGAAGGAAACCGAACTCTTCCGCTATTCCCGTTTTGCCAAAGACGTCGAAATGTTGGTGGATAAATATGGCGACCTGGGGTACGCCTACGTCGACGTCAACCCTAAAACAACCTTCAACGATGAAGCCCGGACCGTCGACATTAACTACGAAATCACAAAAGGGCAGAAAGTTTACTTCGGTGAAATGTTGATCGTCGGGAACACGAAGACAAGGGATAACGTCATCCGTAGAGAATTCGAAGTTACCGACGCCGAACTGTATAGCGGAACGAGACTTTCTCTGACAAAACGAAACGTAAACAGGCTTGGGTTTTTTGAAGAAGTTCAAGTCATCAAAGAGCGGGACGAACAAGAAGAAGATGTTGTTAACCTTAAACTTAAAGTGAAGGAAAAACCTACAGGTCAGTTACAGGCGTCGATTGGTTTTTCTCCGCAAACGCAACGGAAGCAGTCATGGTTTGGTCAGGGGCGTTATGATGAAAGCAACCAGTCGGGAAAAGCTTGGCATACCAGCCTTTCCGCACGTTGGGCGACGACGGACGATTATGACCTCGAACTTGGCTTTACAGATCCCAAGGTGTACGACAGCGATTGGTCCTTAGGCACCTATCTTTCCCACAGCAGGTTTGAGAGGCGTTACGCGGCTGGGATTGAAATTCCGGAGACAAAATCAAGCGTCAGTGTCACCGTAGGGCGGAAGATTATCGAGTTGATCCGCGGAAGTCTGACCTTGCGTTACAGTAAAATTCGTCAGTTGCGGGAAGTCTATATTTTCGAAGGATATGTCGCTGGCGGGGTGCAAAAAAGCGTTACCCTTGGCATTTCCCGTAAGGACGTGGACAATTACCTGGACCCGAGCCAGGGTTCTATCGTATCCCTTTCACACAACTTTTCGGGCGGGCCTCTCAAGGGTGATTACCAATATCAGGAATCTCAGGTAGATAGCGCCGTTTATCTCCCACTTGATTATACAGAGGAATTCAGGACCTACTTTAAACTTCGCGGTGTTCTTGGTAAATTATGGCAGTTTCAAGGTCAAGAACTCCCCCCTTCTGAGCGTTACCGTTTAGGGGGCTTTGACAGCCTAAGGGGTTATCCTTATTGGTCTGTGGGGCCCACACAGAGGAGGATGCGTTCACCGAGAAATGCCTATTACGACTATGAACTTGGCGGGGATAAGCAAGTTTACTTTCAATTTGAGTACTTTGTGCCTCTCATTCCCAAGGCAGGCATCAAGTCTCTTGTGTTTGCAGACGCAGGGCGAGTGTATAAGGAAGATGAGTCGATTTCGTTTGGGGAATTCAAGAAGGATGTCGGCTTTGGCTTTCGCTGGCTCACACCCCTTGCTCCTTTCCGATTTGAATGGGCTTATCCCTACGATGATGAGAAGAAACGTTTAGGCGAACTGCAGTTTATCTTCACACTGGGTTACTGAGTATTCAGAATGACGGGGCACTCGTCCCACGCAAGTATTAAGGGGTTTTTTATGAAATTTTCGCGTACTCTTTTAGCGGTTTTCTTTTTAACAAATACAGCCTTTGCCAAAGAAGACGGATTCAATATCGGCACGGTCGATATGCAAAGAATCATCTTGACTGTGGATGAGGGAAAAGAAGCACGGTCAAAACTGGAAGCTGAAATTAAGGCAAAGGAAAGCGAGTTTCTCAAGCAGAAACAGGAGCTCGACAAGATGAACAAAGACTGGAAGGACCAGTCCCCTCTTCTCAGTGAAGAAGCAAGGATTCGCAAACAACAGGAGTTCCAGGAAAAGTTCGTTCAATTGCGCAATTCTGAGATGGAGTTTCAGGCTGAGATAAAAAAGAAAGAGAATCAGGAAACACAAAAAATTGCTGTCAAAGTTTCTGGCCTGGTGACCACACTGGCAGATGAGAAGAAACTTGACGCTGTGTTTGAAACCAACAGCTCCGGTCTAATGTATGCCAAGCAGCGTGTCGACTTGACTGAAGATGTGATCAAGAAATACAACGCAAGCTCACCCGTAAAGCCTTCTGAGTCTAAGGAAAAGAAACCTGACCCAAATTCATGAGAAAGGGGTGCCATGGAAATTCCCAAGCTTGTTCTTCCGCTGGATGTCACGGCGATTGAAAAATGCCTGCCGCACCGCTACCCGTTCCTGTTGATAGACAAAGTCGTGGCCCTGACGCCAGGCGAGTCTGTGCATGCGCTGAAAGCCATTTCCGGCTCTGACCCCATCTTGCAAGGACATTTCCCCGGCCATCCTATCTACCCCGGTGTCCTGATCGTAGAGGGCCTAGCTCAGGCCTCGGGTGTTCTCGGTGTCTATTCCCGTAATGGGATAGCTGTGAACACCGTCCTTTTGACGGAGATCGAAAAAGCCCGCTTTAGGAAAAAAGTTGAACCCGGCGAGACACTTCATTACGAATTAGTCGTCGAACGACAGAGGGGAGATTTTTTCTGGTTCGATGGAAAAGCGTCAGTCGGGGACAGTCTTGTGGCCCATGTAAAATTCTCCGCTTTAATGAAATAAAGGATATCCATTTGAATAAGGAAGTCAAAATCCACCCCACAGCTATCGTGGAAAAAGGTGCTGAACTGGGGTTAGGAATAGAGATCGGCCCCTATGCATTGATCGGACCTAAGGTAAAATTGGGAGATGGGGTCAGAGTGTACTCCCATGCCGTTGTAAGTGGCCGTACAACGATCGGCGCTAGGACGACGATCTGGCCTTTTGCAAGCGTAGGGGCCATTCCACAGGACCTTAAGTACAGGGGGGAAGATGCTGCCCTCGTCTGCGGAGAGGACAACCTTTTCCGTGAATATGCAAACGTGTCGATCGGTACGGACGGAGGAGGTGGCACCACCTCTATAGGTTCCGGAAACCTTTTCATGATGAACACTCACGTTGCTCATGACTGTAAGATAGGTAACCGCTGCATCATCGCTAACGGGTCCTCACTCGCAGGACATATTGAAGTCGATGATAACGTAGTCATTGGCGGCCTGGTAGGTGTTCACCAGTTTGTCAAGATCGGTACTTTTGCGATGCTCGCCGCAGGTTCCATGGTAAGTCAGGATGTGCCCCCTTTTGTCATGGTCAACGGAAATCGTGCGCGCCCGACAGGTTTGAACCGAACGGGGATGGAACGAGCCGCTTTCAATAAAGAAGCGATGGCGCATGTCAAGTCGGTTTACAAAATGATTTACCATAGCGCCCTCTCCCTCGATGAAGTTAAGGAGGCTCTTACAAAACAGAGCGTTCCCGAAGCGAAGCTGTTCCTCTCTTTCCTACAGCGAAGTTCCAGAGGAATTTGCCGATGAGTTTCACCGACCACTTGTTTATAAGTGTGGGTGAAAGTTCAGGCGATCTCATGGCAGCATACCTTGTCCAGCAGTTGAAGGAGCTTGATCCCCACTTACACTTCAGTGGGATTGTCGGCCCAGCCTTGCTTACCCTAGGCGTCCATCCTGTGGCGGAAATGGACGAGTTAAGCGTCATGGGCGTGGTGGAAGTTCTCCGTAACCTTGCTCGTATCAAGATGTTAAAAAGCAAGGTTCTGTCCTATATCGACACCCACCCTATCTCAGCGGCAATTCTAGTGGACTCTGCTGGATTCCATTTCCAACTTGCTGAAGAGTTGAAAATGCGGGGCATTAAAACGATTCAATACGTTGCGCCTAAGCTTTGGGCTTGGGGGGAGCACCGAATCGCCCGACTCAAAAGAGACTTTGACCTCGTCCTCTCCACGTTTCCCTTTGAAGAGAACTATTTCCAGCAGCGAGGAGTGCCCTGCTACTATGTTGGCTGTCCGATCGCGGACCGTACAGCACGGATTCAGCTCACGAAGGAAGCCTTGGGGTATGCGCATGACAAACATCTCGTAGCCGCACTGCCTGGAAGCAGAGTGCAGGAAGTTCAACGACTCCTCCCCCGTCTGAAAAGCATCGCGCAACGGATCAAGGATCAAGTTCCTGACACCCAGTTTGTTGTTCCCATACAGCCAAATATAAGAAAAAGGCTGAAAACCTTGCTGGAAAATATGGAAGAAGAGAATTTCCAGTTTACCGACAACATGAGTCTGGAATTGATGGCTGTGGCAGATGCAGCCATCGTCGCATCAGGGACAGCAACACTTGAATGTGCATTGCTTGAAACCCCACTTGTGGTTGTCTATGCGATGAGTCCTTTTAGCTATTGGCTTGCTAAGCGAAAGGTTAAGATTCCTTGGGTCAGTCTCGTCAATATCTTGCAAGAAAAGGCTGTGGTGAGAGAGTTTATTCAACACTTCTCTGACGAAAGTGTTGCGCATGAACTTGTCACACTCCTACTGAGTGATTCTGAGAGGCAATCCATGCGACTTGAATTCCAACAGTTGAAGAAAAAACTAAGCGCCCCCTCGTCTGTCAGTGCCGTGACACGCATCGGGGACCTTTTGGGACTCTATAGAAAAAAAAGAGTTTATAGTGTTCAAGATAATTAATTCAGTATTTAGAGTTTTTTGGGGGGAGGTGTGGAGGGGAACTTTTTTTCAAAAAAGGTCCTCTCCACAAATTCTTTTTCCCAAATACTATAGAAACGTTTTCAAAGCGACCTTTCTGCAGCCTCTTCTGCGTCAGAAGTCGAGACTTGTCCTATTGTTCTCTTCGCTCATTGTTCTTGCCTTGGCGCAAAGCTTGTTTCTTTTGTTGCTCGGACCTTTTCTAAAGACGATCTTTTCCTTGGAATCCAGCGGAGATTTGGTCTATGGCAAAGATTTTTTTCCTTCTCATTTAGGACAGTGGTTTCCTTTCCTTAGTGAGATGGGAATTCGGAAGGACCTGTTAAGTTATTGCGTTCCTCTTCTCCTTTTGCTTGCAGCTTTTTTGAAAAATATTGCGTCTTATGTCTATCAGCTGGTGTCTGGGTTCTTAGGCCTTCTCATTGCCAAGGAATTTAGAGACCGGCTATTTATCGCCATCCTTCATCAACCGTACCGGGTCATAGCGCAAAAATCTGCTGCGGAGTGGATGTCCGCTCTAATGAATGATGTTTTGTTTTTGCAGACCAAGTTCTCAGATATTGTGAATGGGCTTTTGCGCGATTCGATTATGATTGTTTCCGCTTTTCTCACTTTGTTGTTTGTCCACTGGCAGACGGCGGTGGGAACTTTGTTTCTCTCCCCGTTTCTGGCGTGGAGCATTGGCAAGTTAGGGAAGCAGATCACATTCTATGCGGAAGCGTTTCAGCAGCGCCTGGCATCTATCGCAGATCTTATACTCGATATGCGGAAACGCTTCGAGTTTATCAAAGCACACGCAGGAGAATGTCGCGAGCAGGAGCGGTTCACGGAAGCTAACAACGAATATTACCACTTCATCAGGAAATCCATACTCTTGCGTTCTGCCTTTGCCCCTATTTTGGAATTTCTTGGATTTGCAATCCTTGCTGGGGTGATTTTCATTACAACACATAGCGTCTTCTTCGACCCCTCTTCTTCGGTGAATTTGATCGTTTTTTTTGCCGCAGTAGGGGCCATGCTGAGACCTTTGAAAAATATAGGGGAACAGCTTACAAAGTTCCACGAAACACGGGGTGCCATTGCTAAAAGCTTCCAGCTCATCGTGCAGCTGAGCAAAGCAAAGGGTGTGGAAGCAGGGAAAGCAGCAGCGCCGAAGAGAGAAGACCAGACCGCAGATCAGCCGGTGCGGATCGACTCGCTATTGACGGGATATGAGCGGATAAAGATTCGGGCGGAGGGTTTGACCCTCCAAGCAGGGAAGGCCGTCGCTGTGATCGGCCCGAGTGGTGGAGGCAAGTCCACCCTCATCCGCACCCTTTCGGGCCTTCTCAGTCCTGAGAAGTGGCAAGCCAACCTTCTTCCTGGGCAACTTGCGTCGTCTAGTTCCTTTGTAAGCCAGACGCCTTTTTTATTCGACGATCTGCTTTGGGAAAACCTAACCTACGGCCTGCGAAGCACAGGCGCTGGTGACGAGATGGGTCGCTTCCTCAAACTCGTGCAGATGGACCGGGAGGTGGACGCTTTGCCGAGTGGTTTACAGACGCATGTTCATGCGATCGGCAGCAACATTTCCGGTGGGCAGAAGCAAAGACTTGTCCTGGCACGGGCGTTATTGCGACAACGCTCCCTGCTCTTGCTCGATGAGGCTACGTCCGCGATTGATCCGACGATGGAAGAAGAGATTATTAGCAACTTGATGACTTGGATCCGCGAGCAGAAACATACGATTGTGGCTGTTACTCATCATATGAAACTCTTGCGTCATTTTCATGAGTTTTGGTTCGTGGAAAATGGTACCGTCGAAGTGGTGGGTAATTTCGAAGACCTGATGAGCAAACAACGTTTTCAGGTATTCAGCAATGCGTCCGCTTAGCAATTACATTTACGAACCTATCCCTCCGCTATGGTTTCGGTTCATCATGAGACCGTTTAGCCTGATCTATGAACTTATTGTTCGCATCCGAAACACACTTTACGATAGGCAAGTTTTGCCTACTCACAGACTAGACGGGGTTTGTATTTCCGTCGGCAATCTGAGTGTCGGGGGAACGGGCAAGTCTCCCTTCGTCATCATGCTTGCCTCTCGCCTGCTTGCGAAAGGGTATCGGCCTGCTATTCTCACACGGGGGTATGGAGGTTTTGCTTCAGAACCAGTTAGCTTGGTCCTTCTGGGAGGCAAGCTCTTGTCTGGTTCTGCCGCTCACATTGCTGATGAGGCAATGATGCAGTCCCAGATGCTTCCCTTGGTCCCTGTGATTGTCGGCAAAGATCGCGTCAGGGGAGCGCGCAATTTTCTGGAATCACAAACGTATCGTCCCACCCATTGGATTTTGGATGACGGGTTCCAACATCGTCGTATAGAGCGTGATGTCGATATCGTCCTCTTTGATGCTGAAAGCTGTGAGGCCGGCCACTCCTTGCTTCCCGTAGGTCCGCTAAGGGAACCGACGTCTAGTGTGAGGAGAGCAGACATACTTTGTTTCACGCGGGCGGGTGGGTCTTATCCTACCGATCAGGCGCAGACGTTACTGCGCAGATTCAATGCGAGTGCGCCCCAGATTCTCATACGCTTTCACACCCAGCTCACTACCTCTCTTTCAGGGGAAAGTTTCTCAAAGGACCTTGAGCCGGTCTTATTGATGTGTGGGATTGCTAGACCTGAGAGCTTGAAACAAACCTTACAAGATCAGGGGATTAAACTAGGCTGCACGTACTTTGTGGCGGACCATGGTAATTTTAAAAAAGAGATCATACGGAAAAAATTGCAAGGGTGTCGAGCGGTGGTCACAAGTGCTAAGGACTATTGGCGTAATCCCTCCATCTTTGAAAAGCTCCCACTCTCTGTTTTTATTGCAGGTCTGGATTTGAAAATTTCCGAGTCTGATGAAGAACTTTTGTTTGAGCAGGTCTCCCATCCCAAAAACTTTAGAATCAAAGCCAAGTTTGCTACAACTTAGACTTTTCCAAAGCTGTGACTTGCCTAGCCAGCTTGCGAGTATAAGCCCAAAAAAATTATAATAAAAACAGAAGAAGCTTTCCCTTTGGAGACAATCGCTATGGGCCAACGTGATCCATTTCAACAATCAAAGGATGATTCCTCGTTTCAGTCAGGGATGAGAGACGAATTTTCCGACTTGGGAGAAACATCAAAGGGGATAAGCAGTCTCCTGGGTGGTGGGCCGGGAAATCGCATGCGTTTTATCATTGCTGCACTCGTCCTTGGTCTCATCATTGCCGGGGGTATTTATTTTTATACGGAGCAGGAAATAGCGCCTGAGGATGAACTCCTTGTCATGGATGAGGACAAAATCACGGAGCCTGCTATTTCAAAAAGGGAAGCAGGTGCGCCTAAAAAACTTCCTGCAGAACCAAAGCCAGGGCAGGCCGAGCCGATTAAAGCTGATTTGATGAAAAAAGTTGTACCTACTCAGGCTCCCGAAAAGGCAAGTGCTCAGGAGTCTATGAAAGCAGCACCCTCGCCCGTATTTGCGCCGGAGCCCAGCGTAGCTGAACCTGCTCCGCCTGTAACAGTGGTTGCACCCTCCCTCAAGGGCCCTGAGAACGGGTCTGCTCGGAACTATGATGAGACTGCGAATCATGCAGAGTTTACATGGACGGGTGGGCCAGGGTCGTGGATTCAATTCTCTCGCAATCCTTCCATGCAACCTCTAATTCAAAAAGTCTGGGTGAAGGGAAATCGGTATCGCTTCGCACGACCAGAGCCAGGCGTGTGGTACTGGCGCATTGTGAACGGGAGCGGAAAAAGTGAGATCCGCATGTTCCGTATCAATCCCCCTATCAAGCGAAAGATTGCCCTGCTAATCCCGGTGGCTGGTTCGACATTGGCCAAGGAAGGGGGAATGGTCAACTGGTCCGGTGACACAAATGTAACTTATTACCGAGTCGAGATTTCAAACCAAGGTTGGGCCAACCCCACGTACCGCTTTGCCACTAGCGGAACACAAATGCAGATACAGAATGTCATGGGAGGAGCTTACGACATTCGTATCGGTGCGTTCTCGGAGGTCTCTGGTCGGTGGGAATATACTGACCCCGCGAAGATTACGATTCAATAAAGACACTTTTGAATAAAACTCAGTAAAATCAGAGCACTGATCCCCCACATCGCCTAGATATAAAATACGCTAAATTATTTAAAATGGATGCCGAAGGTGGAGATCACGAGTAACGCGTGAGCCACTTGGGGCAAGGAGGTGGTTTGGAGGAAACTGCGCAGCTGGTTCCTCCAAGAAAAATCTATGGGGGAAGCGACGCTTCACTCGCCCCCCCAAACCCCCCTCTCCCCATTTGCCCCAAGTGGCTTACGCATTACCATTACGATTCGTCGGGGGCTTGCGATTTTTATTCGATCCGAAAGGTTCGGGGGGTCATATGAAAGAAGAGTCTACAATAGTTCCGGACAACAACGAACTCGATGCGATTCAACTCCTTAATGTCTTGATGGAAGTTAAAAAAGGGAATTTTTCGGTACGTATGCCAATCGACCGAACGGGGATAGCCGGTAAGATTGCGGATACTCTCAATGAACTTATTGAAAACAAGCAACGCATAGTCAAAGAATATGAGCGCGTCGGTAATGCGGTAGGACGGGAAGGACAGCTTTCGGAACGCGTGACGATCTCCAACGCGGCTGGGGGCTGGGGAACCTTGGTGAAATCGGTCAATACTCTTATAGCTGACCTCGTCCAGCCCACTCTCGAAACAGCAAGAGTTATCGGAGCCGTTGCGAAAGGGGATCTCTCTCAGTCCATGACGATAGAAATTGAGGGTCGTGCGCTTCATGGTGAGTTTTTGAGAACTGCTACGGTTGTCAACGGTATGATCGAGCAGCTTTCGACGTTTGCCTCTGAGGTGAATCGTGTTGCACGAGAAGTAGGGATGGAAGGCAAACTCGGTGGCCAGGCTGTTGTTAAGGGTCTGAGCGGAACTTGGCAGAATCTGACGGAAAACGTGAATTCGATGGCGACAAATTTGACCGACCAAGTACGCAACATAGCAGAAGTTACAACTGCGGTTGCAAACGGAGATCTTTCTAAGAAAATCACTGTCGATGTCCGGGGTGAGATTTTACAACTCAAAGATACGATCAATACGATGGTTGACCAACTGAGAGCTTTCGCTTCGGAGGTGACAAGGGTTGCTCGGGAAGTAGGAACAGAAGGAAAACTTGGTGGTCAAGCGGTGGTTCAGGGTGTGGGTGGGACGTGGAAGGATTTAACAGACAGTGTTAATTCGATGGCCTCTAATCTTACGTCGCAAGTACGTAATATCGCCGATGTAACAACCGCCGTGGCTAACGGGGATCTCGGTAAGAAGATTACGGTCGATGTGCGAGGTGAAATTCTTGAGCTTAAGAACACGATAAATACGATGGTCGATCAATTACGCTCTTTCTCGTCGGAGGTAACACGAGTAGCTCGTGAGGTCGGGACGGAAGGAAAACTTGGTGGTCAAGCGGAGGTTCCGGGGATTGCTGGAACCTGGAAGGATTTGACGGATAATGTCAATTCCATGGCCAACAATCTTACGGCACAGGTTCGCAATATAGCAGACGTTACGACGGCAGTAGCTAACGGTGATCTTTCTAAAAAAATTACAGTCGATGTTAAAGGGGAGATTTTCGAGCTTAAGAATACCATAAACATCATGGTCGACCAGTTAGGTTCCTTTGCATCGGAGGTAACGCGCGTAGCGAAAGAAGTCGGCACTGAGGGGAAATTGGGGGGGCAAGCAACCGTAAAAGATGTTGCGGGGGTTTGGAAGGATCTTACTGACAACGTGAATCTTATGGCATCAAACCTTACGGCTCAAGTTAGAAACATAGCAGAAGTAACGACTGCTGTAGCAAACGGCGATCTTGGTAAGAAGATCACCGTCGATGTTCGGGGGGAGATTTTCGAGCTGAAGAAGACCATCAATACCATGGTGGATCAGTTAGGATCGTTTGCGTCGGAGGTGACTCGTGTTGCAAGGGAAGTAGGTACAGAAGGGCAACTTGGTGGGCAGGCTGAAGTGAAGGGAGTAGCAGGAACGTGGAAAGACCTCACCGATAGTGTGAATTCGATGGCCTCCAACCTCACCTTGCAGGTGAGAAATATTGCAGAAGTAACAACATCTGTTGCTAACGGAGATTTAAGCAAGACTATCACCGTGGAAGTTCGAGGAGAAATTCTAGAGTTGAAGAAGACCATCAATACCATGGTGTCTCAATTAGGGTCCTTTGCGGAAGAAGTTACACGTGTTGCTCGAGAAGTAGGGACGGAGGGTAAACTAGGTGGGCAGGCGAATGTGAAAGGTATTGCAGGTGTCTGGAAGGATCTTACTGACAACGTGAATCTTATGGGAAGCAACCTCACTTTGCAGGTACGAAATATTGCGGAAGTAACGACCGCCGTCGCAAACGGGGATTTATCGAAGAAGATTACGGTGGATGTGCAAGGAGAAATTCTAGAGTTGAAGAAAACCATTAATACCATGGTGGACCAATTGAGTTCCTTTGCTTCTGAGGTTACGCGTGTTGCTCGCGAGGTCGGGACGGAAGGGCAGCTTGGTGGGCAGGCTGAAGTGAAGGGCGTAGCAGGAACGTGGAAAGATCTCACAGACAGTGTAAATCTTATGGCAAATAACCTTACGGCTCAGGTGCGCAATATCGCTCAAGTGACCACTGCTGTTGCAAATGGCGATCTATCGAAGAAAATTACAGTGGATGTGCAAGGAGAGATACTGGAGCTTAAAGACACCATCAACACCATGGTCGACCAACTGAATGGCTTTGCTTCTGAGGTTACGCGTGTTGCTCGCGAGGTAGGGACGGAAGGAAAACTTGGTGGGCAAGCGCAGGTAAAGGGCGTAGGGGGGACGTGGAAAGATCTGACAGATGGTGTGAACTCGATGGCTTCAAACTTGACAAGCCAGGTGCGAAATATAGCAGAGGTTACTACAGCGGTAGCCAACGGCGATCTCAGCAAGAAAATTACCGTCGACGTTCGGGGAGAGATTCTTGAATTGAAAAACACGATCAACACCATGGTTGAGCAGCTTGGTTCGTTCGCCGTAGAGGTGACAAGGGTCGCTCGGGAAGTAGGGACAGAAGGCAAACTCGGAGGCCAAGCTGTTGTTCGTGGCGCAGGTGGAACCTGGAAAGACCTTACGGATAGTGTCAATCTTATGGCCAATAATCTTACTGCTCAGGTACGAAATATTGCGGAAGTTGCGACTGCCATCGCAGGCGGAAATTTGATGCGTAAGATCACTGTAGACGTAAGGGGTGAAATTCTAGATCTTAAAAATACTATAAACACGATGGTGGACCAACTTAATTCCTTTGCTGGAGAGGTTACCAGGGTAGCAAAGGAGGTAGGTACGGAGGGTAAGCTTGGAGGTCAAGCTGTTGTCAGAGGCGTCGCAGGAACCTGGAAAGACTTGACAGACAATGTGAACCTTATGGCATCGAATCTTACGAGCCAGGTGAGAAATATTGCAGAGGTTACAACAGCGGTAGCCAATGGAGATCTTGGTAAGAAGATCACCGTCGATGTAAAAGGTGAAATTCAGGATCTAAAAACTACGATCAACACGATGGTGGACCAGCTCAATTCCTTTGCTGGGGAGGTTACCAGGGTAGCGAGAGAAGTGGGGACGGAAGGTAAACTCGGAGGACAGGCATCTGTGATTGGGGTAGCGGGAACTTGGAAAGACTTGACGGACAATGTGAACCTCATGGCGACAAACCTTACCTCCCAGGTTCGAAATATTGCGGAAGTTACCACTGCCGTAGCGAATGGAGATTTGAGTAAGAAAATTACCGTAGCCGTCAAGGGTGAGATCCTTCAACTTAAGAATACGATCAACACGATGGTGGACCAGCTCAACACCTTTGCGGGTGAGGTAACGCGCGTAGCGAAAGAAGTCGGAACCGAAGGAAAGCTCGGAGGTCAAGCGATCGTCAGAGGCGTGGCCGGTACTTGGAAAGACCTAACCGATAGTGTGAACAATATGGCAAGTAACCTCACTGACCAGGTGCGAAATATTGCAGAAGTTGCTACAGCGATTGCTAACGGTGATCTTTCTAAAACTATCACCGCAGACGTAAAGGGTGAGGTCCTGGAGTTAAAAAATACCATGAACACGATGGTCAACCAGCTTAACGCTTTCGCCGGCGAGGTTACCCGAGTCGCTAGGGAAGTGGGGACTGAGGGGCGCCTGGGAGGTCAGGCTTTCGTAAAAGGCGTAGGGGGAACTTGGAAGGATCTGACAGAAAACGTGAATAACATGGCAAATAACCTTACAGGTCAGGTTAGAAATATTGCGGAAGTAACGACGGCAGTCGCCAACGGGGATCTTTCCAAGAAGATTACGGTCGATGTTAAAGGGGAAATTCTTCAGCTTAAAATTACCATCAATACCATGGTCGATCAGTTGAACGCATTTGCTTCCGAAGTTACGCGTGTGGCACGCGAAGTCGGGACCGATGGGAAGCTTGGAGGTCAGGCCTCCGTCAAAGGAGTGGGGGGAACCTGGAAAGACCTTACCGATAACGTAAATTCAATGGCATCTAATTTGACAACACAGGTACGAGGTATTGCCAAGGTTGTCACCTCAGTAGCCAACGGAGAACTTAAACGCAAGCTTGTCCTTGAGGCAAAGGGTGAAATAGCTGAACTCGCAGAAACTATCAATAGCATGATAGATACTCTCGCAGTTTTTGGCGATCAGGTAACGTCCGTAGCTCGTGAAGTCGGCATCGAAGGCAAGTTAGGTGGTCAGGCAAATGTTCCAGGAGCTTCGGGTCTATGGCGCGATCTAACTATGAACGTAAATCAATTAGCGAGCAATCTTACAACCCAAGTACGTGCTATTGCCGAGGTTTCAACCGCTGTAACCAAGGGAGATCTGACACGTTCCATTACCGTTCAAGCAGCCGGGGAGGTTGCGGCCCTTAAAGACAATATCAATGAAATGATTCGAAATCTTAAGGAGACGACATTTAGAAGTACGGAACAAGATTGGCTCAAGGGCAATCTCGCGAAGTTTACACGAATGTTGCAAGGACAGCGTGACATGCTCACCGTCTCTAAGGAAGTGATGGCAGAACTTGCTCCTCTCGTATCCGCTCAGTACGGGGTGTTTTATATTGCTGGTGAGGATGGGGGTCAGAAGATATTTCGTTTGTTAGGAAGCTATGCATTCAAGGAACGAAAAACCTCTGCGAATCGGGTACTCTTAGGCGAGGGTTTGGTGGGGCAAGCTGCAATTGAGAAACAGCGCATACTCCTTACGAATGTTCCAGGCGATTACATTCAAATTTCATCCGGTCTCGGAGAATCCTCTCCCTTAAACGTAGTCGTCCTTCCTGTTGTGTTTGAAAATGAAGTGAAAGCGGTCATCGAGCTTGCATCTTTCAATCGCTTCACAGACACTCACTTGGGCTTCCTGGAACAACTAATGGAAAGCATTGGCATCGTACTCAATACGATTTCTGCGACGATGAGAACCGAAGAATTATTGAAACAATCGCAAGCACTGACCGAAGAACTTCAAACCGGTCAAGAAGAACTGACAGAGACCAATAATCGACTAGAGGCACAGGCAAAAACATTACAGCAATCCGAGGAACTCCTTAAAAAACAACAGAACGAACTACAACAAGCCAATGAGGAACTCGAGGAAAGGGCGCAACTCCTCGGTCAGCAGAACGCGGAAGTTGAGAATAAAAATAGCGAGGTAGAACAAGCGCGACAAGCTTTGCAAGAAAAAGCAGAACAGTTGGCAATGACATCGAAGTATAAGTCAGAATTTCTTGCCAACATGTCTCATGAGCTACGAACACCTCTCAACAGCCTTCTCATTTTATCGAAGATGCTCGCTGACAATGAAGAAGGAAACCTCATTCCGAAACAAATTGAATACGCTAAGACGGTCCATTCCGCCGGCAGTGATCTTCTCGAACTGATCAATGACATTCTTGATCTTGCTAAAATCGAATCTGGAACCATCACCGTAGATATAGGAGATATATTCTTCTCCGACATCGTCCAATTTTCCGAGCGGACCTTCCGTCACATTGCGGAAGCTAAGTCGCTGACCTTTATTAATGAGGTCGATTCGATACTGCCACATGCCATCAAGACCGATGGTAAGCGCCTTCAACAGGTCATCAAAAATTTGCTCTCCAACGCATTCAAATTTACAGAAAAAGGCTCTGTCTCTCTGAAAATAAGCATGGCTGCAGCCGGTGCGTGGCCTGAGGGGACAGCGTTGGACCAAGCTTCAACTGTTGTAGCCTTTTCCGTGAGCGATACCGGAATTGGTATTCCAAAAGACAAGCATCGCGTTATCTTTGAAGCGTTCCAACAAGTTGATGGTAGTACAAGCAGAAAATATGGGGGAACGGGACTAGGACTATCTATCAGTAGAGAAATAGCACGGATGCTGGGCGGCGTAATTAGTCTTGCGAGTTCTCCTGGTGAAGGCAGCATCTTCACTCTATACCTCCCCATCCATTACACCGTCCCACCCAAACCAGAAAAGCGACAGGCCCGGGGTGAGGATCTGAAACCTGAATTGTCAATATACCCTGTTGCTAGCCAGACCGAGGCATATCCAGAGGAAATCGTTGTTGAGCAGGAGGCGGTCAAAGATGACAGAACCATGATCAAAACGGGAGACCGCGTGCTGCTTATTGTTGAAGATGACCCGAAATTTGCACAAATTCTGCTCGATATTGGCCGGGAACGAAGATTTCTGGGAGTCGTTTGCTCACGGGCAATAGATGCATTTAGCCTCGCGCGAAAATATAAACCGGCAGCCATTACACTTGACCTCAGACTTCCAGATAGAGATGGTTGGAGTGTTTTGGACCGACTGAAGCACGACCGAGAAACAAGACACATCCCCGTTCACATTATCTCGATTGAGAATGATATTAAGCGTGGAATCCGACAAGGTGCTTTCGCGTTCCTACAAAAGCCAACAACGAAAGAGGCTTTGGAGCAGGCCTTTACAAAAATAACAGCGTTTATTGAACGTCCTTTGAAAAAGCTTCTCATCATTGAAGACGACGATGTTCAACGTAAGAGTATTGTTGAATTGATTGGTGACAACGATATTGAGACTCAAGCTGTTTCAACAGGAGAAGAGGCTTTACAGATGCTGGGAAAATATGAAATCGACTGCATGATCTTGGACCTTAAGTTGCCTGACATGACCGGGTTTGAGCTTATCGAAAAAATGAAGTCGGAGCTGGAAAAACGACCGATACCCATAGTTGTCTACACGGGTAAAGAATTGACAAAAAGAGAAGAGACGGAACTGCGACGGTATGCGGATTCTATTATCATCAAAGATGCTGCCTCACCAGAACGCCTGCTCAATGAAACGACCCTCTTCCTACATCGCATCGAAGCCAACCTCCCGGAAAGTAAACAGCGCATGCTGGAGAAAATTCAAAAAAACGATCCGGTACTGGCAGGTAAGAAAGTTCTTGTTGTCGATGACGATGTCCGTAATATTTTCGCCCTTACGGCGGTTTTGGAACGACAAAAAATGTCGGTCACTTATACCGAAAATGGGAAGGATGCCCTCTCTTTGCTTAAAAAATCTGCTGATTTCGATGTCGTGCTTATGGATATTATGATGCCTGAGATGGATGGATACGAGGCGACGAGAGCGATACGCAAAATATCGAAGTACAAGAAAATGCCAATCATAGCATTGACTGCCAAAGCTATGAAAGGTGACCGCGAAAAATGTCTTGAAGCGGGGGCGTCGGATTATATAACCAAGCCTGTCGATATGGATCAACTCCTGTCTCTTCTACGTGTCTGGCTTTATCAATAGTAGGTAAGGAACGCTATTGAATGACAGTGAAGAAATATATGATGATGTTGAGGTATCGGAAGTCCGACTGCTTCTCGATGTCGTTTACGCAAAATACGGATACGATTTCCGCGACTACGCGTATCCATCAGTCAAGCGTCGTATTTTAAATTCGGTTGCAACAGAAGGGGTTGCTTCCATCTCTGGTCTGTTGGATAAAATTCAAAATGACCCGGCATGTATGGCACGTTTGCTTTTGCATTTCACTGTGCATGCTTCCTCGATGTTCCGTCATCCATCATTCTATAAGTGCTTCCGGGAGAAAGTCGTCCCTCAGCTTAAGACCTATCCTTTTGTGCGTATTTGGCACGCAGGGTGCTCAACTGGCGAAGAAGTTTACTCGATGGCTATCCTTCTGCATGAAGAAGGTATTTACAAACGCAGCATCATATATGCGACAGATATAAGCGAAGATGTCATTCAAAAAGCAAAGTCTGGAATTTTTCCCATGAACATGATGAAGGAATTTACGTCAAATTATCTTAAATCCGGTGGGATCGAGTCGTTTTCAGACTATTACACAGCTCAGTACGACAACGCACTTTTCAGCTCCCATCTCAAAGAAAACATTGTCTTTGCTAAGCATAACCTTGTTACGGACGCTTCACCCAATGAGTTCAATGTTATTCTGTGCAGAAACGTGATGATCTATTTTAAGAGGGAATTACAAAACAAGACCCATGAACTCTTTTTTAACAGCCTTATACACTTTGGATATTTAGGATTGGGGGAAAAAGAAACGCTCCGGTTTACCCCACGCGAGAACAATTATGAGGAAGTGGATGTCTCTCAAAAACTGTATCGCAGGACGGCCTGATGATGCCAGGCATCATAGTGATTGGGGCATCATTAGGAGGTCTAAGAGCCTTGAATCTTGTGCTTGGAAATTTACCGAAGGATTTTAGATTGCCAATCGTAATCGTCCAGCATCGGAGCAATGAGTTGGATGCTTCTCTTGTGAAGCAATTGCAGCAATCATGTAAGCTGCGAGTATCCGAGGCCGAAGATAAGGAGGACATTATCGCGGGGAGGGTCTATGTAGCTCCCGCAGGCTATCATTTGCTCATAGATTCATCTTTATTTTGCCTTTCGGTTGACCAGCCTGTTTTACATGCACGCCCGTCGATCGACGTCGCTTTCGAGTCGGCAGCGGATGCTTTTGGCTCGCGAACGATCGGAGTTGTTTTAACAGGGGCGAGTAACGACGGGGCGAAGGGCGCCGCTCTCATTAAAACCCGAGGGGGAACGATTATCGTAGAGGACCCCGTTTCTGCCGAATGCGCAACTATGCCCGCTGCAGCTATAAAATCGGTTGGAACCGTAGATGCGATTTTACCCCTACCGGAAATTGCACCCTTTTTGCTAAAACTTTCCTTAAGGAACGGGGATCGCAAAGATGAATGACTTCGCCAAAGACAAAGTTAACATATTGTTGGTGGATGATCAGGACCAGGGTCTTTTGGCCCTCGAAGCCATACTTCAACCCCTTGAGCAAAATCTGGTTCTGGCTAAATCGGGCGAAGAAGCTCTACGACATGTTTTGAGTACCGAATTTGCTTTGATCTTAATGGATGTTCAGATGCCAATCATGGACGGTCTTGAAACTGCGAGTTTTATTCGAGAGCGCGAATTTTCACGGAACACCCCTATCATTTTTATTACTGCTAGCAACAAAAGTGAACACCATATTTTCAAGGGATATTCGGTTGGAGCTGTAGATTATGTTTTTAAGCCAGTGGATCCAGAGATTCTACGATCAAAAGTTAGCGTGTTTACTGAATTAGCGCGAATATCAAGCCTTTTAAAAAGACAGGCGAAGGATCTTGAGACTCGGGAAAAAGAAGCGAGAGATCTCGCTGAGCTGAGAAATGATTTACTAGGTGAGATCGAATACAAGAATCGAGAACTCGAGGCTTTCAGCTACGCCGTCGCACACGATCTCAAAGCCCCTCTACGCAGCATAGAAGGATTTAGCCAAATGCTTCAGGAGGAATATGGAGAAAAGTTTGACGAACAAGGTAAAGACTATTTACAACGGGTACTTTCCGCCAGCAAATATATGGGATCGCTCATTGATGACTTACTCAATCTATCAAGAATGACCAGAGGGGAGCTGAATTGCAGCGAAGTTGATTTAAGTAAGCAGGCAAGAAAAATACTGGAACAGATCGGGGCGACGGATCCAGAGCGTCAACTGAATGTTACGATCGCAGATCAACTTATTGTGTACTGCGATGCTCGTCTCTTCGAAGCCGTTATGACTAACTTAATTAGTAACGCATGGAAGTTTACCAGAAAAACGTTAAATCCAAAAATAGAGGTGGGCGTTACGAAAATGAATGGGGAACGAGTCTACTTTATCTCAGACAATGGCGCCGGTTTCGACATGGCCTATTCAAAAAAACTTTTTTTACCCTTTCAGCGTTTGCATACCTCTTCTGAATTTGAAGGAAATGGTATCGGTCTGGCGACTGCTCAGAGAATAATCCAACGCCATAAGGGGCGGATCTGGGCGAGGGCGGAGGTCGATCATGGTGCAACATTTTTCTTTACCCTGCCTGATTCTAGAGAAAAAAAGGAGATTGACCCCTCATCGTTGTCTCGGGGACTATCGGTGAAGAATTAGCTATGAACTACTCCACTCAATCCTCAGCTGCTGAACGCAGCTTGCGGTATGAATGGAGTTTCGTGCTTCAGCAAAGACACAAGATAAACACCCTGCACCTTCTCCACACCTAAGGCCAGTTCCTGACCCGATACTTTGCTTAATGCATACTGCAAAATAACAAGGGCTGCATTGACATCGCGGTCGCACTTGAACCCCAAGTAATGACGATCTACGCCGTGATCACCGTATGGAGCCGCCCCACCCCAAGACCAGAGCCTAAGCTTGAACTTATTGCTTAATATGTGGAGGATTGACGATTTATTTTCCGGAAGATTTCATAACACCATCAATAAAGGTCTTAAGTTTAGCTTTGATGTCCTCAACATCGAGCTTCAAATCCTTTAGACCATACTCTTCAATGAACCCAAGTGGGAGTTCATCCACTTGGTCTTCCCACAGATATTCCCAAAGAAGGTCTTTCGTGTAGTTGGGCTTTACCCCCTTGCCTTTATGGTAGCGATGCAGTCTTGTTTGGTAGGAGTGGATTTCTTTCTGCCAATGACTGACGGCCTGGTGGTCCGACAAGGCGGAGGCTTTGATAATGTGCTCAAGAATGATGGAACGGAGTTCGGTGAGCTTTTCGAGGGCAACGTTTCTTGCGCGAGCTGCGTTCATTCCCATACTCCACAAACTAAAAGAGCTCGGCTCTTATTATAACATATTTGGTAGCGGGGGAGGGATTTGAACCCCCGATCTTCGGGTTATGAGTGAGTATCTGATATAATTTGATAATTGTTTTTGCATCATAAGACCAAAAAAATCCACTGTGCCACTTTTCGGCTACTTAAAACCTACTATAGCCATTTTAGAAAGGGAGAGCAAGGAAGAGTCGATGACATGTGACAGCGCTGACAATGCACCCAGTGTCAGCGCTGTCACATGTCACGGAACAAAGAGACATTGATGTTGATCAAGGCTTTCACGCTATGTCGACAGAAGTTTGCTCAACCAGTTTGCGAAAATCTTCGCTGATCCGATGATAATCACTGATATCGACTTTGAAGGGCAGATCGCTTTCCTCAAACGCTTCATCGAGGAGATCCCATTTGGAGAGTTCCAGTGGAGCACCGTTGTCGAGGCAAATATCAAGGTCGGAGTATTTTTTCGGTGTACCCGACACTCGTGAGCCGAAAGCAAGAATGCGAGCGTTGGGAACATGTTGATGGAGGGTTGCCAAAATAAAATCGACCTCTTTTTGAGACAGACCTTTAATCAACGAGCTTCTCCAAGCGGGTCAGAAGTTCTTTGGCGTCAACGAAAAACCGACAAGCCGCTTTGTATACCTCTTCAGCAGTGTTTTCGTTGTAAGTATGTGAAGTGAGATTTCTTGCCCGAAGGTATTCAAACCAGCTATCGATAGAATCGATGAGTTTTTGTTTCCCGGCTTCCCGGAATAAGTTTTTAACATTCGACTCATCTAGTCCCTGATTGAGGGAGAAATAGCGTTTCAATGTTTTCCAACTCAATTCGAAGCTATACTCAAACCTTTGAATCGTTGAATCCCTTGTGAATTCATCCTTAGGTTGATCGATTGACTTTTTCAGTGATTCCAGAGCGCGTTTTAACTGAGAGAGATTAAGCGGAATTGATACCATCGGTTTTCCATAGCGAAAAACCCCAGCGTTTCAGTGAATCAACCGGGGTTTCCTTTTAACTTTGCTACATTTGGTAGCGGGGGAGGGATTTGAACCCCCGATCTTCGGGTTATGAGCAGCTTAACTCACTGAAATTATTATATATTTTTATCAGAAACCCTGCTAGGTCATAAATTTAAGCTATTGGGAACTTCTAGGCAAGTAAGTTTTTTTGTTTTTTTAGAGATTGCCCTTCTTCTTAAGAGGGGAGATCTCTATTAAGTGACAGCTGACAATGCTGACAATGAGTAAGAAATATACAACAGTGTCAGCATTGTCAGCTGTCAGCAAGGACAGATCTGACAATTTTGGCTAGCCATTTCCTTTTTTTTGAAGAAAGTAATTCGATCTCTTTATTTATTTTTGTCCAATCATCGTCTTTTGTGCTTTTCTCCATATTTTTTTCATCGCCTTCGGCTTTTTTTATTATTTCCCACAAACTAAAGGGAGTGCCCTGAGCTATCTCATACAGAGTGCGCACGCCGAAGTTACTCGAAGCACCAGTTTCTATTCTTGCAATCACTGATTGGTGCTGATTGCCTCCACGCTTAGCAAACTCAACCTGAGTCAAGTCACTCTCAATTCGAATTTCAGTTAAATACTTTCTCAAAGCCTCAATGAAAGCGTCGGTGCTGCGAGTACCCATGAAAAAACCTCACAACAATTTTTTCAAGATTTAGTTTGACATGGATGAATTAAATGAAGCAATATCTATTTAAGACATCCACGTAATAAACAGATATTGCCAAAGCCCTAAGGAGGCCTCATGACCCGAGAAGCTGCAACGTTATATGAACCTATCTCACTAAACAGATTTTTCCGATCCAAAGCATGATGATTGCCAAGGCAACAAATCCGTCAAAGCAGCTCGGAAGTCTTTCCCAACGAACAGCAATTCGTCGAAATTTTCTCTGCAACCATGAAAAGGTTC
>JACPKR010000032.1 GCA_016186945.1 Deltaproteobacteria bacterium | reverse complement strand
TAAATTAGGCAGACCTCGAGTGGTCAGATGAAACCCGTCACCCTCAGGTGTGGCCTGTAAGTCAGCAATAAACATATAGTAAGACAGGATAGTGTTGCCGTTGCCCAGCCAGCTAAGAGTAAAGCCTTTCAATTCATCTTCAGCAAAGGAAAGGCTTTGTGCCTGCTGAGGTGTCGTATCAGTAAGATTGTATTCTTTCACTGGATGCATAAGGAGGAGCTGCCACGGTTGACAGTCGGTGCTAAGAGCACGACATAAGCGAACACTGTAGACGGAGGGGGCAGCAAGCACCATATGCATTAACGTTTTTGCTTTGCTGCGAAATATCGGGCATTCATCCTGGCGTTGACAGAATTTATATTCGACCTCCGTATCGTCGGATACGCTGAAAATAATGCCAATTTCCTGTAAAGGCTGAGGCATAGCGATGTGGTAGGCTTGCTGCGATTCAATAGATTCCGCAGACTCTTTTTTGGGGGATGTCGCAGAAGGAACGTTCTTTTTTTTGGTCTGCAAACAAGCAACCACTACAGTAAGTAATAACCACCAAATCACACCCTTTACCAAATAATTCCCCTCTTTTAAAGCAGTACACACAGAGCCTCCACTCTTATGAATCGGAATTTTTCACCGATTCCTCAAGACAGAGCCGGGCATTTTACAATGTGACTGCGGTTATCAAGGACTCTTTTTTGAGACCAAATAATAGAAAGAGGTGAAAAAAGCGAGCTTCATCACCCCGTACGCCAAGTGACCCCTACACGCAGAGCATAGGGAGACATGAGGTGACGAAAGTTGGCACCTAAAGCCTTACGAAATTCGACATTGAAACAAAGCGAAGATCCACAGGCATCGTAACCAAAAGCAGAGTATAAACCTGGCCCGACACCATTCAAGTCGATCACGAGTCCCCCTCCCAAAGAAACATAAGCCCCCTCACTCAACATAAAACGTTGGCCATAAAATAGGCCCGGCACAATACTTAGCGACCACTCCCGCTTTTCTTCGGTGACCCAAATGAACTCATAGTCGATAACCTGAATAGGGGGAATACTGACAGGGTTAGGGCCACCTCCACCGCTGGAGGCAGGGCCGACGTGGAGGGTGAAGTCTGCAAAGGCCGGGAGAGTGAAAATGAGAAGGATAAGGCTGCCAATTGCTCTTCCCATCACAGTTGCATCCCCGCACTCAGGGTGAAGAGCTGCTTGCGACCGGTGGCTAGAAGTATCCCCCCCGTCAGTCCTGCTGGGTAAAGTGCTGACTCCCAGGCGATTTGAAAGGACAATGGGCCGCTATTCGTCACTTGCATGAACACCCCCAACAAGAATCCAAGGTTAGTCTGTGCCTCTTTCGTGTCGAAGGCTTGGTCTTCTTGTTTTGAATAACTTAGCTTTGTCGTTTCCAAAAGAGGTGCGAAACCTAGACGCCCCCATAAGAATTTCATTCCGGGAATAGGAAAAGAACGAGAAAGAGCCAGAACATGCGTGCTCTCCTTGACCGGCCCAAAACTGCGCATGAAGTAATAATAGCGTGCCGAGTAAGAATTGAACCCGAGATGCAAGTTTAGCCCACCACGAAAGCGATCGTCCCCCTCTTCCATCGCAGCAAAACCCGCCTGTATGTCTAAAGCGGATAAGACACTGCTCCATAATAGAACACAGAGACAAAAGGTGAGTCGCCAAGTTTGGGGCACTGACAGGGGACAAACTTTTTGAAAAAAGTTATTTCCCCAAACCCCTTTTTAAAAACTTCAATATTTAAAGTTTTTTGGGGGGAGGCGTGGAGGGGAACTTTTTTTCAAAAAAGGTCCTCTCCACAAATTCTTTTTCTCAAAGACTATAACAAGTGAGGTGGAAGTTCACAACAATGCTATCGTTGAGACGGAGGAGGAGCCGCTTTGTGCCTCACACGGAAGTTCAAAGCTTCCACCAACACCGAGAAGCCGATGGCAAAGTAAATGTACCCCTTTTCAATGTGACTGCCCAACCCTTCCGCAACCAGGAAGACCCCGACAAGGAGAAGAAACGCAAGAGCCAAGGTCTTGAGAGTAGGGTGACGAAGGATGAAATTGCTGACCGGATTTGCAAAAACCATCATGATGATGACCGCAATGATGATCGCTAAGACCATGACAGATACATGGTCCACCATCCCCACCGCAGTGAGAACAGAATCGAGAGAAAAAACAGTGTCCAAAACGACGATTTGAGCAAGAGCAAACCACATGGACAAGCTTTTAGCAGGGAAATCCGAGTCGTTCTTGATGACTTCCGGCTCCGCCTGAGCGTGAATTTCCAAGGTCGCTTTGCCAATCAGAAACACCCCACCCACCAAGAGAATCAAGTCACGCCCCGATACGGAATGGTCCAGCACCGCAAAGAGGGGTTCTGTCAAGTGGGTAAGCCAGCTGATCAGAAATAAAAGAAGTATCCTTTCAACCATTGCCAGAGCTAATCCCAGACGCCTGGCAAAAGGTTTCTGATGCTGCGGAAGTTTATCCGTCGTGATGGCAATAAAGACAATGTTGTCAATACCCAGCACGATTTCCAAACCGACTAGAGTTAGAAACGCAATGAGACTTTCAAAGCTAAACAAATCTACCATATAAAAACGCTCTAGACATGGGGACAGTCAGTCACCACAAACTGTTTCGAATCAGCCACCCCAATTTCCGGCTGAAGGATACTATGATTAATACCAAATTTTTGCCGCAAGTCATCGTTGATTTTGTCGATTGTCTCGGACACCTTGCTTAAAGATAGGTCTTCCTTAAAGTCCACATGAGCCTCGAAGTGAATATCCCTATCGTTCATCTGCCATACATGGACATGGTGGATATTCTCAACTCCAGAATGGTGAAGAACTTCCTGCTCGATGTCCCTTAAGTCAATCGACTCGGGCGTAAAGTGCATGATAACCCTCATCGTCTCAACCAAAACTCGCCAGGATGAAAGAACGAGATAAAAAGCAACAACGATACAGAGAACACTATCCACCCAGTACACTTCCCAGACCCGAATCAGCAAGCCGCCCATAAAAACAAACAAGGAAGTCATCATGTCTGCAAAAAGATGGAGGAACGCTGAGCGTACATTGATATTTCCGGCGGCTTCCTTCCTCAATAAGGCAGCACTGAGTCCGTTGAAACACAAACCGAGTGCAGCAAATATGATGACCAGCTCAGAATCCACAACGAGCGGATGGAAAAGACGCTCCAACGCTTCCTTCACCAGAAGAACGGCCACACCCAGGAGCATGCCTGCGTTGATGAATGCGGCGATTATCTCAGCCCGATGGTAGCCGTATGTTTCCGTAAGAGTGCTTTTACGACCGCTCAATCTGTTAGCTACGTAACTCACGCAGAGGGCAATGACATCGCTGATGTTATGAAGTGCATCAGAAAGCAGAGCAAGGCTGCCTGCCATGAATCCAGCGATCGTCTGGCTGACACTGATTAGAATATTGAGGATGATGGCAAGGGTCAGTTTTTTTCCGACCATCGTTCGGAGGTGATGATGTGCATGAGATTCAGCCAAAATTTACTCCTGCATAGCGCTGCATTCCACTGTTATATCACAGGATATTTCAGGATACATTCCTCGGGTCTGATCAATATAAAACCAGTCCCAATTCTGGCCAAGGATATAACCCCCGACCCCACCCGCTGCGATGCCTAGAATGGTAAACAAGACTAAGAGCATGGCCACACCGGCAGGCATCGTAATAACGCCTAGAATGAGCAAGACGGCAATGATGAGCCAAAATATGAAAAAAACAGCAGCCCCTACAGCTAATCCGATAAGAACGGGAGCGATGCCTGTACAGTCAGCAAAACAGTCAATATATCTGTATTCGATAGCGCTTCTGCATTTTCTTGTGACGTTGGAAATCCAACCGCTGTCACCCTGGTTGCACGAATAAAAAGATTCTGGATAAGGAGTATTCGTGTTGAAGTTGATAGTTTTTGTGGGTCTGACTTTGTTCGCCAATTCCTCGCAGACCGGGTTGCCGTCTTGATCCTGCCCCGTCTGGATAAAACCTGGGGGGCAGTAGCGTTCCATTGCTTCGCAGAGCGGACCTCGTGCATTGACAACGGGCGCTTCGTTGCGAAGGAGGGGGCGAAAAGGTCTCTGGCAGCGGCATTCCAATTTTCCGGTTTCTTCACTTGCAAACACGATTGCACCCGGATTGCATTGCTGTCCTAAGATCTGACTCGAATCTACGGTCAGCCATTCTGTCCTGGAGGGGTAAGTTCCCAGGTATATGGGCCGAATTTCACCAGGGAATTTTTGCTGTGTCAGCTCGTATCGGAATTGCATTGCTTCTGCAAACGCGCATTTTTCCACGGCTTCAGTCTTGTTACATAGGGGCTTGAAAAAGACTCGTGCTTCAAGGGGAAACGCCTGGCTCAAGTCCCCGGTTTCACCCTCGAAATTATAGGCGACGACTTCTTGATCCCTTTGCCCCCCTAAGAAACAGGAAATATGCCTTGTTGACAGTGGACTCCCTGGGTTAGGGCAGTTTGCGTTCTGCGGACTCCCTCCTCTTCTGAAAGGAAATACATAGGACGCCTCCGGAACTAAGAGAAACTCCTCACCTCTCTCCATGTCGATCACGGTCGTATCACAAGCTTCCCCCGATGCTGCTGGGCCGACCAACTCCGCTTCGACAAGCTCGGGAACGCCTCTGCCCAGGCAGGCGCCCAGTTTTGCATTGCCGCTTAATGTGATCGCCGGGTCGCTACTTGCAAAAAGCACAGCAGGATTCACAAGAGCAGACGCAAGGTTACGCCCTATGCGGTCACGCGCTATTTTTCGTTCGATAAGCTTCTGCTCCTTCACGGAAATCGTTGTCAGCTGCACAACTACAGCTACTAAGCCAGACGCGACACCGACAACGAACATGGCTTGAAGGAGCGCCCCACCCCGGTTTTTCATAGAACACCCAATAGCTGTTTGTGAAAAGGGAGAGGGGGGTTTGGGGGGGCGAGGGAAAAGCCTGCCCTGAGCAAAGCGAAGGGTCGCCCCCCCAAGGGATTTCTTGGAGGAACCAGCTGCGCAGTTTCCTCCAAACCACCTCCTTGCCACAAGCGGGTTACGTATTACAAAAATAATTGTAACATCTTCAACGCGGGAGGGTCTTGTAGGCTAGCAATGTTCGCAAGATCACAGTCAGTCCGAGGACGAGAAGCCATCCCGTAGCGATAGGTTTCATGAACTGCGGGAATAAAAGAAGGAGTGTGTAAGCGATCGACGCTTCCCCCGCTTCGGCAAGCCCCGCACCGAGGCGAAGCCCGCGATTGTCGCGCGGAGAAAGGCCCAAACGCTGCTCCTGGGAACCAAGCGTTAGCGCACTTGTCGTACATACAATGTAGAGAAACAGCATGGCCATCCAGTAGGGTGTCAGCTCGGGGATCCGTACATAGAATGCGACGACTATCAGTGAGTAAGCTGTCATGTCGCAAACGAAATCAAGGTAAGACCCAAACGCAGATTCCCTCCCCGACTCCCTGGCCCATAAACCGTCTGTCCCGTCAAAAATGCGACTGAGATACCAAAGAAAAAGGGCGGTAACAAAAAAGCCCTGCACAATCGCAAACGCGGACACGACAGTTACAGCCAACCCCAGGAGGGAAAGAGTGCAAGGGTGGACATTCCACCTTTTATATAGTTTTAAAAGGGGACTCACAAAAGGCGGCAATCGTTCGCGTATAAAGTTGTCAATCATAGGGGCACAATCTAGCTGTGGAAGCTCTTAGTCAACGACGAGCGTGAGTGAACGCCAAGGATGAGAAGAATACCTACAAAAATAAACGGAATACTCAGAAGCTGTCCCATGTTGAAGGGCAGGGAACTTTCAAAAGCTGCCTGGTTCTCCTTGAACATTTCTATGAAGGTCCTGAACGAGAATGCAAGCACACAGGCAAGCCCTAACAGCCTTCCAGGAAGATTCCCAATTTTTGTGGTTCGGTGAAGGAGATAGAGGCCCATGCTTATGGTCAGGTAACCCAGGGACTCATAAAGTTGTGCCGGGTGCCGTGGGTAACCATCGACACGCGCAAAGACGATAGCCCAGGGAACGTTCGTGACTCTACCGACGATTTCCGAGTTGAAAAAATTTCCCAGACGAATAAACGCCCCTGCAAAAATGCCCATCATCGCCATGCGATCCATGATCCATAGGAAACTCATTTCCTTATGTTTACGGGAAAAAAGGTAACAGGCAATGATCAAGCCCAGGTAACCCCCATGACTTGCGAGGCCTCCTTCCCACACTTGAAGGATTTCCCAGGGCCTACTCAGGTAATGAAGAGGGTCGTAGAAAAGGCAGTGCCCGAGTCGTGCACCGACCACAAGCCCTATGACCACATAGTAAAGAAGAGACTCGCACAATTGTACAGGCTTGCCTTCCCTCTTCACCATTCCCACGAAAATCAAATTACCTACCAGTATGCCCGCGATAAAAAGAAGGCTGTACCACCGCAAACTGAGCGGGCCATAGATGTGAAAAATCTCGCGTTCAATGTCCCATGTAAAATACTTGCTCAACAGATCCTCCCTTGTTGTGGCAAGGAGGTGGTTTGGAGGAAACTGCGCAGCTGGTTCCTCCAAGAAATCCGGGGGAGGCGACGCTTCCCTCGCCCCCCCAAACCCCCCTCTCCCTTTTCTGCCCCACGTGCTAAAGCATTACCTACACTACTCTATATTAGACGATAGAGGTGATCGGCTCACGGAAATTCTTCCGCTCTCTGATTTCTTCCAGCAATTCAGCGACAAAAACACCGCGTTTGAGGGTCTGCTGCTCCTTGACTCCAAAGCGACGCACGGTGACGGAATCTTCCTGTACTTCCTTGTTGCCAATGATGAGAAGAAGCGGAACTTTCTTCAGTGTGTGGGTGCGTATTTTCTTGTTGAAACTCTCGTGCGAGAAATCAAGTTCAGCACGTACGAATTTCCCATGCAGATGTTCGGCCAAATCTTCGCAGAAGTCATGACAATCTTCATTGACGGGGATCAGGACTACTTGCACGGGGGAAAGCCATGTCGGCAGAGCGCCGCCGTAATACTCCAGGAGGTAGCTCACGAAACGCTCGTGAGTGGACAGGGGTGCCCGATGAATGACCACCGGCCGCTGGTCTTTGCCATCCTCGTCAGTATAGTGGAGGTCGAAGTTTTCAGGAGCCAGGAAGTCAAGTTGAATGGTCGAAACGGTCTCCTCGCGTCCCATCAGATTTTTAAACTGGATATCTATTTTCGGACCGTAGAACGCCGCTTCTCCCACGCCTTTTTGATAAGGCAATCCGGTGCCGTCCATGAGTTTCGTCAGCATGGACTCAGCTTTTTCCCACATTTCCCTGCTGCCTTGATATTTCCCCGCCCCGTCGGGATCCCTTAGGGAAAGGCGGAACCGGTAATCCTGGAATTTAAAAGTCTTGTACATGGCCATGTACATTCCGAGCATCTGGCGCACTTCCTCCCCCACCTGCTCAAGACGAAGGTAAAGGTGAGCATCGTTTAAAGTCATGCCTCGCACACGGAGTAGCCCCGATAGTTCTCCCGACTGCTCATAGCGGAACGTAGTCCCATATTCAGCCAGACGTAGCGGTAGGTCGCGATAACTCCTTTGTACACTCTTGAAGATCAAATGGTGATGCGGGCAGTTCATCGGCCTCAGATAGAAATGTTCCTCATACCCGGTATCCTCATGGTGGCAAATCATGGGGGGAAACATCGAATCTTCATAGGCAGGCAGATGCTTACTCATCAAGTAAAGTTGCTTCTTGGCTATGTTCGGCGTGCTGACTCGCTGATACCCCGCCTTGAATTCCATCTCCTTGGCGTAAGTTTCGACCTCATCGCGAATGACCGTCCCAGCAGGAAGCCAGAGAGGCAGGCCCTTTCCCACCAAGTCATCGAAGTGGAAGATACCGAGTTCCTTTCCCAACTTCTTATGGTCGTATGTTTCTGCAATTTCACGCCGCCTCAGGAAGTCCTTTAGCTCCTCCTCTGTCTCGAAAGCTAGGGCGTAAATCCGGGTAAGCATAATATTGCGCTCATCACCCAGCCAATAAGCTCCCGCTACACGATCCAGCTTGAATGCTTTCGCTGGCAAAACTCCGGTGTCTGAAACATGAGGCCCCTCGCACAGGTCTTCGAATTTGTCGTTGCTGTAGAAGGAGAAATGTTGAACCCCCCTCTCTTTCAACATTTTTATGTTCATGACTTTGTAAGGCTCGCCTAACGTTTCTGCTTTAGCCAAAGCCTCTTCGAAGGAGCAGTCAGTTCGATTGTAAACCTGTTTCTCCTGAATAATACGCCGCATCCCTTTTTCGATCGCGGGAAAATCTTTCTCACTGACCGACCGCCCCCGGAAGTCAAAATCGTAGTAGAAACCTGTTTCCGTAGGAGGACCAAATCCCAAGGTGACCCCGCTGAACTGTTGCTGAACAGCCTGGGCTAAAACATGAGCCAACGAATGACGAATAGCGTAAAGTTCTGGGTTGCTTCTTTCTTCCATGACAGACTTCCTTAGAACAGGTGCGCAAGAAGGTGGTTTGGCGGAAACATCCGCGACTTTTTTTCTCGAAAAGCTCTTTGCTCATGCCACAATTAGTTCAAGACGTCACGCAAGATACGGGCGGCGATGATAGGGGATGAATTGATGTAGCGACTTGGACAGTCCGGTGGGCGATCCTTCTCTATCAAAAGTTTGTTGTAAATCGCCTCAAGCAGCTTGATCCCAGTCTGAGGGTCGTTTTTCGCATAATACTCAATGCGACGCTTGTGCCTCCCCTCCGCACGAGAAGCCATCGAACGTAAAAGTTCCCGGCACTTCTGCGAACGACTTACGTTCATGCCGATGTTGACACGTAAGGGGGCGACCGACTCGGGCCAGGCATGCTTTCTCTTGTCAACCTTCTGAATGCGTAATCGCAACGTGTTCCACTTGATACCATAGCGATGGAAAATCTTGCCATCAAAGGCACGATCCAAATCGCCCTTTGCCACATAACCCTGCCAATTGAGAAAGAGGGGTCCCGTCGCAAGCCGCTTGATGCGACCAGGAACATCGCACGACACTATGTCCAGTCCAACATGCGGGAACATACGGCCAAGAATGATGCACTGAAACGACGGAATTAACCTGCTGTCCTTTTCCGCCTGCGCAAACAACTTATAGTGATCCTGAAAAAAATAAAGGTCAACGGGACGTCCTAGGGACCGCTCCCATCCAGTTTTTACTAACGGATTTTCATCAATTACACAAACCCGTGGCTTTTCGTTCATTATCCAAGCCTCAAGTAAAAAGATGTTCCCAAATTTTGTGATTCTTAAGGAAATTTATGCCATATTCGCAGAAAAAAAGATAGCACTTTGTGTAAATTTAACGGGCGTTTTAGGCGGTTGGCTTCAGCCTTCTTTTCTTCTCAATGAAGGAAACGATTGTGTCGAAATTAAATTCAAGTAAGGGGGGAGATGGCTATGGGAAAAAAAGTAGAAGGCTTAAAGCCGCGGCGTTTCAAACCCCGCAATGTAGTGCTCTTGCTGGCAACGATTGCCTGTGTGATAGGAATTTTTGCAGCTTTAGCGATTTACGCAGGTCCGGACTCTCGCATTTACGAAATATGGCTAGGCACATTGGCAAGTTTTGGCATTATGACTGCATTTTCAGGTCCGATTCTAACAGTGTTTGCCGTGCTCGCGATCCCTGCGATCATTTATATCGTCTATCATAACTTGCAAAAGTAAGGGAATCCGTGAGCTGTTTGTGGCAAAAAGGGAGAGGGGGGTTCGGGGGACGAGGGAAAAGCCTGCCCTGAGCGAAATCGAAGGGTCGCTCCCCCAAGGAAATTCTTGGAGGAACCAGCTGTGCAGTTTCCTCCAAACCACCTTCTTGCCACAAGGTCGGGTCGTAAGTCTGCCTCAATATTCACCAGCTCTAGAAGAAGCGAGCTAAGAGTTCCAGGCTCTTCCCCGCGAACCGCTTCCCGATAGATCACCGACAGCTGACCCAGAGAAGAGTAAAAGGCATCGGGATCCAGCTTTACTTTTGTCCCCTTGCCCAGGATCATGCGGTTAAACGAGCGTATGGCAACATAAAGAGGATATTTTGGGCCTTTCAATAGTTCAAGAAAACTCATACCGAGCGAAAATATCTCTGCTTTTTTAGCTTCTGACTCTGTCACATACGCGCGACCATCTTCATAGAAATTGACACACAACTCAGGAGCGAGAAATCCTTTCGTACCTTCCAGACTCATCCCAAACTGGCTCGATCCGACTGCGTGAGAAAGTCCAAAGTCGATGAGAACCAGTCGGGAAAGATCCTCGTTCACAAGAAAGTTCCCGGGTTTGACGTCACCGTGAATATATCCTTTCTCGTGTAGATTGAGTAAGGCTTCCAAAGCCTGGCGCAGCAACAGTGCATAAGTTTGTTCCGAAATGATGTGACGACTAGCGGAACGCAGGTCTTCATGAAAAAGTTCGGTTTGAAACGCATAGGTAGGGACCATGGTGCCGTCAACAATGGCCGGATAAATTTCCCAGTCCCATAAGTCAGGTGCCACCATGCTCCCCTTGACTGCCTCCAAAACCGACAATTCACGTAAGGTGAATTGCTCTGCCTTGTTCTTCGGGAAAGAAGCTAGATGGGCTACGACCCTTTCTGTATCAAGTTCTATGCCTCGAGAAAATTGCTTGAAACCTCCTTTGGGACGCTTTCTATCAAGCTGATCAAGAAGCAGGTAAATATGCCCCGATTTTGTGAATAAGACAGGGAGTTTCAAATACGTCTGATCTGTGTGAACATAAACACTACATTGTTCGTCCAGTAATGCATCGACTTTCCCCCTCGCTTTTTGGATAAATGCGAGGCTACGCTCCACATCCTCCAGGCTTACCCCATGATTTTCAACAAGCATCGGTGTGAAAATTCGCCAAATGCGCTCCACCTTCTCGTGGTCGACGTCGGCGATCGACAAGGGCAGTTCGTCACCTGCGATGAAGTCTTCCATGTGGAAGTATAACGAGAAAATAGGTTTTGATTTGAAAACGGAGAGGCAAGCTTGATCCAGGGAATAGGCTATCTGCGCGAAAAAAATCACCAGTAGTAAGGCAGCAGGTCTTGACACAGGTAGCCTCGCGGAGATGAGCATACTCTGACATTTTACTTTAATGCCCTAAAAACACAAGTGATTTCACTTGGGGCAAGGTTTTCCCTCAAGGGCAAGGTTTTCCCTCAAGGGCAAGGTTTTCCCTCAAGGGCAAGGTTTTCCCTCAAGGGCAAGGAGGTGGTTTGGAGGAAACTGCGCAGCTGGTTCCTCCAAGAATTACCCTTCCTTGCTATTGCCCTTAGTGGCGAGCGAGGGTTTTCACCCCTCCCTTCACACTGAAAGCATGAAACCCGCTATTTCGCATTTGTTGGACAGCAACAGCACTCTGAGTGCCAAACGTACAATAAACAACGTATGTCTTTTCCTTCGAGAAAGCGGGGTAGGCTGAGAGCAAGTCATGAAACTCCCAATGCTGAGCAGTTTCATGATGCCACTTTTGAAACGCTTCTTCCGACTGGCAGTCGATCACAACAGCGTTTCGCGGAACCTTATCTATGAAGAAAGGGTTATCCTGTTTACCATTCTCAATGGATGCGAGTTCGATGATTTCTCGCCCCGCAAAGAGCGTCTCCAGCAGAAGCATGTCAAGCTTGAATTCTTCCTGTTCTGCCCGCTCAGGCGAACAAGCTGTCACAGGTTTTTGCGGGACGATTTGACAGAATTCCTTAACCCGGGAGGAAAGTTCATAGAGGCCGATCTTACGGCTCATTGTAATAATTTCCGGTTTGTCGAATGCGACTAGGGGACGCAAAATGGGCACGTTCACGGCGCTTGAGATGGCTTGAAGGTTTTTCAAAGTTTGGGAGGATACTTGCCCTAATGCTTCCCCCGTCACAATACCGTTCGCCTCAACTGTTTGTCCTAACATGGACGCTGCGCGATAGAATAAACGTTTGAGAATCACTTGGGAGTAAGCAGGGGTGACGTGAGTTTGAATATCCTTCACCAGGGGACGAAAGTCGATGATATGAAGGCGGGGGGTATATCCAAAACTCCAAGTTTGCGCCAGTCGCTTCACGATGCCTATCACATCCGTTCGAAAAGGGTCTCCCACTAAGTCACAGAATAGAAATTCGAGAGTGACTCCCCTTTTCTGCAACATCCACGAAGCCACGACAGAGTCAAAGCCCCCTGAAATAAGACTCACACAATGTCCGCCTGTTCCCAGGGGAAGGCCGCCCGGACCTTTCGTTGTTGTGCGGTAAAAATAGGCGCGATCGTCCTTGATGTCGACGCAAACGGTAAGTTCCGGGTTGCTAAGATCGACCATCGAAGCCGTGTTGGGACTGTTCAGTGCTTGTCCCAATCTGCGGCAGATATCCATCGAGTTAAACGAGTGCGTTCCTCCCCTGCGAGCGCTGACCGCAAAGCGTTTTCCTTGTATGAGAGGAAGGTAAAACGCCGATCCCTCTCGAACAATTTCGTCAAGATCAGCCTGACATTCATGCTCAATCAGGGAAATGGCCTGAATTCCAAAAATCCTCTGGACTAGGCCCAGCACCCGTTCGTCATCAGAATGCACCCAGAGGCGCGTCCATTCTTCGCGTAGACGGTAAGCGATCTTTTCCTGGCGAAATGCTGCTTTAAGATTGGAGCTTAGCTGTTTTTGAAAGCGCCTGCTGACCCTTGTCGACTTTAGGAAAATCTCACCAGATAAACGTACGAGTAAGTGCATAAAACCCCTTTTCAAAAACTTCAATATCTAAAGTTTTTTGGGGGGAGGTGTGGAGGGGAACTTTTTTTCAAAAAAGGTCCTCTCCACAAATTCTTTTTCTCAAATACTATAGCTTTTTAGCGGGACGAAGCCACAGACGTTTCATTTCACCCCGTTCAAGGTCAGCCCTGTCCATCAATTGCAGGCGATATTCGCCTTGGTGAAACATGGCTGCTTGGTCCCTGTAATGGTGGTTGGCGAAGTATCCCGACTGTCCTGTCGGATTGATCCCCAGCGAATGCGTTGGATTGCCAAAATCAATAATGCGCCTTGTGGAAGGGCCTGCGAAAACGTCCTTGTGCCCCGTGGAGAACTTGAAGAGGAAATTGTTGACCACTTCCGTTGAACCTTCGACGACAAACGGACCAACGTTGAAAAACCAGTCAAGCGGCTTCAGCTTTCCCAAGATATGCTTGTGCTCCACATCATGCACACGGCTCCAAAGCCAGGTCTGAGGGTCTGAGCCTAACTTGACCTCAAGACCCGCTACGGTCTCTTCCCAGGCTTTCTGAATCCAGGCATCCCGCTGACTTCGCCCCTCTCCGTCATTCCACCATGGAGAATCTGGGTTGGTGAATACGCGATCAAGGGTCGTATGAATGAGATGCGATTTTAGAAACCCATCGTAATAAACATCAGTCAATTTTTCATGAAAGACCAAACGAATGAGGTTTGCCAGGAATTCATGGAAAACTGTAGCTCCCTGAGAATTGAGTCGGTGTTGCAAATCCCAATCCACAAGAAGGGCATACGCCTTCTGTGATAATTCCGAGGACGTGCGCACCTGGTCTGCCAGGATTACAAGAAACTCATCCAGAAGATGTCGGTAACTTGAGTGTTCGGTGTTCAAATGAAGGGCCTTGACATCTTCCGACGTCCAATCTGAGGATTTTTCCTCCAAATGCTTTTCGATCAGGTAGAAACGGTCAGGCGGATTGAAATATCCAGGGACGCGAAAAGAGTGATTCACAAAGGTATCTTGATTGGCCGAGGCAATGAATCCTTTCGAGGGGTTTTTCTGAGACGGATTGGAAGAGAACGGGTAGAAACCTAGAAATTCATCCTTACCCGAGGATCCATCAAGAAGGATCGTCGAATAGGTGCCAGGTGCATGAATGGGAAAACGAGCAGCCGTCCACCACGCAATATCACCGTCAGCATTCGCATAGACAACATTTAGACCTGGGGAGTGGATTTTAGAAACCGCCTTTTCTGCCTCGATCATTCCATGAGAACGGGCAAGGTCATAGAAACCCATAAACACATTGTTCTCTTCACTTGCGTAATCCCACCAAGCAGAAATCGGGTCGTCGTACTGCTGGAATCCCTCAACCACCTCGTTTACAATCGGGCCATGCCTCGTTGATTGTACCTCCCAAACAAGATCGTCCGACCCCTTGATTTTAATAAGCTCGGTTCTTTTGCTGAAGGTTTCCCAGTGATCTTGGAACCAAACCTGATCAGGATTGTCAGGATTCAACTTTTCCCTGAAAAAATCCATCCCGTCATTTTGCAACATCGTCAGGCCCCACGCATGGTATTCGTTGTTCCCAAGGAGAGCGATGGGAACTCCGGCAATGTGGTGGCCATAAAGGGAAAGGCTGGGAGTGTTCAAATAGGCCTCAAACCAAACCGAGGGAGCCGAGAAATTAATGTGAGGATCATTTGCTAAAATAGGCTTTCCCGACCTCGTTCGCGATCCCGCAATCACCCAGGCGTTGGAACCATCGAAAAGGCCGAAAGGCTGACGTATAGTCTCCCAACTTTCTGCCAACTTCCAGGCACCGCGCATAAGTTGATCTGCGTGCGCCCTGGAACTTTCGATTGCTGCAGGATCAAAGTCAGGATCCAAATCTAGAAGATACTCGACACCCAATGTCAATCCAACATAGGTCAACATCGGATCCGTCGTTAATGCCTTCACAAAGCTGAAAGCCATATATCCAGAAATGCAGAACGGATCCACCAAATCAAATGGTCGCTTGGGAATACCCAGGATATCGAATTCAACTGGTGTTCCACCTTCCCTAATGAAGTGATTGATCCCTTCGACATACCCCTCCAAATCGCGAAAACCCGGGGAGTTTCTGTCAACTTTTTCAAGTGAGGCTTGGGCTATCTGCCTTACCCCTAAGGTACGGAAAATTTTGTCAAATTTAAGAGTGTCTGTGCCTAGAATTTCCGAAAGCTCTCCACGAGCCAGACGCCTCAACATCTCCATCTGGAAAAGGCGGTCCTGGGCATGGAGATAACCAAGAGCAAAATAAGCATCTCGGTCATGTTTCGCATAGATGTGGGGAATAGCCCATTTGTCGTATAAAACCTCGACAGAGTCTTGAAGCCCTGGAAGCGTTAACTCCCCGTCTCTCTTAGGCTGCTTGGAACGCAAATAATACCCAAAGCCTAGTATCAATACTCCCAAGAGAACAAATCCCAGTATCACTGCCCGAGCGATCGTTTTTCTCATAGATAACCTTTTTTTGGGGCGTAAGCCACTTGGGGCAAGGAGGTGGTTTGGAGGAAACTGCGCAGCTGGTTCCTCCAAGAAATCCGGGGGAGGCGACGCTTCACTCGCCCCCCCAAACCCCCCTCTCCCTATTTGCCCCAAGTGGCTTACGCATTACTTTTTGGGGTCAATACGCTTGACTGAAAAGAGGATCCGAATTCCAGGGTAGGGCCTACCTTACGAGTATCTTGGCTCTTGGCAAGCGGAATTTGCCAGGGGAAAGACTTGTCGCCGAGATGATCTTATTGACAAAAAACACTTTTTAAATTGAGAATTGTACTCATTATCAGTAGTTGGAGGAAAAAATGGGAAATATGAATCTGGTTTTTCATCAGTGCCCCAATGGTTGCGTGCACCTTAATTTCGGAAACATTACTGTCAATCTGCTGAAAGATGATTTTCTGGAACTTGCGAAGCGAGTCGAGACTTTTGCAAGAAAGCTTCAGGAAAACGAAGCTCCTCAAGCACAAGGGAAGCTTCTGCGTCTGCAACCAGTGCTTGGTGCTCGGGGAGAGACTTGAACTCTCACGGGGTTACCCCCACTGGATTCTGAGTCCAGCGCGTCTACCAAATTCCGCCACCTGAGCAATCCCATGGTGCTGGGGGAGAGAATCGAACTCTCACGGGGTTGCCCCCACTGGATTTTGAGTCCAGCGCGTCTACCAATTCCGCCACTCCAGCGTTCCCCATGGTCTACCAAATATTTTTCCCAAAGAAAAGAAAGCAAACTTTTTTTGCCTGGCGCTGGCAAAGAAAGAGAGAGAAGGAGGACCTGGGTCGGCGAGGGAAAAATCTGCCCCACGCGAAGTCGATGCTTCGTTTCCCCACATGGACTTAGACTAGGAAATTTCTTCAGTCAGCCATCTAAGGCAAGCAGACTTATGATAAAAGGAGCATGGGAGTTTCCCTCGAACAAATCATAACGTTTTTCGTGTCACCCACCTTTGTGTGGCTTTGGTGTGTGGCAACGCTTCTCTATGCTTTTTATTGGGGACTTTCGCTTTACTGGGAAGGGGCTAACTTAAAAAGTCAGTTGTGGGAGGCTCTGCGAATTATCAAAGGTTTTTCGTCCCCCAAAGCGTTTGCAGAACGATTTGTTGACGTCGACGCCAAAGTCATGATGTTGGCGAAATTGCGGACCCCTTGGCAAGACTTCGTAAACCAGCTCGCTTTTACAGAGACCCCTCGCCCGACCAAAATCTCCTTCACTCCCCCCGATGCATGCTTTAATGAGGAGCGACTGATCGAACCGACGCTAAGTTCCCAAACCTATGGGATGATTCCCACTCAACTAGGAGGTCTGGGAATTTTGGGAACATTCTGCGGATTGGCAAGCGGTGTCTACGTTGCTCGAACGGGTTTTGCTGGCGGAGACTTGAATCAGCTGCAGGCGTCTCTTTATCAGCTTCTCGGGGGATCCTCACTGGCTTTCTGGACCTCCATTGTGGGAATGGCGAGTGGCCTGTGTTTTGCAAAACTGGAAAAAGCGCAAATCGAGACAATCCAAGCTTTGATCAAGAGGATGAATACGCTTTTACGCAACCGGGTCGATGTAGTTTCGTCCTCGCAATTGACCCATAGTCAGATGCTTCTGTCACAAGAATCCCAGGTGGTCCTTAAGCAAATCCAAGAACATCTGGCGCATAGTCGACAAGAAAAAGAACTGGCACTGAGCGAATGGGTGCAGCAAGCTATGGAATCGTTCCGCACAGCACTGTTCAAAACATCCTGGAACGAAATCAAGTCGATGCAAGACGCTATGCGAAACATATATTCCGATAAAGAAAATGTGCTGGCATTGCTGGCAGAACAAAAAGACGTCCTAAAGAACTTCGCAAGCTTCCTGACGAAAATGGAAACCCTTGCTCGCTCCCTGGAAACAACGCAGGTGCTCTGCGGTCAGTGGGTATCCATCTCCCAAAATTTGCACAGCACAGTGACAGAAATCCGAGACGTGCAAAACAAAGTCAGCCAACAGTGGGAAAACTACTGCACACGCTTCGAAGGTGTAGACAAGAGCCTGGCCGCCGCCTTTCAAAACACGAACGACAGCATCTTGGCCTACACGGATAAGTTCAAAAACTTGACGCGTGAGTTCGACAAACATATGAGCCGAGGTATGCATTCTCTAGCAGGAGCCATAGGCGACCTTCAGCAAGTTGTTGGAAATTTGCCGAAAAAAAGTCCAAAGGGGACAGAAACCCTTGCGAAAAAATCCTCAAGCCTCATTTAATCTCTGGATCACCGACCTGCTCGCAAGCATGGTTTTTGTGTTCCTTCTCATCCTCGTTATCCATTCCCTTGCACTCAAGACCGAGCAGGAAAAACTGCTGAGAGAGAAAGAGAAGCTTCAACACCCGCTCACGCTGCGCCAGAACATTCTGGAAAAAGTTCAGGCCCTTTTGAACCAGGAAGGTCTCGAAGCCCAGGTCCTTGTCAAGGAAGGCATCTTGCGTCTGACAGAAAAAACAATCGCCTTCCCCATTGGCCAGGCGATGCCGTACAAAGAGCAACTGGAAAATCTTGCGAAACTTGCGAACGTTCTCCAGTCGGTCCTTCCGTGTTTCAGTCACCAGCCAGGCAGCGAAGCTACTGGTGAGGCTCCCCCTGCCTGGTGTTCACAGAAAGAGATCCCCCCAAGCACATGCCCGTCTCAAAGCCGGGGAAGCCTCGATACAATCCTTGTCGAAGGACATACCGACGCCATGCCTCTTAAACCTGGCTTGATGTTTCGAGACAATCTGTCGTTATCAGCCTCACGTGCGACAACGGTGTTACGTGTTTTGAAAAGTTGCCGAAACGAACTCGACGGCCTTAGCAATAAACGAGGGCACCCCCTCCTTGCTGCGAGCGGCTATTCGTACTTGCGTCCCATAGTTGCCGAGGACCCTAACGACCCTCGCAATAGACGGATCGACATCCGCTTCCTCATGAGCTTTGACAGCCCATCCGGCATGGAGGAACCATGAGTGGTTTCCTCAAGGCGCTTACCGACGGCAATTCCGTTGCAGCACCCCAATTTGAGTCCGTGACCCTAGCGCTGGAAAACGCATGCGCGTCCCTGCTGCCGTCCTCCGAAATTCTGCCTCCCGAGGATGCAGTCCCCACGTTTTTTCACTTGATCCGTGCGATCCCGCAATGCAAACAGACCCGTGATCGTCTCGCTTTCTGGCAGCGCTATTGCCTCAGTAAATCCATCCTGCAGAGCTGGATCTGCCTTACAACAGCCCTTTCCCAGCAGCTCGGTTCTCAGCCTCCCTTTCGTTTTGCAACACTGCTAAGAGACCACCGGGTTCAAGAGCTTCACGGAGTTCTCCTCCTACGCTTCCCTCTTTTCGTCGTCGCAGAATGGTCCCACCTCGGTAAGTGTCGCTTTTGGTTTCTCAGCAAGCCCCACGCCCCCAAACTTTTCCAACCTGTGTACCGACGAGACGACCTGCTCAAGTTTCCCGACTACACCCAACAACATTACTTTCCCTCCGCTGGCCGTTGGCAGAGGGATGCAGATCAGTGGATCGCTCGCGTGACGCTTGAAGCGTCTCCCTAGTTAAGTTAGGTTTAGCAACTGCCTATGAGGCGGTGCTCGGAAAGCGCTTGTTCTTCAAGGTGCTGAAGTTCGGATGGGAGGTGCTTTTCAGCGCGGTAGGCCATGTCGATCACGTCACCGGGGAGGAATTGTTCGGCAATTTGGCGCAGGCTATTGGGGCGGTCTTCGCCTCCTTCGTCGCTCAAGAGAAGCTGCTCACAGTAGGCCGCAAAATCCTGCACAATCCGTTCATAGCGGTAATAAACCAGCGCAACAATATCAACTTCTGTTTGACCATATCCGGTATAAAACAGAGCTTCCTCTTGTTCCTGGGTATTTCGTATGCAGTCCTGAAATTTTTGGAACGCTAGTCTGGAGGTTGGGAGAGCCAGAAAAAAAACGTAACAGGAGTGCTAAGTGTACCGCCACCGCCGCAATTTGCAGTGATTAGGGATGCGTATTCCTTATAAGGAGCAGAAGTAGGAGTTCCACTGATGACTCCGGTATCACCGTTGAGAGAAAGTCCGGGGGGAAGCTCGCTGGAAACCAGGGAACCATCTTCTTGCTTTGTAGTTGCCTTTGAGGATGCTACAAATCCATTAATTGGGCCGTACTTATCATCAGGAGCTAGGGTAAATGGTTTACCAACCTCTAAAGTACAATAACCCGTCGCGGCGTACCCACCACAAGTTCCGGGGTAGCTGAATCCACAGTCTACAACGGATTTACTTTTTTCCATGTGTCCGCAGCTCAATTTGGCTAATAGACATACGCCAAGTACGAATGCTCGCCTTAAATGATAAATCATAAAAATCCCCTAGTTTAGTTAACCTGGAGCATTGTAGTTCATATTTTACTTTATCTAACGATAAGTCAAGCCTTCAAGGGCCTTCTTGGTAATGCGTAAGCCACTTGGGGCAAGGAGGTGGTTTGGAGGAAACTGCGTATTTGCCCCAAGTGGCTTACGCATTACGTAAGTTAGAATCATTCAAATTTACATATTTTCAATATTCTGGTATTTTTAGAGATGGAGGCAAATATGGGTGAGCCAATAAAAAAATTAGCAACCGTTGGCAATAACGGTCAAATAGCATCGGTAAGGAGTTTGCCGGTCGAGAAATTTTAATAGAGAAATTTCCCGCTAAATTTGATCAGTGGGAAAAAGAAAACCCACCTAGGGCGAAGCCAAATAACGATCTACGCGCCAAGCTGAAAGCGCGAAAACGTGGTTAAACAATCCAAAAAAACAACCCATCGGAAGCCATTATCAACACAAAATGAGTTGGTAGTCGTCGATACTGACTTTCCCGGCTTTCTTAACGACTTAGAGAAAATTGCAGATTCTGAATTGGACTCTGTCCAGGCAACAATCAACAAAATCGAAAAAATGACTTGGGCTGATGTATATAGAACTTCATCAAAGACTCCGGGTCAAAAGCGAGGCATTAACTACGAGCATTGGCCCAGCGCCGAAGGGTATCTCGATGCACTCCCATCCTCGCCGCTGCTATCAATGAAAATTCTAACTGTTTACTCGCCCCCAAATCTCACTGACATTAGCGAGGTACATCGCAATGGTCCCCAGACTCATCGCATCTCTAACGGTCGCCATGTCTAATTTTCGCAGCGAGGGACGCTCAAGGTAGATTTCCTACTGGTTGACTCCAGAAAATTCACGTAAAAGACGGGAACTTAACGTGCCTCGCGGGTTTTGACAAGGATAACCATGCTCGAATGAAGTCGAGACGAAGGCGTCTGGCGGGCGTACTGGGGAAATTCGTGGTCACCAAGCCTGGCGAAAAGGAGACGTATGCCGCCCAAACAGACAGGTGTTCTTCTTATGAACACAGGAACACCAGATGCACCAACGGTACGGGCTGTAGGGAGCTATCTTCGCGAGTTTTTGTCTGACCCACGAGTGGTCGATATTCCTGTCTGGGCGAGGTTTATTCTTGTCAACGGAGTCATCGTCCCCTTTCGATCGCGAGCGTCTGCGAAGGCGTATGCGAAGGTTTGGACAGAACATGGTTCTCCACTGATGAACCATAGTTTGAAATTCGCCCACTCCTTACACGAGGAGCTTGGTGACACTTATTGCGTAAGTGTCGGTATGCAGTATGGCAGTCCTTCCATAAAGCAAGCAATGCAAACACTCGAACATTGTTCACCTCTGATTGTCTTTCCCTTGTTCCCCCACTATGCCGCTTCATCTTGGGGCAGTGCCGTGGCTAAGGTCCTGAGAGAATTAAGTGGCCGATGGAACATCCCTCCTATTCACTTAGTTCCGCCATTTTACAATGCCGATGCCTACCTGGAAGTTATGGCGGACAGAGTTAGGGAATTCCTCGATAAAGAATTTGATCACGTACTCTTCAGCTTTCATGGCCTGCCGCTAAGACATCTTACAAAAAGTGGGTGCCAGCTTCGTCATCCTGAGTTAACGAAGGAGCAGAGTAGTAAATGCCTTTCTGAACCGGACTACTGCTACCGTGCGCAATGTTATGAGTCCGTAAGGCTGTTGACGGAAAAAGTGGGGATTCAGAGAAATGTCTCGATCTCCTTCCAATCCAGATTGGGGCGAACGCCCTGGATACAACCCTTTACGGATAAAGTGATTGAGGAACTTGCTGCTCGCCATATTCGCAAACTTGGTATCGTTTGTCCTTCATTTGTTGCCGACTGTCTGGAGACCTTGGAAGAGATTGGGATCCGAGCAACGGAGTCATGGAAACAATGGGGAGGAGAGAGCCTCTCACTTCTTCCCAGCTTGAATGATGATCCGCTTTGGGTTAGAGCAGCAGGACGAATGGTTCGTGATCTAAGCCTAGCTAGGAGTTAATTATGGTGAAAAAATGTATGCAAATTGTCCTGACGCTATCTCTAAGTTTCGGAACGCTCTCTTCAAGTACCTTTGCTAACAATACGACAGTGAGCGACTCAGCAGAACCTGGTGAAATCTTGACAGCTTCCCAAGTAGGGGACTGGTGGCTGGGTCATTACCATTACTTTGGAATAGGAGCACTCGGAAGTCTGACTCTCAGTTGCGTCGGTCTTGGTAGCTTCTGTTACGGGCATAGCAGTTACGATCGCAACCATGAAGATCTCAAAAACACTTGCAGAAGTGTGGGAATGGGGGTGTTCATCGGTGCGGGGGCACTTGCTGCTTTGTTGGGCCTCGCCTGGGGTGGTACACTGATTTACGAAACGGTGACCAACTAGGGAAGAATCTATGGCAGATCAAGCTCTCAAGGGAAAAACAGTTCTTGTGACAGGTGCGAGTCGCGGGATTGGTCGTGCGATTGCGTTGCGTTGTGCGAAAGGGGGTGCGAACCTTGTGCTTGCTGCAAAATCGGTGCAGCCTCACCCCAAACTTCAGGGCACGGTGACTTCCGTTGCTAAGGAAGTGGAAAAGGCGGGAGGTCGTGCGCTTCCCCTCGGGGTTGACGTGCGAGACTACGAGCAGATTGATGCGATGGTAGCACAGGCTGTAAAAACCTTTGGGGGCATTGACATCCTCGTCAATAATGCAGGCGCCTTGAAAATGGTGCCCGTCGCAGAGACGAGTCCGAAAATCTTCGATCTTGTCAACGGCATCAACGTCAGATCTGCGTTTCTCTGCGCCCGGGCTTGTCTTCCCTATCTGGAAAAGTCCTCTCAGGCTCATATCCTGAACCTTTCCCCGCCCTTGTCGTGGGATCCCAAATGGTTGAAGGGACGACTGGCCTACACAATTTCAAAATACGGAATGAGCCTTTGCACTTTGGGAATGGCTGACGAATTTCGTGCAAAGAAGATTGCCGTCAACTCCCTCTGGCCCAAGACAGTCATTGATACAGCGGCTATAGAATGGATAGCAGGGAAAGAAGCTCGGCGTCATTGCCGCACACCTGAAATTGTGGCAGATGCAGCTTACGCGCTCTTCACCAACACCCAGGGCAAGGTCACAGGTCAAACTCTTGTGGATGAAGATTTTCTACGCACGCAAGGAGTTGACAATTTTTCGCATTATGCATGCGAACCTGGAAATAAACTCGCCGCAGATTTCTATATAGAGGACCCTCAACTCGTTTCTACTGAAGAACTAATGTAGCTCTGCTAGCCTGAACGTGTAATGCGTAAGCCACTTGGGGCAAGGAGGTGGTTCGGAGGAAACTGCGCAGCTGGTTCCTCCAAGAAATCCCTTGGGGGAGCGACGGTTCCCTCGCCCCCCCAAACCCCCCTCTCCCTATTTGCCCCAAGTGGCTTACGCATTACCCGAACGTAGATTTCCTACTGGTTGACTCCAGAAAACTCATGTAAAAGACGGGAACTTAACGTGCCTCGCGAGCTTTGACAAGGATAACCATGAAGCAGGAGCAAGAAGCGATTCGCTGGCTTCCCTGGGGAAACCTGACCTTAGGGAAGGCCCGGGAGGGCAATAAGCCAGTTTATTTGTACATCCGCATGCCCCATCACGACGCGTGTGAAGGGTGGGAGCGTGAGTGCTTCGAAGATGCGGACATCGTTTCCTTCGTAAATGAACATTTTGTCCCGATCAGGCTCGATCACAATCAGAAGCCCGAAGTCGAACAGTTCTATACGGCTGCTCTCTTCGCCATGACAGGAGCGCACGGATGGCCGCTTAACCTCTTCCTCACCCCAAACGGCGATCCTTTTTACGGGGGAATCGAATTTCCAAAAGAGGATCGGGGAGACATAGCAGGGTTTTTAAAGGTGCTAAGGACGGTTGCAAGCCTTTGGGCGCAAGACGAGGAAATTCTTACCTTACAGAGCCGGCACTTAAGCCAGCATGTGAAGGCAGAGCTAGCGCGAGAGTCGTCGTGAAACTATAGTTTTTTGGGAAAAAGAATTTGTGGAGAGGACCTTTTTTGAAAAAAAGTTCCCCTCCACACCTCCCCCCAAAAAACTTTAGATACTGAAGTTTTTGAAAAGGGGGTTGGGGAAATAACTTTTTTCAAAAAGTTTGTCCCCAAATTGAAAGGTAAGCATTGGAAACCTCGCACCTTGTCCTTCAGCTCAGTGATTTCTTCCTCGATGCCTTTCACGCCTGTTTCATGATATTCGTGACGATAGGATGGGCTTTCAGAAAGACCCGAAAGATCCATTTATTATCTGTAGCTTTAGTTGTGTTTTCTTGGGTGGTGCTTGGCATATGGTACGGTATTGGCTATTGCTTCGTCACTGACCTGCACTGGGCGATTAAACATCAGCTTGGCGAAACGGAACTGCCCAACAGTTACATTGCCTATTTTGTTCAGCATCTCTTCGGAGTTGTACTCTCCGATTTACAGATCAACGTCCTCTCTGTGGCCATTCTGATTGCGGCGGTGATCCTCTCAATTATATTGAACATTCGAGATTGGAAACAAAACTCATTTTCATAGCTTATCGGTTGCCGCCATTTCCAGATGTGATAAATAATGAAAAATTTCAGTTGTGAGACATTTACCCCCATGAACCGATCCTCAAGCCAATCTAGTGAACCTGTTGTGAAGGTTTGGAAATATGCCGAATCGAAAATTCCCCTGATCTTTGGCGACTTTGATTTGCTTGTATTCCGTACATCCCTCGACGCGACAGAGCATGTCGTCGTCAAAAAAGGTGATGTGGAAAATAACGAGCCAGTCTTTCTCAGAGTGCATTCGGAATGCATGACTGGCGAGGTTTTTTCCTCCCTTAAATGCGATTGCAAAACGCAACTTGACATGGCTTTGGCGAAAATCGCTGAAAAAGGGCGGGGGATGATCATCTACCTGCGCAATCACGAAGGACGGGGAATAGGACTCGGAAATAAAATCCGAGCGTACAATTTACAAAATGAGGGGCATGACACCCTGTCCGCAAATCACGCCCTTGGTTTTCCCGACGATATGCGCCAATTCTCAACCGCAGCTGAAATTCTGAAAACCCTGGGCATTAAAAAAATCCGCCTCAATACCAACAACCCAAGGAAGGTGGAAGAGCTGATACGCCGTGGGATTGAAGTCTGCGAAATAGTCCCCTCCCTAGGAACCTTAACACCCCACAACCAAGACTATCTGAAGACGAAATACACCCAACTGGGTCACCGCCTTGCTAGTCTTTTCGAGAACTAGGGTGCCTCCTGGCCGTGTCTGTAAGCTGCAAGTTTTTCTTTTTTTCTAATAACTTAGATGCAAGCGCCGTTCCAAAATCTGAAGCCCTTGTTTTCTCTGATGAAAATCGAATTGTGGATCTGTGAATCAGTAAACATTTGAAACTTCCCACAGACAATTCGTTACCATGAAGAACTACCTATTTAATGATGGCTTTGTGGCGATAAATTCCCCCGCAACGACATCGCGGAAACACGAAGATCCATCTAAGAGGCACGAATAAGCCATCAGTTTGTATGGTACTTTAAGAGACGGTCCTGACAAAGGACCAGACGTCAAAACAAAACCTGGCAAGTCACTTGAGAATTGCTGGCGGCCAAGTTGCCTTTCTGGAAAACATCCAGCGGCTTCTCCCTCGATCAGAAGCTTCCATGGGGCGTCGAGGTTAAGCTTGGTTCCTTGCTTGTGGTGAACCGTAAAACGCAAGGTTAACCTGTTGTTTTCCCATGATTCTTTAACCTCTAAAGTAACGTTTTCAGCAAAGGCAGCAAAGGAACTGAGGAAAAAGGCTAGGGCAAGAAAATGTCTGAACATGGGCGCTCCTTCCTATTTAATAACCGTTATAAGCCCTGAGAAAAAAGAGAGAATTCATTCTATTTTCAAGTTTATCCCTCATTATACCGTTATTTAACATTTGAAGAGGTGATTTATGATGATGGAATCTCGACGAGAAGAGTTTAATAAGATCGTCGAGATGTACAAGAAGTATCTGGCCCTCTATAAGTTTTTCAACCACGGAAAGTTTGTAGGCGCTACTCCATTTAGGGATTTCTATTGGGTCCATCATTATTTATACAAACATAAAGTGAAAATCAGAACCTAATCTCTGGCCTCAATTTGCTATTCTCGAGTGAAAAGAACGAATCCAGCGTACACCCACGGTGACCCAAACTGTTAAAAGAAAAAAGCGAAGAGAGTAAGAAACTGCTGGGTGAACTCCCCATAAATTAAAAAGCTTCTCAAGGCCGAAGTAGAAACAAAGGACGCCTGCCAAGGAATATATGAGCATAGGCCATTTGCGCCTGGGCGGAGAATCCTGAGGGAGCTTCAGAAGTCTGTCGTTATAGATGTATCCAAGACCTAGGCCAAGCAAGGCTCCCCAATACTGATATGCGCTAAAAGATTGAGTCGGGATGAGCAGACAGACAAAAAGGCTGCCGCCAAACACGATGATGGCATGGATCCATGATGTCAGCCATCTATCAATTGCCCGGTTCCAATAGTAAAAAACAAAGGCCAAAAGCCCGCCTAAAACAAGCCCTGCGGCTATGTCATGAAAATAATGCACACCCAAATACGGTCGAGACAGCGCTATGAGGAGAAGAGTTGAAATAGCAGCCAGTCTCCACCGCGTTTTCTTGGACACAAGTGCCAAATAGCCCCAGAAGGCTGCCGAAATCTGGGCATGACCACTGGGGAACGACAGATCCCCCGTTTCGATTGTTATCAGAGGGGTCACAGACAAAGGACGGCATGCCAGCACGAGGTCTTTCGCCCATTGATTGATCAATGCGGAGGTCAGTAGAAGAAATCCCAGGTGGTAAAAATTGAAGCGTTTCCCTGTCGCGAACCCAATCGCAAAGAAGAGTACATAAAATTCGGCATCGCCGATAAATGTAATTCCGTGAACGATGGGACTTAGCCAGTCAACTCGTACGGTGTTAACAAAGGCAAGCAGCCATTCTTCGGCGTAGGGCACGGATAAATTCGTACAGGTTTGTGTCATGAAAAATTAGGCAGCTCTCAGGTGATCCTGGACCAACTCGTCCAGATGCTCATCGTTGACGACCTCAAGACCACAACGGTAGAAGGCCGGATCGTCGGGCTTAGCCTTGCACCAGCGAACGGTTAATTCTACCGCTCCGGTGTCCAATTCCAGAAGCAGTTTCTCATCCACAGGAAGCGGCGATGATGTGAAGACGTTGATGCCGCGGCGGGAAACGTTGATGGGAAAGTAATCCACCTCCCTATCTTCTTTCACAAGGATCAATCTTGCCGAAAGGCTTTCCAGCTCCAAACGATCGAATTGTCTCCGCTCTTCCATTTCGGCCCTCATAAACTCAAAATCACAATACTGATCGGTAGAATACCGGCCTATCTTTACTGAATTTTAGGAAAAGCATGTGTTTTTTTATAACTCACTTATTGTATTGATAAAAATGCAGATTTTCGATATTTGTGATGAGGCAAAAACTGATTTTTGGAAGAAAAACTCATGATTTTTTTTCGAAAAAAATGGTTCGTTTCCCTTCTGGTTCTCGTATCTCACAACTCCCACGCCCAAACCAGTGACGGGCGAAAGATTTACCTTCAGCAAAAGATGGAATACCTGGAAAAACAGATTCGCAAATTTGAGGATGCTTATAGCAAACTTGGGGATCGCGAGACACTCAAGGGTCACAAAGCGTACAAGGTTAGGTTCAAATCCAGCGGGTCGGATTCCCCACAGGTGTTACAAGGGGAACTACACTACTCAATCAACAAGTTCATGTTGGCCGAAAACTGCTTTGTAAGTGCCGCTAACGAGGTTTACGACGAACATGAAACCTTGGTGAAGGTTGAAGAAGGCCCCATCGACCTGCGCAAAACGACCACCGTGAAACGATCTCCCTTTGTCGAGGGACAAAGTTTAGCCTGGCAGCTTGAGTTAGGCAGGGCAGATGGTCACCTTCCTGAGCTGTATTTCAAGGACGAGAAGGAACGTGATCAGGCGTTTCTTCTCCTCAACCGTCTCATCCCCCTTTGCCACCAACGATACTCCGCTTTTCGAGAGTTAGAGAAAGAAGAGGAAGTAGCTATAGAGGTGCTAAGGGTGCCGGAAGCCAGCAAACCTGGGGGCCGTCTGGTCAGGTATTACGACGATGACCCAACTATGAAGGCTGCTCTTCTTGATGGAAATCAGTCGCTAGCCATGCGGCTAAGGACTTCAGAGGACACAAGCAAACCAGGTGACAGCATTCTGATTCAGAGTCTGTCTTTTGCCGGGGATGAAGCCGGCTTGCGACTTGCCGACACGCTGATTCGGAAAGCCCAGGATGGAGTGCGTGTAGAAGTCGTGATCGACGCTCTGACGCCCTTTGCAGATATTCGAGAGGGAGCTAGACGAGAAAACACGAAGAAAATGTACGGAAACCTCATGGCAGCCGGCATCCCCGTGCATGGCTACCGGTGTGAATCTCATCATCTCTTGGAACAGTGGCATCAAGGCCAGAATATCGACAAGAATCTACTGGATCAGCGCCCCCATGAAAAACTTTGGATCGTAAATGGTCAAAAAGCCGTCCTGGGGGGGATGAATATCGGTAACGAGTATTTTCGTGTCAACAGGCCCGGGTTCCACTATTGGCGGGACCAGGACATCATTGTCGAGGGAAAGGAAATCGTTCAAGATCTTGTGAATGTCTTTGAAAGTAACGTAGCCTCATACAACGCTAATTTCCTCAACCCACGCAAAGATTCCTGCTTCAATCCCTATGACCCCATCAAGCAAGCTATAGAATATCAGAAGTTTTTCCTCGCCCATTTCGAGCAATACAAGATTCGCAGGATAAGGGAAAGCAAACAGGATTTCACCGCCTATGCTCGCGCCGCTATCCAGCAGATAGAGAGAGATCTGCGGGACCAGGCTGAACATTTGACTCCCGAATTTTATCCATTGCACAGTGCTCGCATTGTTCATAATCGGCCCAAACTGGGTGAATTGCACATAGAAGACGCCTATTTGAACCTTATCAACAACGCAACGAGTGAGATTTTGATCGAAAATGCCTACTTCATCCCCTCCGAGCCTGTAATGAAAAGCCTCCGGCGGGCAGCGAAGAGAGGCGTTGAGGTCAAAATAATAACAAACGCCTTTGAAACAAACGACGTTCCTCCCGTTGCCTTGCTTTCGCGTCATCGCTTCAAAGAGTTTGCCGACTATACTTACCAGCGAGCGGGACAAAAGAAGCAAACAAAGCAGATCGAAATTTACGAATGGACCGGCGACATCGACCAGGACGGGATCCTGGAACAAGGTACAAATCATTCAAAATTCATGCTCGTGGATCGTAAACTCGCCTTGATCGGTTCCTATAATCTTGACCCTCGTAGCAGAAATATTAACAGTGAATCAGGAATCGTCTTTGAAGGACTGGACACCTCGTTGGCAAATCAAATGGTTGAGGAGTTTTACAATGTCGACCTAAAATTTGCCCGAAGAGTAAGCTATCGGGAAATGGTAGCCTACCGAAAACCGGTGGACGTGCTTCAGGCTCTCCTACTAAAGATCGAAGGCTATCAGATGGAAAAAAGCGTTGGTCAACTTGGGAAAGAGTCCTTCTTTTACCGCATCTCGCTTTACGATGAAAACACTTGGTAATCGACCACAGCTACTTTTTCAGCGATGCAGCAACTGCCTTTGCTGCTCGTCTGGCAGCTTGGGCAAACTCTCCACCATCCTTGGGATCCTTGTCAAGCGTCCCTGAGAACCGATACTCCGCACAAAAACTGAATAAGTCGACGATCCCAGCAGTCTCTCCCACACCCTCATCGACTATCTCAAAAACACCACCGGACCCTTCAGTAAAGGTCCATTCCAAAGTGTACTCCCCGGTGAACGGATTTACGGTCGCTCCTGTGTAGTTCCCGCTTATTTGGTTGCCACTCCTGAACGTATAAACGAATGCACCCTCAACAAATTGAATCCCGATCGGTGTGAATGCTAACGTCACTGTCCAGTTGATCACTGCGGGGCCAAAGGGGACAAGTCGAACTTCGTCGCTACCGAAATACCTTATCTGAGCAGGGTATTGAGAAAAGTCTGCATTGAAGCAACTCGCATTCTCGAAACTGACGTACATTGTATTTTTTTTGCCTAGCAAATCCTGATGGACAAAAAACGCTAGCAGGACCGCCAGCACCGTATTTATTGTTTTCATACGCCCCCCTTGTTGTCTCAAATGCTCTCTAATGTCCCTGAAACCAAGAAGCGAGTTTCCTCTGATGTCTTAATTTTCTAAACGTCAATTCTCCCTCCAGACTTTAACCATTTTTCAAAAAATCTCCAAGCCCCAGGCTTGACTGGAAAAAGCTCTGCCTCAGTAAGCCGCTCGTGGCAAGGAGGTGGTTTGGAGGAAACTGCGCCCCCAGCAAGGAGGTGGTTTGGAGGAAACTGCGCCCCCCCAGCAAGGAGGTGGTTTGGAGGAAACTGCGCAGCTGGTTCCTCCAAGAATAGCTAATCTTTTTCCCACAATTTTCCGAATCTTAAAAAAGGGGGTCTGAACACTTGTGGGAGGTCTGTGGAGAAGAAACTAGATACGAAGGAACTCCTTAAGATCATCACGATCTACCTCAGCTTACTCGGCTATGTCGTGAGTCTTTGCTTCTATCTATTCGACATCCACTGGGCATGGTATCAACCTGCAATCTTCGCTACGATCTTCATTCTACCCATCCCCATCAGCGAATTTGGATTTACAACTACGGCTAAGTACGCTCTGCTCTTCATCATATATAGTGCAACCACTTTCAACATTCTTACGTTCGGGCTGGAATCAAACATCCTCATCCTCCACGTCTGCCTATCGACTTTACCCCTGCTGATCTTTGAGTTGTACGAGAGAAAACACATTTTGTTGGGTCTCGCGATTTGGGGGGCATATAGCACCATTGCCATTAACTTCGATAAAGCAACACCCCTCTACACAGCATTAGACACAGGCTTATTACATGTCCTCAGCTTCATAAGCATATTCATCGCGGCATGCGCCCTCATAGGTAGCATGATTCTTTTCAAAGCAGCGCTGATCCGGTATGAAACGAAACTTCAAGCAAACCTGGATCGAACAGATGAGTTATTCCAGGAACGCAAACTTCTTGTCAAAGTCCTGTGCCATGACATAGTCAACCCACTCATGGTTATCATGATTTCGGCTGATAAACTCGTCTCCCGCTTGCAAGGAGAGGGTGCTGACGTCTTTTTGAGAAGAGTTCGAGAAGGTGCGGACTCGATCAATGAAATGCTTGTCAGCGTTCGCCTCCTTGAACGCTATGGCCTCAATAATCTTCAAGTAGAACTCAAACCTGTAAGCGTCGTCGAAGTACTCGAAAAAATACACGACAGATTTCACGACGAAGCAGAACGCAAAGGGCTGCAACTGAAGCTTCTTCTCAACAAGGAGACCGAACTTTTCTGCATTGCGGAAGAAAAAACCTTAAAAAATCAAGTCATCGCTAACCTTGTATTCAACGCGATTAAATTCACAAAACAAGGCTGCATTAATATCGAAGCCTGCCGATCAGATAGTGGCGTTACGATCAAGGTCAAAGACACAGGAATAGGTATGCCAGATGAAATCATGAAACAAATAAGAGAAGGACACGGCAATTACGTCCGAGTCGGGACTGACGGAGAAGAGGGCCTTGGCTTCGGTATGACACTCGCTCGCAATTTCGTCACGCTCTACGGGGGTAACCTAATCATTCAGTCTAAGCAGCAGACCCCTGAAACGACCGACCACGGGACTGAAATCACCATCCAACTCCCTTCCGCTTTTTCGTAAAAATGACGGGCCTATTTTTTTCCTCGACTTCCAAGATGAAGCAAGCGAAGTTTTTCCAACCCCGCGACATATGACTTGATGTCCAGGGAAGGGAGGGACGGAGCCAGTTCCATTAATTGAAAACGGTAGCCCTTCCAGAAAGTCCAAAGAACTGCTTCCAGATCAGCATTATAAACTGAGGCTAAAACGCGCTTAGGATCTTCAAAAGAATCGCTATCCAATAGACCCAGACTTATGGCCAGGGCAAATATTTCACTTGTGTAGTCACCCCTCTCTATTTCGTACTCATATGTTGTCGTAGCATTTCCAATGCGGCCCATCCTTTGTCCAAAGACGAACATTTTTCGTAACAGAGGATTGTCGAAAAACGTTTCCTTATAGTCGAGCTTCATCAAGTCAATAACACCATTTGCAATCATATGCATATTGTTTGACATGATTTGAACGTACTTGGTAAAGTCTATTGCCTGAAAATTCTGCCTTGTCTCCAACGAATAAGAAAAGCACTTTCTAATCTGCATATATTCGCGTCGGAGAGCCAAAGCGTGTCTTTTGTAGCCGGGAAGTTTTCGTGCAAGCTCAAAGACCAGTTTATGGCAATTTTCACATTCACGCAGGTACGCCTGCTCGTTTGCAGACAGTCTTTTATTGCTAGCCTTGTTGAAAGCGACATCAAGCATCAGCTCCGCTCGTTCGGTCGGAAGATACTCGTCCGCGATGTCATCCATGAAGACATCCCACATAACCCCGATAGTTTTAGCCGTGTTTGCTATTTCGTCCAGGCTAGGGTCAAGAGACTTTTTGGGGGATCTCATTTGTGTTGTTTTGGCAGCTGTGAATACCCAGTTCCAAAGATAGTCCTTTCTTCTTCCTATCTGGCCGAAAAGTTTCGAACGGGCAAAGTTAAAACGGTCGATGAGTTCTTTCCAATCAATGAGACCTTCCGGCAGTTTTTGGAATTTCAAAGCGGGTGCTGCCATTTTTGACTCCTGCTAGTGAATTGGTTGATCGGAGCCATGTTCGGAGGAAGGCAATGTGGGTTGAGTTGTTTTTTACAACATATTGAATTTAAACGTTAAATATGGAGTATTAAATTTTTCTCTTGAGACAACCGACGTTATAAATATGTCGGGAAGGATGAGTTTTTTGAAAAATGAACATTCTTAGAAATTTTTCGAAGCTTAGTTGGCAGGAAAAAGTCGAAACCCTGTCACGCGACACTAGCCTTTCGGATGAACTCAAGGAGCGTCTCCGGAAGTTCAGACATGAGGATGACACGATCCAATCGTCGATTGATCGTATAAGCGAGAATGTTCTATCGAGTTTTTATCTTCCGTACAGTATTGCACCTAACTTTCTAATCAACGGACAGGTTTATCACGTACCGATGGTCACCGAGGAAAGTTCCGTCGTCGCGGCAGCTTCAAAGGGTGCGAAGCTATGGGCCGAGCGAGGGGGCTTCCAAGCTGAGATTGTCAACACATTGAAAGTAGGCCACGTGCATTTGAAGTCCTCAGCACCATTCGCAATGTTGTCTGAATTTTTTGAGACAAGCAGAAATGCTATTGTTGGGGAGATGAGCCCCCTCACAGAAAAGATGGAACGTCGAGGGGGAGGTATCCGTCGGATTCATCTGGTCGACACATCGGCTAAGATCGAGCATTACTACCAAATTCGATTCGAGGTCGACACGTGTGATGCAATGGGCGCCAATTTTATAAACTCACTCTTGGAAACCTATGCGCTCAAATTTAAGGAAAAAGCAAGCACTTGGCCCAAATTTGACCAAGGGGGGCACGATATCCAAATCGTCATGGCGATTTTGTCAAACTATACCCCCGAGTGTCTCGTGAAAGCGAAAATCAGCTGTCCCATCGAAGAACTCAGATTCGACCCTACCCTTACTGAGCACGAGTACTGCGAGAAATTTAATTTCGCTGTCAAGATTGCCAATATCACCCCAGACCGTGCCGTAACTCATAACAAAGGTATCTTTAACGGCATTGATGCCGTCATCCTGGCAACGGGGAATGACTTCCGCAGTGTGGAAGCCTGTGGCCATGCATACGCCTGCAGGAAAGGGAGCTACCAAGCATTAACAACGGTTTTTGTGGAAAATCGTGAGTTTCATTACGAACTTGAAATACCACTCGCTCTTGGAACAATCGGCGGCCTAACCCGCAACCATCCACTTGTGCAGATATCTATGGAACTTTTACGGAACCCTTCCGCCAAGGAATTGATGGCGATCGTAGCGTCAGTGGGATTGTCGCAGAATTTTTCCGCAGTCAATTCGCTCATCACATCCGGAATTCAAAAAGGACACATGAAACTTCATATTCGCAACATCTTCGAACAGCTTCAGGTGGGCAAAGAAGAGCAGGAAATCCTTCTCGCTCACTTCAAAGAAAAGACCGTCTCATACCATGAAGTCCGTACCACTCTCGGTCTCATTCAGAACTTGCAAAAAACTGGATAATCTTAGCAGAACTCGCGACACCAACCCTAACGGGTCAAAGCGTAGAGCAATCTGTCTTTTATAACTCCTTTTTGCAGAATGCACTTTCTAAGGTATCCTTCCCGCGTCATACCACTTTTTTCAATAACTTTGATGGATGCCAGATTGCATGGATCCACGTACGCTTCGATTCTGACAAGATCTAAATCGTCAAAACCAGTTTTTAATGCTGCCTTGAGAGCAGCTGTCCCAATACCCCGACTCCAATATTTCTTCGCAATAACATAACCGACTTCAGCTACTTTTTGTTTAGAACCTTTTCCTGGTTCTAAGGAGATAGAACCAACCACTTTTCCGTCACAAACGATTGCCTTCAACCATGGATGAGGTATCGCTACCCTAACCAAAAATTCCCTGGCGCTTTCTTTGTTTTTATAATTATCCCACATTAAAAACTGGGTCACATCGGGATCAGACGCCCATTCATAAAAATCCGGCAAGTCGCGTTCCTCGAAGTTTCTGAGTTCAATATACATTTCAGATCCAAAACCTATTGAAGTTAAAAATAGAGACTGCAATATACATAAAATGACAACTTTCATTTAAAGATCCTTACATTTTCTTTGTGGTTGATGCCAACATCAAGGCTAATTGTCAACAAATAAATCATCGAAAAGACGATCATTATTAGGCCAAATATGACGAATATTTCTTTAACTGAAAACTTGTCTAATAAAATAGAGATAATACTGAGGGAGAGGACCATTCCTAATCGTGCTGCCCAAGATACTGTTTTAATAACGGCCAATCTCTCATTTGAATCGATGCTTTCTTGGATCTGAACGGACACTGACGTGCTTGCTATCTTCGACACTGAATAAAGAAGCCCTATAAGTAAAAAAGCCGAGACGTACGTATACGTGTAAAACAACAAAGACGCCGATATCCCCAAAATTAGCAACAGAAATAGATTTGTTCTCATATTCTTCATGGCTTCTTTTTCACAGACCCTGGAATAGAGGTAAGATGAAAATGCCATTATAAGCGTGATACATCCAAACGCTGCTGAAAATATCCATTGAGGTCCATTCAAGTTGAGATCTCTTAATAAAGGTTGCCAGTAATGTAATTGCATTTGTGAAAAAAACTGAATGATAATCAAGACGCTTACAACGGGCCATAATTTGAAATATTTCGTTATATGTTTAATATGAAAATTTCTGGGGCTTATAACAACTGATTTTACATCGGATTTTACCTCTGATTTTAACTTAAGCGTTATCAGGAGACCGACAGACATCGCAATAAGAATGAGAAAATAAGGTAGTTGTATCTGAACGATATAAATAAGACCACCAGCTACACCAAATAGAAAGGTAGAAAGAGAGGCGGCTGAACTGGCTTGGTGAAAGAATGTATTTTTGGAATAGCTTCCACCTTCCAGTGCGTCCATGCCATAAGCAGATGATGCGGCAGGCCAAATAGAAATGGATAGGGCAGTAAAAAACTCGGCAATAAGAAACCCCAGAAACGATTGAGATAACAGATAGCCTAAACACCCTGTAATTGCTAGGACTAAGGCCCATTTCATTGATTTTAATGGACCTATCTTGTTTAAAAATAGTCCCAAGGGGATGTCACAGGTTAGGAATGTAGCAACTTGAACTAACTTTAACGAAGCGCAATCAGATAGGCTCAAACCCTTATCAAGCAAAAACAGTACACTAATAGCCCCTACGGACAATCTGCCTCCTTCAAACAAGCTATTGCCAATGAGTAATAATTTTAAGTTTAATGGCATACTCTGCATTCACTGTTTTTAGAAAAAATCTGTTCCTGTATTGTCAGGTTATGAGTCCAAATTCCAACCCGTTTATTTAAGCTTTTTACTTCGCCAAAGCCTCCGATGAATTTGATAATATCTAATGACGCGTGGGAGGCGGCAATCATGTTAACCGGACCAATCGATGGAGCCTGATAGTTACCATTGATCTTTGTAATTCGCAGATCACTTTGTTCAGTAAAATTACCCTTTCCACATTCGAGGCAACCTGTTTCTCCTGGCACCACAAGAGGGCCCCATACCGCGATATCTTGAATATATCCAACATTGATGAAGGGTATCTTCCTCTCAACTGCAAATTTGTTAATGATAAAAGGTAAATTTTTGCTGTCACCAGAAAGAACAATAAAGTCGCAATTAGATAGCAAATTTACGTTTTTTTCAGTTATCGCACAATCAACAATATCTATGTCTACGTTGTGAGATCTTTCTTTTAATGCATTCGCAAGAGTTTTGGCCTTTGATTTTTGACAATCAGATTCTTTAAATAAAAATTGTCTTGAAAGATTGCTTTCTTCAATAGAGTCGTCGTCGACGAGTGTGAATTTAGTTACCCCAATGGTCGCCAAATTTACGCTTACAATATTACCGATTCCTCCACACCCAACAATACCAATATGTCTAAATTGTATCGCTTTTAGAGTTTTATCAACTTGGTCTGTATACATATTAAGAAATAGCTTTGTTCGACTATGGCGATCATTTTTTTGCCAAATATTTTCAGAAATCAGTAGCCTGTTTTTTTCCATAATATGGACGTTCTTTTTAATAATCTCATCTTGGAATCCTTCATTCTTCAAATGGGATTCCAAACTCTGCAAAGATTCATAAGAATTCAAGAATTTTGCAGACGAGATCAAAGCTTCTTGCAGCTCTTTTTCTTTTACAATTTTTTGAATCGAACCGAATCCAAAATGAAGTTCTTCTTTTTGGAACCCTATTCGCACATAAGGTGCTAACTTGAATTTCATGTAGTGTAGGCCGTTAAAATTGGTTTTTTTTAGTAATAAGAGGTTGGCGGAGCTAAAGGTCTCCAAAAACCCATGGTTCCGCCATTGTTTTTAATTTGCCATTGAGTCGCCCATTTTAGACTCCTTTCCAAGCTGTAGGTTTTCGATTCTGACCTCTTTATCTGATCGATGGGGAACTAACAAGAAAAATCTATTTTTCAAGAAGACTATTGCAGTGGCCTCCTTTTCCCTTTTCTGCTATTCATTTCCCCATTTGCTTCATCACCTTTATCATCATTGGGTAAGTCTTTGAAACCACTGAATAAACTAATTATTGCGGTACTGTTTCTGTCTGGCACAAAAGCTTTTTCGGCAGGAAAAAGTGTAATTGGCGAACAGATAGGGAAGATACTGTCCAGTCCGTCTTGCCAAGCGTTTCGGAGTGAAATTGACGAGCTTCGTGAACACTTGGAAATCTCATGTGGAGACAATCTTCGCGAATTAAATGCTTGCTTTCAAACGCACCTTCTGCGGAAAAGCGAAAGGCTTCACATAAAAGAGGACGGGCGAAATTATAAGAAAGTTTCTGAGCTGCTAAAAACCTACTCAAGTTACCTCGATCCTGTGGTTCCGCCAAGCAGAAAGTATGGGACGGTAGTTCTTCTAGGTTCAACCTTTACAAACAATGCGGACAGATTAGCAAATCTGCTTACTCTTCATAATTCCGGCTTGTCGTTCGATGCTTTGCTTGCACTCGGAAGCGATAGACCTCTTGATCCGAAATTTGAATCAAAAGAAACTCTGACAAATTTTCTCCTGCCCCCGCTGCTGACGACACAACGGAACGCAGACGAGAGCCTTCCCAAAACGGAAGCGGAAGCCTGGGCTTACCTTTTCAAACATGCCGCTCTTCCCCCTCAATGGCCGAAACCTTTGATCCTCAATACCCTCGCCCCAGCAGGGCAGGCAAGAGCGAGAACGGAAGATACAATTCGAGACCTCCTTCAGAAACATGCGAGTCTGCTGAAGAACAGACCCCTTTTATTCATCTCCAGCCAACCCTTTAGCCTTCTCCAAGAGGAGATCATTAAGTCTATTTTGAAAGACCAGGAATTCGACATGGCAGCAGATGCGCACCTCATCAAACGGTATGGGCTAGACTCCTCTTTTTCCGTCCAGAACATGCTTGATACCATTGCGCGGCATACGTACCAAGTGTTGGCAAACATTGAGGCTGGCGTTGTTCAGGAATGCCCTCACCTTCGTGCCAATAAATGACGGTTTTTTTAACAGAACTGGATATTCATCAAATTATCCCAGATAGCGTTCTATAATAGCGAGAGCTGTGACCTTCAACATATACAAGATCAGTACAGCTTGAACAGTCGAGGAAATTATCAAAGTTCCCCGGGGTTTGGCCCGGGTGTAGTTGAAAAAGAAGGGTATACTGAGCGCAGCTAGGTAGGTCGTCAGTAGATAGCGTCCGTGAAGGTTGATCGCTACAAAATGATTGGCTAGACTAAGCACCATGAGTCCAACAGCAATTAAAAAAGCAAAAAATAGAACTCCGCTAAGAGCCTCCACACGATCCTTGCCACAGAAGGCCAACGCAAACAGTCCCCCAAAAGGAAGAAACTTCATCAGACGAAATACATGTTCGGCAACAGGAACATCCAACCAACCGAAGCCAACCCAGAATGTCCTTAGCACATAGAAGTCACTCGCCCACGGTGACGGTCCAAGAAAAAATACCATCACAGCACGCCACGCATATTCAAACATAGTCAGCGAGCGACCAAGTTCAATGTTTGGCATTGCAAAATTCAACGAAAAAAAAGGCAAAAGGAAAACGGAGGCTCCCAAACCCAGCAAGGCATACTTTGCAAAGCTCTGCCCGCCGGAGAATACAAGCCGTCTCAATCCGTACGATGAAGCGCCAACGAGCAACAAGAAAACACTTGCTGCGAACGAAAACCATCCGATGGGATCCGCGCCGGACGGAAACAAGGAAGGGAAGAAAGATGACAAAAATGAATGGAAGAGTGGACCTGATGGGAAACCTACAAGATGGAGGGTGGAATAGACACTAGCAAGCAGAAAGATAATCTGGACAATCAGTTCGTTGAGTTGAACAAGCTTCTGGATCTGTTTCGCCCTCACCCATACAAACGCGCCAAGCAGGAAAGGAACCGTAAAAACTGCCGTTCGACCGCATCCCAAGTGTAAGGCTATGTTAATCCCGAAAACAAAAGACAAGAGAACTCTACTTAGCGACTTCCGAGCTTCACAAAAAATCGAGGCCAGACAAAGAAAAAAAGTCGCGATCATCGAAGGGTAATTGGAAACTCCCATCGCGAAAAACGGAACACTCAAGGATGACATGAAGTTGAGAAAAACAAGAGCCAAAACATTCGAAGATCCCAGATATTTTGCTGATGCAAATAGAAATAAAAAGAATGAGAGGGTAACCAGGAATATGTTCAAGAGTCGCAAGCTCATTAACTGGACGCTCACATTGTCCTTGAAGGAGCTGCTCACGTAGCCCCATAGACTCCAATACGCCTGCGTTACTGGCGCTCGATCGTGCATAGCAGTTTCTGCAATCTCAGTGACATCTCTGTTGCCCCACTCCATTTGGCCTGGGGTGAACGCATCGCCTACCGCAAAACGTTGCTCTGGATTTTGCCTGATCCTCGCAAAATGCCCCTTGGAAGCCAGGGCAAGCGATTGCGGCTCGGCATCAGAAATACCCTGGTCTCTTAGAAATCCCAGAAAGTGATCAGGCTCGTCGGGCGCCTGAAAGGGAGGAAAAACGAAACAATAAAGCAATCCTATACTTAAGAAAAAGCCAGAAACAGCGATCGGCAGAGGGAAAAGGTTTCGGCCTGTCCACACCAAAAAGCCAAAGCCACTGACGAAGACCAGGTAGAAACAAAACGACAAAATAGCAAGCCAGGACAGAATAGGGGAGCCATGAGGAAACCCCCACATGACGTTCAAAAGCTGCCACTTCGATCTTTCCTCATGTCCAGTCGCAAAGGACAACGCTAACATGGGCCACACTGCTTGCTTTGTGTCAACGTGCTCGAACTGCCATCGGGGCACTTCTGGCAAGGGGTCCACAACGCTCCAAAGGGCTAACGAAGTCGGCTGTTTGGTGTAAAACCGGATTTCAAGCGATGCGGGAGAAGAGTCCGTTTGCTCACACGCCTCGCTTTTCACAAAGCTCACCCAGGCGTTATCTTCAAGGTCATCTTTACTTGGTCCCTCGAAAACACAAAGACCTGAGTTCATCACAAGCTGCGAATGTTCAATTCTTGGAGTTGAATGAAAGGTGCCGACTTGAAAGGAGATCTTGCCCAGCTTACTCGTATCGAAAGGGTGATCCGACTTAAGAGCTAAACTGTAGTACTCAGCTTTCCCATCCTGCTTAGGTTCAAATCCCACTGCATAGAGCTGCTGAGGATGGTCTAAGGGTAACCTTTCAACATTCTCGTTAATGCCTGGCTGACGAAGAGTATAGAAAATAACTCCTGGCGGTATGCAGGCACTGGCAAGGAACACAAAACTTAAAAACCGATTGAACTTGGACATCATGTTAGCAAAATTTTTGCAAATCTATGAACGGGCCCCAGTAATTTTTTAGCAATGCTATTGACGTTATCCGCCACCCTGTAGCGAAGGGGAAGGTAAAATCGTCCGTCCCCTAATGCATCATCAATCGTCTTGTTGTGATCGTGAGAGAAGGTTCGCACGCTCAGGTTCGACAAGCTTGCTGCGTAAGCGTCGGAAAGATAAACTTGCTCCAAGGATTCATCGCAACACTCGCGCGTCGCTGATTCATAATGATACCCGGCAACGGTGCCGAGATAAAAGCACTCGAAACCTTTCTGATGCGCTCGCAGACACATGTCGACATCTCCAAATCCGTTAGGAAAGGAGAGTTCGTCGAGTTCTCCCAATTCGCTTAGAACCTGTCTCCTTGTCATCACACATGCAAAGCTTACCGCAGGCGCGGTGCGTTCGTCATAAGGAAGTTCGTCGTTGTCATCCTTGACGTGAGTGGGGTGAAATATACCGAGATTCTTGTGTTCCAACCTGATTTTGATGCCACCGTGTTGAACTTTCGGAGGCGATGGATACATGAGCCGAATACCCACGAAGCCAATTGTGCTGTGGGCTTCCAGTTCACCGAGCATGGCACCTACAGCATCCGTGTCGATCAATTCAACATCGTTATTCAGAAGCAGTATGTAAGGATTGGAGACAAAGTTCGCCATCGCCCAATTATGGATTTTTCCATAGTTGAAGGGTCCGTCAAATGATTCGACGCGAAGTGTTGAGAAAGAAGGAGCGTACGTCTCCATCAACCTTTTCATTGCTGAGGCAGTAGCGGCCTGCTCCGAGCGGTTGTTGATGAGTATAATATCGCATTGGGCACGGTAAGACTGTTTCGCCAGTCCACGCAAGCAGCGTTCAGTCAGATCCGAGCGGTCTCGGAAAGGAATCACTACGGACACCTTTTCCTTTTTCCGGGGTTGAAAGCGAAGACTGTACAACTGCCTTGGGTAAGCGGATGTGGGCTTGGTTTCAATCTGCGTTGCATCGAGTCCAAGCTGCTCCAGATGGTGTTTGAGCATTTTGAACGCGCGATCATAAACGTAAGGCTTCTCACTGACAGCTGATGCGGTACTGCCCCGGCATATCCTCCAGAAATAGGCAAAAACGGGAACATGCACCGGACTGAATCCTTGACTGACCGCTAAACGAAGAAAAAGGTCATGATCTTCGCACCCATCAAATTCTGGCTTGAACCACATTCCATCGGGCGTTTTAACGTTGTCAAGAAAGGAACGACGGATGCCCACGAAATGGCAGAGGTAATTGGTTCGACGTAACCCTGCGAGGCTAAAATCTGGCTTACAAAAAAAGTCAGCAATCGCAGACGCATCTTCAGTCAACTTGACTTCGTTTGTATAGATGAAATTCGTCTCTTCGCACGTCAGAAATTGACGGGCAAAAATTCCAAGCGACTGCGGATGAATCACATCGTCATGGTCAAGGAAACACACGACGTCGCCCCGCGAATGGGCAATGCCTGCGTTGCGCCCGCCACCGATTCCCAAATTTGCCTTATTCTCTACCAGCCTTATCCGTGAGTCTTTGCACGCACGTTGCTTGATATGTTCAATATGCGCCGTCTCTGTACTGCCATTGTCGATCAGGACCAACTCCCAAAAAGGCCAACTTTGCAAGAGGCAAGAATCGATCAAGTCGCGGATGAATATGACTTTTGTATTCCATGTAGGTGTGACGATCGAGAAGGTGAGAGACCGCTCCATCGATGAAAAACGTGCGTTTTCACCAAGCAGCGTGCGCTGGAGCATGGCAGGCTGCTGCAAAGTGCCAGTCAGACACCAAGGGACTTTATGAAAAAGTTCGTTGATCGTTTGATTACGAAAGAGATCCGAATAAATTTCCATGTCTCCTTGAAGATCCCAGCGATGACGGCGATATGTGAGTATGGCATAAAGATGTGGCGGTTGCATCGGAAATATTTCTGGGGTAGTCATACGTGAGCTGTTTGTGGCAAAAAGGGAGAGGTGGGTTTGTTGGGGGCGCGAGGGAAGAGTCGCCTCCCCAGGGGATTTCTTGGAGGAACCAGCTGCGCAGTTTCCTCCAAACCACCTCCTTGCCACTAACTAGGATTCCTTCATGACATTGATTATCACTGGCGGAGCTGGATTCATAGGATCGGCCTTGATCCGCCTGATTCTTCGGGAACGCGATGACATCACCGTCGTAAATGTTGACAAGCTTACCTACGCTGGGAACCTGGAATCCTTGGAGGCGGTGTCAGCCCATCCTCTCTACCATTTCGAGCATGTGGACATCTGCGACCGCCAGGAGATGAAGAGGATTTTTGACACGTACAGGCCAAGCGGCGTGATCCATTTGGCAGCAGAATCGCACGTGGACCGCTCCATTGATGCCCCCGGCGACTTCCTTCAGACCAACGTCGTCGGAACGTTTAGCCTACTAGAAACTGCCCGTTCCTACCTAGCCACCCTTGAATCAAGCCAGAGGCAACGGTTTCGCTTCCACCATGTTTCGACTGATGAGGTATTCGGATCCCTTGCCGAGGATGGATTTTTTACAGAAACAACGCCTTACGATCCACGTTCGCCTTACTCAGCAAGCAAAGCGTCCTCCGACCATCTCGTCAGCGCCTGGGGCCATACCTACAAGATTTCGACACTGATCACGAACTGCTCGAACAATTACGGACCCTTCCAGTTTCCCGAAAAACTCATCCCCTTGGTGACACTCAACGCCCTTGAGGGAAAGAAACTCCCTGTATACGGAGATGGTCAAAACGTTCGCGACTGGCTTTATGTGGACGATCATGCACGGGCCTTGTTGACTGTTTTTGAAAAAGGACAATCAGGGCGTACCTACAATGTCGGCGGAAATAACGAAAAGACGAATTTGGAAGTCGTGACCAGCATCTGCGAAGTGCTTGACAAGCTGGTTCCCGATGAGAGAATCGGTCCTAGAAGAAAACTGATCGAGTTTGTGCAAGACAGACCGGGGCATGACAGGCGCTATGCCATTGATGCAACTCGGCTGCAATATGAGCTGGGTTGGAGTCCACAGGAGAATTTCGAGTCAGGTATTTTCAAAACAGTCGCCTGGTATGTCGAACAACAAGATAGGTGGTGCCAACGAGTTCAGGACGGATCATACCGCCGCGAACGATTGGGAATCCACAGGGAAGGGAAGTCCGGTGAACCGTAAAGGCATAGTGTTGGCGGGAGGATCTGGAACGCGCCTCTATCCGCTTACGCTCGGCGTGAGCAAGCAAATGCTTCCCATCGGGGACAAGCCCATGATCTATTACCCCTTGTCTGTTCTCATGCTGGCAGGTATCAGGGAAATCTTGATTATCAGCACACCCGACGATCTAGCCCTCTATCAACGCCTGCTCGGGGACGGCCAGAAATGGGGTGTCCAGTTTTCCTATGCCGTTCAGCCAAGACCGGAAGGGCTTGCTCAGGCGATGATAATTGGCGAAACATTTATCGGAAATGATGCGGTCTGCCTCATCCTGGGGGATAACATTTTCTATTCACATGGCCTGCAAAAGTCACTTAAGAGAACCTCTCAGCGTAAGGGAGCTACGATTTTCGGATATTATGTCAGTGACCCCGAGCGGTATGGGGTCGTTGAGTTCGACAAGACCGGCAAGGTTCTGTCGATCGAGGAGAAGCCGAGAAAAGCTAAGTCCAACTATGCTGTGGTGGGACTTTATTTTTACGACAATGATGTGGTTGAGATCGCAAAAGAAGTCAAACCGTCCGCGCGTGGAGAGCTTGAAATCACGGCTGTGAATAACGAGTATCTCCGGCGGGAAAAGCTGACCGTTGAGCTACTGGGGCGCGGTTCCGCCTGGCTTGACACGGGAACGCATGAATCCATGATCCATGCCACCAACTTCATCCATGCTGTCGAAAAACGGCAAGGGTTGAAAATCGGCTGCCCCGAAGAAATCTCCTGGCGCTTAGGGTATATTTCAAACGAACAATTGCTCGAACTTGCGCATCCTTTATCTAAAAGCGAGTACGGGCAGTACCTGCAGGATTTGCTAACAACAGGACCCTGCTTTTTAGAGAGCCAAGAAACGTAATGCGTAAGCTACTTGGGGCAAATAGGGAGAGGGGGGTTTGGGGGGGCGAGTGAAGCGTCGCCTCCCCCGGATTTCTTGGAGGAACCAGCTGCGCAGTTTCCTCCAAACCACCTCCTTGCCCCAAGTGGCTTACGCATTACCCAAGAAACGGGTATCCTATAAGTTCACACATGGAGCCAATCGGTGAAAAGCTATACACTCGAATTGCCAGAACTCCTGGTATTCGAACCAAAAATATTTGGCGACAATCGCGGTTTTTTTCTCGAAACCTGGAACGAGAAGCGTTACCGAGAGGCTGGATTTACCACAAATTTTGTTCAGGACAACCTTTCTTTTTCCCGACGAGGGGTCTTGCGCGGACTACATTTTCAGGAACCGCACGGGCAGGGGAAATTCATCTGTGTCCTGCAGGGTGAAGTTCATGACGTTACAGTCGACATCAGAAGAGGCTCGCCGACTTTTGGTAAAAGCGTGGCGGTGATTCTTTCGGGAGATAACAAACGGCAATTGTATGTTCCCCCAGGCTTTGCTCATGGCTTTTGCGTGACAAGCGAAACCGCCCTTTTTACATACAAATGCACCGACTACTACCGACCGGAATTTGAACACAGCCTCCTTTGGTGCGACCCTGAATTGGGGATTGAATGGCCCATTTCTGATCCGCAACTTGCAGAAAAAGACCGTCGAGGAAAAACTCTGAAGGAATTGTCGACACAGTTATTGCCTGCTTATCAAGTGGGAAGCTAAGGAAAAACAACGGAGTCCAAGGATGACCAAGCCTTCTCTAAACCCTCGTATTTTCGTAACCGGAATAAGCGGTCAGTTGGGGCAGGAAGTATTTCGCTCGTGGGTCGGAAAAGCTGAACTGTTTGGCACATGTATTGAAAAAGATTGGAAGGTGGAAGGTGCCCCTGTCTTTCAACTGGACCTGACGGACAAAAGCTCCTTGCGATCACTCATCCAAAAGATCAAGCCTGAAATCATCATCAACTGTGCAGCTTTTACCGCTGTTGATGCAGCCGAGGAGCAGAGGGAATTATGTCACGAATTGAATGCGGAAGTTCCGAGTGTTCTTGCGGAAGAAGCGGCAGTCCTGAACGCCCTTCTCATTCATATCTCTACAGACTATGTGTTTGACGGCTCGGGTGAAACCCCACGCAAAGAAACCGAGAGTCCACAACCGCTCAACCAGTATGGCGTGAGCAAACGTCTCGGTGAGAGAAAAGTCGAAACCGTCGGAGGACGTTATGTGATCCTTCGCACCTCCTGGGTTTTCAGCCCGGTGGGAGGCAACTTCGTAAAAACTATGATACGCTTGGGAAAAACAAAGAGGGAACTTCGCGTCGTGTCGGACCAGATAGGTGCGCCGACCTCGGTTGCTGAGCTTAACAAAGCTATCAATTCCGTTGTGTCAGTTTATCTTTCGGATCGCGAAGCTTTCTCCCAACTCCATTCCGGGGTTTATCACGCTGCCTGTGGCGGGGAAACAAGTTGGGCAGATTTTGCAAACAAGATTTTCAGAAACTGCAAAGAACTGGGAATTGAACTCATGGTAGAACGCGTCGAACCTATTGCCACCGCTCAATACCCAACACCAGCACGCCGACCCTTGAATTCTCGTCTGTGCTGTGATCGCCTGGAGGAGCATTTCGGTGTCAGGCTCCTTCCCTGGGAAGACGCCTTGTGGCCCGTCATGAGCGAACTTTGCGGCATGAGTTCTGCTTTAAAGGACTCTGAAGGCGGGTGAAACAAATGAGACTTGAAAAAAAACCATGGCTACTCCTCAAATTGCTCGTTCATAGAGAACTGAAGCTTAAGTACAGAGGCTCGGTCCTTGGTTACCTTTGGAGCATGCTCAACCCTCTTTTTTTCATGATTATCATTTCTCTTGTCTTCAGTCGCCTTATCAGAGGGATCGAAAATTACGACATTTTTGTTCTTTCGGGGATTTTGTTTTGGAATATGACGGCGCATTCTTTAACGGGGGGCACCTCATCGTTTGTCAATAATGCTGGTCTCCTTATGAAAGTAAAAACACCCATTTGGGTTTTTGCTCTGGTCCCCTTGGGGTCTGCCTTAACTAATTTGGTTCTAGCCCTCATCCCCTACACAATATTTGTGCTTTTTAAGGGTGTGATGATCCCGTGGACTGTGGTTTTTCTACCGGTCGTTTTATTTCTTTATGCTTTGTTTTTGGCAGGCCTTTCACTGGTACTTTCCACCATGAATGTTTTCTTCAGGGATGTCGCTCATGTTCTGGAGCCTTTGATACAGCTGGCATTCTACGCCACCCCGATCATTTATGATCGCCAGCATCCTATGATTCCCGAATCTATTCGGATGATCATTGGTCTCAACCCTTTCACACAGTTCGTCGAGATGTTCCGACAGACGATCTTTCGTTTTGATGCTTTTCATTACCATTTTTTGATCAGCATCAGTGTGCTGGCTGTAATAAGCCTGGCGTTAGGTTTGACAGTGTTTCAAAAGAAACGAGCAATGATCGCATTTAAACTTTAAAAGAGACCATCGTTGGTTAGGCATGGATAAAAAACCTTTTTCAATTCAAATCAAGAATCTTTCCGTTCGATATCGAGTGTCAAAGTATGCCTACACTTCTTTTAAAGAATGGATTTTGCAGAAATATCGTCGAGATAACTCCGTGCAAATTGTCGAGGCGCTCAAAGATATCTCTTTCGATGTTCGGAAAGGTGAGGCAGTAGCCCTACTTGGTCATAACGGGTGCGGTAAGTCGACACTTTTGAAAGCTATTGCAGGGATCATCATAGCAGACGGTGCAAGTGTAGAACTTAAGGGGCGGGTCGCTCCCTTGATCGAATTGGGGGCAGGCTTCGATGGAGAGCTGAGTGGGATTGAGAACATCTATCTTTCATGCACGCTCATGGGCTTGGATAAGGCTGAAATTGATCGTTGCCTCGATCAGATCATTGAATTTTCCGAGCTAAAGGATTTCATAGAGTTGCCATTGAAAAACTACAGTAGCGGAATGTACGCTCGACTGGGTTTTGCTTGCGCAACTGCTATACACCCTGACGTTTTGCTCGTCGATGAGGTTCTTGCCGTTGGAGATTCTAACTTCAGCAGAAAATGCCTTGCACGGGTTCACGCTTTGCAGGAGTTGGGGACTACCATTCTCCTGGTGTCGCACGACGAGAACGCTGTGCGCAGTTTCTGCGAGCGAGCTATTGTGTTGTCAAAGGGACAGATCCAATATGACGGTCCTGTGGCAGAAGGTTTGCATGTCCATGCGCGTATCATGGACGAAAGGCACCTCAACTCACTTCCTGAAGAAGAGCGAGCTGAAATACTCCGGGTCAGGAAGTTAAAAGCTGAGGAGAGCAAAGGAAGTCAAGCGCCTAAACCTTGCGTTGAGAGCCAGTTTCTCCTCCTTCAACATGGTGCCACAAGCTCCGTTCTGGATGTAGCGAGCGGATTTAAGATTGAAGTGACTTTGAAAGTTCAGGATGCACACCTGTTTGAAGGTGAAGTGAGCATTGGCATCGGCATTCATTCAGAAGATGGTCGGCGCATAGGGGGATGCAATAACGTGCAGTTAAAAACTCCCTTTCCCGTCAAGGAATTTTCTGACAGACCCATTCTTGTCATGGCGTCATTTGATTTTCCCGATGGGGTTCCGCAACTTAGCGCAGGTGTTTACAAAATTTATGTGGGAGTTCATGATCAGTCGATTTCTCGTTCCATTCTTATTAAGAATTTCGGAGACATAAAGTTCGTAAATTCACGACTTGGGATAAATGAAGATCGAGATTTGATTTCCCTTGCTCATTACATTCGCTCAATTGAATTTCGCCATAGAGACGTTCTGGATAACACATTTACACTTATGAAGAATAATGCGGAGAAAACAGATCTTGCACAAAATCAAGCTGAGTAGCAAACGTACGTTAATTCGTGTTATGGAAACAGAGTTTCTAGGTCGGCTTTTACGAAAGAGCGTCTATCTCATCATTAAGTTTCTCGAACATGCACATAAGTATACGACGCAATTCTACGGAGTACTGCCCTATATTCGCTCGGTGAATGAAAGGGAAACTAACCGTTTTGCAAATTCCTATTATCAGACACTCGCCGGATATGTTGGCAATTGGCCTCGGAAGCCGTTGGTGAGTATTTTGATTCCTGTGTTTCGCCCCCAACGACATCACCTGGAAGAATGCCTGGAAAGTGCTTGCGCCCAGATCTACGGAAATTGGGAACTTTGCATAGTCGATGATTCTTCAGGTATGCCATGGATAGCTGAAGTCGTCGAAGCATTTGCAAAACGGTTTCCAAATAAGATAAAATTTTCTTCTCATTCAACAAACCAGCATATCTCACGAACTCTTAATTCTTGCCTCGGCATGGCGAAAGGTCAGTTTATCGCCCTTCTGGATCACGATGACAGACTGTATCCCAACGCATTAGCCGAGTTTGTCCGTTACCATAATGTGTATCCGCAAGCCGATGTGTTTTACAGTGATGAGCGAGTGATTCGAGAAGACGGTGAACGAATTGGTATGCCGTTTTATAAACCCAACTGGTCACCCTTCTTTCATTTAAGCGTAAACTACACAACCCACCTCTCGATTTACCGCACAACGCTGGCAAATGAGATTGGTGGATTTCGCGAGGGTTTGGAAGGTTCACAAGACCATGATTTCATGTTAAGGGCTGTCGAGGCATCATCAGCGAATGTGATTCACATCCCTTTCTGCCTTTACCAATGGCGCGCTCACCCTCAGAGTACCGCCAGTTCGATTTCTGCAAAGCCTTACGCCGCCATTGCTGGAGAAAAGGCAGTCAAACAGCACTTGGAAAGAAAAGGACGTCTCGCTACAGTTAGTTATGATCCCAAAACCTTTCACTACCGTATCCGCTATGAATTGCCCAAACTTCTGCCTAGAGTCAGTATTCTCATTCCCAGCAAAGAATACGTCCAGACATTAAAAACCTGTCTTGATTCGATCTGGAAGACTTCAACATATAAAAATTTTGAAATCATCATATCCGACAACGGTTCTGAATCACCAGAGTGCCTTGGATACTATGACACGCTTCGTTCTCTGTATAAGGAACAGTTTCAGCTGGTGAAGGATAGCTTTCCCTTCAATTTTTGCCGACAAATCAATGCAGCAGCCAAACGTGCAAGAGGTGATTATCTTCTCTTTCTCAATAACGATACCGAGGTCATCACTCCCGATTGGATTGAGGAAATGTTGCAGTTAGCGCAGTTCGACGAAGTGGGTGCTGTAGGGGGCAAGCTTCTTTACCCCGACGATTTGAGTATTCAGCATGCGGGCATCGCGCTTTCCATAGAGAATATTGCAGACCATGAGGGCGTCTTCCAGAAAGCTGACAGCCGCATCCATTGCGACATGCTCAATACTGTAAGAGATGTAGAAGCCGTGACGGCTGCTTGCCTCATGGTATCGAGGGAAAAATTTGAGAAGCTGAACGGGCTTGATGAGGTCTTTCTCCCGAATGTGTATGGCGATGTTGAATTTTGTATGCGCCTGAGACAAAGAGGATTGACGAACCTTTACACGCCCTTCGCTGTTTTGAAGCATTATGAATCGAAAAGCAGAGGAAAGGCTTCCATCGAGGAATTCGAGCGCTTCTATCTGCAAGATCAGTACAAAACCCAGCTTGCAAGAGATAGCTATAACAATCCTCGTTTGGATACATATGGAGCGAAAGGCATTCGCCATAGATTTTGGACCTTAGATTTGAACAACAAGTTCTTCCGTTCTTACCTCGCAAGTAAGCTACAGGAAACAGTCAGCAAAAGTTTAAGCAGCCCCTGTAAATGTAAGGAGAGCCTGGAAAGGTCCAAGCAGGGGCAATTCGAAAGTCAGCAACAACATGCACAGTTCGTTAGTTAATCGAAGTCTCTACGGTATTGCTTGGCTTCTCATGGCCATTCAGTTTGTTAATATCGTCACCTTCAGTGTGAATGTGCCGGCTGGGGATGAATGGGAACCCTTGCGCTCGACAATTTTTCAATCTCCCCTAAGTTTGGACTGGTTGTTTGCACTTCACAATGAACATCGGATTCCTTTGACCAAACTTATTACTTGGATGATGTTCAAATTCTTTGATTGGAATGTTTCCCTGCAAATTGCTTTGAACTACGTCCTTTACGTACTGTTGGCAAGCACGAGTGTCTTGTCCCTGCAACGCTTCACGGGAGCGCCTTGCGGAATCATTCTTTGTCTCTTTGCTTCGACAATCCCTCATGAAAATCATTTCTGGGGTTTCCAGAGTCAGTTTCACCTGTTTCTCTTATTCTTCGTTTTAAGCACTGTGTTTCTGCTGCGAACAGACAAGTGGCGGTGGTTATCCCCAGCTTTTGCCGTGTTGAGTGCCTATAGTTTTAGCTCCGGAGTCATTTGCAGTTGGGCTGTTGGCGGAGCTTCCGTGCTTATGGCTCTGCAATCAAGGAGGAATGTAAGGGAGTTTCTTTTTTTTACATTAACTGCGCTGAGCATTTTTGCGGCTTCCCTTTTGTGGTTCAAAGGATTTCAAAAAAACCCCGGGCATCCTGCTTTCGTATGGCCTTGGATGTGGCCTTTTTGGGAACACTTCTTCAACACCTTAGCTCTTGGATTTGGGTACACCGAGCAAAATGTGCTGCCAGGCGCCATCATCTTTCTCATGGCCATCCCCCTTACTCTCCATCGCTTCCTGAGCATTTTGCGAAGACCTGAATTGCAAAGGCAGTGGGTGGCAAGCTTGGTCTTACTTTTGGGAATCACGGCCTGTTTGGGGGCCATCTCGTTGGCTCGTGCAAGCTTGGGTTTGAAATCTTCTCGGTACGGTGAGATAGGTTTCATTTTCATGCTGCCGTTTTGGGTTCTATTGTGGGGCTTTGTTAAGGAAATCAAGTTCGGATCTATACAAAAAACGGTTGTTGCATTGGGTTTGGGTTTGGTATTGGCATTACCCTTCTTGGATGATTTCAACTCTTATCGCATCTACAAACAGATTGGCTTGCATAGACAAGCAGGCTTATCGTGCATGCAAAGCTACTACGCAGGTGGAGGCGACGGTTTCTGTCCAACGCTCTACCCCGCCTCTCTCAAGGAAGCCTTCGATCAGGCAAAAGCTTTGCATTTGAGCTTTGTCCCGAAGGATTTAGGTGAAGGGTAATGCGTAAGCCACTTGGGGCAAAAAGTGAGAGGGGGGTTTGGGGGGGCGAGGGAAAAGCCTGCCCTGAGCAAAGCGAAGGGTCGCTCCCCCAAGGGATTTCTTGGAGGAACCAGCTGCGCAGTTTCCTCCAAACCACCTCCTTGCCCCAAGTGGGAGGTGCCTGTAAGTCCTTGACAAAGCTCAACAAATCACGCAGCTTCAGGTTCAGCGTAGTCCTTGCGGCCTCGGAAGGAGTTTGCAGGGATGGAAAAAGGAGCTGCAAGAGGAATAAATCACTTACACCCTCGTTTTTTCGATCTTCGCGCAGAGTTTTTGACCTGCAATGAGGGGATCCGTAGACATCTACGAAGGCTGACATGGGAACCAAGTCTGTATTTGCCGCGACACCTTGTGGTGAGCGGTCCTCAAGGGTGTGGTAAAGCAACGCTTGCCATCCAAGCATGGAAGAAGATGACCGGCTCTAGGCTTCCCATCTTCGGGCTTTACGGTGAGTACCTGAACAGTGAGAAAGAACTGATCGCTCACCTCCGTCGCGCTAAGGGCTGTGGACTGCTGATAAGGAATCTGGAAAAACTGCCCGAGAAAGTCAGGGTCCGATTTCCCCAACTCATTGCCAATGCATCCGATGTCCGGGTGCTGGCCACCACACGTTCATTTCGCTCTCTTGGAGAAAATTTGGGAGTCTTTCAGAAACATCTATCTATCCCCCCGCTTGAGCATCGGCCTGAGGATATTCGGCTGATCATATCAACACTCCTATGGAAACGGGGCCACTTTACCTGCACATCCGAAGCAATGGAGGTGTTTCTAACTGTGCGCTGGCCAGGTGAATTTTCCGAACTGGCAGACTGTGTCATGCAAAGCTTATGGCGTGCAAGAGAACACGGGCGCTCCTATATCGACAAAACCGATGTTCTGGCCGTGCGAGGCGAGGCCGCTGGATTAGACTTCTGGTTTCTGGAACACTTCCTGGGAAGCCCTTTTCGTTACCGAATTGAGCAGCAAGGTCTGCGTAATTTTCTTCGGGAGTTTGAAGCTGTCGTCATCGCGTCCGGACTTCTGGAGACATGTGGCAACTTAACGAGAACGGCTCAACACTTTCGTGTCCCCGTCAATACGCTCATAGGACGATGCAAGAGCCTAGGAACATTGCTATCAGAGGCCCAAACGATGCTCACAAGCAAGATAGATTCTGCCGGACCACGATAAGCGAGGCCTCGAAGACCAGGGTATGTTCATGCGAGAATGGAATGAGAAAAAACAACGTCATTGCGAGAAGGGCGAAGCCCGACGAAGCATCCAGGTTGTCTGCCGCTTACAAGGTGGGAAAATTTCAGCCTGGATTGCTTCGCATTCGCTCGCAATGACGGAAATTCTCTTAACCTTTTCTCATATGAACAGGCCCTGCTCGAAGACAAATAGGTCATGGATGCTGGCGTTTTTCATGTCGCCTGCGGTCACAATCCTGAAAAAAGGCATCTTCACACCATTGACACCGATAGGGACGCTCATCCAAGTGGCGAAGAATATGATACTCAAAAGAGTTCACTCTGTCATAGCTATTCCCGCAAGGGCAAACCCATTGTCTTAACCCAAGTTTCATGAAATAGGAGCAAATCCTTCCCTGAGGACTCTTGTACGTCTTTTCTTTAAAGCCCTCTTTGAGCATTTGTTCCCTCAACTCCTCCGTAGCAACAGGTCCCGCAATACCCTCATCAGCCTCCGCGGTCTCCTCAGACTCCGCGCCTCTGGCGTACGCTGCTCTCGTTGACTCAATGACACATCTCCGTTGTTGATCGGGAAGAGAGTCCAAAAAACGCCTTGCAGCTTCTCTTCCAAACTCGTAGTCACCAACAATTAGTAACGCTCGCCAATCTTCCCATGTGTTACAGGGTTCGTGAACCGCCAAACCCTGAACAGGACAAACAAAAAGAATGAAAATAACCAATGACCTAAGCATGACTTTCTCCGCAGATGACTTGAAAATTTCTTCCGGCAATCTATCACGCCAGACACTAGTGGCAAGGAATTAAACCTCGCCGTCCAAAATACCCTTGGGGAGAGAAAAATACAGCGAGTATGATATGAAAAGTTTGACTTCCTTTTGAGTAGAAAAACTTACCCGGGAATTTCCATGAAAAAAACGAGTGGTCTGGTGTTTTGGGCGCTTCGTGAGAGTCTGCGTAAAGGGTATGGGACGAGTCATTTCCTCCACGATTTGAAATCTGGCCTTATTGTTGGGCTAGTAGCGATCCCGCTCGGCATGGCCCTTTCGGTGGCGATCAACTTACCGCCGCAGCATGGACTTTATACATGCATCATCGGGGGGATTATTTGTGCGCTGCTTGGTGGTTCGAAATTTCAGGTGACCGGGCCTACTGCGGCTTTTGTTGTCATCCTTGTGCCCATTGTCCAACGCTTTGGGATCGAAGGCTTGTTTTTGGCGGGGTTTTTGTCGGGGTTCCTGCTCATTCTCTTCAGTATTTTCCGCCTCGGAAAGGTGATCGAGTTCCTCCCTCACCCGGTTGTGACGGGGTTTACCGCAGGAATTGCAGTTGTTATTTTCACTCTACAAATCAAAGACTTCATGGGACTGCCGATTCCTTCAATGCCTCACTATTATTGGGAGCGAGTTATTCGACTGGCGGAATATTCGCCACTGTTGAACGTAGCTGAATTTCTGGTGGGTTTCTTCACGCTCGTGGTTATTTTTCTGTGCAACCGCTACTTAAAGAAGACGCCCGGGCCGATCATTGGGCTGACGTTGGCAACCCTTCTGGTGGAAGGGCTGAAGTGGTGGAATCCAAACTTACAGGTCGCCACGATTGCCAATCGGTTTTCCACTCAGGTTGGCGACACCCTGATCGCAGGGATTCCCTCAGGCCCTCCTTTGCTCCGCTTGGACTGGCTTTTTCCTGGGGGACAATTTGTGTCGATGGATTTGATCACTCATATTTTCCCCGCCGCCTTGACGATCGCGCTTTTGGGGGCCATTGAATCGCTTCTCTCTGCGGTCGTGGCAGACGGGATGACACGAACCAGACATGAACCGAATGCTGAACTTCTAGCGCAGGGAATTGGCAACATGCTTTGTCCCTTTGCCGGGGGAATTCCTGCAACAGGGGCCATCGCTCGTACGGCAACGAATATTCGCTTCGGGGCGAAGAGTCCCTTATCCACGGTCGTCCATGGGCTATTTATACTATTAGCCATGCTGTATATGGCACCGTTCATTTCCTTAGTCCCCATGGCTTCCCTTGCTGCCTTACTCATGATCGTGGCTTACAACATGTCTGAGATTAAGCACGTCAAAAGCATATTGCAGCTTGGTTCCGCAGACGACAAGTTGGTCTTTCTTTGTTGTTTCCTTCTAACCATATTCATTGATATGACAGCCGGGGTGCTGACAGGTTTTGGCCTTGCAACACTTCTCTTCATGAAAAGAATGGTTAGTTTAACTTCCGGTGGGATTGCTCTCGAAAAAGGTGGCAAGCGAAGTTACCCAACACTCCCCCCGCGTTACCAGATTTATCACGTCAGCGGGCCGATGTTTTTCGGAGCCGCACACAAAGCTATGTCGTCCCTGGGGCAAGTGTCGAAAGATCTGGAAGTGCTCATCCTCGACTTGACGGACGTTGCCATGCTCGACATCACGGGATTAACAGCGTTACGAAGCGGGGTGCTGCAACTTTCGGAACATGGGATTCAAATCACCATTGTCGTCAGCAGTCATGAGCTGGAAAGGCATGTCAAACGCTTCCTCCATTTGACAGCAGCCTCAAATATCACTGTTTCCATGGGTCCTATCAGTCAGATCTTGAAGAGGGAAGCTGTATCCATACCTATTTAAGGTGTGGAAGGCACTCCCATGCTTCTTCGATAGTCACAGATGCCAACGCGAGAGTCTTTTGTCGAGCCGACTCGCCTTTGCGAATCGTCACCTCCCGCTTTTTGATCCCGAAGGTCTTTGCCACAAACGCGATCAGTGCCTCATTCGCAGCACCATCGACAGGGGGGCTGGCGACACGAACACGTAAACGTCCTCCATGTTCACCAGCCCACTCCGTTCGTTTGGCCGCTGGTTGAACATAGAGTTCCAGGATTACGAACCCTTCCCTGCTTTGTATCCAATCTTTTTCCACTGACCTAACTGCCTGAGAAACGCTTCGTTGTTCGGTTTTCTACCCAGAAAACTCACGATGAGGTCCATAGGGTCCTTCGTATCTCCCAGCTCAACAATAATTCTGCGATAGTCCTTGCCGGTCTGCGGGTTTAAAAGTCCTTCCTTTGCGAACCGTGTGAACATGTCTTGGGCGTAAACTTCTGACCACAGGTAACCGTAATAACCTGCCTCGTATCCCCCCATTATGTGACCGAAGGACGCCTCTGGGTAAATATCTTTCGGAAGCTTAGTGAAATTGATTTGCTCGTAGAGGTCCCTATATAATTTCGTGGTGTCAAGTTTGTCAGTGTCCTTCAAGGTATGATAGGCCATATCAATCGACCCATAGAAAATCTGCTTTGAGTAGAAAATGCCCCTATTCACATATCTGGTTTTGATGAGACGATCCATCAAATCTGAGGGCATCGGCTTACCGGTTTTATAGTGGGAGCTGATTTTTCCCAAAATTTCATTTTCCCATACCCAATTTTCCAGCATTTGCGAAGGGGCTTCCACAAAATCACGCTTCACGCTGGTCCCAGAGAGGGAACCATAGGGTGCGGTTGTAAGAACTTGATGCATGATGTGGCCAAACTCGTGATAGAGCGTCTCAAGCTGATCATGAGTAAGAAGCGCGGGCTGCTCAGCGGTAGGCTTGTTGAAATTAGCAACGATCGACGATATTGGCATTTCGTAGTTGCCGTCTTCCTTCTTATAACCAGAGATAAGGGTGAAAGCAGCAGCGTGACCGTATTTCCCTTCCCTGGGGAAAAGGTCCATGTGGAATTTTGCCACAATCTTCTTTGTTTCACGATCGACGACTTGAAACGAGCGGACGTCGGGGTGCCAGGTCTTCTCATCCTTTGCATCCACAAAATCAACACCCATGAGTGTCTGGTAAATGTCGAGCATGCGCTCGATGCTTTCCTCGACAGGGAAGTAAGTTTTGATTTCCTCCTCGTTCACCTTGTACTCAGTTTCCACAAGCTGGTTGTCGTAGTAGGCTATATCCCAGGGGTCTAGTTTCTGGCCTTCGACGGATTTGCCGTGTTCCTTCTTCTTATAGGTTCCAAGTTTTGCCAGTTCTTTTTTCGTTCTGCTTTTCAGCTTACCCTTCAGTTCATCCAAGAAGCTGAGGACTGTCTCAGGGTCCCTTACCATCTTTTGCTTGAGGCTAAATTCAGCAAAGTTCTTGTAGCCTAGCAAGTTGGCGATTTGAAGTCGGATGCTTACCGCCTGTTTCAGTCGGTCCCTATTTTCAACCCCGCCTTTCAGGTTGAAGTGTCGGTAAACCTCTTCACGAACTTTGGGATTTTTTACATACTTCATTACGGGGAAATAATGTGGGTACTGCAAGGTCACAACGAAGTCTTTGCCGGGCTGATCTGATTTTTCCAATCCCTCTAAAACACTTGTTGGCAAACCTTCCAACTCTGACTTGGAAAAATGGAGTTTATCCTCCCAGTTATTGAGGACCTGCTCGAAGCTTGACGTGATCTGTATCAGTTCTTCTTTCAACGCCAAAAGCGTTTGTCTTTTTTCTAGCTTGAGACCCATCCCGTTTGCTTCCAGCTGGTAGAGAAACTTCTCCAACAAGCGTTCTTGCACGAGATCTTTGACCATTTTTTCATTCTTGATTGCCTTCAACCCATCATAAAAGTCCTGACGTGAGAAAATGTCTAGGATAAGTTTCTCACTTTCCTCGTAACACTGCTTGGCCGCTTCCTGAAGTTTGGCATCTTTCAGAACATGGCGGTAAAAATCGAGAGGACTTATCTCGTTTGAAAATTCCGTAAGAGCGCGGTCCATCCCAAGGAGCGTCACAGAAACTGAGGGCGTTTCTCCTGCAAGAAGAGAGTTTGCCTGCCCCGTCAAATGGGTCTGCGCAGCCTTGCAGCTTTCCGTTATCTGATCCGCACGAAGCTCCCAATTGAGAACCCGTCCACGGTTTTCTGTCGTTTCTGCCCATAGGTGGGTGCATGCTTGCATTGAGAAAAGAAAAGTACAAAACACAAATGATCGCGACATGTCAATGTTCCCCGTTAGTTTACAGACTCTATCTTCGTATCATAATTTTTCTTCAAAAACACGTGATTCTAACTCGACCGCGACGGGGGAACGGGGGACGGGTATAAAATCTACCGGCTTTTCATTGATAAAGTACTTTGGTTCCCTGGTTATCAGCCCAATGCCAAAGAGAAGGAGTAATGAAAGTGCCAAATATAAAAACAGCAAGTTTACCGACCGTTCCGTAAAGTGCGAGGTTATCACCGGCCCCACAACTGAACCTATCCCGTATGCAAAAAGTAAAGCGCTGGTGGAGGGTACAATGTCATCCCGTTTCACATAGTCATAGACCATGGAAACACCGATCGGATATAAACTGACGATAAATCCTCCTGCAAAAAAAGCAGCAAGGTACAGCGACCAATGTGCTAAAGGCGCAAATAACAGGTACAAGACTGGTAACAGTGAAAACAAAATGACCCCGTAGAGAACTTTACGACGGCGCACCTTGTCAGACAACTTTCCTATCGGCCACTGTAGAACAGCACCCCCGATGATCAAGCTTCCCATAAAACGAGGAGCACTGACCCCGCTGACGAAAGCATAGGCAGGTCCGAAACTGTAAATCGCCGACAATACCAGCCCAGAAACAAGTGCCGTGCTCGTTCCAAACGGTTCAATTCTCAAGAAATGTCGAAACTTGCCTGGCGTTGCAAAAGAAGCAGAGGGAGCATTCCTGGGAATCAACAACGCGGGAACACCCGCAAGCCCCACGATGAGCGCACTTAAAATAAACGGCGCATGTGATTCGTCAGGCAGGATAAACAGCAGCTCCTGACTCAAGGCTTGTGCCAAATAAATGACAAGCGTATAGACAGCCAAACCAAAGCCGCGGTTGTGGTTCTCAGTCGCTGCGGTAATCCAACTTTGTGTCCCAATATAAAACGCCCCCAAACTATACCCTGCGAAAAAACGACATATTGACCAAAGAATGACGTCATAATGGTAAGACTGTAACAGAGTAGCCGTTACCGTAACTCCACAAAAAGCAGCAATCACTCGAATGTGCCCCACAGTCTGGATCATGCGAGTGACAGAAAACGAGCTGACCAATATACCAGCGTAGTACGATGCGTGGATCACCCCGATTTCAAAGTCAGTAGCAATCTGCTGCTTCAAATGAACGGTAATAAATGTCATGAAAAAGCTGGTTCCAAGAACCATGAGAGAAAGGCTGCTTAGAGGGGGGATAAAGCTCAGCATTTTTGTTCCTGTTGACCTTCAGTTCATAATAACATACCCGCTTGGGGCAAGCGGGCCACAAGCAGCCACTTGGAGCAAGGAGGTGGTTTGGAGGAAACTGCGCAGCTGGTTCCTCCAAGAATTACCTTGAGGGAAACCATCTGCGAAGTTTTCCCTCAAACTCCCTTCCTTGCTATTGCCCTACCTGATAAAGTAAAACAAACACTACAAAGGAGCATCCATGAAACCGTACGGTATTGCCTTATTCATTCTCCTCACATCCTGCCTACCGATTCAAAGAAAGGATGCCAGGCACAGGGGCAGTACAACCAAGACAGTCGATGCAGCTACTGACCAGGTACTTCCCGAAATATCTGCTGTTGATGCCAGCCAATTGAAAATTCAAAAGATTAAACTCTCAGAAACAAATATCGAAGGTCATGCAGCCCTTCGTATAGCCGTGGAAATAAACGAAAGAGCAGAGTACGTTCAGTTTTACATCTGCACTCTTGGCGAGCCTCAATCTTGCCAACCCAAGAAAAACAGTCCGGACATAAGTTACCTGGACTGGCTCGACTACCCCGTCCCGCCGTCAGGTGAAATCCAAGTCTCGGTTCAGGCCTGCGTCGAAGAAGAACACGCGCTAGACCCACTTTTCAACTGTGGCCCCTGGAAAGAAAGCGCCCCCTACCTGCAAAAAGAAAACAATGACCCAGAAAGAGAAAAACAACTCGTCGAAGACTATGAAAGACAGAAACAAATCGTCAAACTCTGCGACGGCGTCCTGCAAGACCTTAGAGACTATCAGGAGAATCCTGAAGAGGGAGACGAAGCTACCGACACCGTCGTCGCTAACCAGGTGGGAATGGGTAAGATCGTCTGCATCAAGGCTATGCAAAGAGGAGAAGCTAAAGAAGTAGCTAAAACCGTTGGCGAAGAGGGCGAGCAAAACGATAAGCAAAACATCGGAGCTACAACGATTCTCGCCTTCGGAGTCCTCGGCATCGCAGCACTCGTCCTCGCCGGGGTATCAGTGAAAAGCTTCATGGAGGCAGCACAGGTAGCGAAGTACCATAAGACTATAGCGGAACTCCCTACGCAGTCAGTGGAACCAGTTCTCCAACCCGCCCCCCCCGAGGTATCCAGGCAGCCTATCGAACAAGCGGAAGCAGCAGTCCAACGGATCCAAGGAGAGCGGCAACTTATACAGCGCCCGGAGAACCTGCCCCGGTTGGAAGCTCAATACAAGCAGGCAGCTACAACAGCCTTGAGACAGTTTCTTCAAGCAGCCCCAACGTTACAACATAAAGAACCGATGGAGTGGACGTTCGAACACATGCATACCGAATATACAACGCGAATGAATGCTATTAACCGACTCAAAGAAGAGAAATTTCGGCTTGAGACAGAAGCTGTACGTTTGGAGTCGCCAAAATGGCACTTATCGTACTGGTTTGTTCCCCGTGGCGAGACACAAGAAGAAACGGCGCAAAGAAACGAGAAACGAGGAGAGATTTATGGGACTATGAGGAAAACCGCAGACGAAATATCCCGATTGCAGCCGCAACTCGATGAGCTGGGAAAAGCCTATGAAGCTTTCGAAATTCTCGGCATGCAAGCAGAGGGCGCCCAGGCCACGACTCTTCGAGATGCGCACCTTCAACTGCCGGAGGAAACGAGGAGACAGGCCGCAGCGGAACTGGAACGCTTAGGACGAGAGATTGTTACTGCCCAGCAAGGCTTACAGTTAAGAAGACAAGAGTACGACGCCGATGTGCTGCAAAGGCAGCAGACAATTCAAGATAACACGGCAAGGTTTACCGAAGAACAGCGAGTCTACGATGCTGAGATGGCAAAGCGAGCTTCTGTAGAAGACATCCGAACGAAATTTGGAGGCCAAGTTCCGGAAGCCCGCACGTTGAATATCCGTGGGGCGATCTCGACTGCGGGGACCTTTGGCTCCCTGATTCTATTGAGTGCCCTCATCGCTCATGCAGCTAGCACCCAAGGAGCCAGACTTGTCGGCGAAAGCAAAACCGCAGTCCTCAAGAAAAAACTCAACAAGCGTTACGAAACCTTCCTTCGCTTAGCCCCTTGAGCAGCAAAAAAGGGAGAGGGGGGTTTGGGGGGGCGAGGGAAGCGTCGCCTCCCCCGGATTTCTGGGAGGAACCAGCTGCGCAGTTTCCTCCCAACCACCTCCTTGCCACAAGCGGCTTCGCAAGGTAATGTTTCCCGGAGAATTTGACGGAGCAAGAATGAAGGACCAAGAAACCATCAATATCCTCAAAGGCATTATCCTCGATGGCGTAGACAAAGCACAGTCAGGCCATCCTGGGGGCGCACTCTCCAGCATAGATTTCGCCTACATCTTATTCACAGAATACCTCCGCTTTGATCCCGACAATGTAAAATGGTTGGGCCGAGATCGTTTCATCCTCAGTGCTGGGCATGAGTCTATGCTGCAATATGCCCTCCTTCACGCTATGGGGCACTTGCGTATGGAGGAACTGAAACGTTTTCGCCAGCTCCATTCCCAAACACCAGGCCATCCGGAAAATGTACTCACCCCGGGCGTGGAATGCACGACAGGTCCACTAGGTCAGGGCTGTGCGATGTCCGTCGGCTTTGCCCTGGCCGGGACTCATTTGCGTGCGGTGCTCGGTAAGGAATTCTTCTCCCATAAAACATGGGTGATCATGGGCGATGGTTGTATGCAGGAGGGGCCGACTTTGGCCTCAGCGTCGTTAGCGGGGCACCTGAGGCTTTCCCATCTTGTCTGGTACTACGATCGTAATGCGCAGCAAATTTCCGGTTCCATATCTCGCACAACATCCGACAAGGAAGAAAAAGTTTTCGAAGGCTTTGGGTGGAACGTCCTGTCCATCGACGGCCACGATCATGCGGCAATACGTAAGGCGATCGAGGCTGCTCGATCTGAACAGGAGAGGCCCACAATCATAATCGGTCGAACCACAATGGCTCATGGAGTCGCGACGATGGAAGGGCAGCATGAAACGCATGGAGCGCCTTTGCCCAAGGACGAATTAAAGAAGACGAAAGAAAAGTTGGGGCTTCCTGCAGACCAGGTGTTCTATTGGCCAGAAGAGGCGAAGCGTCATTTTCAAAGAAATTTCACAACCCGACGTTCCGAAGTCAAGAAATGGACAAGTCACTTAGCTCAGAAACGCAGCGATCGCTCCTTTGCCGAAAGCTGGGACCGTTACTTTGGGGAAGAAGATATCGCAAAACTTCCTCCCGTTGCGTGGGACATGGCAAAACCTATGGCGACGCGCAATGCGTTTGGAAAGCTTCTTGAAAGCTGGTGCGGTGTGCTTCCGAAACTTATCGGAGGAAGTGCAGACTTAGAGCCGTCCAATATGACAGAGTGGTTTAAGGAGAAGGTGGGAGACTTTAGCGCACAGAATCGTATGGGACGCAACCTCGTCTTCGGTGTCCGTGAATTTCCGATGGCTGCCATCAGCAATGGGATTGCGCTTCATGATGGTTTGATCCCCTTCGCGGCAACCTTTCTTGTGTTTTCAGACTACGCACGCCCTGCGATTCGTCTCGGGGCCATTCAGAAGGTGCGGGTCATTCATGAATTCACGCATGATTCGTTTTACCTGGGAGAAGATGGTCCGACGCACCAGCCGATCGAACATTTGATGAGCCTGCGTGCGATTCCCGACTTGTATGTCATGCGGCCTGCTGATCCGTTCGAGACGGAAATTCTGTTCCGCCATGCACTTTCACTTCAAGCTCCCTCTTGTATCTGCCTGACAAGACAGAAAGTGCCCTACCTGCCCTTAGAGCGACGGAATATCGAAGAAGCTACGAAAGGTGCATATATCGTGAAGGGTGAAGACGATCATTGCGACCTCATCCTTTTCGCGACAGGTAGCGAAGTGGATCTTGCCTTGCGGGTGGCAGAGCAGGTTTCGTCGGAATTCAAGGTACGAGTCGTGTCAGTCCCCTGTTGGGAACTTTTCTTCGAGCAAAGCGCTGAGTACCAACGCAAGGTTTTGCACTTTGAATCTTGGAAACGAGTATCTTTGGAAGCAGGAGCAACACTGGGCTGGGAACGCTTTGTCGGAAAAGAAGGACTTATGGTGGGCATCGACCACTTTGGAGCTTCAGCACCTGCCGGTGATCTTGAAAGGGAATTCGGTTTTACGGTGGAATCCGTCGTCAAGAAAATCAAAGAATATTTTCTTGTCTGAGTAATGCGTAAGCCACTTGGGGCAAATAGGGAGAGGGGGGTTTGGGGGGGAGAGGGAACCGTCGCTCCCCCATAGATTTTTCTTGGAGGAACCAGCTGCGCAGTTTCCTCCAAACCACCTCCTTGCCCCAAGTGGCTTACGTAATACTTGTCTGAAGATCCCTCAAATGTCATTGGCTCGTCGAGCCTAAGTTTCGCATGATGATTTTGTGTTTAATCATCTCATTTTAAGGAGTACTGCAATGCAACACAAAATCGGAATGACAGGAATCTCAATGGTCTCTCTCCTCGCCTTCTGCGCTTTACAGGCGCAAGCAAGTCCCCGAGACCTCCAGGATTTAAAAGATCGGTGGGATAGTGTCGTGAAGACCGACGCGGCCGCAGATGTCATGAATGTTGACGAGGCCGTCATCGGAAAAGAAGAAGCGTCCTACAAGCGAGTGAAAGGAGATTGGGTGAGCCAGGGAGGCCAGGAAGCTTCGGTCTCCGCGTTCTCCTATCAGGAGTTAAAGAAAGGCTCCCGGGAGGAAGTCATGAAGCTGCTATTCCCGTCAAAGATGAAAACGCAGGCTTTCTGCAAGGCGTTCCCGACTGTAACGTTGAAAGACGATGAGGAAATGACAGAAGCAGAAAAAGCTGAGACTTTGGCACGTCAGAACTTTCTCAACTGCAAACGTAAGGTTTCTGACATGCTGGACGGCATCCTCCACGCTGACCCTTTCACATTGCTTTTGCATGTGGAACACAAAGGTGCGGGCAGTGAGGTTATTTTTTACGTCCGATCCTTGATTGAGTCCGATCAATACCTTCACTACCGCTTTCAGCGTTAAGCTCCCCACCGGCTTGAACTCCCCGAAGCCGCCGAAGGTTTTCTGACCTCGGCGGTGCCTTTTTTTTTAACTCCGCCAGGTAATGGGTAAGCCACGTGGGGCAAGGAGGTGGTTTGGAGGAAACTGCGCAGCTGGTTCCTCCAAGAAATCCGGGGGAGGCGACGCTTCCATCGCCCCCCCAACCCCCCCTCTCCCTATTTGCCCCAAGTGGCTTACGCATTACCTCCGCCAGCTCAATCTTCCTCTCTCTTTTCCGATCAGTAGAGCGATGGTTAAACGCGTTGAAGACATAAGGTCCTTGATCGATCGAGGCGAATTTGAGGAGGCCCAGACAAGTTTGGACGGGATCCTTGAATTGGGCCCTCGAAATTTGGAAGCTTTGAAATTAAAGGCGTTTTTGTACTCCTGCCAGGGGAGGTTTGAGGACGAAGCCAGCACGTGGCGGAAGATCATTGAGGTGGATCCCGAGGATGAGGCTGCCATGCTCTTTTTCCACAAGTCATTTATTGAAGAAAGGGAGCGTGAGTATTTTACCGATTTATTACCTTCCGGAGCGAGGCGCTTTTTGGCACATCCTCGGAACGTTATTAATGCCTCATTCTTGGGGCTTATAGGGTGTGCGATTTTTCTTTCTGTCTCCAACCTTGCCAGAAAATACATTATCCTGACCACACCCTTGATCTCTTTTCTGCTGTTTTTGTTGTTGGTGGGAGTTCCGTGGGTGGTGATTTTCGTAGCTTATTTCAGATCCATCCGGGATGTGACCATTGGGGTCGACGGAATCCTTGTGCGGACAAGGACAAAAAGCTACGCATTGAGGTGGAAGGACGTGAACAGCTTTTATATCGTCCACCGTGCGCCCCCGGGATTAGGGGAAATGTCTCTTGTCTTCGTACCCGAACGGAAAGATCAGGAAATGATTGAGATTGAGATTGGGGAAAATTCTGTTATCAGAGCTCCGAGTTTTTTCCTGAGGGAGGTTGTGAAAGTCTTCCAGGAACCAGTTTATTCCAGCCGCGAAAGTCTTCCCTGGGAACGTCGCGCTATTCTTTCCTTCTGAAACGCGGAAAAAATTTTTTTCCGTTCCCTTGACAACTTTTTCTTTCACCCTATGTTTTCCTTTGCAGGATATCTTGCGGTATGAAGTCATTCGTTAGCCGAGATTCCTTTGGCAACACTATTTTTGTATTTTTTAAGGAGTTCAAGATGAAATTTAGGCCGTTGCATGACCGAATTCTGGTCAAGCGAATTGAGTCAGATGAAAAAACAGTCGGAGGCATTATTATCCCTGATAACGCCAAAGAGAAACCCATGGAAGGTTTAGTCATGGCTGTAGGAGCGGGGAAGCGTATGGACGACGGAGCTCTCTTAAGGCCGGACGTCAAGATTGGCGACAATGTTTTATTCAGCCGTTATGCGGGCAGCGAGATTAAAATCGACGGTACCGAGCATCTGGTTATGAAAGAAGATGACCTTCTCGGCATCATTGAACGTTAAAATCAGCGACAATTCAGAGCATTAAGAAAGGATATATAAAGATGGCTAAGATTATTAATTTCGGAGAAGATTCCCGCCGTAAAATCCTAAAGGGGATCAACACCTTAGCGGACGCTGTGAAGGTTACACTTGGCCCCAAAGGGCGTAATGTTGTGATCGAGCGTTCTTTCGGCTCACCCACGATCACCAAGGACGGCGTGAGTGTTGCGAAGGAAATCGAGCTTGAAGACAAGTTCGAGAACATGGGTGCTCAGATGGTGAAGGAAGTAGCTTCCAAGACTTCCGACATCGCCGGTGACGGTACTACGACTGCGACAGTCCTTGCTCAGGCAATTTATCGCGAGGGCGCCAAGCTGGTTTCAGCTGGCCATAACCCAATGGAACTCAAGCGAGGAATTGACCTTGCTGTGAAAGAGGTGGTTGAGGCTCTTGGCAAGATTTCCCGTCCTACAAAGAACCGTCAGGAAGTTGCGCAGGTCGGTGCCATTTCTGCCAACAACGATTCTGAGGTTGGGGAAATCATTGCTGACGCAATGGACAAGGTTGGCCGCGATGGTGTGATCACAGTTGACGAAGCGAAGGGAATGGATACGGTACTGGAAGTTGTGGAAGGTATGCAGTTTGACCGCGGGTATCTTTCTCCTTACTTTGTAACGGATTCTGAGCGTATGGAAACCGTGTTGGAAGATGCTTATGTACTTCTTCACGACAAGAAGATTTCCAATATGAAAGATCTTCTTCCTATCCTTGAGAAAATTGCACAGACCAATCGTCCTTTCATCATCGTTGCAGAAGACATTGACGGCGAGGCATTAGCAACTTTGGTTGTGAATCGTCTTCGTGGCACTCTGAAATGTTGTGCTGCCAAAGCTCCTGGCTTCGGCGATCGTCGCAAAGCAATGTTGGAAGACCTTGCTGTTCTGACAGGTGGTCATGTTGTAGCTGAGGAACTTGGTCATAAACTTGATAACTTGACCCTGGGAGACTTGGGACAAGCCAAGCGCATTACAGTGACCAAAGACAACACGACGATTGTAGATGGCAAAGGCAAAAAGGCTGAAATCGAAGGTCGCGTGAAAGCTATCCGACGTGAGATCGACGAAACAACATCAGACTACGATCGTGAGAAACTTCAAGAGCGCCTTGCTAAGTTAACTGGTGGTGTTGCTGTGATTAAAGTTGGTGCTGCGACTGAAACGGAAATGAAAGAGAAGAAAGCTCGCGTTGAAGACGCACTCCACTCAACACGTGCTGCTGTCGAAGCTGGCATCGTTTGTGGGGGGGGAACAGCATTCATTCGTGTTCAACATGTGTTGAATAAGTTGAAAGGCAAAAGCGAAGCGGAAAACTTCGGAATTGCTATCGTTCGACGTGCGATTGAAGAGCCTGTTCGTCAAATTGCCTTGAACGCTGGTGTGGAACCTGCAGTCGTTGTCGACAAAGTCCGTGCTGGAAAAGACGGTTTTGGCTTCAACGCTTTGACCGAGCAATACGAAGACCTCTTCGGAGCCGGTGTCATCGACCCAACGAAAGTTACTAAGACTGCTCTTCGCAACGCAGCTTCAGTCGCCAGCCTCCTTCTTACAACGGAAGCTATGGTGGCCGAAAAGCCTGAAGAGAAGGGTTCTGCTGCTGCGCCAGGTGCTGGAGCTGGCATGGGTGGCATGGGTGGCATGGGCGGCATGGGCGGCATGATGTAGTTTTACATCGGTCCTTCCAGTGCCTTCCATCACGCTTTGAGGTCTGATCCCCTAAATTCCTCCCCGAATTGGGGTTTGGACCTCACTAAAAGTGAAAAAAAATTCGGGGAGGTGAAATTCCTCCCCGAATTTTTCAGTTCTCCTTAAAATTATTAGCGTGATTTGGGGGAGCGGAGTGGTTCAGAAACGTCACCAGTGTTCTTGCCGGAACCGACGGGTCTGATCCCTTTTTTTGTGTCTGAAGAATCTTCGTCCAATTTAAGTTTCCGACGATCTTCCCTCGACCACTGAAGCGAAGCTGTTTCATTAATAATATCTCCATGAACATAGCGCATTGTCGTTTTAATATCGGAATGCCCAGCAATCTGTTGTACCTTTGGCAGCGGAAGGGGCTTTCCCATTCCATAGCCATTAGCTAAGTTCGTCAGACATGTGTGCCTAAGGCTATGGAAGTGAATTTCCTTCACACCTGCAAGTCTACATGTCCTAGAAAAGAACTTTATGCTGTTCGTATGGATGTTGAACAAAGGCTCCATTTGGGGCTTATACTGACGCTTTTTGAGAATTTCCCGAACATCTTGGTTAATTTCGATCCTACGGGACTTCTTGCTTTTGGTAGTATTCTTGCGTTTACCTTCCTTTGAGCAATAAGTACCGCGAACCATAATAAAACCTCGTGCCAAATCCACGTCAGCGTTGCGTAGACCTCCAATCTCTCCTAGTCGCATGCCTGTTCTTAGTGCAACCAAAACTATGTCCCGAAGCTCTTCGTGGTTACGAAGCTGCAACTTAATCGGAGTAACTTTCTTACCCACATGATGGTACCTGGTTGTTGGTTTCTCGTAGTAGGCACCGGCTTCGAGCCAGTCAAGAAACTTGTCTTCATTTTCCATAGTCCAGTAGTCATAGAGATGCTCTGGAGTTTGGGGAAGAACAAAAGTCTCAAAAGGATTTTCCGGGATCACTGCAGGCCTTCTTTTACTTGCCCACGTCATGATCATACACGCAACCGTGAGAATTTCCCTTCTGTAACCCAAACTCAGATACATATCTTCCTCGTAATCCTCGCGATTTTTACGAATCGATTGGTATGATTTAGTTTTGGGAAAGCCTCTGGTAACTCGGCAATTTCAACATCATTGGCCCATTCGTAAAATAGGCCTGATTGGTGAAGGGACCCTGGGGCAACGATATATCCGCCGCTGGCTCGTACATCCACACCCGGTAGGAGATTTGTTCTATTCGTAATGTGAGTCTGTGGCATTTTGTAGTAAAGATGGGTACCACCTCCGCCGGTTTTCACTTCCAAAGTCGTTTTGAGCACAAGAGTACGGGTGAATTGTTTCCAAGACGTCTCTCCCTTATGTCGTGGGTCAATGTCGATTACGACAAGATTGGATACCTGTCCTGTCACAATACCGATGTTGGCGTTGGGCCACTGCTGCCACCAATTGTTCCTCTTCTTGTTTCTTCTGATGTTGGAGGTCAGGAGGCGTCGCGTTTTGCAGTAACTTTCTCAACTCCAAAGTATTCCAGCCAGCAGGAGGATCGTCGGCAAGGTCCCATTTTTCGGGAAACTCGGAAGGTATTGAAACAATTTTGATTGATCTAGCGATCGATAGAAGTGCCTTTACCACTGAGTCGCGGTATTTGAATCCAGGCTCGTCATGATCATGCCACACGGTAACATCGCGGTCTGTTAGAGGGGACCAGTCTGCTTTTTTTGCAGAAGTGGCTCCGCCAGAGGTAATCGGGATGAAATCTGGAAATAACTCCCCGGCACCGATTGCGGTTTTCTCCTTCTATAGCCAGGACAGGGTCGTTAGGTCGAACCGCAAGTCTGTTAAGACCGTAGAGAGGAGTTGGCTCAAGCGGGCCTTTACAATGCCAATCTTCTCGGCCAAATCGTCGGCCATAGGTCCAGGGGAGGTATTCCTTTCCACCAGTTTATCCGGGGCTTTATATCGACAGCGAACATAGTTCATTTGGCGCCCCTCAATGAAATGGTAAGGGTGTATCAGAACAGGAGGCCCGTATTTTTTATGTAGATATCCATGTGTAGGCGCTACAATTAACGGTGCATCTAGCAGGGGCTCCCATTGCTCGGGGGCTTTGTTATTTTTCATGGTTAGTATCCCTCATCCAGCAAATTATCTAGAGCTACGGCTGCCTCGATCTGGCTTAGACCGTTTAAGTAGGCATAGAGCGAGATGAGGTCTCCACCTCGATGCTCAATAGCAAAATCCGCCCACTTGCCAGTATTAAGATTGATCCTAAATGAGCCAAGATTCCGATCATTGCGCTTGGGATTGCGTGCCACATATTCATTACGTTCCACGCTGCCATCTGGCAGCGTATCGCTCAATTTTGCGAATATTTTTGTCTTGCGGAATTGCACCACGGAACCAAGAGAGAATCGTGCTGTAATCAACTCCAATTTCTCGCGCCAATTTTGATTTTGACCCAGCCTTGATGATGGCCACGCTCAAGTACTGTCGGAACCTTAACTGCCAGTTTTCTGATCGATAAAGATGATCGTTCATGTCATAAATCCTTAAATGGTTAGTGGGTTAAGGAAGTATGGAATCATGAAAGGCGAAGAGTGTATGGTGCACATTAAGGTCACTTTGCGCACAGAGAAAGCGCTTGAAGGTATAGAAGCCTGGTTTAGTCAGAGCGTGGGTGTCGACCCACTCAATTGTCCCCACTTACAAAGATCCCTTTCGGAGTTTGAAAGCCTCGAGGATACAGTTGGAGAGATTCTCGCAGGGAAAATTGCCAAGCAAATGGGTAGTCGCTCGGATAGAGTTCGCGATCTGGTCTCTTTCTTGAAGGGAGAAGACTCGATCAAAAAATCGCCTCCTGCCAAAACATTGGCCTTCCGCTCGCTAGAATCCCTTGTGCCTAAGATTCACAACCAACTCATGCCAAATCGCATTGAATCTTCCGACCCCTGAAATATGGCTAGTAGCACTGTGCCATCCTTTCTCAAGAAGGGCCGTATCCATAGACCGCAAAACATCAGCGATCACCTTCGGTAAGAGATCGCCCCGATAAGTGAAGGTAGCTTGCAGTGCTGTTCGCAAAGTCTCAGAATCAGCGCGTGGTAAGAGCAGGCCGATATCGTACACATCACGAGCGCGTGAGTTGGCAGAACCCCTGGCAACAAGCGTATGCAGCTTCTCAGCAAGAATCGTTTCTATCGGATACACCTGCCACGAGAGGCTACTGCTTCCGACTAGCGATTCAGTTTCAACCAAACGTGGAGCAGGCGCAACGGGATCACCTGTCCCGATGTCGATGTCAATGATCTGAGCGCGATGGAGTTTCTCTGGTGGGTCGCCTAGACCACCGCGAAAGACAAGACGCCAGCCACCGTATTCGCTCTGAGTAACAAGGTTCTGTTCTTTCTCGTAACGGAACCAAGCACCATCGCCGAAAGGCAACGCCATTTGTTCGCGGATTTTTTCCACTGCGCTAGTCTGATCGAGCCCATGGAGCACTGCATCGATGTCTGTGGTGAACCGGGGAGAGTCGTAGACCCGAACGCTGACATAGCCGCCTTTGAAGATTAGGCAACGAGCAAGAGTGGAGTCGGCGACTAGGCGAGCGACTGCGCGCTCAAGCAGAAAAATGGTGAGCAGCTGGTCGTAGGGTTTATCCTGAGTTCGGGCGAGCTGGGAAAGTTTAGCTGTAATGGATTGAGTAAGGGCCTTGTTGGTGGTCATTCGGCTACGATCGCCTCCCAGTGTTTGGTAAATGCGTTCTCCGCATCGAGTTTTTTCGCCATAGCGTAGAGCTTCTTCTCTGTCGTTAAGCCCTCAGCGATTGCTCTTCGCGTTGCTGAGATTGCCGTTTGCAGACCGATCTTGGTTGCGTACTGCAAGGCTTCGATCACGCTCCGTTCGATTCCGGTAATGCGATAGGTCTTGTGATCCTCTATACCAACATTTGGATCGTTCGCTGTGCGCAGGATACGGTACAGCTTGCGAGTTGACCGAACAGAGGGGGGAACCATCACCCAGATGCGGTCGGGTACTTGTGTGATCAACCCATGTCGGAACAAAGCCGTGAGGCCACCGATAACAGATTGCGCCCCCAGTCGTGCGCAAGCGATCGCAAAGTCCAACTCAGAAAGATCAAGGTCAGCAGCGGGGTGCGAATAGAGGCCATACTCAAGGCGGGTGATTGTTCCAGAAGCGGCAAGACGCGATAGGGTTGGCTGAGAAACTCCGGCGGCAATAGCATCGCCTGTTCTGAAGATGCCAAGACCTTTAAGGATCTCTGTGACTGGTTTTGTTTGTTTTTGTCCTTTAGTCATAGACTCTTATCGCTAAGTGAATGAGATTTACCATTATTATACAATTTCGGTAAAACTCATTCAACCCCTAGCTGCTGGATACTCTCTATCTCGACGCCTCCAACTCCTTCGCCAAATCTGCCAACAAGTGCCCCAAGCCAATCACGACTAACCGGAGTTTTTTTCGCCTTCTCCAGGGAGAGGAGGTCCGGAGGGGGATGTTGGCTAAGTAGATTTGCTTATTCATGAAAGGTTCCTTTCTTCTAAATCTTCTAAAGACTTGAGAACATCCTCAAGAGAACCAAGAGTGTTGAAGAACTGGTCCCTTGGCTCTATCTTCGTGGCATTTCGAGCAATGACTTCCCTGACAATCAACGAAGCCTTTGAAACCGATGGTGACAGTGATATTTTTTTCCGTTACAAATCCTGAGCGAAAAATATTTCGTCAATTATCAAGAAGGATTAGCAGATGAAAATCAAGCGGATACTATCGATTTTCCTACTTACCATGGGTTTAAGTCTTTATAATGCTTCCGCATCCGCACAAGGGGGGGGGCGATCTGCGAAAGTGTTTGTCGTTTGCTGGGGAGGCGCGGTGTTGGGGTTAACCTTCGTCGGATTGTCGAACTCACTAGAGTCTGCGGATGCTGAAAGTCAATTGGGACACCTGAAAGATGAGTTGGAGAAGAAAACAACTTGCACTAACCAACCCTGCACCTCTGCTGTCGCGAAAATTGCAGCATCAACAACGAATGCCAAAAACTGGGCATCGAATTCTTGGTGGGTGGGATTGCTTGCATTCTTGGCAGGGCCAACCGCAGGGGGTGCTGCAATCGTTTATGGCCTCCCTGCTGCGGAAGCAGCGGCAGGCCTTGCGGAAGGCTTTACTCTTCCAAGAATCCTTTTGGTGCCCGCTGGTGTCTTTGGCGGCTTAACTCTTTTCCAAGGTGCTTCTTCCATAATGCGTTGGTATTATGTGGGAAATTTAGATGTTCCCAATCACCCTTCTAATTTGACACCGTTCATTTCCAACTCCTCTCTCACGAACAAGGAAAAAGTTTTTACGATTGTAAGCACTTCTTCGTCTGCGTTGATTCTGGGTGGCATAGCCGCTTTGCTAATTGTCAGAAATCAAAGGAGACCGGCAATAGTGGCGCCAATTGGAGGAGGAGTTTAGAGTTTGGCAATAAGCCAAGCGTTCTCCGCATCGAGTTTTTTCGCCATAGCGTAGAGCTTCTTGCTTCTTCTCTGTCGTTAAGCCCTCAGCGATTGCTCTTCGCGTTGCTGAGATTGCCGTTTGCAGACCGATCTTAGTCGCATACTGCAAGGCTTCGACAACGCTCCGTTCGATCCCAGCTATTCGATAAGTCCGGTGGTCTTCAACGCCAACGGTGGGATCGTTCGCGGTGCGCAGGATGCGGTAGAGCTTCCGGGTTGACCGAACAGAGGGGGGAACCATCACCCAGGTACGATCGGGCACCTGTGGGGGCAATCCGTGTCGGAACAAAGCCGTGAGACCTCCTATAATGGATTGCTCCCCGAGTCAGGTGCAAGCGATTGCAAAGTCCAACTCGGAAAGATCAAGGTCAACAGCGGGGTGCGAATAGAGGCCATACTCAAGGCGGGTGATTGTTCCTACAGCGGCAAGGCGCGATAGGGTTGGCTGGGAAACACCGGCAGCAATAGCATCGCCGGTTCGGAAATCCCTAGCGCAGGATGGGAAGCGCGCCAGCAATGCCAACAAAGGGATCGTGAGCGTTATACAAATTCGTCCTATGCTCATCGGAGTCAATCCTCCATGTCGGTCTCTTCGGTTTTTTGATAGGAAAATTGAGGCGATCTAAACAAAGTAGCTCAGCATGTCTTCAACTGCGAGTCGCCTACGTTCGGTGCCCATAATGTCCTTCTCAATTCTTCCCTGATGCAGCAGAAGAGTTCTGTTCCCGTATTCCAAAGCTTGCGACATGCTGTGTGTAATCATGAGTGTCGTCAGATGTTTTTCTTCTACGATACGTTTTGTCAGACTGAGCACTGTTTTTGCCATCTTGGGATCCAAAGCAGCAGTTGGCTCGTCTAGTAACAGGAGTTTTGCCTCTTGCATCGTTGCCATAATCAAGCTCAGGGCTTGGCGCTGGCCACCAGAGAGCAAAGCAACCCTGTCCTGGAGTCGGTTTTCCAAGCCGATATCGAGCTTGGCAAGGGCTTGCTTGAATTCCCCACGCCGCTTCTTATCAAGAGCCAGGCGACGACCACGTCGACAGCCTCGTCGTAACGCAAGTGATAGGTTTTCTTCGATAGTTAGGTTAGCGAATGTTCCAAGAAGAGGATTTTGAAAAATCCGCGCGATCTTTTTTGATCTTTGTTCTGGCGCCAGTTCGATGAGTGAGTTCCCATCCAGAAAAAAATCTCCCGAACTCACTTGTATCTCACCAGTCAGAACGTTCATCAAGGTCGACTTACCTGCTCCATTGCTGCCGATCACAGTGACGAATTCGCCCTCATCAAGTTTAAGATCGAGTCCCCTCAAGACGTGGTTTTCTAAATGAGTCCCTTGATTGAAAACGACATGAACATTTTGTAGTTCGATCATAGGCATCATGACAAACCTTTCTTCCGCCTTTTTGCCAACAACAAGGTCACTGCCACCAAACTTGCCGTTATCAGGTTGAGATCGGAAGCTCTTAAGCCAATGTCTGGAATGTTAAGCGCAAAAACGACGGCCAAACGATAAACGATGGAGCCGACGATGCACACCAGGAGGCGCCCGGCAATATGCTTAGGTCTCAATAGAGTTTCCCCGACGATAACAGCGGCAAGCCCTCCAATGACGGTGCCGTTTCCCATCGAGATGTCAGCAAAACTCTGTGACTGGGCAAAAAGAGAACCGGCAAGTGCTACGAGGGCATTGCTGAGCGCCAAAGCAACAAGTTTCATTTTCGCAACTGAGATTCCGAAGGCAGCACTTGCCTGTGCATTTTCTCCCGCCCCCCGCATAGCGAGTCCAAATTCCGACGAGAAAAACCGAGTCAAACCGATCAACACCAAGGAAACAATCAAGGCGAGAAACCAAACTACCGACGTATTGTTGAACAACGTCGTCTCATTCAGAAGCGTTATATTAGGCCTATCCATAATGCGCAAATTGATCGAGTACATGGAAATCATGACGAGAATACCAGACAGTAAGGCCAGAATGTTCCACTGCGTATGTAGATAGGCGGTCAGGCTTCCTGCCAAAGAACCGGCCGCGGTCGCACAAAGTGTTGCCAGCACGGGATGATATCCCTTAACGAGCAAGGTTGCAGCTACTGCAGCGCCAAGCGGAAAACTTCCGTCAACGGTAAGGTCGGCGAAATCCACAATGCGAAATGTAATATACACGCCAAGGGCGACGAGTGCATAAATAAGGCCGAGTTCCAAGGCCCCCAATAGTTGTAGAGAATTCATCATCCCTCCCAAAAGCTTTTGTCACATTAAAAGCGAGTCTGTTAGTCGTAATACTGAATTTTTTCGCCTTTAAAGAGAGAGGGGATCTGAATTCCTAGCTTTTTTGCTGTGCTTCGATTCACGAAAACTGTTGCATGGTCAGGAGTTTCGACTCGGAGATTTTCCAGTTTCTCTCCCTTGAGTATACGCGCCACAAGTGCCCCTGTTTTTTCTCCTACTGAAAACTGCGAGGAACCGAAACAGGCGAAAGCTCCCATCTCCACGTTGATGGGATCACAAGAGAAAAGTGGGATGCTGTTTTCCAAAGCAAGTTTGATGATCTGAGTTATTGCTGAATTTACAGTATTGTCCATAGGGATAAAGATCGCTTGAACTTTCTTGTTCACCAACGACCGGAAGGCATCAGCAAGCATCATAGACGACGGAACGGTCGCTTCCGTCAATGTCAGGCTGGAGCCGACGTGTTCTTTTAGCAATTGAATGGCTCTGACTGAATTGCTCTCCGCAGCATTGTAAAGCAGACCCAACTTTTTTAGATTGGGCAACAAAGTTTTCATCATCCCAACCGCTTCAGAAATTGCCGGAGTGTCCGTCACACCAACAATTTCCCCGTTCCGCTCCCGCAGATCCTTCACAAGGCCAGCCGCGACTGGATCGGAGACGGAGGAAAAAACAACGGGGATCTTGCTTCCTTGCGCGGCTTTCAGCACTGTCTGAGCGGAAGGTGTTGAGATGGGGATGATGACGTCCGGTTTGAGACTCACAAATTTTTTCGCAATCATTGATGCTTGAGCGATATCACCCTGTGCGCTCTCGTTGAGTACAGTCAAATTTTTCCCTACCTCGAACCCATTCTGCTTGAGTGCTGAGAGTATGCCTTCCTTAGCCATATTCAACGAGGGATGGGCAACAATTTGTGTAATCGCAACCGTTTTCTTTGCCTCGGCTGCGTAACCATATTCACTTTTCAAGGGATTTAAACTGAGTAAGCTGATGAGAATGGAGAGAAAAGAAAGTTTGCGGACCTTCCCAAGGGGTGATCTTAGGTCCGCCTGTGCGACTTGTTTTTTAGTATGTTGTTCCATGATATTTGATTCCTCACTTGTCTGATTCGTTTTTCTACTGTTACCTCTAGGTGTGTGAAGTTAAAGCTAAAATTGCGCCAATAACCGTTACGCCAAGTTCCGAAGCTGTAATAGTTTGTGTACATGGTTTGTCTCCCAAAAAAAGTGAGTCACTGTATAGAGCCAGCGCTTGTTTAGGGCGTATAGCCAATACTAATTATTTTGTAAAGGGATTTCCGCGGCCCTTCGTAATGCGTAAGCCACTTGGGGCAAGGAGGTGGTTTGGAGGAAACTGCGCAGCTGGTTCCTCCAAGAAATCCCTTGGGGGAGCGACGGTTCCCTGTTATGTGAATATCCCACAAGCAAAGAAACGTCCTCCTTCGATTTTT